>CADBWR010000005.1 GCA_902798425.1 uncultured Bacteroidales bacterium
ACCGAAACGCAGGTGAGAGCAGGTGAAACCTCCCGACTTCTTAGAGTCGTAAGAGAAGTAAGCCTGGCAGTACTTGTCGGTGTTGTCACCAATAATCTTTACTGAGTTCTTGTTAGCACCAACGGTACCATCGGCACCCAGACCGTAGAACTTAGCCTGGAACATACCCTTGCCGCCGAGAGCAATCTCCTCAACCTCAGGCAGAGAGGTGAAGGTAACGTCGTCGACGATACCTATGGTGAAGTGGTTCTTGGGCTCGGGCATAGCGAGGTTGTTGAACACGCTGATGATCTGAGCAGGTGTAGTATCGCGGCTACCAAGACCATAGCGGCCACCCACGATGAGCGGCTTGTTCTCTACGTCGTAGTAAGCATCCTTCACGTCGAGGTACAGAGGTTCACCGTTAGCACCGGGCTCCTTGGTACGGTCGAGCACGGCAATACGCTTAACAGTCTTAGGAACTGAAGCGAGCAGGTGCTTAACAGAGAAGGGACGATAGAGGTGAACAGAGATCATACCAACCTTCTGACCGTTAGCGTTCAGGTAGTCGATAGCCTCGCGAGCTGCATCGGTAGCAGAACCCATGAGGATAATCATGCGGTCGGCATCCTCAGCTCCGTAGTATGAGAACAGGTGGTACTCACGGCCAGTGATCTTAGAGATCTCGCCGAGGTACTTCTCAACAACCTCGGGTACTGCATCGTAGTACTGGTTGCTGGCCTCACGGTGTGTGAAGAAAGTCTCGGGGTTCTCAGCAGTACCGCGTGTTACAGGACGCTCAGGCGACATAGCACGATCGCGGAAACGCTTAATGAACTCTTCCTTCACCAAAGGACGGATATCCTCCTGGTCCATCAACTCAATCTTGTGGTACTCGTGAGAGGTGCGGAAACCATCGAAGAAGTTAACGAAAGGTACGCAGGTCTCAAGCGTAGCTAGGTGAGGAACGGCTGTGAGGTCCATCACCTCCTGTACAGAACCAGAGCAGAACATAGCAAAACCGGTCTGGCGGCAAGCCATTACGTCCTGGTGGTCGCCGAAGATACAGAGAGAGTGAGAAGCCAGCGTACGGGCAGAAACGTCGAATACGCAGGGAATCAGCTCACCGGCAATCTTGTACATGTTAGGAATCATCAGGAGCAAGCCCTGAGAAGCGGTGAATGTAGTGGTGAGAGCACCAGCCTGCAGTGAACCGTGAACGGCACCGGCAGCACCAGCCTCTGACTGCATTTCCTGAACTGAGACGTTCTGGCCCCACAGGTTCTTACGACCACGGGCAGCCCATTCGTCAACATGCTCCGCCATAGGCGAAGACGGGGTGATGGGGTAGATAGCGGCTACCTCCGAGAACATATAGCTCACGTGAGCTGCAGCCTCGTTACCATCACAGGTGATAAACTTCTTTTCTTTAGCCATTTGTTTAGAATAGAATTAAAAAAAATATTTGTTCTTTATTCTTTGTTTTTTGTTCTTTTCCCAATATTATCGTAGCGTTGTTTTTAAAACTCTGCAAAGTTACGAAGAAAAAAGTGAATTGCAAAGCGTAGATAGCAAAAAGTTGCTAAAACGTTTGCGTTTTCTTTTTTTCATCGTACATCTGATGCATATTAATACAGGAAACCAAGCAGCCAGAGCGGTATTTGGTTGTCTTTGCCAATCTCTGTGTTATAGCGTGCATAGATGGTGTCAGGCGCATAGCGTACCTTCGCTTTGTTGTTTGCATCGCAGACACGGAATTTCAAGTGTTCGTCAACCAGATAGTACTGGTCACGTCCCTGCTGGTTGACTTTGTGGTCTTTCCATAGCGAATTGACAAAGAAGGTCTCCATTGCCGTCTGCTTATCCACATGAATGGGGTAGATAGCATAGAGCAGGTTTGAGTTGTGGAGCATGACTTTTGACGGTTTCTTGGGGAAGTCTTCTCCTACAGGATATATCATATTGAGCAGACGGGCATCGGTAAGGTACTTGATATAGTTCATCACCGTAGCTCGACTGGTTTCGATGTCTTGAGCCAGTTTGCTGACATTAGGGGCCTTGGGGCCTTCCTCAGCCAGTTGGTAAAAGAGCTTCTTTATTTTAGTAAGGTATTTCAGTTCTATCTGTTTGATGAGCAGGATGTCAACCTCTGTCATCATATTCATCGTCTTCAGCAGATTCTCGGAATAGTTGCGCTGTTCCTTGAAGAAGGGGTAGAAGCCGTGGTGGATATAATCCTGGAAGTAGCGGTTAGGAGACACCTTGGGAAGAATCTGCTTGATGATGTGCTCGTGGTTCTTAAGAATCTCGTCCAGTGTGTAAGGGCGGAAACTGTTGCCCGTCTGCAGATTGATGAACTCGCGGAAGGAGAAGCCACGCAGATTGTAGCTCTTGACAATGCCATTGAGCTCGGGGTTCTCGTCTTTCAAACGCATCACGCTGCTGCCCGTAAAGACAATCTTCAGATAAGGGTACAGGTCATAGCATTTGCGCAGTTCCTGACTCCAGTTGGGCTGTTTGAACACCTGGTCGATGAGTAGCACACGACCGCCATGGTTGCAGAACTCACCGGCAAAGTCGGAAATACCGTGTCCCTGAAAATAGAAGTTATTCATATTGACATAGAGACACTGGCGGTCGTTGACATCAAACTTCTCTTTGGCATATTGGAGCAGGAAAGTAGTCTTTCCAATGCCGCGTGTGCCCTTAATGCCGATGAGACGGTCTGACCAGTCTATCTCGTCCATCAGAGTGCGACGAACGGGAGCGTTGACGTGCTCTACCAAGTACCTATGCGTACGGAAAAATGCTTCCATAAAACTACTACTACGCTGATTCTTACTAAAAACTGGCGCAAAGTTAGTAAGAAAAATCGAAATTGCAAAGCAGAGATTGCAAAATCTTGCTAAAAAACTCTTTTTCTTTGTTGTTATACTTAATTGACTGAAATATATATCTAATTTTAATGATTTTCTATCTCGTCGGCAATGCGATTGAAACAATCTGCTGTCATTGTGAGCGATGGTTCCGAACGCCAGAACAAGTCATGATTGGTGGGATACATAATGACTTCACAGTTAGGATAACGATGTTTCCAACGAGCAGGAGCCGTGGCCAGGAACTCTTTCATGCAGTCAATCTTATACTCTGACGGATTGGGGTCAAGATAAGAATAGCAATCGACAAATTCTGAACTGATGAAGCTGACAACTTTACCCTGATATAAAAAGTCGGGAGTCGTCCTGAGAAGGATGTCGTCTTGTTCGGTACGATGCTTGTTCAGTTCTTCGCTGAAGAATGGGAAATAGGTGACAGGATTCTTTTCCGGAGTGATGTCACGATCTACTTCACCATCGAGGCATACTACTGCAGGTTTGTAGGGCTTGTCGTGATACAGCTTATGAGCAAGATAAAGTGCCTGTTCACCACCAAAGCATACACCTGTAAAGGCTGCTATCAGATGCTTGTCAATAATGGGTTGTATGCGTTCAATATAAAGATCCATCAGTTCATCGGTTGTGACAAAGCGGTCTGGACCGATGATGTTTTGATAGGACTCTACCACATAGATGGAGAATTTGTCTGTCAGACGGTTCATCATCTCGTTATACATATAACCAAAACCCGTAAAACCTGCGATGCAGATGATGACGGGTTTTGTGGTGCTATCGTCATCGTTGTACCAATAGTGGTCAGGATTATTACTGTTTTGCAGAATATTGCGGATAGACTTGAAACGGGTAAAGTCGCTGGTCTGAAGATAGAAACCAATCGTGGTGAGGTCGGAAACGATACTCATCACTTGAAGGGATGTAAGACCAAACTCTTCGATAAGGTCTGCCTCAACATTGACTTCTTTCAATCCTAAGACGCTTGCCACTTCACGCATCAGCGTGTCTTCATCGGATGTGAGAGGGGTCGTATTCGTTGTCAATTCACCGCCAGCATTACAGAGCTGGGTTTTGTCAATCTTTCCATTGAGATTGAGCGTAAACTCCTCCACATAATTCCAGAATGTAGGTATCATATATCCTGGCAGGAATTTGGCAACGTACTCCTTGATATCAATCAGATAATCACGTTTGTCTTTGGTGCAGATATAAGCTACCATCACATTGTTGCCATTGACCTCTTCTATTCGTACATAGGCACGAGCTACACGATTGTGCATCTCAATACGTGTGGTTACTTCGCCCAACTCAATACGGTATCCATTCAGTTTTACCTGTGAGTCCATTCGACCGATAAAGTCGAAACTGCCATCTTCATTTAGTGTGACGAGGTCACCGCTATGGTACAGACGGGAGACGTCAATTCCATCATGCTCCTTTTCGTAGGGGTTTTCGAAAAACATCTTTTCGTTAAGCTCGGGACGATTCCAATAGCCGTTGGTCAGTTGCATTCCACCAATGAGGAGTTCACCTTTCTCTCCAGGTTTGACTAATTGTCCATTTTCGTCTGCCACATAACATACGACACCTGGAACGGGTTTTCCGATATTCTTCCAGTCATCCTCATCCTGTATCTCATGGGTGGTGGTGACAATGCTCTCTGTAGGACCATACCCGTTGACAAAACGATATGGCTGTTTTCCTGCTATCTTCTGGGTCAGACTATGTGGAATAGCTTCGCCTCCAGCTGACAATGTGTCCATGTCTGGGAAAATAAAGTCAGGGAAGATTGCCATGAGCGAGGGTGGAAGGAAACAGTAAGTAATATGACACCGTTTCATCATGTCGTGCAGTTGAATGGCATTATGTCTTTCTTCATCCTGTGCGATAACAAGCGTGGCTCCATAGAAAAGAGAAGCAAAAATCTCTAAGACAGAAACGTCGAAATTGATGCTGGCAAACTGGAGAATGACACTCTTGTCGCTGATATTGAAATTGTCTGGCAAAGAAACGGTCAGCATATAGCTATACAACGTTCTGTATGGCTGGGAAACGCCTTTAGGATTTCCTGTCGTGCCAGATGTATATATCATGTATGCCTCCGACATTGCTTTATGGTAACAGGGCAGCTGGCTTACTGGCTCTGTGCTCAGTAGCTGCTGAAGATTGTCGGTAGTAATAAGATAATCCAGCTGGGCATCATCACAGATAAACTGCTTACGTTTCTCTGGTGTAGCAACATCAATAGGTACGTAAGAACATCCCAATTTGATGGCTGCCAGGATGCAGGGAACAAAATGTTCGTGACGAGGCAGGCAAATACCGATTCTGATGGGTTTGTCCGACTGGATAGAACTTGGCGTCAGCTGCTTGATGACACCTGAGGCAATACTGTTTGCCATCTGGTCCATCTCTGTGTAAGTAACCTCTTTGTTACCTAAGGTATAGGCTATCTTATTAGCATACGTTTGAATGTTCTCCGCTATTTTAGCGTTAAGAAGCTCATGATATTTTAACATAATCATTATATTTTGACTCCAACATTAAACATGAACCAAAGACCTTGCTGGCGAATAGGTGCCGAGCTGTTACCTCCTTGGTAGTATTTTTGATTGAAAAGATTATATACATTCAGTTCAAAAGTCAGCGGTGACAGTTCATAAGACCCGCCAATATTTACGATAGCGCGTGCAGGTATATTCTCTTCCTTGATAGTAGCGCCGCCATCGTATAACAACTGTGTCAACTGCTTAGAGGTGAAAATGGTGTTGGCATGCAACTTAAAGGCATCAGAGAAATTGTAACTCAGTACTAAACTGGACTGGACCGTCGGGACATTGTACACACGATTATCTGTTGCTGTGTAGTATTCTGATTCGAGTACTTTCTGCCAAGAGATGTTGCCGTATGCGAAGAGACGCTTGTAGTTATAGTTGACGGACATCTCAGCACCGATAGATTTCAGATGACCAGCATTCATGTAAATTCCTAATGCCTGGTTATTGATAATAATATCTTTGGCATTATTATAGAAGAAATTGGCATCAAAGGAAAGACCTTTTACTAACTGATTATTGATGACTGACAACTGCCATGAATGCATAAATTCTGGTTCGAGATCCAAACCGTCGAATGCCATAGCAGAAATATCCAGGCTTGAATTTCTATAATAATAGGGAGCATCAACAAACGACTTAGAATAGCTGCCTTTAAAATACCAATGGTTTAATTTATAGATAAGGGCAATACGGGGAGATACCACGTGTTTGTTACGAGTATTATTCGGTGAGTCATTCCTGCGCTTATAGTCATAACGCAAACCTGCGTTAAGAATGAAACGAGAACTTAGCCTCTGCTTGATTTGCATATAAATATCTACCATCGTCTCCTGTCCTAAGGCAAGATTCTTTGAATTCACACCATTATCCGGATTGTCCTGCTTTACCACAGGGTCATAGGTCTTTAATACCTGACCATACGCATCTCCTTCAAAGTAACTGGCATCCCTTAATTCAAAGTGGTTATAGTCGGCACCGATAGTGATAAAGCCTTCTTGTTTGCCTATCTGATAGCGATAGTCACCTTGCACATTTGCACCAATCGTTGTTGACTGCCAGTATAAATTCTGGTAGTAACCATTATAAGCCGAGATAATATCATCGGTTCCATAAGGCTCAATTTCGTTGTAACCAAAATCGCCCACACTATCACCAACAATTTGATAGCGTTGCTGCATCTCGTGGTCTATACGCAAAGCACCTTTTATATTAAAGTTCTTCAGTTTCTTTGTGTATGAGAGCTCTGCGTGCTGACTGCTGATGGCATAGCCAGGAGCGTAACCATTAAATGTGCGATAATTGTTGTAATCATAGGGAGCAAACATCACACTCATGGTATATGGCGACTGCATTTTAGAGAAACGGGTATTAAACATTATCTTTAGTCCGTTTATCGAAGCTTTGATACCACAATCGTAGGAAGGACTCTTGTTGAATCCTCCTATATACACATCACCATCATGTGGGAAGAGTGCATTAGGTTGTTCATCGACATTAAGATGAAACTTCTCTCCCGTTGATTTATATATGGTTGCCCATGCCAAGATATTCACACCCATATAATGGCTGCCAAAAAGCATTTCTCCCCTAAGCTGACCATGATTACCAATACCAACTTTACTGTTAAATCCTCTAATATCTCCGCCAGACTTGGTAATAATATTCACTACACCCGTATATGCGACTCCACCATAGAGTGACGAAGCAGGACCACGAAGAATCTCTATCTGTTTGACCTTGTCAAGACTGATAGAAAAATCTGGACTTGCGACATTGGTCGTGTAGCTGTTCATTCGGTGTCCGTCTAACAGTATCAATACATTCTCTTGGCCAGCAGTATAGATACCTCGCATGGCGAAATTAGTTTCTTCATTAGATTCTATGTTGGTAATGCTTGGCACATAGATAATCATCAGTTCCTTAAGCGTTCTTGCACCACTTTTCTTGATCATGTCCTCTGTTATCAATGTTACAGGAACAGGAACCTCTTCGATAGTCTCCAACTGACTGGATGCTGTCGTAATCGTCGCAGAATGTCCCAACTTCAGCCGGTCTATCATTTCCTCGAAGCGTACTGGGTCTTGTACGGGAGTGTAGTAGGGATTCATGTCAAGCAGCCTGCGAGCATAATACTCCGATTTCTCTTCATTATCTTGTGCCAGATAGCAGAGCGCTATCAGTCTGCAGGCACTTTGCCTCTGATTGCCATCGAAGAGACTGATGTTTTCCTGTAACAGTTTCAACGCCTGATCCAATCGTCCTACCTGATACTCTTCTTCAGCCTGGATATAAATCTGGCGGAGCCTGTTCTCGTCATCTTGTGCTGAAACAGTCCGAGGCACAAGCAGCATGACTATTATATATATAAAAAGGTATAGTCTTCTATTCATTTCTTGATGGGAATGGTAAGTGTGAAAGTTGTTCCCTTGCCTTCAGTAGATTCGAAAGCCAGTCTTCCATGATGTCTGTTCTCGACGATATCACGGGTTATGGCCATACCTAATCCAGTGCCTTGTCCAACGGGTTTGGTGGTGAAGAAATTCTCATAGAGACGCTGCTTGGTCTCTTCGTTCATGCCTTCGCCGTTATCGCTCAGTGTGATAACGACATTGCCGTCAGCCGTAGTAACGCTGACGCTGATTTCTGGGTGATAGTCCTCGGCAGCTGTCTGCGATTTGTGCCATACGGCGTATGAGGCATTATTCATCAGATTCAGAATGGCACGGCTTAAATCCTGTGGAATGACCATCATCATGGGTATTCCTTCTTCGTATTGCTCATGAATGGCAATATTGAAGTTCTTATGGCTTGCGCGCATAGCGTGATACGATAGCCAGACATATTCCTTTGTCAAACGGCAGATGTCGGTGGGGAGCATTTCACCTTCTTTGCCTCTTGATACCAACAGGATGCCTTGTATGATGCTGATGGCCCGTTCGCCATGCTCAACAATTTTGCCCATGTTCTCCTTCAGGTCGGCAATGATGTCTTCCACCTCTTCACGATCGTCGTCAGAGAGTTTCTCTTCATTGTCTTCCATGATGTCGTTCAAGTCGCTCAGCAACTTGGTAGACATCTTGCTGAAGTTGATGACAAAGTTCAGCGGATTCTGTATCTCATGAGCAATACCTGCACTCAGCGTGCCGAGAGAAGCCAGTTTCTCCTGCTGTTTCAACCGTTGCCGTAAGGTTTCTATCTCTTGTTCCATAACCTATGCTATTGGTAATGTGATGATAAATTCTGTATATTCGTCCTTCACTGATTCAACAGTGATGTCGCCATCGTGGTTCTGTATGATTTCACGACTGAGGTAGAGGCCTACACCAGAGGCTTCTCCTGTTGGCTTGGTAGTAAAGAAGGGGTCAAAGACTTTGTCGATGATGGTCGACTCAATGCCGATACCATTGTCGCGAATGGCAATGGTAATGGCGTTGGACTGTTGCTCCACCTTGAGAGAGATAACTGGTTCGAATGCTGTGCGTGATGCCTTCTTGCTGATGGCATAGACAGCATTGCCTAACATACTCATGAAGGTCTTGCTCAGCATCTCGGGGTTGGCATTGATCGTCAATTCCTGATTAGGAATGTCGAACGCTATCTTAATATGATGAGCCGCAATTTCTTGGGCGTAATACTTCTCCAGCATCTCCTTGTCCTGCTGCAGCAATGAGGTCAGATTCATGCTGACACGTCCGCCAGAGCGGTCTTTCAGCATCTCCTCCATAGCCTTCAGCGTGCGTGTTGTATTGGCACCGTGCTCACCCACCTTTTCCAGATTACCTTTCAGCATGTCCAGCACATCCATGGTGTCCTCGTAGTTGTCTTGGTCCATGCGCTCCTTTTCATCCTCGATGTTGGCGGTGGCGTCTTTTATCAGCCCTTGCGACAACTTGGCAAAGTTGTTGATGTAGTTCAGCGGGTTCAGGATACGGTCTATCAAGCCCTGTGTCAACTTACCCACCGTAGCCATCTTCTCCAGTCTTACGACCTGTTGGGTGCGCTCTTGTACCAATGTCTCCAGTTGTTGCTTGTCGCGCTCTAAGCGATAGAGACGCCAGCGCATCACTGCATAGATGATGATGCCAAGCAGTATTAGGTAGAGCAAATTCATGTACCACCGCATATAGAAGGGATGCATGATGGTGAAAGAGATGCTTACCGGTTCCGTTATTCTGCCGTAGGAGTCGCGTGCCTGTACTTCAAAAACATGGTTTCCAGGTGACAGGTTGGGGTACTCCTCGCGGGTGTCGTAGTCCCATGCGCTCCAGTTACCATCGTCCATGCGCGTACGATATTGCGTCTTTAGCAGCAACGACTGGATGTTCGTTGAGAAGGTGAAGGTGATGTGTCTGTCTTCAGCCGACAGTGTTGGCAACTCAGTGGGCATATTGCCGTAGCCTCCCCACAGAATGCTGTCGCCACCATGTAGATAGATAGAACGTATCCGAAGAGTCGCTTTAGCTTCCTTGACGGGGTCTTTATGCGCCAGGCTTACCACGTTAACACCTTTGTCACCACCCATCCATAGCAGGTCGTTGTCGTGTACCATGGCACGGACAGAGAAGTCCATGAGTGGATGGGCGGCATCCGACAGCAACTTCTGCCTGTCGCCGTCTTTCATGGCATAGAGATTTTTGCCCTTGGTGTCTGTCAGCCAGAGATTCTTGCTATCGTCTGCATAGCTGAATGCAGGGTAGGGGAATGGCTCTGTTGCCGTAGACTTAACCACTGTTACCTCGTTGTTGTAAGAAACCAGTGTGGCTATCTCGTCCTCGCTATTCTTGACTTGCTCAAAGTGGTGACCATTGTTGCTTTTCCAAATATGGCCATACAGATTCTGAATCCAGATAATTTGATTCTTGTCGCGTACAATCTTGACAACTTTCTCAATGTCGCTAATCTTCTTGTGCTGTCGGGTATGGCTATCGTAATGGTAGATACCGTCGACCTCTCCACTGTAGAATCCATCTTCTTCGACCATCAGCGAGAGTGTGTTTGCCGTTGTCAACTGACTTACTTTGTTGCTGGAGTTGATCAGGTAAATACCGTCTGCAGTAGCAGCCAGCAGGTTGTCGCCCTGTTTGCCTAATTGCCAGCATGCATAGGAAATCTCAGGTATTTGGACAAAAGATTTGCCTTTCATGTGGAATAGTCCGTACTGCGTGCCGGCATACATCTCACCATGGTATTTCGTCAGAGCCAGCACCTCGCCTCGCAGTCCTTCGTTGGCCGTCAGATGTGTATAGACCGAGGGGAATCCAATGCTGAAAATGCCATTGTCTGTAGCGCCCCAAATAAGTCCATGACCATCGTAGGTAACGAATTTTACGTTGTTAGAGCACAACCCGTTATTCTCGGTAATACGGAATATCTCTTTGCCGTCCTTGTATTGGAAGACAAGACCTTCGCCGTCTGTGGCCAATACCTTGAGATGATAGTCGCCCAACTGCTGAACCTGATTAACGTGGGCCTCGCCGATAAATGTCGACGGCCCCGTTTTGGGCAGTGATGCGCCCTGCGCCCATACTACATGATTATTAATAATGGTGTAAATCTCTTTGTCGCTAACCAGGAAGAACAAATTGCCGTCGCGTTCCCATATCCATTGAACCTCGCCGTGGAAGGTCTTGTTATTGACTATGCTGTGCAGGGTGGGACAACCATTAGCAGCTATTTCCACATAGCCGATATAGTTGTAGCCACCAGTCCAGATGGTGCCTTTCGAGTCACGGAAGAGGGCGGTGATGCGCGTCACACCTGGTGTGTGTAGCATGTGCCATTCTGCATGGTCGTAGTATAGCAAGCCTTCAAAATTAGCAACATAGACGGTACCGTCGTCGCCGGTCATGATATCAAAATTCTGATTGTGACCGCCATACTCCGTAGCCGTGTAGTTACGGATAAAGGGTATGCCCTGGCTCCAGCCTGTCGATGCCAACAGTGTTAGCAGAATGCTTAGCAGTAGTGTTCTCATGGGCGGGCCTCCTTTCCTATAAATGCTTCGTAAGGAATGTTACGGCCGATGTAGTAGTCCCACTCCTCTCGTGTCAGGTTTCTCTTGACCTTATCTTTCAGCATCTTACGCATCATAGGCACTGAGATGACTGACTCGGTGAGCGTTCCTTTCTGGTCGCCACACCATATGTACTCCTTTTTCTCGTCGAAGGTGAAGTTCATAATCCAGCCATTTGTGGTAATAATGGTCATGGGCTCTATCTTCGGCTGGTCAGCTAACCAAAGATTGATTCTGCCGTCGTAGCTGGCGGAGAAGATGCGATAGTTGATGATTTTTATTTTTGTGACACGCGAGCGGTGACCAACCATCTTCTGTATCTGTCCCTTGGAATTGACGTAATAGATGGTACCGTCACTCATGCCATACGCTTTTATGTTACTGCTTTTGCTGCTGGCATAGGCGGTTACTTGACCTTTGAAGGGAAGCTTCTTGCTCTCTATCTGATCATAGCTCTTCACGATGTGTATGCGCCCTTTGTTGTCGAAGATGCAGGGATAGTTGTCTGCGCGACTGATAGAAACACTTTTAAACGAGAACGGACGTGAGCGTGCAATAGTGCGGTTTTCGGTGTCCACTTCGGCGATACCCTGCTCGCCCAGTAGCAAGACCTGTTTGCCAGCAACTTCCATCTTCTGTAAGGGGCCGATGTTGTTGACGAGCAGTTCCATGTTGTTGTCTTTGCTTTTGATAATAAAGCTACCGGAACGGCTGATGGCATAGATGACGCTTTTCTCACGGTCTATGTAGACGTCGCGAAAGTCGTAGGCGTTATTGCTGATAAGCACTTCGGTCGATATCTTATTATCTTTCAAGCTGTGCTTCATCAGTTCGCCATAGCTGCTGCACGTCACAAAATGGTTGTCTGTGTCGTTGAAAAAGGCTAAGTCGTAGATGGAGCCTTTGTGCATGGTCCACTGCTGCTTGCTCTGGCTGGCAATGAACAACGACTGATAAACGGACGATGTGTAGACATCGCCCTTGTAGCGTGTGGTAAAGAGTTGTGAGGCATAGGCCAGCAGTTGCGCCAGTTCCATATTGCCTGATTCAGACTGTTTGATAGAAACATCGCCCAATTGACGAGCCAGGGTGATGTAGCTCAGCGTATCGGCCACACGCTTTTGGTATTCCGCATTGGCCCGTTGCTGTTCAGCGATAACTCGTTCATTTTTAGCCACCTTCGATGCCTCTACAGCACGATGCTCTGCTTCCAGTGCGTTTTGACGCTCCTCTTCAGCATTGCGGCGCATCTGTTCGGCCACAGCGGTTTGCTTTTCAGCCTTGATGCGTTGCTCGTCACTGATGCGGCGCTCCTGATTGGCAATCTCCTCCATTTGCTCATTGACGCGCTGCATCACGGCAGAGCGCTTCTCTTGTTGGCTGAGGACAGCTATCCGCTCCTCCAGTTGCTGCGTCTTCTCTTGTTCTGCCGCATACCAGTGGTAGACTACCGCCAATGCCACGCCCATAGCAAGGGTTATGCAGACGGCTATTAGTGTGGTCGTCTTGCCGTAAATATTCATGCTTTACGTGTTAGCGCCATCAATGTGATATCGTCACTTTGAGGAGCCTCACCCACAAAGGCTTTGATGTTAGCCAATTGGTTGTCGATGATGGAACGGCAACCTTGTCCCTTCTGTGTGCCGAGGAAGTTCATCATACGGTCGTCGCCGTATTCTTCGTTGGCCTCGTTCATCGCTTCGTTGACACCATCGGTGTACATGACCAGCGTGTCGCCAACACCCAACTTCAGTGTTTCCTTAGGGTAGGTGATGCCAGGAACTGCTCCCACCATACAGCTGGTGCTGGTGGGCAACATCTCTACACTGCCGTCAGCCTTGATGATGACTGGCGAGTTGTGACCGCCATTGCTGTACTCCATCTCACCCGTCTTGATGTTGTATATGGCATAGAATACTGTGACGAACATGCAGTCTACCGACTCTTTGCTAAGCAGCTCGTTCGATTTTGTCAGACACTCGCCAGGAGCATAGCCTTGCAGCCCGATGGTGCGTATCAGCGTACGACTGACTGCCATGAAGATAGCTGCAGGAATACCCTTGCCGCTAACGTCGGCCATCACCAGTCCTATGTGGTCTTCGTCTATACGGAAGAAATCGTAGAAGTCGCCACCCACATCTTTCGCTGGCATCATCTGCGCAGCCAGGTCCAACTCGTGTTCGTTCTCGGGGAACGGTGGGAATATGCGGGGCAGAATGGCTTGCTGAATCTCGGCAGCCACGGCCAAGTCTGTCTTCAGCGACTCCAACTGGACGTGCTCCTGCTGTGACATCTTGATATAGTTAATCTGTTCAATGGCTTTTTCGATGGTAATGCTCAAATCGTCCAGGTCAATGGGCTTTGTGGCAAAGTCAAAAGCGCCGTTGTTCATGGCAGAGCGGATATTTCCCATGTCGCCATAGGCAGATACCATGATACACTTCATGGCAGGATTCTGCATCTCGTTAATCTTGGTCAGTAGGGTCAGACCGTCCATCTCGGGCATGTTGATGTCTGAGAGAATGATGTTGATGTCTTTCTCCCGCAACAAGATAGTAAGGGCTTCCAAACCATTGTGGGCAAAGAAAAATTCGTACTCGCCCTTGCGGATTTGACGTCTGAAATATTGTGTCAACAGCAACTCGAGGTCCATCTCGTCGTCGACACTCAGAATTTTAACTGGTTTCATTGTTTTTTGTAATCTATTTATAATTTAGGTGCAAATATACGCATATTTTTTTAAAACTGCAAAGAAATACCCAAAATAATTGTATTGTACGCTTTTCTATCAGCCTAATGCAAGTGCCTGTATTAGGCAGCTAAGCTGTACAGTTGTGGTGTATCAGCTGTATAGCAATGGTTGAAAGTGGTTCACAGATTTGGTGATTATGCGTTTTTTTACTATTTTTGCAGCCGAAAATGAAGACACTTTATATTTTTAACCCGGAACATGAAATTGCGTTAGCAGCTAATCTGGCGCACTTTACGGCACCGCATGCCGGTCGTCAGCTGAGGGCAGACCTTGGGTGGTTGCCCGCTCTGTGGGCTGATGCAGATGACTATATTCTTGTAGACCATGCTGAGTCTGCACGCAAGGCCTACGAGCGACTACGCAGAAGGTTGGGGCGCCCTATAGCGGCTTTTGTTGACCGTGGAACGATTGGCCATTTGGATATTCAGCAGGTGAAACCCTGGGGGTGGGATGCTGCTATGGCTACCGACTTGAGACGATGGGGAGTGGCAGACGACTTGTTGCCGAAAGCTGAGCAGCTGGAACACTGGCGCCAACTGGCACACCGCAGAGTGTCGGCTCTGCTTTTGTCCTCGCTGCGCATGGAAGGAACAGTAGGTGAGGCTGTGGAGTGTAGCACCCCTGAAGAGGTTGAGCATTGTATGCTTCGCTGGCAGTGCGTAGTAGTCAAGGCACCATGGTCCTCGAGTGGGCGAGGGGTGCGCTTCTACGACACTGAGCGCTTAATAGACAACGGGGTATTGAAAATTGACAAATGGATTAGTAATATCATCAAGCAGCAAGGTAGTGTCATGGTAGAACCTTTCTATGATAAAGTAAAGG
This sequence comes from uncultured Bacteroidales bacterium, assembly GCA_902798425.1. GTDB lineage: Bacteria > Bacteroidota > Bacteroidia > Bacteroidales > Bacteroidaceae > Prevotella. The sequence continues at coordinate 15,016 of CADBWR010000005.1, forward strand.
ATTTCGGCATGGAGTTCGAGGTTGGTAATGACGGAAAAATACGCTACTTGGGTTTGTCGCTTTTTCATACAAAAAATGGTGCCTATGTGGGCAACGTACTGGCTACCGAGGAGAGGAAACGTCAGCTGATGGCTCACTACATATCACTGTCGCTGTTGGATGATATTTGTCAGCGCATTATTGAGCAGGCACCTTTGGCGGGCTATACCGGTCCTTTTGGCATAGATATGATGGTAGTGAAGGGAATGGAGAAAACGGCTGCAGCAGAGCGCCATTTCTTGTTGCATCCCTGCGTAGAACTAAATCTGCGACGCACGATGGGACATGTAGCGCTTTGCATGTCGCCAACAGACGATGACGTTCGCCAAGTAATGCGCATCGCATTGGAAGACCACTACAAGCTACACATCAACAAAATATAATAGAGGGAGATTCACAAGCAATCTCCCTCTATCTTCTTATGATTCTGATAGAATATCTACTTACTCAGCTGTTCCTCAACAAACTGTTTTAGTGCCTCACCACGCAGACCACGACGAAGGATTGTTCCCTTCTGGTCGACGACGATGGTATGAGGGATGGAGGTGATATTGAAAGCCTTTGCCACGTCGTTGTCCCAAAACTTCAAGTCGCTCATCTGAGGCCAAGGCAATTTGAGTGTCTTGATGGCCGTAACCCACGCATCTTTATTCTTGTCAAGCGAGACTCCTACAATGCCGAGGCCACGATCTTTGCAGCTCTCGTAGAGTGACAGCATGAAAGGCATCTCCTGACGACAGGGGCCACACCAAGACGCCCAGAAGTCAATGATGGTAATCTTGTTTTTGCTGACCTCCGTCATTATACTGAATGCTTCGTCTTCAGGTGTGAGTTGCGAGAAGTTGGGGATGGTAGCTCCCTCAGCAGTCTTTGCCGTGCGGCGAATGGCAGCCTCTATTTCCTGAATGGCAGGACGCTGGCGGCGCTCAGCAGTCAACTTCTCGATGAGCCGCTGGCGGTTCTTGTCGTCAATAACATCTTCAGGATAGTAGGTAAGCACAAAGTAACCGAACTCGTTGTCGATGTTCTTTTCAGCTACGTCAATGACAACTTCAGAGAAACGCTTGTTGAGTTTCTCTATCTGTTCCATGCCGCGCTGCTGTTTTTCCTGAGATACGGTGTTGCCGTAGATATGCTCGGCAATACGGTTGATCTCCCTCCCAATAACCATGACCGAGTCGTTCAGTCGCTGCCACTCATTGTTGCACGGAGTGCCGCTGACACGTGATGCCCCGGGGGTGGCTGAAAGGTTGATGGTAATCTCTCCTGCTTCGCGGATAAAGGGGGCGTTGATCTCGTTGTGCTTAGCACTATAGACCATGCAGAGCGTAGCCTCCTTGTCTTTCTCTATTTCACCTGTGAAACTGAAAGTGTTGCCCTTCAGGATAATGGTGTCGGTAGGGGTGCCGTCGTTCATGTTGTCCGTCAGCAACAACATGTCACCATCGGCCAATCCCTCGGCAGTACCGATTAGCTTGTAGGTCTGTGACTGACAGCCGGCAAAGAGAATGGCAGTGACACTACACAATATACTGGTCAGAAATGCTCTCATTGTTAATAACTCTACGGATAGTTTCTGCAAACATGTCGGCCACGCTAAGCTGCTTGACTTTGGCACAACGCTGAGAATAAGGGATAGAGTCGGTGAAGACAATCTCCTCAAGAGCGGAGTTCTGCACACGCTCACTGGCAGGGCCACTCATCACACAGTGCGATGCACAGGCACGAACTGTTTTGGCACCGGCCTCTTTCATGATATCGGCCGCTTTGGTGATTGTGCCGGCGGTATCGACCATATCGTCGATGATAACAACGTTCTTACCTTCTACATCACCGATAATCTGCATAGTGGCAACAACGTTGGCGCGAGCACGTGTCTTGTTACAGAGTACCAGCGGACAGCCAAGATACTTGGCATAGGTGTTAGCGCGCTTAGAACCACCTACGTCAGGCGAGGCGATAACAAGATTGTCCAATTTCAGACTCTGCAGATAGGGCAGGATGACGCCAGAAGCATAAAGATGGTCGACAGGAACATCGAAGAATCCCTGAATCTGGTCAGCATGCAAGTCCATCGTGATAACTCGATTGACGCCTGCTGCACTCAGTAGGTCGGCAACAAGTTTGGCACCGATGGAAACGCGGGGCTTGTCCTTACGGTCCTGACGGGCCCATCCGAAATAGGGGATGACGGCGTTGATGGTGCGTGCAGAAGCGCGCTTGGCTGCATCAATCATCAGGAGCAGTTCCATGAGATTGTCTGAATTGGGGAATGTGCTCTGTACCAAGAAAATATCACGGCCGCGAATACTCTCTTCATACGATACGGCAAACTCGCCATCGGAGAACTTCGTAATCTGAAGCTTTCCTAATGGACATCCTAAGCTTTGGCAGATTTTCTCAGCGAGATACTTGGTAGCAGTACCTGAGAACACCATGTAGTTTTTGTTAACGCTCATCTTTTGGTGGTTATGATTTTAATAGTACGTATTTTGTTTTGTTGATATGTCTCTTCCTTATGAGCCTATGGCTTTGCGAATCTTACAGAAGTGGTCTATCAGCGCCTGGTATTCCAATTCCTGATGGATGTTGAAGCGGTTCCAGAGGTCGCCGCTAATCACGATTCCACCAAAGCCCAGATCTTTTACGGCCTTTATCGTGTCCAGATTCATTCCGCCAAGTGCGTAGACATGGCGGTCAATGAGTCCGCGGCGCGACGCTTCTTGTAACTCGGCCAACGTGAAGGTGGCCTTTTGGTCTGGTTCCGTCTGACTGTCGAAAATATACTTTAACAACACATAGTCAGCATGGCGCTTGGCTTCTTTCAGCAAGTCCAGATGAGTACATGAACGCGAGATGTTGCCCTTATAGCCGTTGGGTGGTGGCGTCGTCTCGTCTTCTATATGGATGCCGCGCAACTTATACTCCTCTTTCAAGTAGTAATTGTCGTGCACGGTGATGCGCTTGCGATACTCCTCGGGCAACAGTGTAAGCAGTCGCTCAGAGTACATCGGCGATGAGTCGGGCTTGAAGAGGTGTAAGTTGTCAAGCCCTGCCTCAAAGAGCGAGGTGAGTATTTTGTCTTCCTCCACGAAAAACGTGGGTTGAGTCATCAAAACAAGTTTCATCAGTTGGCTGCTTCAAATTCTTCGAGGAAGCGCACGTCGTTCTCAGAGAACATGCGCAGGTCGCTAACCTGATATTTCAGGTTGGTTATGCGCTCTACACCCATACCAAAGGCATAGCCGCTATAAATCTTAGAGTCAATTCCGCATTGTTCCAATACGTTGGGGTCTACCATACCACATCCCAGGATTTCTACCCAGCCAGTGTGCTTGCAGAAACCACAACCTTCGCCACCGCAAATGAAGCAGGAGATATCCATTTCGGCAGAAGGCTCGGTGAAGGGGAAGTAGCTGGGGCGCAGTCGAATCTTGGTATCGGCACCAAACATCTCGCGTGCAAAGGACAGCAATACCTGCTTCAGATCGGTAAACGAGACATTCTTGTCGATGTACAGACCTTCTACTTGGTGGAAGAAACAATGAGCGCGGGCGGTGATGGCCTCGTTACGATAGACACGACCCGGACAGATGACGCGAATGGGGGTAGTTAGTTTGCCGTCCTCCGTATGCATCTGCTCCATGACGCGAGCCTGAACACTGGAGGTGTGGCTACGCAACAGAATGTTTTTCGTAACATCGTTAGGATGCTGAGAAACAAAGAAGGTGTCCTGCATATCGCGGGCAGGGTGGTCTGCGGCAAAGTTCATACGGGTAAAGACGTGCAAATCGTCCTCTACCTCAGGACCGTCAGCCAATACAAAGCCCATGCGGGAGAAAATGTCAATAATCTCGTTCGTAACGATGGTCAACGGGTGTCGCGTACCTAATTGTATAGGATAGGGGGTGCGTGTCAGGTCAATGGCTTCGTCACCGGTCTCCTGCTCGGCACACTGCTCACGCAACTGATTGATGCGCTCGGTGGCCAATGTCTTCAACTCGTTAATCTTCATACCTACCGTCTTCTTCTGGTCTGCCGCTACATTGCGGAAATCATTCATCAGAGCGGTAATCTCACCTTTCTTGCTCAGAAACTTCAGTCGCAGCTGTTCTACTTCGTCAGCATTGTTGGCGCTTAGTGTTTGTACTTCCTTTAGAAGTTGGTCTATTTTATCAAGTATCATAGTCGTTTTATGATGTATTTCTCAAATTTTGATGCAAAGATACAAATAAATTAAAAATTAAAGATGAAAAATTAAAGATAATTTGTAACTTTGCATCAAAATTTTGAGAGAAGATAGAAAAATGAGTTCACTCATGAGACTTTTTATTGTTTTTTCCGTTGTGTTGTTGACCATTCTTACATCTTGTGGCGGCAACAAGAGTGGACAGGTTTCCGAGGAAGTACCTGCCGACTCTGCAAACAATGACTCCCTCCTGTTAGACTCGCTGGAGACGCTGGCAGAAAACTACCCTGTTCCTAAGGCTGCCGACGAGTTGTTCGATGATTTTGTCTTTAACTTCGTTGGCAATCGAAAGTTGCAGATGGAGCGCATCCAATTTCCGCTGCCTTGCCAAAAAAATGGTAAAACAACAAAACTGGAAAGGAAGGACTGGAAGGTGGAGCACTTCTTTATGCATCAAGGCTACTACACACTGCTCTTCGACAACGAGCAACACATGGAGATTGTCAAAGATACGTCCGTCAACCATGCCATTGTGGAGAGGATACACTTTGATACTCGTTCCGTAGAGCAATATATATTCTATCGAATACGTGGAGCATGGATGCTTACGATGCTGCGTAACATACCATTCTCCAAGGATGTCAATGCTACATTCCTGACATTCTATCAGCAGTTTGTCAAGGATAAGTCGTTCCAGGAAAAGAGTCTGGCTGAGACGGTTAAGTTTGTCGGTCCTGATCCAGACGATGATTTCAATATGATGGAGGGCATCATAACACCCGATACGTGGGAAGCTTTTGCGCCCGAACTGCCTAAGAAGATGATTTACAATATCATTTATGGTAAACCCAAGCGGGAGGGTGACTCTAAGATTTTTGTTATGCGCGGCATAGCCAATGGTTTGGAGGTGGAGATGACTTTCAAGCGCAAGAAAGGCGATTGGAAACTTGTTAAACTGACAACTTGATATGGCGGCGTGCGGCCTAAATGATAAATGATAATGAATAATGGTTGACTTGAGTGATTATAGTCTGTTGCAACACAATACATTTGGCATCGATGCTAAGTGCAGCCGTTTTATGGAGTACAGTACGGTGGAAGAGGCTCAATCCATTGCCTGCCAGCTTGTCGAACCGTATCTGCTGATAGGAGCAGGAAGCAACCTTCTTCTCACGAAAGACTTCGATGGAACTGTTGTTCACTCGTCTATAAAAGGTATTGAAACACAGCAGAATAACTGCATTCGTTGTGGTAGTGGTGAAACTTGGGACGAGGTCGTCGCCTGGTGTGTAGATCACCATCTTTATGGTGCTGAGAACCTTTCGCTGATACCTGGTGAAGTAGGGGCGAGTGCCGTCCAGAACATTGGTGCTTATGGCGCTGAAGTGAAAGACTTGATTGTTTCTGTCGAAGCTGTCGAGATGGGTACCGGACGTATCTGCCAGTTCGGCAACGAGGAGTGTCAATATGGATATCGTGACAGCCGCTTCAAACATGAGTGGAAAAACAGGTACCTCATCACGCATGTTGTATATCAGTTGACGAATGATGATTCAAAGAAATCTACGGAGTATGGTAATATTCGTAGTGAACTGGATCGTCGCGGTATAAACCAACCTACGGCAGCTCAGCTCCGCGAAGTGGTGATTGCTATCCGTGAGGCGAAGCTGCCTGATCCTAAAGTGACAGGTAATGCTGGTAGCTTCTTCATGAACCCTGTCGTCAGTCGCGAAAAGTTTGAGAACTTATTAGTGCAATATCCTGAGATGCCACATTATTATATAGATGCCGACCATGAGAAGATTCCTGCCGGTTGGATGATAGACCAGTGTGGTTGGAAGGGCCGCTCCTTAGGGCGTGCTGGCGTGCACGACCGACAAGCGTTAGTGCTTGTCAATCGTGGCGGAGCTACTGGACAGGAGATTGTCAATCTCTGCGAGACCATTCGTAAAGATGTTCGTGAACGCTTTGGTATTGACATTCACCCCGAAGTAAATATCGTATGAAGCTGACTTTTTTAGGAACAGGAACCTCGTGTGGTGTACCTACCATAGGCTGTCATTGCTACACTTGCAGCAGCACCGACCCTCGCGACAAACGCTTGCGCTGCTCAGCGCTCGTAGAGACTGAACAGACGCGACTGCTAATCGACTGTGGGCCCGATTTCCGTCAACAGATAATGCCGCTGCCATTCCGGAAGATTGATGGCATCCTGATTACGCATGCACACTACGACCATATGGGTGGAATGGACGACATCCGTCCTTATTGTCAGTTTGGTGAAATCAATGTATATGCAGACCCTGTAGCTCGTCAGAATATGCTACAGATGCTGCCATACTGCTTTGCCGAACATCGTTATCCGGGTGTTCCTGCCATTCAGTTGCATGAGATTCGTCCCCATCAGCTGCTACGTGTCGGTGATCTCGACATTGTACCCTTTCAGGTGATGCACCACGACCTGCCTATTATGGGCTATCGCATAGGGCCATTGGCCTACATCACGGATATGAAGACGATTGCCAAAGAGGAGATTCCTTATATCGAAGGTTGCGACACCTTGGTTGTCAATGCTCTGCGTCAGCAGCCTCATCACTCTCATCAGACCCTCGCCGAGGCCGTGGACTTTGCCAAAATGATCGGGGCACGTCAAACATGGCTTATTCATTCCAGCCACGATATCGGTCGTCATGCAGAAGTTAATGCCTCGTTACCTGCCAATATCCAGATGGCATACGATGGTCAAGTGGTGGAAATCGTCCAACGGTAGAGATTGCAGCCTACAAAGTTGCCAAGTACTTCAGCAAGATAGATGATGAGCAGTTGCGTGCTGTACAGCTCTGGTGCTATTAAGAAATAGAAGGCATCGGCAATAGAGTGTGTGAAGCCACAGAGAATGAATACGGGGACACCAAAGAGTAGGGGGAGAAATCTTCCTTCTCTGCCAAACTGTACAGCGGTTGTCATGATAAAGCCACAGCCAATAGCTAACAGAAAACAGGCAAGAGGTCCTTTGGCCAGTCGCGACTGTACAATGACATGGTCTGCCGGCAGAACATCGGGCTGTGCATAAGAGATTGCCCAGGCCGTCAGTCCGCAGGCTATAATGTTGCCTACCAAGACGAGTGTCAGCATTGTCCAGTCGCCCTTAGCGCGGATAAAACCTGCTGTTCCTGTATATAGCTTCAATTTGTAGTGCACTACAGCAAGAAGACCGAAGGCAAAGAGTGCGGCACCAGCCACGCCGCCAACCCGCAGGTTGACAACGCAACCGATAGAAATACAAAGTCCTGCAAGTGCTGCAGAACGAAGTATGGCAATATTTTGATTCATGGTTGTAAAAAGAATGTGTAAATGTGGGCAATCACAGTCATCGCTATTTACGCTTGTTGCCTCTGCCTACAAGCCATCCATAGGTCTTCATCAGCTTACGAACCAAAAGGAAAGCATCAATGGCAGTAATGCTGTTGCTGACGAGATTAGCAATGAATTCACCCTTGGAACTTGACTGTTGCGGTAAGAACAAATCATGCCAAAGGTCGTCTATCTTTTCAGACTCCTCATTAATCCGAACTTTCAGTTGGTCTTTGCGCAACTGAATGTCGTCAAGAGTGTTGAATACTTGCTCTGCCATGACTATTAATTTAATAAGGTGTTAGCTAAGAAGCGTACCAATGGTTGCTCAATCCACTTCTTTCGGAACATACAGACAAGAGCGAGTAGTCCGACAAAAAGCAAAGCAACCAATAGGAAAGCCAGTGCTAAACCTGTAATTGGTGCTATCCAGTAGACAAGTGCGAACGTCAGGAAAAACAGTACGGCAAAGCCAAGGATAACAAAGACAATGGCAACAGTAAGAGCTGTCACCAAACGTACTACTTTCTCAATAGCGTTGAGCTCCAGATATTCCTTCTGGAGTCCAACGTACGCTTTAAGCGCCTCGACGAGTTGTCCTATCGACTCTACGTTCTTGTCGCTTGATAACATAAAGATTAACGTTCTACGTTCAACGTATTATGCTTCGGGGGCTACTTCCTCGATATCGTCCACCAAATCGTTCACATCCTTACGGCTGAGCTTGATGTTGTGTTTCTTGAGGAAATCTTCTACAGCATCTGTAATTTTTACACGAGTGTCAGCACCCTTCTCAGGAGCAACTAGTAAACCGATAACAGCGCCAGCGACTGCACCGCCAAGGAAAGCGCCTAAAAAACCTAAACTTCTCATAATATTCTATTTTTTTAATGTAAAACATCAATTCTGCTGGCAAATATACGGAAAGTTTTCGAAATTAACAAACTTTATGCAGCATTTTTCGTCAGATTTGCGCAATATTTTGTAATTTCGCCAAAAATTCAAGAGAATATACATCTTTATTATAACATAGACAAAGAATGAAAAAGTACACTATTTTATGCGCAGGTCTTTGCGCCGCCCTGGTTTTTACGGGTTGTAAGTCAAGTGAGAGTGCCTACAAACAGGCTTATTTGAAAGCTAAGCAGCAAGAAGAACTGCAGCAGAAGCAGGAGGCAGAGGCTCAAGCAGCAGCTGCTCAGCAGGCTCAAGAGCAGGAGACCGCTGTTGTTGCTCCTCTGCAGGAGAAACCCGTTACCGAGACACAGGTAGTTGATAATGCCGACAATGTTCCCGTTCGTCAGGAGGCCGTTTCTGTTGTCGCAGGTACTGGTCTGAAGAACTTCAGCGTTGTTGTTGGTTCGTTCTCTCTGAAGGCTAACGCTGAGGGTTTGCAGCAGACCTTGAATGCACAAGGTTATAGCGCACAGGTTGTTGTCAACAATCAGGTTTCTCCCGCTATGTATCGTGTCGTAGCAACTACTTTCGACAGCAAGGGTGAGGCTGCTGCCAGCCGTAACGCTCTGCAGGAGAAGTACCCCGGTGCTTGGCTGCTGTACGCTAAATAAATTTCTATCGTGGCACGCATCCTTTCTATTGACTACGGAAAGAAGCGTACGGGAATAGCAGTTACCGACCCATTACAGCTGATAGCTGGCGGGTTGGCAACTGTTTCTACGTCAGAGCTATTCCAGTTCCTTACGCAATATATTGCCAAGGAACCCGTTGAGCGTATTGTCATTGGAGAACCGCGTCAGCCCAATGGTCAGCCCAGCGAGAATTTGGAGCGCGTGCAAGAGTTCGTCAATCGTTGGCGCAAGGCTCGCCCCGATATTCCTATAGACTTTTTTGACGAGCGCTTCACCTCGGTATTGGCTCATCAGGCTATGCTGGACGGGGGACTGAAGAAGAAAGCCCGCCAGGACAAGGCGCTGGTTGACGAGATTAGTGCTACGATTATTCTCGAGGACTATATGCGCTCCCGTAAATTGTAAATTGTCAAATAGTAAAATAGTCAAATAGCAAGATGGTTTTACCTATTTATATATTAGGACAGCCCGTATTACGAAAAGTGGCTGAAGATATTCCTACCGACTACCCCGATCTGGATCAGTTCTTGAAAGATATGTGGGACACACTGGCTGAGAGTGAAGGCATCGGATTGGCAGCCCCCCAGGTGGGTAGGTCTATCCGTGTAGTTGTTATAGATCTTGATGTACTCAGCGACGATATGCCAGAATACAAGGACTTCCGCCATGTATATATCAATCCCCATATCGTAGAGTATGACGATAGCGAGACAGATTCTTTAGAGGAAGGTTGTCTCTCGCTCCCCGCCATTCATGAGAAAGTGACGCGTCCCAAGCGCATCCATGTACAGTGGCTCGATGAGAAGATGCAGCCCCACGACGAATGGGTGGAAGGCTATCTGGCACGTGTCATGCAGCACGAGTTCGACCACTTGGAAGGTAAGGTCTTTACTGATCGTGTATCCCCACTTCGTAAACAACTGATCAAGAGCAAATTGAAAGCACTTCTTCAGGGTCGTTATCGCTGTGGTTACAAGACAAAGGCAGCTCCTAAAAAGTGAGGATTTATAAGAAGATAGTAGATAACCGTATGGCGGTAGAAGATAGAGGACATTTCTTTTGTCTTTTATCTTCTTTTCTGTTCTTTTGTCTCCTTCTTTCTCCTTTAAAGGTTTTCTCGCAGTACAATACCGACCGGTTGTTAATGATGGGACGTTCGGCACTCTATTATGAGGATTATGTTCTTTCCATCCAGTATTTCAACCAAGCGCTTTCTGCCAAGCCTTATCTTTTTGAGCCATGGTATTACAGAGCCGTTGCCAAGTATTATCTCGATGATTATGCTGGTGCAGAGAAAGACTGCTCAGAGGCTATTCGCCGTAATCCTTATGTAGTGGGAACCTATGAGCTGCGCGGTCTCTGTCGCATCCAACAGAAAGACTATGCATCGGCCATTAGCGACTACAACACTGCCCTGCGCTACGATCCTGAGAGTATGAATCTTTGGCACAATCGTGCACTCTGCCGCATCCAACAGAAAGACTACGATCAGGCAAAGGCTGAGATAGATACCATGGCTCAGCGCTGGAGCACCAATGCCCGCATCTATGCCATGCAGTCTGAGGTGTATCTGTTGCAAAAGGATACCACCAGTTCTATCTCATCTCTTGAGAAGAGTCTTGAGCTTGATGCCTATAATGGTAATACATGGGCTATGCGATCTATCATCAGTCTTGCCCGTGAAGAGTGGAAAGATGCCGAAGGATATCTTGACAAGGCGATTCACTTATTGCCTAAACAGGGAGGACTATACATCAACCGCGCCATGGCACGCTTTAACCAGAACAATCTGCGTGGTGCTATGGCCGACTATGATATGGTTCTTGACTTTGAACCCAACAACTTTCTAGGTCACTACAACCGTGGTCTGCTGAGAGCGCAAGTGGGCGACGACAATCGGGCCATTCTCGACTTTGACTTTGTCTTGAAACTGGAACCCGACAATTTGATGGCCCTCTACAACCGTGCCCTGTTGTTGGAGAAAACAGGAAATCCCAGAGCTGCCATTAGCGATTATTCGAAGGTAATCGACCAGTATCCTAATTTCTGGACGGGTCTCCACCAGCGCGCCCAGTGCTATCGCAGTCTTGGTATGACTAAGCAGGCAGAGCAAGACGAGTTCCGCATTCTGAAGGCTCAGATCAACAAGCGTTTTGGCAAACAGCCACGACTATCGAAAGATCATATGCGTAAGCGCAGCGATGAGGATATCGAGAAGTATAACCAGTTGGCTGTTGCTGATGAGCAGGAGATGGAACACGAATACCAGAGTGACTACCGTGGGCGTGTTCAAAACCGCAAGGTAGGTATGGACTATATGCCGATGTATGTACTCTCTACCGAACAGTATCAGAATGCTGTCAAGAGCTATGTGGCTTACGACCGTCAGGTGGAAGCAGTCAACCATCAGTTGCCTGCAACCTATCAGTTACACATCTTGTGCAACCAGAACACACTTAGCGAGGCTGCTACAAAGCGCTATTTCAATCGCTTGGAAGAGTTGTCGCGCCAGTTGGCTGATATCAAGAGAGAGGTTGACCTGTTGCCCTTGCTCCTTCAGCGTGCTGTGGCCTATAGTGTCATTCAGAATTACGATGGAGCCATCGATGACTTGACAACATACATTCAGATAGACTCTTTGTCTGCTGTTGCTTATTGGCAACGTGCCGTTTGCCAGTCGCGACTCAACGAGTTTAACGCCTCTCAAGGAACCGATGTGAAACTTCAGACAGCCCGCGTGTTGGCAGACCTTTCCGATGCTATTCGTCTGAATGCATCGTGTGCCTATCTGTACTACAATCGCGGCAATGTCTATGTGCAGCGCCACGACTACCAACATGCAGTCGAAGACTATACCCATGCCATTGAGTTAGATGCTCATCTTGCTGAAGCCTATTACAACCGTGGTCTGGCACGACTGGCTCTCAAGCAGCAAGCAGAAGGCGTTTCCGACCTCTCTAAGGCTGGTGAGTTAGGACTCTATCAGGCTTACAGCATCATCAAGCACTCCCGAAAATAGCCGGCTATACCTTGAGTCGCACATAGCTGCGATCGTCAAAGGAGTTGAAGTCCGGATGGAATGCTTTTGTCGCTTGGAATTCACCAATGTTCAGCGGGTCTTTTTCGCGTTGCTTGCTAAGCATTTCTTCACTCTCCTGCAGCGTAGGGCAAAGCACAGGATAGCCATCGCTTGCCAAAACGATTTCCCAAGGGCGGAAGTCGAGGGGAATGATGCGAACATGCAATCTGTCAATGGGGAAACCATCAATAACGCTATAGGTGATATTTTGCTGTTGCATGGTCTCCAGCATCCGTGGAATGATAGTAGGACGGGCAATGTCGTTCTGTAGCAATTCTTCTTGTGTCATGCCCGTGGCCAGTAGTCTTTTCACTTCAGCAGCACGCATTGCTGCCAACTCAGCCTCGGCAGGTTTCGGGTTGTCATACAACTCTCCATTAATCAGACATTGGCAGTCGCCCACCATCCATATCTCCCGATTCAGCCGACTATAAACGACAGCCGAACACGTCAGACGGTCTTCCGGATGTGCTGCCAGTCGTGGCATCATCGATTTCTTGTAGTGCTTGCGGACGTATGCCGTAACCCCACGAAAGAACGCTTCGCTGTTTGTTGTCTTAGGCATCTTTTGAATATAACGTGACACCAGCAGCATAGCGTAGCGGCCATTGCTGTAGAACCAACTGTGACGATACTGGCTCTTCGATGTGCTGCCGTCAATGACAGCAACGAAGTTATCGTTTACGACTATTCCGTCCTCGCTTTTCTTCTTGGGGTTCTTGGCGATGATGCTCTTTTCTATTATCTGCATGCGGTTTCTTGTAATGTGGACAAAGTTGCTGGATGAGGTCAGCACGCCCTATACGACGTAGACTTTGTTCTATGCCGCGACATTCCTCGGGCTTATACCAGAAGAAATACTGCCGCTGGGCCAGTTTGTCGCGCTGTGTCTTGGCACTCTTCACGGGTTCCAGGGTGTAGGGGTCGTAGCCCGTATACCATGTCTCCGTAGATACCGTCATAGGAGTGGGGGTGAAGTCCTGTACCTGCTCCAGTTGAAAATCAAGCTGTTTTGTTTTGACAGCAAGTTCAGCCATATCCGCTTCTGTACAACCAGGATGGCTGGATATGAAGTAAGGAATGAGTTGCTGATTCAGATGCTCCTCACGATTAATCCTGTCGAAGATGCGCTTGAAGTCGTAGAACTGCTGGAACGACGGCTTACGCATCAGGTGGAGCACCTTGTCGCTGGTATGTTCGGGAGCCACCTTCAGTCTGCCACTGACGTGTCGCGTAATCAACTCTCGGGTATAATCCATGGCAGCCTTGTTAGCTGCCTCATCCTTGCTCTTGTATAACAACAGGTCATAGCGTACACCGCTGCCAATGAAACTCTTCTTGATTTCCGGCAGGGCGTCGACAGCATGGTAGACCTCTAACAGTTTGCTGTGGTTGGTGTCCAGGTTGGGACATATCTGGGGTTGAATGCACGAGGGCCTTTTACACTTCTCACAGGCTTTGATGTTGCGTCCATGCATGCCATACATGTTTGCACTGGGACCTCCCAAATCGCTCAGATAGCCTTTGAAGCCATCCATCTGAACAACCTGTTTCACCTCTTTTAATATACTCTCCTTCGAACGACAGGTGATGAACTTACCCTGATGGGCGGAAATGGTGCAGAAAGCACAACCACCAAAACATCCTCGGTGAATGTTCACGGAGAACTTAATCATTTCGTAGGCAGGAATACGCTTCCCTTTGTATTTCGGATGGGGCAGCCGGGTATACGGCAAGTCAAAAGAAGCATCCAACTCTTCTGTCGTCATGGGAGGATAGGGGGGATTGACCACCACATATTTCCCATCCACACCTTGTATCAGTCGTTGGGCGTGCATCATATTCGACTGTTCCTCCACATTCCTGAAATTCTCGGCCTGGGCGCGCTTGTCGCGCAAGCATTCCTCGTGACTGTGCAGCACGATGTCTTGCTCTGTTATTCCTCCGGGGATATCCTCCTTACGCGACAGGTAAACAGTTTGCGGCACATCCCGAATGTCACTGATTTTCTCACCGTCGCTTAGTCTGCGCGCCATCACTATGGTTGTTTTTTCGCCCATGCCATAGGTAATCATATCCGCTCCAGAGTCGCAGAGTATGCACTTCTTGAGTGCATCTTGCCAGTAATCATAGTGGGTCACCCTGCGTAACGAAGCCTCAATACCTCCCAGCAATACGGGGACGTCGGGATATAGTTCCTTTAATATCTTTGTATATACGATAGTAGGATATTCCGGACGTAAGTCATGACGACCGTCAGGACTGTATGCATCTTCTGAGCGCAGTCTGCGGTTGGCAGTATATTTGTTGACCATTGAGTCCATGCAGCCAGGAGCCACGCCAAAGAACAGACGGGGCCTTCCTAACTTCTTAAAGTCTCTATAGTCGCCGTGCCAGTCGGGTTGAGGAACGATAGCCACACGAAATCCTGCTGCCTCCAGTGTTCGTCCAATAACGGCAGCGCCGAATGAAGGGTGGTCTATGTACGCATCAGCTGAGAAGAGAATGACGTCCACATAGTCCCATCCTCTCAGTTCCAACTCCTTTTTGTTCGTTGGCAAAAAGTCGGTAAGTCTATACTCTTTCAAATGATTAATCTTCAATGATGGTCTCTTCGCTGCTGCGATTCTTCCAATTAATGAAAAGCAGTACCAACTGCTGCAGTCCAAAGGCTTTCATGTTGCTGTGATAGATAACGTCCAGGCAGAGGTCCAGCAGTCGTTTGTCTCTGCCACCCTCTGATTCCAACAGAGAGCGGATGTTCAACTTCAATTTGTCCAGTACCTGTTCGTCAACATAGCCGTTAGAGTCTATGAGATCACGGAAAAAATGGTAGTCTTCGATGGTCTGAAGATGTTCTTCAGTGACGTCAATACTACGTGTACCACTGGGGTTAGTCTGAATCTTATACATAATGAATGCTATTATAGTTTATTTTAAAAGGAAGTTCATGATTCCACGCATGATGGTGGCCTGTTTCTGCTCGCCCTTGATGCACTCAAAGGGGAACCCCATGACAAAGAGCTTGCTGCTGCCTTGGTAGGCTACTGCTGCGCCATAGCCGTCAGTATACTGCATAGCGGTATAGGCGGGTTTGACAGGTTGCAGGATGTCTGTTGATGTGGCAGCATAGTGCTCTTCGTTCAGCGCTTTCCAGTATGCCATCTCTGTGCCCAGACCCTTCACCATACCGTCTGTCGTCTGTGAGCGTCCGCCCCAACTGCTCTTCAGCGTTGTCTTTAGAAATTGGCGCTCCTCAGCACTGCTCATGTCTGTACCGATGTAGGCTCCGCTGACCAGCATGGCGCCACTGTGGTTGGCATAGCGTTCCAGCGCTTTCTGCATCGCTGTCGAGAACGTCTTGTACTCTTTTACGCTGTGTCCGTCGTTGCGCTCCAGACCCAGTAGCAAGTCAACAGCATCATAGTCTGTCAGGTTTACCTCGCCCTTTTCCACGGCCTCGCTGCTGCAGCTGACGATGTTGTATCGTTTTGCTGTCGCTATGGCCTGTGCGTGTGTGGTGACATAATTGAAATCGTTACCTGCAATCAGCATGCCGGCCAGTTCGTCGCCTGTAGAGCCCAGTCCGCCGTTCTCGATGCCCATCTCTGCACGACTGTAGTTCACCTGTCTGCCCGACCATCCGAATGTTGGTCCGTAGGTTACTCCCGGGTCTTCATTCAAGTCGAAGCCTTGCTCACTCTCGGTGTTGCGGATGGCAGGAGATGATAGCCGGTGGAATCCGTTGACAATCAGTACGGTCTTTGTCGCTTTAGGTTCATAGCAGGCTGACAGCACCTCTGTTGTGAAACTCTCGCCACCCCGGTTGACGGCTGCCACCTTAAAGTGATACACCAGTCCAGGTTCCATCTCTACTTCGTGTTCCGTCTTGGAGCGCACATAGATGCCATTGTCAAAGTCCGCCTTGCCTACAGCCGTATAGACGATGTATCCAGTAGGCTTTGCAGTAGCCTCCTGCGGGTCGTTGACAGCCTCCCAGTTCAGTCGGGCTACGTTGCCTTTCAATGCAATGCGGAAATGGTTTGGCGCCAGCGGACTGACGATGAACGGCCGTCCGTGTTGGTCGTTGACATAGCGGAGGATGGTCTTATAGATTGACCGCGCCAGGGTGAAACGGAAATTAGGGTCTTGTCCGTAACGCATGTCCGGGAAGTTCTGGTGCGACATCGTTTCCAGAATGGCGCTGGGTACCTCCGGCAATCGCGTCTCCGAATAGTTACGGTCGAAGAGTTCCCTGCGGTGCCACTGTCCATATTTGTATTTCAAGTCCAGCGTCTGGTTGGACAGCAATGCATCGGCAAAGTCGCGCGATGCCATGCGTGAGATACCTGCGTTTAGTTTGCCGTTATTAAACTTGGTGGTACAGATAGACAACGAACCAATCAGTCCTTGGCCGTCCTTTGCATAGCCGGCATCACTATGTATCGCTAAGGCCAATTCAATAGGTACACCACGTCCTGCGAGGGTAGGCATATAGCATGAACCGCCACCTAGCAGATTGGTCATCATGGACCGCACGTTAATATCGTCAGCGTAGTCGTTGGTCCCTTCTCTGCCACTATATATCTGATAGGGCATCCCCGCCCACTGCGCCCAGTAGCGGGCACCTTCCAGGGCTCGTGGCATCTTGCTGGTTTCTCCGTCGCGCTCAATATTACCCATGCCACCGCCAAAACGCACGGCATCGGTAGTCACAATGCCTTTCTCATCGCTCTGGTTGGAGATGGTGACACGGTTGAACTCACTATACCCCGCATCAAAGTCGAAAGTGCCTAAGTACACCCACGTACCGCCACCCATCTGCTGGTTGACGCGAAATTGCGTGCGCTCGCCCTTGTGCCATACCGTATAGAGTGCGTCTTTGACGCTATTCTCAAAAGTCTGGTAACTTACGTAGACAGCATATCGGCCAGCCTTCTGGAAACGGGGCTGATAGGTTGCCAAGCTGTATTTAGACTTGCTGGTGGTCGTTTTCACCATACGGGCAGAACCAGCGATAAAAGGGTTCTCGCCATCGGTATAGGTTCCTGTATGGTAGGCAAAGCCAGGCTCTGCCGTTGTGCGCCACTTATCGCCTTTGGTAGCTTCTATGTAGTAGCTCTTGGAACCATCGTTGTCGACAATGACTTCCTCCTTCTGCCAGTCACGCTCACGAGGTGTAAAGACAATGGCGCCAGCCTTCTCCAGCATAGGGATGAGGTAGGGCACCACAATGGTTTGTGTGTACAGGTCTTCTGTCGTTCCGAAGAGTTTGGGACGCTGCCAGCGCCAATAGCCCTTTGCCACGTCGTAGAACCTGCCGTGACTGGCCCATAGTGACAGATGTCTGTTCTGTAGTCCGTGTGTCACCTTGAAGGGTGCCGAGATGTTCTTCACCCATGGCTCACCGTCGTAGTCTATGTCGCCCCACAGTCGCGACTTATCGGCATTCTGCGACAGGCGGTTGGGAATCAACTCGTCTATGCGCATGCCGTTCGTCTCTACCGTAATCTGATAGTCTCTGAAGGGTTTGGGCAGTTCACCTTTTATTTTTTTATATATATGCTCCGTAATCTCAGGGGTAAACTCCTGGCAGGCGAAGAACTCGTCAGCAGTGATGACCAGCGTCTTCGCCTGGTGGTTCAACTGATATCCCAACATGCGGGGTTGCTGCGTCAGTCGTGTACCCTTAGGCTTGTATTTCGCAAAATATGTGTTTAGTCGTTCTGCCAGTTTTGCCTCATCTTTAGCTGTCTGCGCACCAAGTGCCATAGCGGCCAGCAAGAACGTGAGGAAAAATATCAGTCGTCGCATTACCTTAAATCTCTCCTATAGTAAACTTCTCAGGGTGTTTGCCCTTGAAGTCCTTAAAAAATAACTTGATGTCGCGCAGCTGACTGTCGACATCTCCATTGGGAATGACGGTTTTCGTACATTGTATCCTGCGCTTCTCATAGTCTACGCCATAGAGTAGGATAGGGATGCCGGCCTTTTGGGCAATGAAGTAGAAGCCCTTCTTCCATTCGGGGTTCAGCGAACGTGTGCCCTCTGGTGTAACGCACAGGTGGAATATGGGTTCCTTCTTGGCAGTTTCAGCCAGATTGTCCGTCATACTGGTGTGCTTGGAGCGCCATACGGGAATACCGCCTAATTTGCGGAAAATGGGGCCTAAAGGCCAAAAGAACCATTCCTTCTTCATCAGGAAGTTGCTCTTCATGCCTTGACTTTTGCTATACAGCTGACCTATCAGAAAATCCCAGTTGCTGGTGTGGGGCGCCAGACAGATGATGTATTTGTCTGGGTGGGGTTCACTAACCTCTGCCGTCCACCCCATACACTTGAACAGCAACCAATTGCAAAATGCTTTCATCATAATCCTTGTTTCTCTTCCTCAGACTTAGTGGTTGTTAATCTGGTCAATGATGTCACTGGCCTGCGCAATAAAATCCTCTTTCAGTTTCTTGTAATATGTCTTTGCCGGCATTCCTGGTTCCGGGTGCGAGATGCGACAGATAAAGTCGCTCTGCAGTTTTACGATGCTATATGCCAGTGCTTCGCAGTTTTTGCTCTCCTTGTCACTTCCATACAAAGTTTTTGCCAGACATTCAGCGAACAATTCTCCACAAATCTGATTGATGCTTTGTTTTAGTACTCTTTTCTTTGCCATAATGTAAATCCTCCTAAAATTAGTTCATTTATTTTATTTCAAAGGTCAAAGATACAATAAATTCTTGAGATAGCATAACTTTTGCTACAAAAAAATATTAAAAAGCATTATTTCTTTCTTTTTCTCGTAAAAAAGCATTATTTTTGCAATTCAAAAATTCATTATTCTAAAAATATAAATAATTTTAAAATGGAAAAAAGTGCATTGCAGTTGGCAAGAGCCGCTTATCAGCCCAAGTTGCCAAAGGCCCTTCAGGGTGCAGTAAAAGTTAAGGAGGGTGCCGCCACCCAGAGTGTTGGCGACCAGGAAGAAATCAAGAAGCTCTTCCCCAACACCTATGGTATGCCTATCGTACAGTTTGAACCTGCTACCGAGGCAAACACCAAGAAGATGAATGTAGGTATCATTCTCTCTGGCGGTCAGGCTCCTGGCGGTCACAATGTGATTACAGGTCTTTTCGATCAGATTAAGAAGCTCAATCCCGAGAACCGCCTCTTTGGTTTTATTCTGGGTCCAGGCGGTCTGGTAGACCATAATTACATGGAGCTCACTGCTGATATCATCGACGAGTATCGTAACACTGGTGGTTTCGACATGATTGGCTCAGGTCGTACCAAGCTGGAGAAGGTTGACCAGTTTGAGAAGGGATTGGAGATTATCCGCCAGTTGGACATCAAGGCTATCGTTATCATTGGTGGCGACGACTCTAACACCAATGCTTGCGTACTTGCTGAATATTATGCTGCCAAGAACTACGGTGTACAGGTTATTGGTTGTCCTAAGACCATCGATGGCGACCTGAAGAACTCTCAGATTGAGACTTCTTTCGGCTTCGATACCGCTTGTAAGACCTACTCTGAGCTCATCGGTAACATTGAGCGCGACTGTAACTCAGCTCGTAAGTACTGGCACTTCATCAAGGTGATGGGTCGTTCAGCTTCTCACATTGCCTTGGAGTGTGCCCTGCAGACTCAGCCCAACATCTGCCTGGTTTCTGAGGAAATTGAGCAGAAGGCTATGAGCCTCGACGATGTTGTTGCTTACATCGCCAATGCTGTTGCTCAGCGTGCTGCTGACGGTAACAACTTCGGTACCGTAATTATCCCTGAGGGTGTTATCGAGTTCATCCCCGCCATCAAGAAGCTGATTGCTCAGCTCAACGACGTGCTCGCTTTACCCGAGGCAAAGAATATCAGCCGCGACGAGCAGGTAGACTTCGCCAAGAGTCACCTCACCGCTGAGAACCTTGCTGTCTTCAACAGTCTGCCTGTTGGTGTTGCTCGCCAGCTGGCACTCGACCGTGACCCCCACGGAAATGTACAGGTTTCGCTCATCGAGACCGAGAAGTTGCTTTCTGAGATGGTTGCCAAGAAGCTCGACGCCATGAAGGCTGAGGGTAAGTATGTTGGCAAGTTCTCTGCTCAGCACCACTTCTTTGGTTATGAGGGACGCTGCGCAGCTCCTTCTAACTTCGACGCAGACTACTGCTACGCTCTGGGAACCTCTGCTGCCCAGCTGATTGCTGCCGGCAAGACTGGTTACATGGCTATCGTCAAGAATACCACAGCTCCTGCTGAGCAGTGGATTGCCGGTGGTGTGCCCATCACCATGATGATGAACATGGAGAAGCGTAATGGTGAGATGAAGCCCGTTATCCGCAAGGCGCTCGTTGAGCTCGACGGTGCTCCCTTCAAGGAGTTTGCTGCTCATCGCGACGAGTGGGCTCGCAAGACCGCTTACGTCTATCCTGGACCAATCCAGTACTGGGGACCAACAGAGGTTTGTGACCAGCCAACCCGCACACTTGCTCTTGAACAGGCTAAATAAATGCCTCACAAGAAGACAACGCATACACACAAGACATCCGGACGCCGCACGGGACCTGTTCCCCACAGACGTCCGAATGTCTTTATTCGTCTGTTGCAACACCTCCCCGGTTGGGCGTGGTGGATAGGCGGTATTGCCGTTGTTGCAGTCTATGTTTTCTTCTTCTACTATATCTTTGTCGGTCCTTTCGGCTTCCGGTGGCGTGCGCTCTATGGTGACGTCAGCTATCCTGAAGGCTACGAAATCCACGGCATCGACATCAGCCACCACCAGGGACGCATTGACTGGGATGAGTTACGTGACAAGGGACTCATCAACAAGACGCCCATCCGGTTCATTATGATCAAGGCTACCGAGGGCGCCTCACGTGTTGACGAGTACTTTGAGGACAATTTCCACCAGGCTCGCGAATATGGTTTTACGCGTGGTGCCTACCATTTCTATAGCGTCTACTCGCCAGCCGAGAAGCAGGCAGCGTTCTTCATCCGTCATGCTAAGCTGGAGAATGGCGACCTGCCTCCCGTTCTGGATGTAGAGCACAAACCCAAGAATCAGACGGACCAGGAGTTTGCTACCAGCATTCTGAAGTGGCTCGATATCGTAGAGAAACACTATGGCGTAAAGCCTATCATCTATACGTATTATAAGTTTAAGACACGTTACCTAAACGACTCAGTTTTCGATAGTTATCCTTACTGGATAGCTCACTATTACGTCGATGAAGTCGAATATGACGGACCATGGAAATTCTGGCAGCACACGGATGCGGGCCGACTTCCGGGTATCAAGGGTCAGGTGGACTTCAACATCTACAACGGTTCCTTCTATGACCTGCGTAAGATGACCATCGGCGCACGTGAGCAGATTGGTGAGGATGCTTATGCAGACTGAACCACAAAACTCATCAAAGCAACATGGCAACAGTTGACGACAAGAAAGTCATTTTCTCGATGGTTGGTGTGAGCAAGACCATCCAGCAAAACCAGAAGCAAGTGCTCAAGAACATCTATCTCTCGTTCTTCTACGGGGCAAAGATAGGCATCATTGGTCTCAATGGTGCTGGTAAGTCTACGCTGATGAAGATTATCGCCGGACTCGACCAGCAGTATCAAGGCAACGTCGTGTGGGCACCTGGGTATACGGTGGGCTATCTGCCGCAGGAACCACCATTGAACGAGGAGAAGACCGTCAAGGAGAATGTCATGGAGGGTGTGCAGCATGTCTACGACGCCCTGAAGGAGTATGATGACATCAACGTGAAATTCGGTCTCCCCGAATACTATGAAGACCCCGACGAGATGGACCAGCTGATGCAGCGCCAGGCTGAACTGCAGGACATCATCGACGCTACCGATGCGTGGAACATGGACTCCAAGCTGGATCGTGCCATGGCTGCGCTGAACTGTCCTCCAGGTGACTGGTCTGTCAAGACACTCTCGGGTGGTGAGCGCCGCCGTGTCGCCCTGTGCCGCCTGTTGCTGCAGAAACCTGATGTCTTGCTGC
Source organism: uncultured Bacteroidales bacterium (assembly GCA_902798425.1). Taxonomy (GTDB): domain Bacteria; phylum Bacteroidota; class Bacteroidia; order Bacteroidales; family Bacteroidaceae; genus Prevotella. Next base: position 37,263 of record CADBWR010000005.1, read on the forward strand.
TCGACGAGCCTACCAACCACCTCGATGCAGAATCTATCGACTGGCTGGAACAGCACTTGCAGCAGTATGAGGGTACCGTGATTGCCGTCACCCACGACCGCTACTTCCTCGACGATGTGGCAGAGTGGATTCTCGAACTGGACCGTGGCGAGGGTATTCCCTGGAAGGGCAACTACTCCAGTTGGCTGGAGCAGAAGTCGCAGCGTCTTGCTCAGGAGGAGAAGCAGGCTTCCAAGCGCCGCAAGACGCTGGAACGCGAGTTGGAGTGGGTGCGCATGGCTCCCAAGGCCCGCCACGCTAAGGGTAAGGCCCGTCTGAACTCTTACGAGACCATGCTCAACGAGGAGCAGAAGCAGAAAGAGGAGAAGTTGGAAATTTTTATCCCCAACGGTCCTCGTCTGGGCAACAAAGTTATCGAGGCGGAGCATGTCGCCAAGTCGTTCCCCGAAAAGACGCTGTTCACCGACCTTAACTTCATGTTGCCGCCCAATGGTATCGTGGGTGTTATCGGACCCAATGGCGCTGGCAAGACCACGCTGTTCCGCCTGATAATGGGTCTCGACAAGGCTGATGCAGGCTCTTTCAGCGTCGGTGAGACCGTGAAGCTCAGCTACGTAGACCAGCAGCACAAGGACATCGTCCCCGACAAGTCTGTCTACGAAGTGGTCAGTCAGGGCAACGAGACCATCCGCATGGGTGGCAAAGATATTAATGTACGCGCGTACCTCTCCCGATTCAACTTCAGCGGTGCCGATCAGGAGAAGAAGTGTGGTGTGCTCTCTGGTGGTGAGCGCAACCGTCTGCATCTGGCTATCGCCCTCAAGCAGGAAGGTAATGTGCTGTTGCTCGACGAGCCCACCAACGATATCGACGTCAATACGCTGCGAGCCTTGGAAGAAGGTCTTGAGTCCTTTGCCGGTTGTGCCGTTGTTATCAGCCACGACCGTTGGTTCCTCGACCGCATCTGCACGCATATTCTGGCATTCGAAGGCGAGGGTAGGGTGTTCTACTTCGAGGGCAACTACAGTGAGTACGAAGCCAACAAGGCCCTGCGCTTAGGACTCGACGAACCCAAGCGTGCCCGCTACAGAAAGTTAATGGAAGAGTAATTGCTCTTCCATTTTTTTTATTCTGCTTAGTCGACTATCGTCGGATACTTCCGTGTCCAGCCATCCCAGCGTAGCCGCATGACGCCAAAGAAGGCCTCGCCAAAGATGCCACCCGACATCTTGCTGGTGCCCTCACGGCGGTTGACGAAGATGACGGGCACCTCCTTAATCTTAAAGCCAATCTTGTAGGCCGTGTACTTCATCTCTATCTGGAAGCCATAGCCCTTGAAACGAATCTTGTCCAGCTCGATGGTCTTCAGCACGCGACGTCTGTAGCACTTAAAGCCCGCTGTGGTGTCGTGCACCTGAAAGCCCGTTACGATGCGCACATACTTCGAGGCGAAGTACGACATCAGGACGCGCCCGATGGGCCAGTTGACGACATTGACACCGCTGACATAGCGAGAACCGATAGCTACGTCGTAACCTCCTTCGGGGTTCTCGTCAGTCTTGGGAGCACAGGCGCTGTAGAGGCGCGGCAAGTCGTTCGGGTCGTGGCTGAAGTCAGCATCCATCTCGAAGATGTACTCGTAGTCGCGCTCCAGTGCCCACTTGAAGCCTGCGATATAGGCTGTTCCCAGACCTAACTTGCCCGTACGCTCTACTAGGAACAGACGGTCGCCGAACTCCTCCTGAGCCATCAGTCCCTTCACGATGGCTGCCGTACCGTCAGGTGATCCGTCGTCGATAATCAGAATATGGAAACACTTCTCCAAGCCAAATACGGCACGGATAATCTTCTCGATGTTCTCCTTCTCATTATACGTCGGAATGATGACAATGCTGTCGCTCTGATGCATGATATCCTTATCGTTTCTGTTTAAAAACGTTGCAAAGATACAACAAATTGTGCAAACAGCCACAACTCTTCTCTTTAAAAAGTATTAAATGGCTCCTTAATGTTTTGGAGATTATCGCGTAATTTACAAATTTTGCTATGACAGGAAACTTATTTTCTGCAAGCCTTGCAAAGATTTGGAGATGTGAGAAAAGTTTGCTACTTTTGCAGAAAAATATGTGATATGGCAGAAAACAATAAGATTCTCGACTTTGTGGCTCCCGTAGAGGACAAGATGCAGGGCATCATCAAGGTGGTGGGTGTCGGCGGAGGCGGATGTAATGCGGTGCGCAACATGTACCTGGACAAGGTGGGGGGCGTGACGTATGCGGTGATGAACACGGACAGCCAGTCGCTGTCGCGTTCGCCAGTGCCCTACAAGATTCAGCTGGGTGCCGGACTGGGTGCCGGTGGTAATCCTGAAGAGGGTAAACGGGAGTGCGAAGGGAGCGCTGAGGACATCAGGAAACTGCTGAGCGACGGCACGAAAATGGTGTTCGTGACGGCAGGCATGGGTGGCGGCACGGGAACGGGTGCTGCACCACTGGTGGCAGGCATCGCCAAGGAGATGGGACTGCTGACGGTGGGCGTGGTGACGATACCGTTCTACTTTGAGAAGAAAAAGAAGATTATCAAGGCGCTGAAGGGTGTGGACGAGATGCGCAGAAACGTGGATGCGCTGCTGATAGTGAACAACGAGCGACTGTGCGACATCTATGCGGACTCGGAGCTGTCGGTGAAGGAGGCGTTCAAAAGGGCTGACAACATTCTGATGGATGCGGTGAAGGGTATCTCGGAACTGATTACGCTGCCCAGCGACGGGGGTATCAAGAGTGACTTTAAGGATGTGGAGACAACGATGAAGAACGGTGGTGGTGCCATCATGGCCATGGGCAGGGCCAGCGGTGAACATCGTGTGGAGAAGGCTATCCTGAACGCGCTGGACTCGCCACTGCTCTATGGCAACGACATCGGCAAGGCGAAGCGCATCTTGTTTAACATCTATTCGAGCGACGAGCACTCTATCTTTGTGCGTGAGCTGCAGGAAATTGACGACTTCTTTGACCAGCTGGACCCGAACATCGACGTGATATGGGGTACGGCAACGGACGACTCGTTAGGGGAGGACGCGAAGGTGACGATACTGGCGACGGGACTGGAGGACGACCTGCGCAGCGAGGTGCAGAAGGACGCGCACAGCAATGAGGACGACTTCTACGAGGACTTGATACCGAAATTGTATAAGCCGGTGAAGAAGGAACCGTCAACCATGAAGGAGGTGCTGGCGAAGGAACAGCCGCTGCCCTTCGAGGTGGAGAAGGCGCCAGAGCCGGAACCTGCGCCTGTCGAGGAGGAAGAACCCGAAGAGCCGACGATTATCAAGAAATGGAAGGGGTGGCTGAACAGACTGACGCAGAGCATTGCGGAGTAATTTAAAACCACGAATTAATTTATTCACGAACACAGATATTTTAAAACCACGAATTAAACGAATTAATTTCTGAATAATTTTTGATAATTTCTGTTTGAAAAAAAAAACATGTAGTGCGCAGCTAAAAATTAGTGAAATTCGTGCAATTAGTGGTTTTAAAAAGAAATCTGTGGTAGGAAACAGTATGATGGCTGATGTATGATGGAAGATGTGAGGAAGAATAGTCCGGAAGAGATGGCTGAGCAGGTCAGGGTACTGGCTGAACAGCTGAAGCGGGCAGGTCGGAAAGACTTGCTGCTGAGGGCTATTGGCGTCCCTCTGCTGGAAGAGTTGCGCATAGAGGCGGCACGTGCTAAGCTGAGCAGGCTGGTCGTCACGAAAGACTATAGAATCATCCTTGCAGACTATGATAACAAGGAGGTGGAGCTGACGCCCGTGCACAAGGCTGTGTACCTGTTGTTCCTGGCACATCCGGAGGGTATCGAGTTTAAGAAGCTTCGTGACTATCGGGACGAACTGGCACGATACTATATGGCTACGGCACGACAGATGGACAAGGAGGCCATCATGGAGAGCGTTGACATGCTGGTGGACCCGCTGAACAACTCTATCAACGAGAAGTGCTCGCGCATCAAGAAGGTGTTCTTGGATATGATGGATGAATATACGGCGAGCTACTACATCATCAGTGGACATACGCAGAAGCACATAGTAGGCTCCAGTCGTATCTGGTATGAGCGGTTGAAGGTGATTACGCTGCCGCGCGCCCTTCTGAAACCCCACATCCCCTCTATATTTCCGTTCCCCTAAGGGGAACTCCAATATAGAGGGTGGGTTTCCTCAGGGAAGTAAGCCCCCATAAACAGCAACCACTGATACGCCAACGAGACAGGCTGATACGAGAACGGGACACGCTAATACAGCGCTGTATTAGCGTGATACGGGGTCATTATCAGCTGTTTATTTTCGGAGCGCACGAGAATGGGCGGATGTATGCATCCAACCAACTTTTTTTCGTACCTTTGCAGACGTAGTTGCATTGCGGAGTTGAATCTTCGATGGCAGATTTTTATGCAAAAAAATTTGGCGCGCGTCATTTTTATTTGTATCTTTGCAAATGCTAATGATCAAATAATACTAAACTAAAATGAAAAGAATATTGGTAACAGGTGGTGCTGGATTTATTGGCTCACACCTTTGCGAACGCTTGGTCAATGATGGAAACGACGTGATATGCCTGGACAACTTCTACAGCGGTTCCAAGGAGAATGTGTGGCACCTGATTGGCAAACCGAACTTTGAACTGGTACGCCACGATGTGATTAATCCCTATTGGGCCGAGGTGGACGAAATCTATAACCTGGCATGCCCGGCATCGCCCATCTACTATCAGAACGACCCCATACAGACCACAAAGACCAGCGTGTTTGGTGCCTACCACATGTTAGGACTGGCACGCAGAACCAAGGCGAAGATTCTGCAGTCGTCGACCAGCGAGGTCTATGGCGACCCGAACGTTCACCCACAGCCCGAGAGCTATTGGGGCAATGTGAACCCCATCGGTCTGCGCTCGTGCTACGACGAGGGCAAGCGCTGTGCCGAGACGCTGTTCTTCGACTACCACCGTCTGCACAAGGTGCGCATCAAGGTAATCCGCATCTTTAATACCTATGGTCCGCGCATGGCCATCAGCGACGGTCGTGTGGTATCGAACTTTGTGGTGCAGGCACTGCGTGGTGAGGATATAACCATCTATGGCGATGGCCAGCAGACACGCTCGTTCCAGTATGTCAGCGACCTGATAGAAGGTATGCTGCGCGTGATGGCAACAGGTGACGACTTTACGGGTCCAGTGAATCTGGGCAACCCGGGTGAGTTTACCATGCTGGAGCTGGCTGAGAAAGTCATCAAGAAGATTGGCGGCAAGAGCAAGATAGTGTTCCGTCCGCTGCCCAGCGACGACCCCAAGATGCGCCGTCCGGACATCAGTGTCGCCAAGCGTGAGTTAGGGTGGGAGCCCAAGGTGTCGCTCGACGAGGGACTGGACAACATCATCGAGTACTTCCGCGGAAAAGTATAAAATCCTCATAAATAGGGATTGCGGGCGTGGCAGAAAAGTAGTACCTTTGCAGCCGATTTTAATCAATATCAGTCAAATGAAAAAGTTTAGCACACTATTTTTCTTAACCACAGCCATGCTTACTGCCATGGCACAGGGCGGCCACGCCCCTATGAAGTTTTCAGGAAAGGCAACCATTGAAGTAGGAGGACAGATCGTATCAACAATTGCAAGTGACACCGTCGGGTATTTAGGAAAAGAGGTGACACTGCCCGAGATGAGATATGGCAACTTCGTCATTCCGTCGTTCACCATTCATGGCACACAGTTCTCGATGGACATGTCGACCATGACGGTGACCTTCCCCGACCAGCAGTTCATGGAGACCATTACTGTTGACGGCGTACAGAAGACGATTATCGGTGCCTCGCTGACCGGTAGCTATGCCCATGATTCTTTCAATACCTTTAAGCTGAAAGTTAGTTTCATGTATGGTGCTATGCCCATGCCGCTGACCTACGACATCACAGCTTATTATATTAAGGATTATACCGACAAGTTGGATGTCAGCATCGGCGGCATGTTCAACTATACGGCAGCGAACGTCACCTATAGCGTGCGCACCTATCCCGAGGGCGACAAGACCCTGCTGGACGTGAAGATACCCAGCTACGAGCTGAGTGGTACACCGTTGGGTGAACTGACTGTTGGCAGCTATATCATCAAAGGTCTGGCCAAGGACGAGCAACTGGGAGGCTACTACCGCAACTACGCCGAAGACGGTCTGACCATGCACTTCAAGTCAGTAAAGGACGGACAGACAGGCATGGACGACGATTACGTGATGAGCACCCTTGAAAATAATATCCTGCTGGTCTATGAAGGCAAGGCCATCAAGGTGACCAACAACTTCCATCCTGGCAATATGCCCTTCCAGATTACCTCTACATTCCCTGGCGCGGGTGAGGTGTCGGCCGTAGAGGCTGTCAAGACCGTCGGGCAGAACGATGCTCCAGCCTACAACCTTGCCGGACAGCGCACAGTGGCTGGCTACAGAGGCATAGTCGTCAAGGGAGGAAAGAAGTATTTTGTAAAGTAATGTCTTTCTGAAGAAAGATGAGCGAAAGCGCAAGAAGTATACCTATTTATAAATAATGATTGAAAAAGTATTGTTTTCAGGATTACTGCTCTTCAGCACCGCGATGGTGCAGGCCGAAGAGGTGAACGACACATCGAAGGTGATAGACCTGGACGAGGTGGTCGTCGTGTCGCAACCCAAGGACGGACGACTGCTACGCCACCAGCCCATGAGCTCTACCGTGCTGACACAGCGCGAGATGAGAGCACTGGGGGTCAGCGACCTTGCCAAGTTGTCGCAATACGTGCCGTCGTTCTCCATGCCACAGTACGGCTCTCGTCTGACGTCATCCATGTATATCCGTGGCATCGGCTCACGCATCAACAACCCGGCAGTGGGCATCTATTACGACAACATACCATTGATGTCGAAGGCTGCCTTCAACCACCACTTCTACCACATTGACCGTGTCGATGTGCTGCGTGGTCCGCAAGGCACACTATACGGTATGAATACCGAGGGCGGACTGGTACACATCTACTCCAAGAACCCGATGGTGTATCAGGGAACAGATATCTTCATGGGTATTGGCACTGGACTGACATCGCATGCGGAGATAGCCCATTTCCATCGTCCCACAGAGAAGTTTGCCTTCTCGGCAGCAGCCTTCTGGAACGGTCAGCGCGGCTTCTTCAAGAACCAGGCGCTGAACGAGTGGAACGACAAGCTGCAGGAGGCCGGCGGAAAGATGCGTTTCGTCTACCAGCCCACACGACGGCTGACGCTGGACCTGACGGCCGACTACCAATGGACCAACCAGAACGCCTTTCCCTACGGCGTGTACGACTATGATGCCAACAGCGTGGAAGACCCGTCAACGACGCTGATGAACGGCTACAAGCGCCAGATGGTGAATACGGGTCTGAACATCAGCTACAAGGCAGACAACTGGCTGCTCAACTCAACCACATCGTGGCAATATCTGCGCGACCACATGGAGATGGATCAGGACTATCTGCCCGCCGACTTCATGCACCTGACACAGATACAGAAGCAGCAGGCACTGACACAAGAACTCATTGTGCGCAGTCATGGAAAGCGCAAGTGGCACTGGACCTTCGGCGTTTTCGGAGCATACCAGTGGCTGCGTACCGATGCTCCAGTAACCTTCGGACCGTCTATGAACGAGATGACGGCACAGCGCATCCTGTCGATGATGCCAGCCTATGTGGTGTCGATGTTTAAAGTCTTCGAGATTGCCGACTTCAACGTCACGGAGACTTTCCACACACCGACAGCCAGTATGGGCGCCTTTCATGAGTCTACCGTGTCACTGACCGACCGGTTGGATGTCACTTTAGGACTGCGCTATGAGTACAGCCAGGTGAAGATAGACTACAACACCGCAGGACTGGTGGCACTGCACTACAGCATACCTCCGATAGACTTGACCAACAGGCTGACGGCCGTGCTGGAAAATGACCGGAAGCGTTCCTTCGACCAACTGCTGCCCAAGGTGGGAGTGACCTACCGTCTGGACGACAGCGGATCTAATATCTATGCTACCGTGTCCAAGGGCTATCGGGCCGGAGGATATAACATCCAGATGTTCTCGGAAATCTATCAGTCGGAATTCATGAAGAAAGGAAAGACGCTGAGTCAGGGCGATGTCACCATCAACTACACCGAGCAAGACTATGATGCTGTTGATGAGACCATCAGCTACAAACCCGAGGAGTCGTGGAACTACGAGGCTGGCGCCCATCTGAACCTGCTGGAGGGAAAGCTGCACGCTGACGTTGCTGTCTACTATATGAAGATCAAGAACCAGCAACTGTCGGTGATGAGTCCTGAAAACAACTACGGACGCATCATGGTGAATGCAGGCAAGAGTCATACCATGGGACTGGAGATGTCGTTGCGCGGACGTGCCTTTGACGACCACCTGGACTGGTTCTGCAACCTGGGTGCTGTCAATGCGATATTCGACGAATACGATGGCTACGACGGCCAATCAATTCCTTTTGTTCCATCAGCTACCTTCTCGTTGGGGGGCAACTACCTCATCGACCGTTTTCTGGTAGGTGCCGACCTGACAGGACAGGGCTATACCCAATGGAACGAGGCCAATACCTTCGGACAGAAAGAGTATGTGCTGTTAGGCGCCTATGTGGGCTATAACTTCGGCAGTTGCCAGGTCAAACTGTGGGGTCGCAATCTGACAGACACCAAGTATAACACCTTTGCCGTAGAGAGTAAGGCTGCCGGCCAGGCACTGCGCTTTGCACAACGGGGCAATCCACTCCAAGTAGGTGTTGATATAAGTTTACATCTTTAATTATAATATCATAATTTAGTTAATAACGTTAAAATTAACGGAAATAATTAACTTAAAGACTTCTTCATGCCTGTAAAAGTTCGTATCTTTGCAGCATGAAGAAGTCTACTATTTGGACCATAGCAATTATTATGGGCGCATCGTTCCTCGCCCTGCTCTTTCTACAGTTCTCCTATGTAGAGGAGATGGTCAAGATGAAGAAGGAGCAGTTCGACGAGAGTGTGGCTCGCTCGCTCTATCAGGCCTCGCGTAATCTGGAAATGAACGAGACCCTGCGCTATTTGGAGAAAGACGTCAACGAGACAGAGCGCAAAGCCTTTACGCAAGACAGCGTGATCGTTGACGGACTGGGTTCTGTGACACATAGCCACCAGTTTGCTGTAGCAGCAGATGATGGTACCATCTATAGCTCGTTCCAGGTGAAGGCACTGAAGATTAAGCCAGCCTCCGTGCCCAAGGCTATGATTCTGCGTAAGGACAAGAACTCGATAGCTGACGCTACGAAGACTATGCAGGAAATTGTTCGCCAGCGCTATGTCTATCAGAAGGCATTGCTCGACGAGGTGGTCTATAACATACTCTATACAGCCAGCGACAAGCCCCTGAAGGAACGTGTCAACTTCCGCATGCTTGACAAGGATATCCGCGTAGAGCTGATGAACAATGGCATCAACATTCCTTACCATTTCACCGTGTCTACGACAGACGGCCGCGAGGTCTATCGCTGTCCGGACTACGAGGAAGAAGGCAAAGAGTACACCTACGAACAGAAGCTCTTCAGCCATGATCCGCAGTCAAAGATGGGTGTTGTGAAGATTCATTTCCCTGAGATGAACTCATACATCTTCTCCAGCGTGCGCTTTATGATTCCTTCGATTATCTTCACCATTGTACTGCTCATCACGTTCTTGTTTACGATTGTCGTGGTGTTCCGCCAGAAGCGCTATTCGGAAATCAAGAACGACTTCATCAACAATATGACGCACGAGCTGAAGACTCCTATCGCCAGTATCTCACTGGCTGCCCAGATGATGAACGACGATAGCGTACCCAAGTCGGGGGAGGTGATGAAACGCTATTGCGGCGTCATTAAAGACGAGTCTGACCGTCTGCGCTTCCTGGTGGAAAAGGTGCTGCAGATGTCTATGTTCGACAAGAAGACCATCACTTTCCAAGAGAAAGAACTGGACCTGAACGATATGGTTGAGACTATTGCAAACTCCTTTAATCTGCGCGTGGAACACACTGGCGGCAAGATATATACGGAGATTGAGGCTGTCGATTCAGCCATATATGTCGATGAGGTGCACTTCAAGAATGCCATCACGAATCTGATGGACAATGCTGTGAAGTATCGCAAGCCTGACGAGCCCATTGATATCTATATCCATACGTGGAACGACCATGACAAATTGTACCTCTCTATACGCGACACTGGACAGGGCATCAAGAAGGAGAATCTGAAGAAAGTCTTTGATAAGTTCTACCGCGTACATACGGGTAACAAACACGACGTGAAAGGTTTCGGACTGGGACTGGCATATGTAAAGAAGGTGATAGACATGCACCAGGGTGACATCAAGGCAGAGAGTGAGTGGGGCAAGGGCACCAAGTTTACCATCAGTCTGCCGATACTGAAAGAGGAGTAAAACCTCCTCCGCATTAAGCATTAAATAAAGCATTATAATAAACCACTAAAATAAATGAATTATGGACGAAAAACTGAAAATTCTTCTTTGTGAAGACGACGAGAACCTGGGAATGTTGCTCCGTGAATACTTGGCAGCAAAAGGCTATATGGCCGAGTTGTGTCCTGATGGTGAGGCAGGCCAGAAGGCTTTCCTGAAGACCAAGTTTGATATCTGTATTCTTGATGTGATGATGCCTAAGAAGGATGGCTTCACACTGGCTCAAGAGATTCGTCAGGTCAATTCGGAAATCCCCATCATCTTCCTGACTGCCAAGACGCTGAAGGAAGATATCCTAGAGGGTTTCAAGATTGGCGCAGACGACTATATCACCAAGCCCTTCTCTATGGAGGAACTGGTGTTCCGTGTAGAGGCTATCCTGCGTCGTGTACGTGGTAAGAAGAACAAGGAGAGCTCGGTATACCGCATTGGCAACTTTCTCTTTGACACCCAGAAGCAGTTGCTTGTCGTGGGTGACAAGCAGACAAAGCTGACCACCAAGGAGAACGAACTGCTGGCGCTGCTCTGCTCGCACGCCAACGAAATCCTGCAGCGCGACTTCGCCCTGAAGACCATTTGGATTGACGATAACTACTTCAATGCCCGTTCCATGGATGTCTATATCACCAAGTTGCGCAAGCATCTGAAAGACGATCCGCAGATTGAGATTATCAATATCCACGGCAAGGGTTATAAGTTGATAACCCCAGAAGCTGAATAAAGATTTGAAAAAAATCGAGAATTGTGATAGATTCTCGATTTTTTTTTCTACCTTTGCACTCTCATAGTGCTTTTAAGGTAAACATGGATCATATAAGAAACTTTTGCATCATTGCACATATCGACCACGGCAAGTCTACGCTGGCCGACCGTCTGTTGGAGTATACAAAGACCATCCAGGTGACGGAAGGGCAGATGCTGGACGACATGGATCTGGAGCGTGAGCGCGGCATCACGATTAAGAGCCACGCCATCCAGATGGAGTATATGTACAAGGGTGCGGGTAAGCGAAACCAGAATCAAGAAGACTTGAATTCTGGTGAGCGTGAGCACGCTCGGACAGAGTCCATAGGCGAGAAATATATACTGAACTTAATCGACACTCCAGGACACGTTGACTTCTCTTACGAGGTCAGCCGTTCCATAGCCGCCTGCGAGGGCGCTCTGCTGGTGGTCGACGCCACACAGGGTGTACAGGCACAGACCATCTCCAACCTCTATCTGGCTATCGACAACAACCTGGAGATTATCCCCGTCATCAACAAGATTGACATGCCCAGCGCCATGCCCGACGAGGTAGAGGACGAAATCGTAGAACTGATAGGTTGTGACCGTTCAGAGATTCTGCGTGCCTCTGGTAAGACGGGCGAGGGCGTGGAAGATATCCTCAACGCCGTCGTTGAGCGCATCCCTCATCCCGTAGGCGACGAGAAGGCTCCCCTGCAGGCGCTCATCTTCGACTCCGTGTTCAACTCGTTCCGCGGCATCATCGCCTATTTCAAGATTACCAACGGTACCATCCGTCAGGGCGACAAGGTGAAGTTCTTCAATACCGGACAGGAGTATGTCGCCGACGAGGTAGGCGTGCTCAAGATGGATATGATACCCCGTAAGGAACTGCAGACCGGCGAGGTGGGCTACATCATCAGCGGCATCAAGAATGCCAAGGAGGTAAAGGTGGGCGACACCATCACTCATGTGGCGACACCTTGCGAAAAGGCCATCGAAGGTTTCCAGGAGGTCAAGCCGATGGTCTTTGCGGGCGTCTATCCTATCGACCCCGTAGACTACGAGAACCTGCGTGCCTCATTGGAGAAGCTCCAGCTCAACGACGCCTCACTGACCTTTACCCCCGAGACGTCTATCGCCCTGGGCTTCGGCTTCCGCTGCGGATTCCTGGGACTGTTGCACATGGAGATTGTGCAGGAGCGTCTGGACCGCGAGTTCGACATGGATGTTATCACCACCGTACCTAACGTAACCTATATGTGTTACACCAAGCAGGGCGAGGTGAAGGAGGTACACAACCCGTCAGGACTGCCCGACCAGACGATGATAGACCACATCGAGGAGCCTTATATCAAGGCCAGCATCATTACCGCTGCCGACTATATCGGACCCATCATGACGCTGTGTCTTGACAAGCGTGGCGAACTGATTGATCAGCAGTACGTCTCGGGCAATCGTGTGGAACTGCGCTTCATGCTGCCACTGGGCGAAATCGTGATAGACTTCTACGACAAGCTGAAGAGCATCTCCAAGGGTTATGCCTCCTTCGACTACCACATCGATGGCTTCCGTCCTTCGAAGCTCGCCAAGCTCGATATCCTGCTCAATGGCGAACCCGTCGACGCCCTGTCTACGCTGACCCACCAGGACAATGCGGTGACCTTTGGCCGTCGCATGTGCGAGAAGCTGAAAGAGCTCATTCCGCGCCAGCAGTTTGACATAGCCATCCAGGCAGCTATTGGCGCGAAGATTATAGCCCGCGAGACCGTCAAGCAGGTGCGTAAGGATGTCACTGCCAAGTGCTATGGTGGTGATGTCAGCCGTAAGCGCAAACTGCTGGAGAAACAGAAGCGCGGTAAGAAGCGTATGAAGCAGATTGGCAATGTGGAAGTACCGCAGAAGGCCTTCCTTGCCGTCTTGAAACTGGACTAAATAATTGCCTAAAACTTTAATAAACACAAAGAAAACAACGATGACAACAATTGGACTAACAACACGCGATGTGGCCCGAGAATTGGCCAGACGTTACAGCACGATGACTCACGATGAGTTGGATGTTCTGGAGAGCATCCTCGTACCTATGCGTTTTCAGAAGGGCGACTTCATTCTGAGAGAGGGTGAGGTGTGCAAAAACATATACTGGGTTGTCAAAGGTCTGGTGCGCCAGTTCTATATTAAGAACGGCAAAGAGCTTACCGAGTATATGGCGGTAGAAAACACGATTTTTATGAGTATCGAGAGCCTGTTTAAAGAGAAGCCAAGCCACCAACAGATTCATGCCCTTGAACCTACCATTGTCTTTGCACTTCCTAAAGACAAGCTGGAGCGCGAGGCTGTTCGCAATGTGAACATCCAGATGCTCTATCGTAAGATTCTGGAGGAGTCGCTCATCCTTTCGCAGATTCGTGCCGACATGCTGCGCTTCGAGTCTGCCCCCGAGCGCTATGCCAAACTCGTCAAGCGTGCACCGCAGCTGGTGCTGCGCGCACCGCTGGTGTACATTGCCAGCTATCTGCAGATGACGCCCGAGACGCTGTCGCGCGTGCGTACCTCTGCATTATTGGAGGACAAGTAGGGCGATTGGCGTTTTTCCCGCCAATGCCTACAGCACTCCACTGAACGTAAACATATCGGGGAAAGTCTGGCGCAACGCGTCGGGCTCGTCCTTGAACAGTCCGAATAGGGCGCTTCCTGAGCCAGACATAGCGGCGTAGGTGGCGCCCATCTTGTATAGCTGCTCTTTGACGGCGCCAATCTCCGGATGCAGGGCAAAGACGCTCTCTTCGAAGTCGTTGGTCAGCCTGTCGCGCCACGTCTCTACGGGTTGTTTGACGACGTCACGGCAGTTGAGGGCAGGGTAGTGGGGATGGATGCGCGAGAAGGCTTCCTTGGTGGGTACGGGAATGTCGGGGCGCACCACACCAATGTGCCAGCCGCTCAGATCCAGGTCGATGGGCTGCAGGCGTTCGCCAATCCCTTCGGCATAGCACGCACTGCTCTCGATGAAGAAGGCGCAGTCGGCCCCCAGTCGGGCAGCATACTGTTGCATCTGCTCACTGCTCAGCCCCATGTCGAAGGTCTCGTTCAACAGCCGTATCATGTAGCCGCAGTCGCTGCTGCCGCCACCCATTCCCGCCTGTGTGGGAATGCCCTTCCACAGGTGTGCATGCACGCGCGGCAGCTCCGGATAGTCTGCCTTCAGCAAGTGGTAGGCACGCACCACGAGGTTGCGCTGCTCGTCGCCCTCAATGGTGATATTCGTCACCTTCAGGTCGCAGTCCACGTCCGAGGGGAAACCGTCACTCATCGGGACAATCTCCAGCGCGTCCATGATAGGCACGGGGTAGAACACCGTCTGCAGATTATGATAGCCGTCTGCACGCTTCTCTACCACGTTCAGACCCAGATTGATTTTTGCTACGGGGAATGTAATCATCGTCTTTTCAGTTCAATAGTCTTCGGCAACTTCTGCCACTTACCCTTGGAAGGCACCTTGATGGGGTTGCCGTTGCCCTGGCGCAGCACGTAGATAGAGTCGTTCTTGCGCGTCAGCGTGGCGGTGAGGTCTTCGCTGCCGAAGTCGTTAATCAGCTGCAGGGTGGCCTTCTTCTCACTCTCCACCTTGCACGACGTAATCACCCAGCAGAACGAGTTGTTCTTCTTGCCCAGATAGCCTGGCAGTTCGCCATAGAGCTCCTGTCCGGGAATCGTCACGTCCTGGTCGTAGAAGTTGATGCGCAGATAGACGTCGTACTCATTATTATAGAGGTACGCACGGAATGCCGTGTTGTCTTGCTGGGCGTAACCCTTCCAGACAGCCGTCGAGAGTAGGATGAATAGCAGAAAGTTCCTCATGCCGATATCATGTTTTGCGTGGCAAAGTTACTAAATCTAAATCAATAAAATATCGTTTACGTGAAAATATCTCGATAAATGTGGCAAGATTTAAATTTTTTTGTATATCTTTGCAGGCGTTATACATGTATCACAATGGGAAATATTAAATTAAAGCCTGATTTCATCTTTGAATCGAGCTGGGAAGTATGTAACAAGGTCGGTGGCATCTATACCGTCCTTTCCACTCGTGCAAAGACATTACAGGACGAGATGAAGGATCGAATCATCTTTATTGGTCCTGACTGCTGGAAGGAAAATGACTGTCCCTATTTCCGTGAAGACAATTCTCTCCTTGCCGAGTGGCAATGGGAGACTAAGGAGCAAGGCCTGAAGGTGAAGGTGGGTCGTTGGACCATCCCCGGTGAGCCTATTGCTATCCTGGTGGACTTCATTCCTTTCTTTGAGAAGAAAAACGAGATTTATGGCTGGTTGTGGGAAAAGTATCAGGTCGATTCACTGCATGCCTATGGCGATTACGACGAGGCTTCGATGTTCTCGTATGCTGCTGGCTTGGTGGTGGAGAGCCTGTACAAGTTCAATGTCGGGCGTGGCACGTTCGACCGCAGTACCAAGGTTATCTATCATGCCAATGAATGGATGTGCGGCCTTGGCGCTCTTTACATCAACAACAAACTGCCAGAGATCGGTACTATCTTCACCACCCATGCCACAAGCATCGGGCGTTCTATTGCCGGTAACCAGAAACCGCTCTACGACTACCTCTTCGCTTACAATGGCGACCAGATGGCGGGCGAGTTGAACATGCAGTCTAAGCACTCTATCGAGAAGCAGACGGCATGGCACGTGGACTGTTTCACGACGGTCAGCGACATCACCGCCAAGGAGTGTCTGGAACTGTTGGACAAGCCCGTCGACGTGGTGTTGCCCAACGGCTTTGACGACAGTTTTGTACCCAAGGGCGCACAGTTTACCAGGAAGCGCAAGACAGCACGCAAGCGCCTGCTGGAGGTGGCCAACGCACTGCTGGGCGAGCAACTCGACGACGACACACTCATCATCTCTACCAGTGGACGCTACGAGTTCCGCAACAAGGGCATCGACGTCTTCGTCGAGGCCATGAACCGCCTGCTGCGCGACCGCGACCTGAAGAAGAAGGTGCTGGCATTCATTGAGGTGCCCGGTTGGGTAGGAGAGCCCCGCAAGGATTTGCAGGAGCGCCTGGAAAAATTAAACAAGAAACATGAAAAAGTGGATTTCAGCGAACCGCTGGAGGTTCCTCAGCTGACCCACTGGCTCCACAACATGAGCCACGACAACGTGCTGAGCATGATGAAGTACTACGACATGCACAACCGCAAGGACGAGAATGTGAAGGTTATCTTCCTGCCTTGCTATCTCGATGGCAAGGACGGCATTCTCAACATGCACTACTACGATGTCGTGCTGGGCAACGACCTCTGCATCTATCCCTCTTACTACGAGCCGTGGGGCTATACGCCACTGGAGGCGGTGGCCTTCAAGGTGCCCTGCATCACTACCGACTTGGCTGGTTTCGGACTGTGGGCCAACAAGGTGTTCGGACACTACGGCGAACTGAAGGACGGTGTGAAGGTCATCCATCGTACCGACTACAACTACTCGGAAGTCGCCGATGCCATCAAGGATGCCGTTGCCGACTTCTCTGCAATGACGCAGAAGCAAGTCGACGACTGTCGCAAGAAGGCTGAAGCACTGTCGAAGAAGGCGCTGTGGAGCCACTTCATCGAGTACTACCACGAAGCTTACGACATAGCACTGGCCAAAGCGGAAGCAAGAAAGAAATAAAAAAAACAATCTAAATAAAGAACTTTTATGAAAATTAAAGCAGACTATGCAAATGCTCCCATGTGGAAGGACCTGACCGTCAAGTCAAGTCTTCCTGAGCAACTGAAGTGTTTGGGCGAGATTGCCCACAACATGTGGTGGGTTTGGAACTTCGAGGCTCGCGACTTGTTCCGCGACCTGGACCCTGAGATTTATCATGATGTAAAACATAACCCCGTCATGCTGCTGGAGCGCCTGACCTTCGACCGCAAAGAGCAGATCCTGAAGGATAAGGCTTTGATGAAGCGTATCAACGATGTCTATGCGCAGTTCCGCGCCTATATGGACGTAAAGCCAGACAGCAAGCGCCCCTCAGTGGCCTACTTCTGCATGGAGTACGGCATCCACTCTGCCCTGAAGATCTATTCAGGTGGTCTGGGCATGCTCGCCGGCGACTATGTCAAGGAGGCTTCCGACTCTAACGTCGACATGTGTGCCGTAGGTTTCCTCTATCGTTTCGGTTACTTCACGCAGAGCCTGTCGATGGATGGTCAGCAGATTGCTAACTACGAGACGCAGAACTTCGGCTCACTGCCCATCGAGCGCCAGCTCGACAAGGACGGCAACCCGATGGTGATCGACGTACCTTACAACAACTACCAGGTGCATGCCTATGTGTGGCGTGTCAACGTTGGTCGTGTGAAGCTCTACCTGCTCGATACCGACAATGAGATGAACTCTGAGTTCGACAAGCCCATCACCCACGCACTCTATGGTGGCGACTGGGAGAACCGTCTGAAGCAGGAAATCCTGCTGGGTATCGGTGGCATGCTGCTGCTCAAGAAGCTGGGCATCAAGAAGGATATCTACCACTGCAACGAGGGCCACGCAGCACTCTGCAACCTGCAGCGTCTGTGCGACTATATCGAAGAGGACGGACTGACCTTCAACCAGGCTCTCGAACTGGTACGTGCCAGCGGTCTCTACACCGTTCACACTCCCGTTCCTGCTGGTCACGACTACTTCGAGGAGGGTCTCTTCGGCAAGTACATGGGTGGCTATCCTCAGAAGTTGGGCATCACGTGGGATGAGTTCATCGGCATGGGACGTACCAACCCCGACGATCACAACGAGAAGTTCTGCATGTCTACCTTCGCCTGTAACACCTGTCAGGAGGTTAACGGCGTATCATGGCTCCATGGTGAGGTCTCGAAGAAGATGTTCGCCCCCATCTGGCAGGGCTACTATCCCAGCGAGAACCACGTAGGTTTCGTTACCAACGGTGTTCACTTCCCCACATGGGCTGCGGCTGAGTGGCGTGCTGTCTACAGCAAGTACTTCGACAAGAGCTTCATGAGCGACCAGTCTAACGAAGAAATATGGCACGCCATCTATAACTGTCCCGACGAGGAGATTTGGGCTACTCGTAAGGCATTGAAGGCTAAGCTCTTCGACTATATCAAGATTCAGTTCCAGGAGACTTGGCTGAAGAACCAGGGCGATCCTCAGCGCGTAGTAAAGATTGTTGAAGGCTTCAACCCCAACGCACTGGTTATCGGCTTCTGCCGTCGCTTCGCCACCTACAAGCGTGCACACCTGCTGTTCACGGACCTGGAGCGTCTGGACAAGATAGTCAACAACCCCGAGCGTCCTGTAATCTTCCTCTTTGCTGGTAAGGCTCACCCCGCTGACGGTGCAGGACAGGGACTCATCAAGAAGATTTTCGAAATCAGTCAGATGCCTCAGTTCCAGGGTAAGGTTATCTTCCTTGAGGACTACGACTTCCTGCTGGCTCGCCGCCTCGTATCAGGTGTCGACATTTGGATGAATACACCTACGCGTCCTTTGGAGGCCTCAGGTACCTCTGGCGAGAAGGCCGAGATGAACGGTGTTGTCAACCTCTCCGTCAAGGACGGTTGGTGGCTCGAGGGCTATCGTGAGGGTGCCGGCTGGGCGCTCACTGAGAAGCGTACCTACCAGAACCAGAGCTACCAGGACAAGCTCGATGCCGCTACTATCTATGGTCTGCTGGAGAACGAGATTGTACCTCTCTACTACGATAAGGACAAGAAGACAGGCATCTCTAAGGGCTGGGTCAAGGTCGTCAAGAACTCTATTGCCAAGATTGCTCCTCACTATACCATGAAGCGCCAGCTCGACGATTACTATTCTAAATTCTACGAGAAGCAGGCTAAGCGCTTCAAGGAACTGGAGAAGAACAACTACCGTCTGGCTAAGGACATCGCTCTGTGGAAGGAGACCGTTGCTGAGCGTTGGGATGCCATCAACGTCGTCAGCTGCGAGTGGAACTTCCCCGCAACAGGTTGCGAGGCTGGCCAGCCCTACCACATCAAGTATGTCATCAACGAGCAGGGTCTCGACGATGCTATCGGCTTGGAGAAGGTTAACGTTTGCCTCGACAAGGATGGTAACGAGAAAGTTTACAATGTGGAGCAGTTGAATGTGACTGGTCACGAAGGTAACAACTTTATCTTCGAAGCTGACCTCACACCTCATCAGTTCGGACAGTACAAGTCTGCCATCCGTATGTACCCGAAGAACTCGAACCTGCCTCACCGCCAGGACTTCTGCTACGTGAAGTGGCTGGAGCTTCCTCAGCTGTAATCAGTAGGTATTGTCTATAAAAAGCGGAGACTCTTCAGATGAAGGGCCTCCGTTATTTTTTTTATTAACTAAATAATCTCGATTTGAACGCTGAAAAGAACTGAAACAACAATCAGGCCGTTTCGTCTGTAGTATGTAAAATGATGCTTGTTGCGCCTAAGGTAAAAAGCGTTCCGTCCTCAATGATGCGACGTTCACGCGGTTTCAGTTCAATATCACCCACAAAGGTTCCCGTATTGCTGTTGTTGTCTGCGAGCGTATAGCGCAACTGGCCACGCTTGTCGCGAGAAACGGTTATGGTGCAATGGTTCAAGTCGACGCTGGGATCGACAGTTTCAAAGGGGGTATTGATGGGGTTTCCTTTCTGATATCGGCCTATAACATTGTCGCCCATGTGCAGTGGTATGACCTGCTTGTAGTGGAAGACGTTCTCGATAACAACGATAGAACCGCAAGGACTGTCAACAGTCAGCTGTTCGCTGTTGGCATTCTCTTCCTTCTGTGTCTGACGAAGCTTACTGACTCCAATGCGTATTCCAAACTCCTTGCCACACTGGTCACACTTGAATACCAATGACTGACCGGCTTCGTAGCGAGTCTCGTCGAAGGTGATAAAATTGTCGCACTTAGGGCATCTGACACGCTTCATAGAACCTGTTATGAATTGGCTACTTTCTTATAAACCCAAGCCTCGTAGAATTCTTCCTTCAGACTCATCTT
Source organism: uncultured Bacteroidales bacterium (assembly GCA_902798425.1). GTDB lineage: Bacteria > Bacteroidota > Bacteroidia > Bacteroidales > Bacteroidaceae > Prevotella. Next base: position 57,540 of record CADBWR010000005.1, read on the forward strand.
GTTCAGCTGCTGATAGGCATCAGCTTGGTTGCTGAACTCTGCGCTTACCACGCGTACCACATTATTGGAGATGTACACGTAAGCGTCAGGGAACCCTTCTTTTTTGAGCTGCTCGACATAGCGCTCTGCGTTGGCCAACTTCACCTGACTGGCAACAATAATGCAGTAGGTTGTGGCAGGCTTTTGTGCTGCAGTTTCCTCTTTTGTTTCTGTTGACGTTTTAACACCGGCATCAACAGTTGCCTTTGCAGTAGCCTGTTCTACGACAGGCTCTACAGCGGGCAAGGTGGTGTCCTGTGGGATTAACTTATACAATATGGAGTTTTGCAGTTGTGTCATAGCCTCTGTACCCAAATCACTGTTGGTAACGGGGGTGGCAATGAAGAAGAAAGCAGCAACAGCAGCAGCAATGGCTACGGCGTTGCGTACCCATGACATCTTAATACTGATAGTACTGTCGTCATCGTCATTGTCAGTAAAGTCAATTAACTGAGGCTCTTCAGCAACAGGTTCTTGCTCTTCCGCAGGCTGATGGAGGGCAATAGACATGGTGTTTGTCTGAGCAACAGCGTGTGGCAAGAGAGCCTCTTCCTCGCTGCTATCTTTCAGACGTCTGATAGGAAAGCCAACCAAGCCATAAAGGGTGGGAGAGAGGATACCCGACTCGCAAGGGGTAAACTCATATTTTCCTTCCTCGTTGATGGTAAGCTCACCTAAGTCTTCTAAGATATAGTGACCTTCTTCTTCCAGTTGCTTCTTCAGTTCAGCCACTTCGCGCTCGATGCGACGCATAGCTTCTGGATAGGAAATGTCGTATGCCTCAACATAAGACTGAGCCAGAACAGAGTCGTTCATGCGCAACTGGGAATTGAATCCAAGGGTGCGCAACGGCGGTAAGAAAGATTTATCGGAGTCATCATAACGCGCTGGGACATTGTGCGTTATGAAACCTCCAAAATCTGGAACAATGACACAGTCATTATCCAGAAGCAGTATTTCAATATGTCTATGTAGCTCAATCACGATGCAAATGTACAACATTTTTCGGAATTGGCAAATAAAATAGTGGAAAAATTAAAAAATCTTTTCTTATCTCATTTTTTATTATTACATTTGCAGTGTAAAAAGACAAAAGAGTTGTTATGAATTTCAAGAAAACTGCTATCGAAGGCGTGTATGTTATTGAACCACGGGTGTTTAACGATGCGCGCGGTTACTTCTTTGAGGCATGGAAGAAAGAAGAATTTGAAAAGAATATTGGAAAGATAGAATTTGTTCAGGACAACGAGTCCAAGTCGTTTTATGGTGTCTTGCGTGGACTTCATTACCAGAAAGGCGATGCTTCGCAGGCCAAACTCGTACGCGTCATCAAGGGCAAGGTGCTTGATGTTGCCGTTGACATCCGCAAGTCGAGTCCCACTTTCGGCCAATACGTAATGGTAGAACTCAGTGACGAGAACAAGCGCCAGTTTTTCATTCCCCGTGGCTTTGCTCACGGCTTCTTAGTATTGAGCGACGAAGCTATCTTTACCTATAAAGTAGACAATGCCTACGCTCCTCAGGCTGACGCCGGCATTCGCTGGAACGACCCGCAGATTGGCATTGAGTGGCCCATAGACCCCAAGGATGTTGTTACCAGCGAGAAAGACCTAAAGCAGCCTTTTTTGAAAGACGCTGAATTATTTGACTAATATATTATCTTTAATATAGAATAGGTTATGAATATTGCAATTGTAGGAACAGGATATGTAGGACTGGTGTCGGGAACATGTTTTGCCGATACCGGTGCAAATGTTACATGCGTTGATGTTGATGCACAGAAGATAGAACGTCTTAAGAATGGCGAGATACCCATCTTTGAACCAGGTCTTGACGAACTGGTCAAGAAGAATGTTGCTGCAGGACGACTGAACTTTACCACAGACCTGTCCTCTGTGCTGAATGATGTACAGATTGTATTCTCTGCTGTCGGCACTCCTCCTGACGAAGATGGCTCGGCAGATCTGAAATATGTGCTGCAGGTGGCTCGCACCATCGGTCAGCACATGAATAGCTACCTCGTTGTTGTTACCAAGTCCACTGTTCCTGTAGGTACTGCCGCCAAGGTTCGCAAGACCATCGAGGACGAGTTGGAGAAACGCGGAATGAAGGGCTTTGAGTTTGATGTCGCATCAAACCCTGAGTTCCTGAAGGAGGGCAATGCTATCAAGGACTTTATGTCCCCCGATCGTGTTGTCGTAGGTGTGGAGTCTGAGCGTGCCAAGAAGGTGCTGACCAAGTTGTACAAACCTTTCCTTATCAATAATTTCCGAGTTATTTTCATGGACATTCCCTCTGCCGAGATGACCAAGTACGCAGCCAACTCTATGCTTGCCACGCGTATCTCGTTCATGAATGACATAGCCAACCTCTGTGAACGCGTAGGGGCCGATGTCAATATGGTTCGTGCCGGTATTGGTGCTGATACGCGCATTGGACGTAAGTTCCTCTATGCAGGCTGTGGCTATGGTGGCTCGTGCTTCCCCAAGGACGTGAAGGCCCTCATCAAGACTGCTGACCAGAATGGCTACTCGATGGAGGTGCTTAAAGCGGTGGAGCGTGTCAACGAGAAGCAGAAGAGCATTCTCTTCGAGAAACTCATCAAGGCTTTTGGTTCTAAGGAAGCGCTGAAAGGCAAGACCATTGCCATGTGGGGACTGTCGTTCAAGCCTGAGACGGACGATATGCGTGAGTCTACTGCGTTGGTAATGATTCAGTTGTTACTTGACGCGGGCTGCGTTGTCCGTGCTTACGACCCTGTCGCTATGAAGGAGTGTCAGCGTCGTATAGGCGACTCGGTTGTCTATTGCAACGACATGTATGATGCTGTGCTCGATGCTGATGCACTTCTGTTACTGACGGAGTGGAAAGAATTCCGTCTGCCTACATGGGCTGTCATTAAAAAAGCGATGCACCATCCGCTGGTTATTGATGGCCGTAACATCTTTGACGCTGAAGATATGGATGAAAATGGCTTTGAATATCACTGTATAGGAAAATGAAAATAGGCTGTAGATTATTATTTTCTGTTGTGTGGGTGATGGCAGCTTTTATCGGTTGCCAACAGCATGCAAACAACGGAAAGCTTCCCGAGAGTAAGGAGGCTAAGCAGTTGTTGCAAGGTGTGTGGAGTGACGTAGAGTCAGAATCTGTCGTCTTCCAGATACATGGTGACTCTGTCTACTATCCTGACTCGACGAGCATGCCAGCTTATTTCCGTGTCTATAATGACACACTCTATATAGGCTCTTCGTCACGTTACCACATCGAGAAGCATTCTGAGCACGTGTTGTGGTTCAAGGGTGGAGATGGAGAAATCGTCAAACTGGTTAAGGAAAACGATACTCAGGAAGAAGAGCTCTTTGAAAAACAAAAGACACAGATATTGACGTTGTCTGATGTTATGAAGAATGATACTGTTGTTGCCTACCAGAACAATAGGTATCACCTCTATATTGCCGTCAACCCCACTAAGTATAAGGTAACACGCCATACAATCAACGACGATGGCTTGGATGTAGAAAACGTCTATTACGACAACATCATACACCTCAGCATCTTTCAGGGCGCCCGTCAGCTCTTCTCGCGAGATTTTCGCAAACAGCTGTATCAGAAGCGCCTTCCATCCAGATTCTTTGACCAGGCGATACTCAACAACATGGAATTCACCAGTATTGACGACAAGGGCTTTCATATGAATGTCTCCGTATGTACTCCGGGGGATGCATGCTGTTATCTGATAGAACACGTTATCTCGTTCGACGGAAAACTGTCGACGGAAACATTGGAATATTAACTGCAAAAATGAAGATTACACTTTTACAGACAGATATCCATTGGGCACAGCCTGAAGAGAACATCATGCAAGCTGAACGCATGATGGGCCAGAACGTTGGTAGTGACCTCTATGTACTTCCCGAGATGTGGAGTACTGGTTTTGCTACTGAGCCTCAACAAATTGCGCACGAAGAGGCAGACAATATCGCCCTTTGTTGGATGCAGGATGCTGCCCATCGCTATAATTGTGCCATCTGCGGGAGCGTAGCCGTCCACTTGTCTGACGGCACTTACCGCAATCGCCACTATTTCGTTGACGGTAGGACGGGGATGGTATCTTACTATGATAAGCGCCATCTTTTTACTTATGGTCACGAAAATGAATGTTATACGCCAGGACGGGACAAGTTGATTGTAAACTATCAGGGTTGGCGCATGCTCATACTTACGTGTTACGACCTGCGCTTTCCTTGCTGGAGCCGCTATGCCACAGGTAGCGAATACGATGTTATTATCATTGTTGCCAACTGGCCCGAATCTCGTCAAGAAGCTTGGCAGGTACTTACCCAAGCCCGTGCCATCGAGAACCAATGCTATCTCATCGGTGTGAATCGTGTTGGCGACGACTCAAAGTGCCATTATATCGGAGGCAGTGTAGTCGTTGACGCCACCGGTAGCGTAGTCTCTCGCGCTTCAGACCGGGAAGAGACCATTACCGTCACTCTCGATAAGGCGGAACTCGTCTATCGCCGCACTAAGTTTCGCGTTCTCAACGATCGCGACTGATATACCCATGAATTTTTCAGTTGTAGAACAAAAATGTTTTTCAACCCCTATAGCCTATGAAATTGCAAGACAGTCTTTATCATATTACTTCCAAGAATGTTGGAGAGTCATATTTAAGTTACGACATCGAGTTAGAGGCAAGCCATACTAATTACAAGGTCAATTCCCAAGGAGTCCTTGTCATGCCTGGCGTTTGCATCATGCTGATAGCCAAGGAACTGCTGGAAGATGCAGTTAGCAAACTTGCCACTATACGCGCAGTCAAGAATGTTATGTTTTTCAATGAGCTCTCACCAGTTGAAATGCCTCATATCACCTACACCTTCAAACTGCTGGTATCTGACCCTACAACTCATATCGTAAAAATTATAGCGAATGTTAGTGCCGACGGTATTCAGTTAGCCAATATGTCATTCACTTGCAAACAAAACTAAAGCTCCATTCGTCCAATAGCTTGCGAGCAGCGTAGAGCGTTAGTCCAATGGCTAAAAGGAGTATGAAAGTGGGGTAGTTGTTGTTAGGGACTCCCTACGGCTACCCAGAAACACAAAACACCCTGTAGATAAGCATCTACAGGGTGTTGGTGGTAGTCGATAGGGGACTTACCGCTAAGGAAACCCACCAAAACGGCTTAAACAAGCCCCTTCCGTAAATACCTATATTTCAATTATTTAATAAACTATTTAAAAATCTTAATAAACTGGCTAAAATTTGCATATTTCGAAAAATGCGTGTAATTTTGCGTGTAAATTCGAAGGCCTTTTGCCAGCTAATCATCTCAATGACCGCTGCAAAGGTACGATTTTTCATCATATTAAGCAAATTTTTGAGCAAAAATGTCTGTAAGATTTTTCCTCGATAAGACTCGAATAAAGAAACACGGTGACGGTGCTGTCAATGTCAGGTGTGCTATTTGCATTAAAGGCAAGCGCCTTACTACTACAGCCGGTTTCTCTATCCTTCCAGAACTCTGGGATCAGGAAAACCAGAAAGTTAGGTTATCAACACCCAATGGTAAGTCCGTTGTAATTGACGGCCTGACAGCGAGAGATCTTAATAGCCGTCTTAAGAAGATAGACAGCTATTTTTCCGATTATGAAGCTGAACTCAAACGAAAAAACGAACCGGTCGGAGATCTCAAAGAATTGTTTGGGAAGGAATTCGGCAAGAAATCGCCAGATATCCCCGCAGAGGAAGAAACGGAAGCGCCGGACATACGTGATTATCTGAAGGCGTTTCTGGAGGAACAAAGCGATAAAAACAAGTGGCGCACCCTGACAGTAAGGAGTATGGACTCTTTCAAAAGTCATATGGAAGACTTTTTCAACCATGACAAAATAACCTCAATCGACTATTTTGACGAGGACGGTACCACCCGGTTTGTCAATTTCCTCATCGATGATAAATGCTTACGCAATTCCACTATCGAAAAGTACACCAGCAGACTGCGCTACTTTATCAGATGGGCAGGCAAGAAAGGCTATACAAGCCTAAAAGCCGATTATAAGCCACGCCTCCAGAAAACTAAGAAGCCAATTGTCTTCCTGGACTGGAACGATCTCATGAAGCTCCTGAATTACGAGTTTCCTGAAATAGGAACTGAGATTGAACTGGAGGATGTCCACGGAAACCAGTACAAAAAGAAAGTCAGTATTGAGAAGGACACTGCAGAACGAATACGCGATGCGTTCTGTTTCTGTTGCTTTACCTCGTTACGGTATTCAGACCTTAAACGGTTGCAGCGAACAAACATCTTCGGTAAGTACATTCTACTAACGACGAAAAAAGATACCGACTCGGTAAAAATCGAATTAAACAAGTATTCAAAGGCCCTCCTCGATAAATATCGTGACGAATCTTTTCCAGACAATGCCCCACTCCCTGTTATCAGTGAGCAGCGCATGAACGAACATTTGAAGCTTATTGGTGAAATGTGCGGCTTCAACGATCCTGTTCACATCACTTACTTCAGGGGAAGCGAACGAGTTGACGAAGTCTATGAAAAATGGAAGCTGATGACCACGCATGTTGGCAGAAAGACTTTTATCTGTAATTCACTTATGCTTGGTATCGCGCCGCAGATTGTCATGAAGTGGACAGGACATAGCGATTATGCTGCCATGAAGCCCTATATTGAGATTGCAGATAAGGCAAAAGAGGATGCTATGTCCTTGTTTGACGCAAAATAAAGCCCTCTGACGGCTTTTTGTTACTTCTGACGTGTAGTTGCCCGCCAAGTATACAAAAACGCCACAGAAGGCCTAAAATGTGCAAAATTATAAACATTTTTGCTATTTGCATGACTGAATAGTTCAAAGACATAAAATACTGAATGCCTTGAACTTATTATTTTTATGTTTTCAAACAAAGTAACACTTTTTGTCAAAATATTGTAAACATGTATACATGTAAACATTGTTAGCAAAAAGAAATTTAATGAGCAAAAACCTCCTTAAATAGGCATTTTTTTATGTGTACATTTTAAACATGTGGACATGTCAACACGATTAAAACGCCAACACTACTGCAAGAGGATTATTAAAACCAGGTACAAAATATCAGGCATAATTAATGATCGTCTATCGGTTCTCCTGTAAAGTTTCACTGATACACGGGACTGATGCCCAATATTTTGACCAGCTTAACCTGGATATTTGAATAATTTAAAAATGTACGCACGTACACATGTGTACATATTTATAAAGTATACACGTATTCATGTATGACATGCGGACATGAAATATTGTATAAAAGAATACATGTTTACAATGTAATCATGAATACAATGTCTAACTGTCTTCATGAATACAACTTTTATCTTACCTTCATCAGTTTTACTTTTATAGAAATCCACCAAATAACCGTTATATGGTAGGTTTTCGGTTTTACGTATGCCTTTCAGCAGACTTGTGTTCACTTTCTCTATCTGACTGTGAGAGGGTTCTACCATCCTGAATAGTCGAGCTGACTCCTCTCACCCTGTGTTATCTGTAACCTATTCTGGACGCAGTCCTTCTCTCCACCGGCATTACCGTTGATAGAGCATATTTCTTTACCATTCGTCGTTTGACACTTTATATCGTTTTCCACCCCACTTCGTTTCAAAAACTTTTCCTTTTCCATGTTTCACCAACAGTCTATCTTTTGGGATGACAGCCTAAAGTATGACACGTGTTCTGGCGTTGCTCTCAAAGCTGTCTGCATACGGCCTGTCCATCTTATCAAGATTGGTATTCACTTTTATTTTTCTGGGTGAGCGTGACTTATTTTTCCGTTGCGAATTTAGCACCAGCGCCATTTGGCAAGTACCAGTCGTAAACCTCCTTATCCCTGCAGAAAATTCTCAGCAGCCTTCCGCATTTTCTTCTTAACGGACAAGTCCTAAAGGAAATGGGGTATTCCGTGAATTTTCCTTAGTATTCCTTGACCGTTGCATGTCTTCTTCTGGTTTGCTTTGTTTTGCACGTAAAAATTAAGTTTCACTCTAAAAAATAAAAATTATGAATACCTTCAATGATTTTCAGATTACAGCTCGTCTCACTGCAGATGCTAAGATTACCAAGTTCCAGAACACTTCAGTTGCTCGCTTCGGCGTAGCTGTCACCCGTACGGAGAATGTAAACGGTGAGGAAAAGAAGGTCGTAGGTTTTATGAATCTCGAGGCATGGCGTAAAAATGAAAAAGTTTCAGACTTCGATAGTTTGAAGAAAGGTCAATATCTTTTCATCCATGGAGTGTTTAAACCAGTGGAATACGAAAAGGACGGTGTCAAGCACCATGTGATAATCCTTACGGCCAGCAGCTGGGAAGCCCCCTTTGACTAATACAATCCGGAGGGTAAGCGAACCCTCCTTTTTAACTCATAAGATGCAAACATAAAATACTTTGCATGAAAGGGGCCAGATGTGAATCTCGCCCTTTTTTTCCATGTTTCTGAATTTGTCAGGTTTTTGTCAGAAACAGCCGTTTTCTGGGTATACTCTCGAAAAACGACCTCACAGGAAGCCCCAGGAGGGCATAATGGACAGTCGGTGAGGTAATTATACCTCCTAAAATCGGGCGAAACGAAAAATATTGACACCCGATTTTCGTATCATATCTGCTTACCTCTGTATCATTTTTGATACATAAATCCATCAGCCGTGCATACTCACTCTCGGTACTGCCCCATTGACGGACTCGGCCCACTCCTGGCAGCATGCTAAAGCACTATCCCTGTTCACTCCTGGCAGCTCATGGAGCTTTGGTCGCCAACATGGATGGTACGTCAGCAGCTTTGGTCGCCGTCCGTTGTCTGTCAGTGTGGCCGCTGGGTCGCCAGTACTTCTTTCTGATGTGAATCTACACTTCCGCTTGCATCCGACACCGCTATTGGCTCTTAATCTGCCTGAAAGTTCATGAATATCTCTCTTCGGGGGTTCCGGCTCGACGGACACCATTCTGCTCTGCAACCGTAGAGTAACGTCACGTCCTGATAGCGGACGGCGGTCTGCTCTGTTAAGGGAGAATGTGCCTGGTACAGTCACACACACCCTGAACAGTGGTTCATACATCTTCATTCCTCGATGTCTGCACCACCGCAAAACGCTGTCTGCTGGCCGTAACATCACACTCCTTATTGCTGGGCTGAATGGCTATTCCTGTTTGTCACCCTACCTTGCGAGATGTCCACGGACTTTCCTGTCAGGATCCACTGGTGACAGCCGGATGCAGCTTACTGAAGAAAACCGTCAATGCTTGACGGAACCCCAAACGGGATGAGAAGTCTTTTCTGATTTATCTTCGTCCTTTCCAGTATGCTATTTTCACCTCATGGGGTTAGCTGAGTTTTCGATGGAGTCTTTTTCCTTGCAAAGGTAGGACAACCCGGGGAAACACCAATAAACAAGCCGATGGTTCTGGGACAAATTTTCCGGCAGCCTTCCACAGATTGTGCCAATCTGGGTATTCCATAAAATTTCTCGCAGAATTTCTTGGCTTATCCCCCTTGAAAGTTGATCCTGATAACCTGGCAAGAAAAAGGACTCAAAACTCAACTAAGTCGATGACGACTGAAAATTGAAAGCACACCGGCAGACTTGATAAGAAAAAACTTCAAAAGAAGAAAGGATCTAAAATCTAACATGCCGATAACTTCAACAACAGCGTCAGAAACAATACTAACTATAACCGATGCCGACGGAATACAAACAGGCAGCAAAGATATGAAACAGACAGTTGAAAGATTGCAGAAGATTGAGAACCAAATGGAGACAATCGGCGAGAACATCCGCAAGGAAGGCCAAGTGTACCGTGCCGAACTGGAGGAACGCCAACGTCTGGGCCTCCATGGGGAAGCAGCCATCAAGCACTACAATGAATGGATGAAGAAATACGGTATGGGGCACTTAATGGTTAAGGAGGACTGATTATGACACCGGAAGAGTATATTGAAAAGCTGAAGGAGGTGCAGCGCACCCTTGACAGTGTAAAGGAAGATCTTGACCGTGCCATCGACAGGATGCAGCGACGTATCGAGACGGGTTATGAACATCTGGAGAAAGATAGCCGTCTGGCAGCTCTGGCGGGACGTGAATACGTGAAGATGGCTGACAGTACACTTCTGGAAGTAGGAACAGCTAAAATAGAATACTGATATGGGACATTTAACAGATTTTGAACTGATACTCGTTGGAGTGTGTATCACTCTTTTCTGCTTCGGCTTCAATGCCTTTATCAAGAATGTATATCTGAAGGGCTTTAATTCTTCTAAGTTATGATTACTGCTTATGGACAGGAAAGGGCTGTCGGGGAAGTCTGGATAGACACCATCGACGGAGCCAAGGTTATCACCGTTGCCGATGATGGGTGCAAGGACTGTGCTTTTGCCACTCATGCCGGTGGTGCCTGCCCAGGAACTATATACGACCGCCATCCCTGCAGTGCTACAGACCGCAAAGATGGACAGGACGTATATTTCAAATTGATACATTATGTTCCGGAGGCTAAAGCACCGGTACTGAGGATGACACCATTTGGCATCTTACATCTTTAATGCTTTAAACTATGAACAGGACGGTGAATATAGTGTTGCTGTGGACTACAAGCCTTGCGCTTGTGGCAGATCTTTTGTTCGTGGCCTATCTGATGATGGGTATGATGTAATTACGGACCGATATGGCAAAGAAACACTCTATCCTTAACAAGACAGCAGGACACTGCGCCTATTGCGGATGCACCCTCAATGTGCAGAATATGACCCGAGACCATGTTGTGGCCAAGTCACGGGGCGGTACCAGTGATATCGACAACCTTATGCCTGCCTGCAGATCATGTAATCTCCTAAAAGGGGATGACACCTTGGACTCTTTCCGGCTTCGGTTCTTCTGGGACACCCTGCACCCGTCAGACCTTGTCACATACGACTCCATGGTAAAGGCCATTTCTAAGAAGAAATTCTACTTTGAGGGTCGTTAGGTTGACCGCCGTCCGCTATGTCGCGCGCAGCTTCCCTACGGTCGCTGCCTCCTGATCACTCCAGCCTTATACTTGCTATCGATGGTCGGATTCTCAAATGTGCCTGGTGCGTAGTACTGACAGTCACATGATACATACTTCCTGCCTATCTGACTGGTGTGCTCTGCCATCTGATGGCCACACGAAGGACATTCATGCTTCACTCTGATTAAATAGAGCTGGTCTGATTCGTTCAATGGCTCACCTCTTATGATCTTGTTCTGGATGGCGACGTATGTCATTCCTGATGACTGCATCGTCATACCTTCCCTCGCTGGTTCCGGTGATGACTCTTCCTGTCCAACCGTTACCTCTCCCTGTGGCTGAACTGTCGGAACAGTTGTTTCTTCCGTCATGGTGGTCTCACCTTCTTTGGAACTCTCACCAGTTTTCTCTTCCTTGGCGGTCTTCACCTTTGGTTTTGCGTCAGACTTGCGCTTTCTTGATGCTGGTGCCGTCTGTAGTTTCGCAGTATATTTTTTCCAGACAGCTTCGTAATCGTATGTCTCTGGATTTTTCTCTTTGTCTTTTAAAAAATCCTGCAGAACCTTAATGTCGTTCAGTATTCTCTCCTTCATGCCTTCGTCAACATGAAAATTGGGAATTTGATAAATGAACTCGATAGCCTTTAGAAATTCTTCTTGTTCTATTTCTTTAGTACCGTTTCCACTTATCCTAATGTTATATTGGCTGTTGTCGATGAGTGGTCGAACATCGCTCCAGTCGCTCAAACCAAACTTTGTAATCGCTGTTGCAATTTCTTCTGGTATCATATGATCTTCTCCCTGAAGGTCAAGATGCCACATCAGGTGAATACGAGTACATTGTATGCGTGACTTCCGACGCTTCAAGATTCTGTTGACGGCATCAATGAGATAAACAGGCTTTGAGTCGGCGGCATTGTTAACAGGTAAGCTCTCCAGATGTTTTTTCCACCGTTCGCGAAACTGCTCCATGTGTCTTTTATCGACAGGTCGAACAGGAACAGATTTTGGAATGGTAAATCTGTTAATCAACTTTATCAGTTGCTCTATCCTATTATCTGGAGCAAGACTTTCTTCGACAGAAATTGCACCCTTCTCTATGAATTTTTCATAGGCACGACTGACAGTCAGCCCACATAACTTTTTCAGATTGTTGATAGTGTAGTCTCTTACCTTCTTGTTGCAAGGTATCTTTATTCTTTTTTCTTCCATAGTTATACGCTTTTGTTTTTTTTCAACAAAGGTACACATATATATATTTATCGCTGAAAAAACAACATAAAATCTCTTGAATTAACCATTTTAAGACTTGGCTTGTCGTAAAATAGTTAATTCAAGAGATAGAAGCTCTATTTTTTCGAAAAAAAAGAGAGACAAAGTACCTTTGCTGTAACTCAAATGAGTTAGGCGAGTAGTGGCACCATTCCGGAATGTCACACTGACGTGCGAAATTCCGATGGTTCCCGACTCGCCCCAGAAGGGGATAGCGCACCCTCTGTATCGGGTGCTTTCTTCATTAACGTTATACGAATTTCTAATATTTAAGAACTATGAACGAAGGAAATATTATCAATTCTGCGCTTGCTTCTTTGCGCGAAAAGAAGACAGATAGACGCGAAAGAAGAGTAGAGTTCTTGACCCCATCATCCTCCATGAAGGAGGAAATGATAGCGCGAGCAAACAATGGTTTTGGAAGGCCTGGTTATAGTCTTTCGCGCATGTTACGATACATCTATCTACACATGGATGACGGGTGTGGTATCGACCTCGACTGCGTTGACGAACTAATAAAAACCATCAAAGATAATCGCTCACAACTCGATAGAATAGACATCTTCTTCGAGGAAATTCTTCGAGAAACGAACCGTATCGGAAACAACATCAACCAAGTCACTAAACGGGTAAATCTTGAGTCGTTGATTGCCAAGGAAGAGGGTACACCTGAATATGAACTTGGGAAAAAGTTGCTGGATATGATTAAATATATCCAGTACTATCAGGACGAGTTGCTGGAGAAAATTAGGTCGTTTACTGCTTCAATGACTCTAAATAGAGAGACTTTGAAGAACGTGTTAGGTGGTGAAGACGAACTACTGACACGTTGTCTCGTGTTTCCAAATGCTGGCGAAAAAGAACAACAGTATAAAGTCCTTATCAGAAAGATAAAGGATTATATTGGTGGGAACAAGGAACAATATCATAATATGACTATTGGCCAGCTATTGGCAGAATTGAATGAGAAAATTGAAAGTAAAACAAAGCAATAAATATATATAATATGGAACGTGGAATAGTTAAAATGCTCGGTAACGATGCCACTACGTTTGCGGCATGTTTCTACAACGAAAAGAAGGTGGCAAAGGGCGAAGCCAAACTCCTTGAAATGCGAAATTTCGGTGACTTGCAGAAGTATGGCATACATACTCCTGTAGTTACAAGTCGTTACCTGAGAAAGATTGCCGACCAGAATCCGGACGTGAAACATCCTCAGAAACATATTATGTTTTCACTTCCTGGCAAGCCCACGGAAGAGGAAAAACAGCAGCTTGTAGATCATGCAGTAAAGGTCTTAGATATGCTTGGGTATAAGAACCAGCCTATTCTTGTCTATTCGCACAATGATACTGGCTATTGGCATTTGCATTGCGTCACTGTAACAGTGAATCAGACTACTGGTGAATGGATAGACAACTATAAGGAAGGGAGAAAAGCCAGACATTATCTTGATGAACTTCGAGGTGTCAATGCACCTAAGACCATCGAAAACTATCTGGACTATAAGTTTTCATCCAAGGAGCAGTTTCTCAGCTTGCTTCGTGCCAATGGCTATCCCAAGTCTTTCTTTGACGACGAACTGGAAGTCGTTAATGTCGTCCGAAATGGGGACGTTCAACATATCTTCACGTTTCAGGAAATTAGTGAGGCCATCGAAAGGAACAAGAAATATCTGGAAGAGTCCAAGGATAGGATAAAACAACTTCATAGCATGATTCTTGACAGACGTCAGCGTTCAATGAAGTATCTCGTAGAAGATCCTGACGTGAAGATAACCAAGGATGGAAAACGTCATACCGTAACCGAGAGATTACGTGACGTTCGTGGAGCTGCATTCGAGGGTGACAAGGGATTTGGGGAGGAGTATAAGAACCTCACTGGACAGGAGGTTAAGGGTATTCGCAAGGCTCAGTTTAAGCAGTTCCTTGAAGAACTGAAAGAACAATTGGGAATATCCATTATCTTTAACCAGTGGAAAGATGGCAGCACAAGAGGATATACACTAATTGACCATCAAACAAAGTCAGTCTTTAAAGGCTCAGACATCTTACAGCTTGACAAACTGCTGAATCCTGACTGGAAGAAGGGAACGGAAAAGGACTTAGTTCTATCTGCCGATGAAGCAAACGAAGCCACTCATAAACTGGTCAATTCTCCAACCTTGGCTGAGGATATATACGATGGTCTGGCTAATATGGGAATAGAAGTTGAAAGGCTGTCGGACTCTGAAATCGAGGATATAGCGATTGAATATCAGGAGGAAGAGGAAAATCGGCGAATGGCCGTCTCTCTCTTGACAGAGCTGAGGAAGGAGTATACACCAGAAATTTCTGAATATGGGGAAGAATATAAACAGTTATGCGAAAAAGGACAGGATGCCTATAATCATGCTTTAGTGGCAGAATATCTACATCAATTGGAACAGAACAACGAACAGGACGAAGATGAAATGAAACTGCGTGACAGAAAAGATTTTGATAGCCTGAATATAGGTGAATATATAGAGGATGTACTGGAGAGATACAAAATATACGATATAGCTGGCCACTATGAGCTGTCGAAAGAAAACGTTGATGAAAAGACTGCTGTTGACAGAGCATATGCAAGCCTACAACTGTCTTTGCAGGCAAATGAAAAAGGTGAAATAGCTGAAGCCCGACAGAAAGCAGAAGAAGCAGTAGCATACGCCCGACATGCATATGATTTACATGAGAATCCGAAGCTATTGCAGAGAGAGGATGAGTTGGATGATGGGAGTAAAATGCAATCCAACGAACAGTATGATTTCTTTCTGCCATTTGTTGATGTTAAGCCGCATATATATCAATATAAGGGCGAAGCATATATATCAGCAATGATTGACGGCGAACAATATGATGGCCGGAAGATGAGCAAAGAACATTTCTATCACTATAACTATAGTGAAGAGCAACAAAATGTAGGGATGGCACTTGCCTGGCACTACTTCTCGGATGAAATACAGGAAAGACAACTCTATAACTGGAAACAAGAGCATTTTAAGGTGGGCAAGATGCCAGAGGGCGTAGAACTTGAATCTGCTAAAGATTACTATGACAACACTTCTCAATCTTTTTATTGTGCAGCAAATTTTGTTTTCTCCAATGGTGACAAACTGTACAGAAATAGACCCTATACTAAGGAAGAATATCACGAATTAAAGAAGAATAACTATACGCCAGAACAAATGGCATGTAGAAAATATGGTCCAGAAATTGTCGGGGATTTGGAAGTAACTGATTCTCTGAGTATCAACAGTATCAAAGGAAGGCTATTTGGAGAGATGGCAGACCCAAATTCATTTAAGGGAATAGAGGAAACGGTGGCAGCTTTCAATGACTTTGCTGGACAATTGTGTGGGAGTTTTAGCAGGGTATGCGGAGCATTCGCAGATGCATATTTTGAAAGCATCGGTGCTGCAGCTGGTGCTGGACATGGTGGAGGTGGACAGGACACTGGCAGATGGGATGGTAAGAACAATGATGACGAGAAGAGAAAGCCATTCATCCTTGGACATATTCCCACAAGGAAGTCTGGACGCGGAGGACATGTAGGACATTAACAATAGTTCATACTTGTCTGCCAGTGGTTGGAGAGTGTTAAGAAGTCATAAACAGACAATCCTTCTTGTTTTTAGCATCAAAAAACACGCCAAAAATTTGGTGGTTTCAGAATTTTTTTCGTACCTTTGCAAATGATATAAGACTGTCAGCACTCCCTAAGAGGTAAAAGGTAAAGGACTACGTAATGTGAAGCCTCGGACGGTAAAAGGCTGACACCAGCTGGAGAGAGCACTGCTCCTGGCCCGTCATATCAGGGAAACCTCCAAAAGACATACGGACATGTAGCAAGGATTGGAAACTGGCTACGCTTTCCAAAGGTAAAGTCCGCAGAATATCCATTGATGTGGGTATCCTGCGGGCTTTTTGTATGTCTCCCATTCAACTGTGATGCGTCGCGGCTCACTGAGAAGATAATAAGAAGATAACTGCCATTCCGGCTCCGAGGTTCCGCGACACCTCGCCCGGGGTGGCATTATTGAAGTTGCACACGACACGAAGTAGTGTATTAGTAATGATGACTTACAAAGAGACTAAAGAAATGGGGTGTACAGATATTGTGTATTGGAAATCTGAACCTCAGACAAACCCTAAGACAGGCAACGAGTTCTTCACTCCAGAGGATGCCAAGAGCCTCTTCGTTAAGCTTAAAGAAGAACATGCTAAAGAGATAGAAGAGGAACTTAATGATATCATCTTTAAACACAATATTAGTGAGGATGAAGATGAGTTCGATGCAGAGTATTACTGGAAGATAGATAACTATATCTGGGAAGATGCTGCAAATCTCGATGACCTAATACAGGAAGAAGAAAACCACCCTGATTGGGTGTGTCATTCTTAACAATAAGGCGCTCTTTGAAAGACTGAACGATATTGGGGAATGCGGCACTCGAGCCATGGGAGAAGCGGGAGGCGGTCACGGCGGCCTCGGTAGGACCGGCCCATGAGCGTAGCGGTTCCCCATCTTCTGGTACTCTTAATACCTGCGCCTTTGAGCGTGTCGGCATTAGCCATCCTGTTGTTAAGTACCAGATTTCGCCTGGCATGACAGTGTGGGAAGCCTTGGGCATAAGAAGGTACAGGTGCGTCCCCCTTTGCAGTAAAGCCCATGAGCGACACTGTGCCAGGCCCCCAAACAGGACGGACGCAATAGTCCTGAAGCTGCACACTGCCGGACGGAGCAGTTCCGAGCATCCCGGTTCTTCCGTTGAAGACAACTCAGACAGGAGTGCAGCATTTTGGGAGGAGTTGCGGGAACGGGTTTCATCGACGCGTTCACTTAGACCAGCCTCCCATTTGCCGAGCGGCTGGTTATCGATGGTGGCAGCTCTTTCAAGAGATTCTTTATTTATTAACTTTTTAAATACAAACAATTATGAAAAAGAACATTTTAGCGAAATTGATGATGGTGGCCATGGTAGCCACAATGTGCATGACATTCACAGCCTGTGGCGGTGACAGTGATGATGACGACCTTAATAACGGTATGTCCGGCAGCACCACGACATGGGTGGAGCCATACCTCCGTTGGGATGCTACCCTCGACCAGATCAAGGCCGACATGGCCACTCAGGGCTGGACGGCACAGGTTAGCGAAGGGAACATCCTGCAGTTTGGCAACAACAGCAGATATCCTGGTGTCACGATGACGATGGGCGTGCTGAATAGCAGAACCAATACGCTGAGCACGACACAGGTGGCCTATATGAATGTCCCATCAGACTTTTTTAACAAGATCCTGAGTGAGGTGGTGACCCGCTATAATGCGACTTGGGAGAGTACTGGTCGGATATACTCTGGCAAGGGTGTCGCCAACGATAAGGATGTGTCGATTACCGTCACCAATGCCGCCAGTACCGTCCTCGTACAGTTCGTGAGACGCTAACCGCCGTCCATTAGTTATGAAAGCAACATTTGACGTAACAATCAAGATCGACAACAGAAATGTCGAGACATCCTTCGGAATGAAGGAGGGCGCACAGGATGTAGATGCCAATCTGACGGGACTGGTACTGAAAATCATCACCAATGCCCAGAAGGAGTTGAAGGAGCAGTTTGACCGCTACTATGGTGTAACTACCGATGCGCCTTCACAGGAGTTGCTGCAGCAGCTCTACGATGGAAAGCTGACGCATCTGGAGTACGTCCAGAGGTCAGTAGAGTACCAGGAACCCTTCCGGCAGTTCTGCTTGGATCATCAGCTGCAGGAAAGCGACCGTGCTGCCCAGCAGTTCTTGGACAGCCTGCTGAAGGAAGAGGAGTCCGCTCATACTGACGGGCTGGATTGACGAAATATCAATTTAATTAGAATGATTATGGCAAAAGAATTAGATCAGCAGGAATTGGCAAAACAGGACACAGTCCTACTGCCTGGAGTATCTGAATATCGAAAAAATATTCAGGAGTGCATCAATAACCTTGGCGAAGTGCTCAATGAATTTGTGGTTAAGGAATCACTCAATAACCCAAATACGCTTGAATGGATGTCAAGGTATGTCGCTGAAACCAGAATGTTTCTTTCGACTCTTAAAAGTGACCTGAGCTAAGGCAATAATAACCAGGCACTACAAGATGCATATAATTACGAGCTGCTACCCATCACGGATAGCAGCTCTTTCTTCGCCAAATCAATATCCACCAGTCACAGCAGAACTGGTGCAAAGATACTCATTTTTACCGATGCCGTCCAACTATGTTACTACTCTTAGTTGTATTTCCTGTTAGTGCCTAACATGTCGTGAATATCGTATATGTGTTGTTCCTGAAGGAAAGTGTTTCCTCCACGTTCAACAGCTGCTTTCAGCAGGTTTGCCACCTCCCATCGGTCTGTAAATTGTGCCGATGGATGGCCTTCTATAATGTCATAAACAGCCTTTATCGACCAATAGAATGTCGACAGATAACAGTCATGAGGAATGAAATTCACATCCTTCAGCTCACAATCCCCTGCGAACACCACAAGTGAATACATGGGCAGTGTTGCCATCTGCGGTGACAGTCTGCGAAGAGCCTTAATGTGGCCCTCGTTCTGCTTGAATGGGTTATAAAATCGGTTCCGATATTTTCCATATCCAGACACCTGTGTCCAGTAGTCTTGATTTCCTTTACCAAATATCCATCCTGTAAAGTCTTTAACCTCAATGACTATCAGACCGGCATCGGTAGCAACCACGATATCTATCTGTGCAGTCTTATCATTACCAGTATCTACCATTAAATCATGGTAGATGGCCGTTGGTTTGAAACCTGATGCAAGAAGGTTGGAAACCAAGTATCTTTCGCTTGGTGTTCCTCTGTCTGGGGAGGTTATCATCTCATATAGTTCCGGCTTATTCCAGAAGGTATGCCAGGACAGTTCTTGCCCAACCTCTTCACACCTGGCATTGACAGTATAATACCGGTAAATGAATACCAGTATCAGAACCACAATAAACAAGAATAATATGAAATCCGAAATCATATCCGTCCTTTATAAATCTCGCTTATATTTCCAATAATATCCATAAGCGGACTTCTGTCTTCCCTTAAGGACATTCCTTACATTATCTGGCCTGACAACTCCGAAATGCTGGGCAATCTCATTGAAAGAGTAGAATGTAAGGGCTACATTTCCTTCTTCGTCAATAGCGCAAATAGCATCCCTATCACGCACTTCTTCCAAAATTGCATCGGAGTTCTCTCTTACGAAATCGGCTATTTCATTATGAAGGGCTTCGTCTAATCTCCATTCCCATTCCTCAAAGGCTTCTTCCAGATTGAATATGTCCTCGTTGTAATCTTCCGTGTCGAGGGCCTTCAAATCATCCGGGTTAAAGGAGTCTGGAAGATTCCACATAAGATCTTTTTGAGCGAAATGTTCTTTCAGACAAACCTTTTCCTCTTCAGTCAAAGGGACCTTCGTGTGCCATACTTTCTCGCTGATAGAACTATAAACGGCTAACCTTACCTGACGTAAGCTGTTGTATAGTTCCTGAAACCGTTCCTGCAGGATCCTTTCTGCTCCAGCGCTTTCCGTTCCTCGAAACCTTCTGTTACATCCATATTTGGGATCATAGGCATGACTGTTGATGATATGATATGTTTCCAGTCGGTTTAGTTTTTCCACAAGGATATCGCTATCAGATTCCTCCACAGTCTCGATAATCTCATACTTGTATTCCAGGAACTTCTGGTATTCCTCCCAGAAGCCACTATTGCATGGTCCTGTCACAGGATCCAGATGTTCCCTGTGACGCAGTTCCGGATTGCGCCTGGTCTGACCTATATACACCTTACCATTAGGAAAGGTATATTTATATATTACGCCCTTCATAATAGGATGCTATTCGTCTCCGAAAATCTCTTTCAATTCGTCTTCAAACTCATATTTGAGGTCATCGATACCTGCAGACTGAATATCCTTCATGTCTTCTTCTGTGAAACGATGAGTAATCTCGGTCATATCTTTGTTCAGATAGAACAAAGCACCGCCCATCGTTTTCAATCCGCCTGCCGTTTCAGCCCGGTAACCGAGGGTAACAGCCCATCCCGTAAAGTCATGCTTGCCATTTTCGAAGCCAAGAATGAGTTGCTTGTTGTCTTTATATAACTGGATAATCTGATCTTTGGCAGCAGCAGCTTTCCGTTGAGCTTTTTCCATTTCGACTTTGTATTTCTTATGCTGTTGTGCGGAATGAGCAGACTGATAGCCGTAAGACGGGGCGTAGATGGTCATAGATGACTCGGCCCTTTCAGCATCCTCCGAATAGTCCTTATATTCGTTGAACAGTTTGGCCACCTTCAGGGCAAACATAATAGCCTCTGGATTGTGCTGACTGTCACTAAAGCAACTGTCAAGCTGAATCTGAGCAAACTCATAACTCTCGGGCTTTATCAGATTGGCCTTAACTTCTGGCTCAATCAGTTCACGAGCCTTTTCCTCATTAGTCTTAACAGAGCATGATGCGAGAAGAATAATACATGCAGATAAAAAGAAATATTTCCTCATAATTGATAATTTTTAATTGTTTATTAAGTATCGAGTCGTTTCAATTCTTTCTCCACTTTTTTAGTGTAGGCCTGTCCTCTTGACACGAGATAGCGGAAATAGACTTCATCATCGACAATCTCAACGTGGAAGGTGAAGAATGCACGGTAACCACCGATACGGATGCGGTAAACCGTATGATAGCCGACAAGACGGGTGCAGTCGGTGATATCCTCTATTCCCTGAGCGGCCTTGACTTCCTTGATGACATCAAGAACACTGTCAAGCTGCTTGCCGGACAATTTGTCAACGGCCTTTTCAAAGCTCTTTGAATATTTGACCTTCATAGACCATATTTCTTCTCAAAGGCTACTTGTTCTTCGTCACTGAGCATTTCCTGACCTTCTGGATCTGTCTGCTGCAGATACCTGAAAATAGCAGCATCATCGTATGACTCGACCAGTTCATCAAGGCTGCTCTCAATGAAGTGCTTTAGGTTCGTTCCACGACTGGCTGCAATAACGGACAGACCACGAAATGTGTCTGGCTTGATGTCAATGACTTTACGGCGCATGGCCGGTTTGGATGTTGTCTTTCTTACTGTTGCTTCCATAATTCTCTGAATTTTGGGGCAAATATACAAAATATATATGATATATACAAACTTTACTGCAACTATTTTAAGTTGAAAAGAAAATTCCCCTCCAACTCGTGAAGGGGAACTGCCGGTTCCATGCTACTTTTGGTCGGCTTCTCCGAACAACGAGAACAATAGTGAAAACCTGAACTTCAATTCGAGCAACTGGAACTGGAACAACAACAAACGCACTATCTATTTAAACGGTGTCGCATGGCTGAATCGACGCGCTCGACGGCAACAGCCTTAGAGTCTGTGCGGACATTATACGCATGAACCATGCGAAAAACGTTCATGGCAAAAATGAATATCGAAACACCAAAAACCAAGGCAAGGAAGGCCACCTTATGGGCTGTGGCATGACGATGGATAAATTCTCCGAGGGTAGCCAAACCCATGATACGGGCAAATTTTTCACCCGCTGCTTTACAACGCTCATGGTGCTCTTTGTATCGAGGGTCATCCTTATCGGGAACAGGTTCACCTATAATCAACTTTTTCCAACTCATAAATTTATGATATTAAATTCAATTACTAAATCTTAAGCTTCCTTCCCATGCCTTCGGCAACACCCTCGCCGAAACTACGAGCAGAATAGGCAGTGTCACCTTCAGGAATCATCCATGCAGCCAAATCAGAAACAAGGTTCAGACACTTCAGGGAAACAACGCTGGCTGCTAACAGGTAGCCGCCAGTAATGAAGGCGGTATGCAGATAACCGGTGAAGGTCTCTGGACTGGCCAGCAAGGCTGATAGCTCTTCATACTGGATGCTGATGACGATGTCGAACAACAGCAATACATAGAAGCCGACGAAGTATAACATGGCTCCATAGAAATGCACAGTCAGATATCGAGTTATCCATTTTGCCCATGCTCCCTCCCACTTCGGCAGTAAGGAGAAAGCCCACATAATGGGACCGAAAATAGTCAGCATACCCAACATAATCTGCTGGATGTAGATGGTGGCCCACCAGCCGACACGGAAAGTCACAAGGGCAATGAACATTACCAGCTTGTCGATCATGATGGTGATACCAGCAAAAGTGCTGATATCATTGAGTTTGGCAGACTGCTTGGACTCCTTCGAGACTTCCTCGGCATTGACGGCATCACCGACAGTAGTCTGTGTACCTTCGCTGTTGATGTTCTTAAAAGCCGCTTTCAGATCGCCATTGGCATCAAAGAAGGTTGTGTCACGCTTGGCTATCAACGGCTTCAAATCCTCGAACTTCTCCTGAACCTGCATAGCTTCGGCTTCATACAGGTCATGGGTATAGCTACCGATGCAGTTAGGAATATATGCCAGGCAGTCGAGAACACCACCATCGGCATACCAGAAGAACATCACAAAAGCAACGCCAAGAACTCTCAGAATCTTCAAAGGGTCGAAAGACTCTCCCTTGACCATCATCTTATAAGCCTGACCGGCAGCCATAATGATGGCAAACAAAGCACCCAAGGCCATACACATCTGGAGAATCCACCAGAAAGGACCTTGCTCACCAATAAACGTCTCATCGGTCAGAAACTCATTGGTCTGGAAGATGACATCGTCAATCTGTTCCTCGAACAACTCCACGCCAATACTGTTGACAAAGCTTTCCGCACCTTCTGCAGCAAGAAATAAACTACTTATCAACCCCATATATTATATATTTTTATTCTCCTATTCCATGAACACTGCCATTGGAGCCAGTCACCATGGACTTCTTCCAACGGGCGAAAGCCGACTTGACGGCATTCTTCGTATTGGCCTTGACAACAGGACTGCCCTCGGCCATGTCTTGGGTGGCTTTCAGACCTTGCCATTTGCATAACATCATGACAAGCTCATTATTGCGCTTAACCAGATCCTTGTAGATTAGCTGGTAAGCAGCCATACGCTTCATATTGGGAAGATAGGCATCACGGATAGCATTGACCGACTGTGACAGACAGTTATAGATCTCTTCCCAATAGCGCTTGTCGGCATAAGATCCACCTTTGGTGATAATTAGTCCGATATTCTTTTTGAATGCCTCCTGTTTTTTCGTGATCTTATCCTTCTCACTCAGCCAAGCGGCATCGAGGATACCACCCGTACGGTCGGCAATATTCATAGCCTCTATCTTCGCGCGTCTGGTCAGTGAGGAGTCTATCTGCTCAGCATACCCTAACTCCTGATGGATGCTGTTATACATCCACCAACGGGCGGCAAGCTTGTTCTCTTTCTTGGCCCAGCTGGAATAATCTTTATGAAACCATTCATAATAAAAATCTGGAGACAGAGAACCAATACCTTCCTCGGCAACGGTATATTGTCGCATAACAGCCCCGTCATGGTTGTATGTTTGTGCACCTATGGAGGTGCTGCAAAACAGAATCACAAAAACAATCTTTATTCTCATATCGTTGCTAATTTGTTGTTGTTTGGCACAAAGTTACATCATAATAAACAAACACGCGAAAATACGAGTTTCAAAGTCTTGAATTAACTATTTTAAGACCAATTTGAACAAAAAGAGCCACTTCCCATCATGGAAAGCAGCTCACGCCTGTGAAACTTACAAGGTGTTTTATATAATTAAATTATACATCTTAGGACATGCTGGATTATCGTTTTTACAAGCATAATTATAATACTTTGTTTTTTTTATAATACACTGTCGATGTCCTTCTTCTTTGTCTTGATAATGATCTTCTTTCCCCGTTTGGACTCATAGCTGGCGATAGTATTGCTGAAGGACTTCTCAATAACTTCACGAATACTAAAGTCTTCTTCACGGGCAATGAATCTGATCTTCTGAACAAGTTCTTCAGAACAGATAACGGTAAAGCGCACCCAGCTGCCGTCCAGATGGCCTGTGCCGGTTGCCTGGGAAACGTTTTGGTTATTTACATTGTTTCCTGTCTTCTCAATGAAGGCTGTCTGTAAGTCAACGTCGTTAGCTGAGTTGACAAATCTTTTCTTTGTGGCCATATTCAATTACAATTAACGTTTAAAAATTTTCCAGATAGGCAAGGCAATAGGACGAAAAGCACCAGTAACATGCCTACGCTTATCCCAATCTAACAATTCAAGAGTAGAGTAACCATTGAGATGAGTTGTGAGCTTGATGTCTGGTGTTATTGTACCCAACTTGCTAAGCGTGGCTTCTGCATCCTCACGGGCTTTTCTTACCTCACCTCGCTTCTCATAGATAGGAGAAACCTTATTAGGGACAAAGTACATTTTTGCAGAAAAATGCTCTTTGAACAGTTCAGCGAACATGATAGTTGCATCTACACTGTCAGCGTTCAGCTCGAACGGTATAACGGCGTAATCTGCCTCTTGATAAATGATGCTGAGCGCAGGGTCGTTTATGTTTCCTGGACAGTCTATGAGAAAGCAGCAGGGGATGGTTGAAATCGTATTCATAATCGACTTCACCATATTGATGTCTGTCGTATTCAGAAAATCAACACTGTAGGGTACCCATTCATTTGGATGGGCTTTAAGTTCACGCTGACGGTGTCTTGATAGTGACTGCTGGATGTCGGCATCAATGACCTTTACTGGAATGCCTTTTTCCACAAAATACAAAGCTTGTGTGGCACAGAGCTGAGTCTTGCCCACACCTCCCTTTTCTGAGCAGGTAATAACTTTAACACTTCGTTTCATAATGTTCTATGTTTACTTGTTGTTATGTAATAATGTACACATTATATATAATAAGATGCTCTCATGCCCACATCCTCAGATGTGAGATGAGAGTGTTATTGCTTAGAAGGGTGTCGGTTCACCTTCCTGATAGATGGTCTCATTGTCAGCAGGTTCTGCAGCAGGCTCCTGTGTTAACCGCTTGGGATGATTAAGATTGTTTTGTTCTGGATCCTCGAAGCGAGTAAACTCACCGCGAAAAGTCAACAACATGTCGCCTGTAGCACCCATACGCTGCTTAGCAATGATAATCTGCGCCATGCCGTGCAAGTCATTACCTATATCGTCCTGATATATGTGATAGTATTCAGGTCGATGCACAAACAGAACTAAATCTGCATCCTGTTCGATGGCTCCAGATTCCCGTAAGTCAGATAGTTGCGGACGCTTCCCTTCAAGGCCATCGCGGCTCTCGACTCCACGATTCAACTGACTCAGTGCTACAACGGGAAGATTCAATTCTTTGGCTAAACCTTTTAGCGAACGACTGATGATTGACACCTCTTCCTGACGTGATGAGGGATGTATGCCGTTGGCATTCATCAGCTGCAAATAATCGACAAAGATAATCTTAACTCCATGTTCACGCACCAATCTTCTGGCCTTGGTCCTCAGTTCCATAAGAGACAATCCAGGTGTGTCGTCAATATAAATGGGCGAATCTAAAAGAAGTGGAAGACTTTTGTCGTAATGTTCAAAGTCCGATGGCGACAGTTGTCCACCTACAATTTGAGAAAGCGTGATATTTGTTACATTTGATATGAGACGTTGGGCCAGCTGAACACGAGACATTTCAAGCGAGAAAAAAGCTGAGGGAATGTTTCTGTCAACGGCCATATTTTTGAGAAGAGAAAGTGCAAAGGCTGTTTTACCCATTGAGGGACGACCAGCAATTATAATGAAATCGGATTCCTTCAACCCATTAGTTATTTCGTCCAAACGCAAATACCCTGTCGATATTCCTGTCAGTTCCCCTTTATTCGAATAAGCCTTCATTAACTTGGCTTCGGCTTCTTTTACGGCAACCATGACACCAACATAATCTTGTTTAATGTCACGCTTTGCGAGTTCGTAAACCGAAGCCTCTACATACTCCATTAAATCGTCAGAATCGGTAGTCTTGTCGAAAGCCTGAGTCTGCACATTACTGCTAAACGAGATAAGTTGGCGTAAAAGATACTTCTGCGCAATGATTCGCGCATGATACTCGATATTGGCTGACGAAGCCACTCGCGACGACAACTCCGTCACATAGCCTGGACCACCGACAGCTTCCAAATCGCCTTGCTTACCCAGCTGCTCTGTAACAGTCCATACGTCGACAGGCAACTCGTGCATCGACAGTTCCATAATGGCACGATACACTTTCTGGTTGCGAGGCTCATAGAAGCTTTCGGGTATGAGAAGACTTCCAACGTTCAAAATTGCATCTTTGTCAATCATAAGTGCTCCCAATACGGCACTTTCTATCTCCGGAGCCTGCGGCTGCACATGTGCATAGTTCGGGTCGATAGAATGCTGTTTACCTGTGTTTCGGTTGTTTTTCTTGTTGTATGTCATGTTCTATAATTACATAATAGTTATAAATTTGCGTCAAATAAACTTGCTACATAACCAGCATCAATTGAGGTGGTCTTAGTAGATGATTGTTTTTTCTTTGCGTCGGATATCTCCGACTTTAGAGCGTTTATGACCCACCCTTTATCTTTGTTTCCAAACCTCCGGCGGTTTTGTATGTCGCGTAGCTTATCAGGAAGATTTGGTATAAGTCTGGTGGCTTCCTGTAGCAACTCCTTATTGCATTGCACCTCTTTTAACTCAAACTCCATTGTCTGAATCATATAATCAACTGCTTGTTTGTTAATCATACTGACAGAGGTCTGAGCCATCAAAGACTTCCTCTCCAAGTTCTCGTCGCGGAACTGAGGCTGTTTAACCGGAATAAAACGAAAAAGTTTCACGGGAGAATGCATGTTTCTCGGATTCTCTCTTATCTTCTCATATTTAAAAGTATAAGGACATGATTCATTTAATGCTTTTTGAGCCGGCCTTAAAATACGTTCTTCCAAATGATCAATTCTGTCTTTCCCATCCTTGCGCTTGTAATCTTCTGCGGCGATTCCCAGCCTTTCTTTGAGGTGTTCAATGGTTATATCTTGCGGATCCGATTTCTCCGAGATATACATGTAGAACCACATCGAATATACAGTTGGAAGCGTAAAAGCCTTTGACAACTCGCATTTCCTAATGCCGTGAGTAAGATTCAAAAGGACTTTCCAGAACTGGAGGTCTACTTTAAACTCCATCATTCCAGTTCGCTCGTATACGTGAGGCTTTTCGATGATACCGCAGGCACTCCAGACTTTTGTCTCATATTCATAGAATTCAATGGTTCTTTCTCGAAGATCTTTAAGGTCTTCTCGAATAGTCTTTAGAGAAAAATCTGAAAAATATACATCTGAAACAGGTATTTTAATGAGGACATCATCATTTTGATACTCAAGCTGCCTCAAGTTATCCATAATTTTTAACCCTTTCAATTCTGCCTGGCAGAATTCGAGAATGCGAAGAATAAGGCGCATCTGGTGGATAGTCAGAGTTGACTTATGCCGAGCCCACACCAACAGCCAAGATATGGTTATATCCTGGTTTTTGCACAATATGATGGTCTTTTTTTTCTTCGACATAGTATTATGGTAGCGAATTAGCTATAACTTATAAATCTTTAATACTATCAACAGTCTTGCTCTCCTCGAAGAGTTTAAGCGCGAGGTCAACATCAACGAGGATCACGCGGCCTTGCTGGTGAACAGCAGGCTTAATGATGGTTTCCTTCAACTTGTGGGCTGTTGGATAACTACAATTGAAGATCCTCTTGATGCCAGCTATACCATGCTCATAGCGCTTAGCTTTCTTCTCTTCAATCTGAACTTGCTTATCGAGAATGTCAATAAGCGGCTTCGGAAACAAGGCAGTCTTCATGTGCTCTGTCAGATGCTCTGTCAGATGCTCCTCCAACTGTCCAAGGGTCATCATGGCGATGGGGGTGTCCTTTGTTATCTGCTGTAGTGACTCCATTTTACTATATATTAAATTATGTATGCCGCAAAGTTCGATATTATCTATCAATTTCTCGAAAAATTGAGTTTAAATCTCTTGAATTAACTATTTTAAGACTAAAACCATCGTAAAATCGTTAATTCAATAGATTTACAAAACCAGTCATTGCGGCTCAGATGTGTACTCTATCTCCTTGGTTTCTTCAATGAGAGTACGTAGTGATTCCATGGCATCAGAAACATAGTGGAGAAGATAAACATCAACACCTGAACCATCCAAATCCAACATTTTTACAAGTTCGCCGAGAACTACACTAAGCTTCTCGTTATTCTTCTGGAATGTTTCATGGTTGGATTTCAGGTAGTTCAGGACTGCTGCGTCTCTGCTGCTGACAATTTCGTTGTCACTATTATTCGATGATATCCCGTCAAGAAGTTCAGATGCCTGGCGCATCTCCTGTGAGGCATTCTTTATCGTTGCTATGACTGATTGCTTTTCTGGGAAAACAACACTGTCACCATCCACTTTTGAGATAGAAGACTCTAACTCTACAGCGTAACTCTTCAGGGAGTTGGCCTTGTTTTGTAATTTTACTAACTTTTTCATAATTGCTACATCTGTTAAGCTGCCAGTTCCGCTGGCACGGTGACAGAGAAACGGCTGCACATCCCGTTGCTTAACAGATGTAGTCTTCTCCGGAGAGCAGATTGATCTACGAGATGGCAGCCGTTATATGTTGGCTATACCAATATACCCACAATGTGACGAGTTGACACTCGCTGGCTGTTGGCCATGAAAAAAGCCCGAGCCTAAGGCTGAGCAGTTGCGGTTGCTCTGACCGGATAGAAGGAACTATCATCTGTTAAGCGTTGGCAAAGGTAAGAATATTTTTCGAAACCGCCAAACATTTATTAAAAAAACTTTCGATTTTCTTGCCCACATTACTTTTTACTATGTGGGTTAAAAGGTTAAATGTGTGGGTAAGAAAAAACTTCATAAAGGTTAAATATGTGGGTTAAAAGGTTAAATGTGTGGGTAAGAAAATTCAGAAACATTATTATGTATAGGTGATTCGCCGAATGCGGTATTAAGTAATTAGCAGACCTTACTTATAATAGCAGGTAAGGTGTTTACTGGGGTTTTCTCAAAGTCGCCTTCGAAGCGAAAAAGCAAGTATCCCCCCTTTATGGGGGTAGGGGGCGTTAACCTTGAAACAAACTTTCCTGCGCGTTAATTTTTGTATTTTATCGTAAAAATATATTTAAATCTATCAGTAAGTCAACCCAAAGGGGCATAGCGGAATGATGGTGCTGGAACAATGGCGTGACCATGGAATAATGCCAGGTAAAAAAATAATGCACTATGATGGTGCAATTTTGATAATCCGTGTTGGATCTAAGACTGTGTAACTGCAGTTCTCGTGTGGTTCCAGTAGTTCGAAAAATAAGGTTTATTGGCGAAAACTGCGTGTTGTTCTGCGTGTTAAAACAAGAAAACCGCCCTAAATAGGCGGTTTTAAGTAGTCGATAGGGGAATCGAACCCCTATGCCAAGATTGAGAATCTTGTATCCTAACCATTAGATGAATCGACCAGTTAGGTGCTCTCGCAGAGAAATCCCCTCGGTGCGGAAGGAGGGGGATTCGAACCCCCGGTACGGGAACCCGTACGGCAGTTTAGCAAACTGCTGGTTTCAGCCACTCACAGATGTCTCAGCTGCAAACCGTTGGGGTTATCTCCTTGATTGCGGGTGCAAAGGTACGTACTTTTTTTGAACCTTGCAAATTTTTATGAGACTTTTTTCACTTTCTTGTTAACTTTTCTATTTTCACACCTTTTTTCGGTGATTTAGGAGAGCGGATTACGGGACTCGAACCCGCGACCCTCGGCTTGGGAAGCCAATGCTCTACCAACTGAGCTAAATCCGCAGTATCCATTTTTATAGAAAAAAACATGGAGTCAGAACGTTTGTATTCTGACTCCAGTGTAAAGTGAGCCGATAGCCGGACTCGAACCGGCGACCCACGCATTACGAATGCGTTGCTCTACCAACTGAGCCATATCGGCAACCTTTCAAAGATCTATTTGCTCAAAAGCGAGTGCAAAGGTAATACTTTAAATTGACAATTGAGAATGGAGGATTGAGAATTAATTCCCGATTAACATTTTTTAGCCTTGAAGGAGATGTCATAGTTTTTCTTTCAGGAATTTTCCTGTCAAACTCTGTGGGCATGACGCAATTTCTTCAGGTGTACCGGTAGCAACGACATTGCCACCCCGATCACCTCCTTCTGGCCCCATATCGATGACGTGGTCAGCACATTTGATGACATCCATATTGTGCTCGATGACCAGAATGGTATGGCCACGCTCGATGAGTGCGTTGAAAGCCTGCAGTAGACGATTGATGTCGTGGAAATGCAGTCCGGTGGTAGGCTCGTCAAAAATAAAGAGGGAGGGTTCCTGTTTTTCCTGCCCAATGAAGTAAGCCAGTTTGACGCGTTGGTTTTCACCACCAGAGAGGGTTGATGAATTCTGACCGAGTTTGATATATCCCAATCCGACATCTTCAAGCGGCTTCAGACGACTGACGATGGTACGGCAAATCGCGGTATTGTCTGCCGCAAAGAAACTAATAGCCTCTGAAATTGTCATGTTGAGCACATCATCAATATTCTTTTCACGATAGCGTACGTCGAGGATATCATGCTTAAAGCGATGCCCATGACATGCCTCACATTCAAGAACAAGGTCGGCCATGAACTGCATCTCGACAGTTATTACACCAGCGCCCTTACATTCATCGCAACGTCCACCATCGGCATTGAATGAGAAATACTGTGCACTAAAGCCCATCTGCTGCGCCAATGGCTGGTCGGAAAAAAGGTCGCGTATGGCATCGTAGGCCTTGACATAGGTAGCCGGATTGGAACGTGTGGACTTGCCGATAGGATTCTGGTCGACAAACTCCACATGGCTGATGGCTTGATAGTCGCCCTCCAGTCCGCTGTATTCTCCTGGTGCATCGCACACCTCGCCGAGATGTCGCTTGAGGGCAGGGTAGAGGATGCCCTTGACGAGACTTGACTTACCACTACCCGAGACACCTGTTACAACGGCCATTACATTGAGTGGGAAATCAACAGTAACGCCTTTAAGATTATTCATGCGTGCTGACTTGACTGTAATCTTACGATTCCAGGGGCGACGACCTTTAGGCAGAGCTATCTCGTCCTGGTGGGTAAGATAGCGTAGTGTGTGACTTTTTTCGGCAGCTGGTGACAGGTGAATAGCAGATGAAACATCGGGTATAGGACCTGCATACATAATTTTTCCACCCAGACGGCCCGCATCGGGACCTACATCTATGAGGTAATCGGCTGCACGCATAATCTCTTCGTCGTGCTCTACAATGACGACGGTATTTCCGAGGTCGCGCAATTCCTTGAGGACTTTCAGTAACCTGTCTGTATCACGCTGATGGAGTCCGATGCTGGGCTCATCGAGAATATAGAGTGAGCCAACAAGCGAAGAACCTAACGATGTAGTCAGATTGATACGCTGACTCTCACCGCCAGAGAGCGTATTTGACATACGGTTCAGCGTGAGATAGCCCAATCCGACGTCGAGCATAAACTGCAGACGAGTATTGATTTCAGTAAGCAGCCGCTGACCAATCTGTTGTTCTTGTTCAGTAAGCTCCAATCGTTCAAACCACTCTTTCAGACGGACAATAGGCATTTCTACCAAATCAGAGATGCTGCGGCCGCCAATCTTTACGTAGTTGGCTTCTGGCTTGAGACGTGTTCCGTGGCATTTGGGACAAGTTGTCTTGCCCCGATAGCGGGATAACATGACGCGGTACTGAATTTTGTACTGGTTCTCCTTGACCATCTGGAAGAAATCATCGATGGATACACGTTCATACTTCGGGCGATGCTTATCAGAAGGTAGTCCGTGCCACAGCATGTCTTTCTGTTTCTGTGTCAGATTATAGTATGGCTCGAAAATGGGGAAGCCGACTCCGTCAGCATCGCAGTTTTCTTTTTCTGCTGCACGTCGGCAGAACTCTTCTTTCCACATGCCCATTTTTTCTCCATGCCAGCATACTACGCAACCATCGTAGACAGACAACGAGGGATTTGGGATGACAAGGTGCTCGTCTATGCCGATAATCTTGCCGAAGCCTTGACATTCCGTACATGCTCCAATCGGTGAATTGAAGGAGAAGAGGTTGTCTGTAGGCTCCTCAAAAGTAATGCCATCGGCCTCAAAACGTACTGAGAAGTCATAGCAGATATTGGAAGGAAGAAACATCAGTCGGCATTCACCGTGGCCTTCATAGAAAGCTGTTTCAGCAGAGTCTACTAGGCGTGAGATAGCATCTTTGGCATCATCGACAGAGAGCCGGTCGACAACAAGATAAGGAGCCTCCCCATTCCCCTCCGAAGGGAGGGGTGACTGAGAGGAGAGGAAGTCGTCAATGCGTATGATGTTGCCACCATAGGTCATACGTATATATCCATTTTGCAGATATACCTTGAGTTGTTGCTCCAGCGTGCGATTCTCTGACAGATGGATGGGTGCCATAATGACAAATTTCGTGCCTGAGGCATACTGACGGGTACATGCGATGATGTCCTCGGTGGAATGTTTCTTGACCTCCTGACCACTGACGGGCGAATAGGTCCGACCAATGCGGGCATAGAGCAGACGCAGATATTCGTATATCTCGGTAGTCGTGCCAACGGTGGAACGCGGATTGCGCGAGATAACTTTCTGTTCAATGGCGATAGCGGGTGGAATGCCCTTGATAAAGTCGCACTCGGGTTTGTTCATGCGACCCAAAAACTGGCGTGCATAAGACGACAGACTTTCCACATAGCGGCGTTGTCCCTCAGCATAGAGGGTGTCAAATGCAAGCGACGACTTACCACTGCCAGACACACCGGCAATAACAACCAGTTTGTTGCGTGGTATCTTAACGTCTACATCTTTCAGATTGTTAACGCGTGCTCCTTTAATCTCTATGTAGTCAGTCATCTTCACCCTTTGTCTCCTTCTATCTTTTTTTCCTTAAAACTCTTCACTTGTATAGCCTACAGGCAACTGACGACAGTTGTATTGCGAAGCCATAATCTCGCCATAAGCTCCTGCAGAACGGATAGCCAGCAGGTCGCCACGATGTGCACGGTTAATATCTATTTGCTTAGCAAAGACATCAGTAGACTCACAGATGGGGCCAACAACATCATAGGCTTCCATAGGCTCTTCACTGGAAAGGTTCTCAATCTTGTGGTAAGCCTGATAGAGGGCGGGGCGGATGAGGTCGGTAAAGCCAGCATCAACAATGCAGAACTTCTTAACGTGCCCTTCTTTTATATATAAGGTACGCGTGATGAGCGAGCCACACTGAGCTACTACAGCACGTCCCAACTCGAAATGCAAGGTTTGACCGTTGCGCAATTTTAACTTCTTTGCATACGTATCGAAATAGGCTTTGAAGTCTGGAATGGGTACACGGTTGGGATGCTGGTAGTCAATACCCAAGCCACCACCCACGTTGATATGCTCTACGCTTATGCGGTGGCGCTCCAATTCGTTCTGCAGTTCGTTGACACGATTGCAAAGAGCTTCAAAATCACCCATGTCGAGTATCTGACTACCAATATGGAAGTGTAAGCCTACCACCTTGACGTTCTTCATCTGCGAGGCTTTTTCAATGACGGTCAGCATGTCGCGCATATCGATACCAAACTTGTTCTCGGCAAGTCCAGTGGTGATATTAGCATGAGTATGAGCCCCCACATTAGGATTCAGACGGAAAGCTACACGAGCCACCTTGTCCTTGGCAGCAGCCAATTGGTTGATTACCTCCAACTCGGGGATGCTCTCCACGTTGAAACAGAAAATGTCGTTGTCAAGACCGAGATTAATTTCCCAGTCGCTCTTGCCAACACCGGCATAGACAATCTTCTGTTTAGGAAAACCTGCCTTGATACAAGTCTCTATCTCGCCACCACTGACACAGTCAGCGCCTAATCCAGCCTCGCGGATAATTTTCAGTACTTTGGGGTTGGCATTAGCCTTAACGGCATAGTGCACGCAAAAGCCCTCATGTTTGCTTACCTCTTGAGTGATGGCGCGAAGCGTCTGGCGAAGCAGTTCCACATCGTAATAGTAGAAGGGCGTCTGTATGCGTTCCAGTTTTTCTAAAGGAAATATTCCTTTCATAGTGATTTGTCTTTGTGTCGGAAAAACAATTTATTTGTTGAACAACTCATTGCTAAGAGCCTGCAGTGCACGCTTTTTGTCTTCCTCTTTGATGAGAAAAGAGATGTTGTAGTTACTACCGCCATAGGATATCATACGTACAGGAATATTCTTCATGGCTTCCAGAACCTGTGTTTCAAATCCGATGTTTGACCAATCCAGGTCACCTACAACGCAGACAACACACATGCCTGTGTCAACAGTTACGGTACCATATTTCTTCAGTTCGTCAACAATCTCACCTAAGTGGGCAGAGTTGTCTATAGACATAGAAACGCCTACCTCAGAGGTGCATACCATATCGATAGGTGTCTGGTAGGACTCGAAAATTTCGAAGACCTTACGCAGGAAACCTGTGGCCAGCAACATGCGACTTGACTTAATCTTGATGGCAATGATATTGTCCTTGGCAGCTACTGCCTTGATCTTGCCGTACTCCGTCTTGTTAGAGATAGTCGTACCCTCGGCTTCGGGCTGCATGGTGTTGAGCAGACGAACAGGAATGCCAGCATACTTAGCGGGTTGTACACAGGTGGGATGCAAAATCTTAGCGCCGAAGTAGGCCAGCTCAGCAGCCTCCTCAAAGTGCAGCTGGTGTACAGGCTCGGTCTTGTCAACAACGCGGGGATCGTTGTTGTGCATGCCGTCAATGTCTGTCCAAATCTGAATTTCCTCGGCATTAATAGCTGCACCAATCAGTGATGCAGTATAGTCGGAACCACCACGCTGCAGGTTGTCTATCTCACCATAGGCATTGCGACAGATGAAGCCTTGCGTGATATATACCTGGTTACCTTCGTTCTTCTCCATGATGGCAGCAAGCTTCTCCTTAATATATACGGGATCGGGTTCAGAGTTCTTGTCTGTACGCATAAAGTCGAGCGCGTTCAGCAAGACGGCCTTGATGCCTTGTTCCTGCATATAGTTGACAACCATGTTTGTCGACATCATCTCGCCCTGTGCCACGATGCTCTTCTCTTCAAAAGAGGTGAACAGTTCCTTGGTGAATGAGCGCAGATAATTCATCTCTGAAATCAAGAACTCACGGGTCTGTTCTTTCGTCGCATCCTTGGTGTACAACTCGTCGACATGCTTCATGTATTTACGCTCCAACTGGTTGATAACCTCGTTAGCGCCCTCGGGATTCTTCTTGTACAGATAGTCAGAAATCTCCACGAGCGAATTAGTTGTTCCAGACATTGCCGAAAGAACGACGAAAACGGGTTCTCCAGACTTGGTTACTAAATTGGTTACCTCTTTCATGCGGTCCGGTGTACCAACCGACGTACCGCCAAACTTCATTACTTTCATTGTATCTTTGTTTTTAATTCTTAACTCATCACTCTTAACTCTTAACTCATATCGAGAGGTCTTCGCGAGCACTGTAGTCAACAGTTATCGTCTCGTTTGACTCTTCATCTTCGTAGAGTGCCATTGTGTTGTAGGTCTCTGTGATATCTTCCAAACGGCCGTCAATGCAGCGATATACAATACCCGGATACTCGTTGAGCAATGAAATGTTGTGGGTTGTCATTATAACCGCAGTACCTGTCTGTGTCACCTGACGAAGCAACTGTATGATACTTGCTGCTGTTTCTGGATCAAGATTGCCGGTTGGTTCGTCGGCAACAATGAGTTTGGGACGATTTAATATGGCACGAGCTATAGCGATGCGCTGCTGTTCGCCACCAGAGAGTTCGTGGGGATAACGGTCGATAAACTCCACCATATCCACATCTTCCAGCACGTCATGGATTCGTTCGTCAATCTCATCTTTTTTCTTCCAACCAGTAGCCTGCAGTACAAATCTGAGATTCTCATAGACGGTACGATCGCCCAACAACTGGAAATCCTGAAAGATAATACCCATTTGACGTCGTAGTGCAGGAATGTATTTTTTCTTCAGTTCACGCAAGTCGTGGTTGAGAACAAAGGCATTGTCAGCATTCTCTACATCCATTTCAAAATAGATGGTTTTCAACAGTGAACTCTTACCAGAGCCCACCCGTCCTATGACATAGATGAATTCGCCCTCATCAACATGGAAGTCAACATCATGTAGCACGGGAGCACCATCCTTATGGTATATGTCTACCTTCTTGTAATCTATCAGCATCTTTATGTTTGGCTATTTGATAATTATCTATTTTTGACAATATGCAGCTTATTTCATTTTACCTGCTGCTTTGGCTTCACGGCGCTGCTTGTCCCAATTGGGATCGTGGCGTTTGTGCAGTTCTTCGGCAACATCCTCGATACGCAAACCTTTGTGGGCCAGCAGTACGATGAGGTGATAGAGCAAATCGCTGGCCTCATAGACCAGGTGTTCGTCAGTACCATTGGTTGCCTCGATGACTGTCTCAAGTGCTTCTTCACCTACTTTCTGGGCAATCTTGTTGACACCTTTGGTGAAAAGACTGGTGGTGTACGACCCCTCAGGCATCTCCTGCTTGCGCCTGTCGATGAACGTCTGCAGTTCAGAGAGGAAGAGTAGGGGATTGCCCTCGTTCTCCTCGCCCCAACAGGTGTCAGTACCGGTATGACAGGTGGGACCGACGGGATTGACGCGAACCAGCAAGGTATCGTTGTCGCAGTCAATCTTCATATCAACGAGATTCAGAAAGTGACCGCTGGTCTCTCCCTTCGTCCATAGTGTGTTACGTGTACGACTCCAAAAGGTAACATGCTTTGTGGCAATAGTCTTCTCATAGGCTTCCTCATTCATGAAACCCAACATCAACACATTTTTTGTCGTTGCATCCTGTATGATGGCAGGCACAAGGCCGCCCATTTTCTCAAAATCGATAGTCATAGTCTAACGTTTATTCCTTCGTTGTGTAAGAATTGTTTTAATTCTGGTATGGGTATCTCGCCAAAGTGGAACACAGAGGCCGCCAATGCGGCATCGGCATGCCCTTCCGTAAACACATCGCGGAAGTGCTCCTTCTTACCTGCACCACCACTGGCGATAATGGGAATGGACAGCGTGTCGGCCAACTCGCGCAGGGCCTCGTTGGCATAGCCGTTCTTTGTTCCATCGTGGTTCATTGAGGTAAACAATATCTCTCCGGCACCACGTTCCTGGGCTTCACGGGCCCACTCGAAAAGACCTCGTTCTGTGCGTTCGCGACCCCCCTTCAGGTAGCAGTGCCAGCCATCTTCATCCAAACGGGCGTCAATGGCGACAACACATACCTGACTACCAAAACGGTTGGTAATCTCGTCGATGAGTTCGGGGCGACGGATGGCAGCAGAATTAATGCTCACCTTGTCTGCTCCAGCATAAAGCAGTCGCTCTACATCCTTCAACTCGTTGATGCCTCCACCAACGGTAAACGGAATATTCAGTGTCTGAGCTACCTTTGTTACCATCTCGGTAAATGTCTTACGACCTTCAAACGAGGCGGTGATATCCAGGAAGCACAACTCATCGGCTCCCTGATCAGAATATGCCTTACCTAGCTCTACAGGGTCTCCGGCACTACGCAGATTCACGAAGTTGATGCCTTTAACGGTCTCACCGTCCTTGACGTCCAGACAGGGTATTATGCGTTTTGCCAGTCCCATAGTTCTTGTAGATTAATTTTACCTTCATAAATGGCTTTACCGAAGACAACGGCAGGAATGCCGGCGGCATCCAAAGCCTTGATATCGTCGATTGACGACACACCACCACTGGCTATCAGATGCAGCTGCGGATAGGTCTCCATTACCTTTTTATAGAGGTCGATAGCTGGCCCAGCCAGCGTACCGTCTTTTGAGATTTCTGTACAGAGAACGTTTCTCACGCCTGCATCAATATATTTTTTGAGGAAAGGTAGGAGGTCTTCACTTGAATCCTCTTTCCAGCCATTAATGCTGATGCGTCCGTTGCGAACGTCTGCCCCAAGGATAATACGCTCAGAACCATATTTGTCGAGCCATCCTAAGAAGCGGTCGGGCTCTGTGACGGCAATACTGCCGATGGTAACCATCGAAGCTCCATGATTAAAGGCTATCTCAATGTCATCGTCGGTCTTGATGCCACCACCAAAGTCTACTGTCAGCCTCGTCTCTGCCGTTAACTGGCTAAGAACGTCGCTGTTGACAATATGCTTCGATTTGGCACCATCAAGGTCCACCACATGTAACCGCTGATAACCGATACGCTCAAATTCAAGAGCCATGTCCAACGGACTTCCATAGACCGTCTTCTGGTCGTAATCACCTTTGGTCAAGCGCACACACTGACCATTGATGATGTCTATTGCGGGAATCAGTTCTATCATAGCTCTAAGAAGTTTTTAATGATACGTTCACCTACCTTGCCACTCTTTTCGGGGTGAAACTGGCAGGTATAGAAGTTGTCCTTATGCATGGATGCAGAGTAGGGAAGAATATAGTCTGCAGTGGCAATAGTATGCTCACAGACGGGTACATAGTAGCTGTGGACGAAGTAGACGTAGGGATTATCTCCCAGTCCTTCCATTAATGGTGATTGGGGGAGGCTCAGCTTGTTCCAACCCATACAGGGCACCTTGTCTTCGTGTTTCTTGGGCTGGAAACGCTTGACATCTGCATTAAAGATACCAATACAGTCTACATCGCCTTCTTCAGAATGTTTACAGAGGAGCTGCTGACCTACACAAATACCAAAGACTGGCTGCTTGAGGTCGCGAATAACTTCGTCAAGCCTGCGAGCCTTCAGATATTCCATGGCTTCTGCTGCATGTCCCTGACCAGGAAACATGACGCGGTCTGCCTTCTGCAACTGTTCTGCATCGTCTGTCAGTAGGGGTTCAATACCCATTCTGCGAAGGGCATTCACCACACTATAGATGTTTCCTGCGTTATATTTAACGATAGCTACATTCATAATTAAGCATTAAGAATTATGCATTAAGAATTAACTAAAGATAATCGTTTTGTTCTTGAAAGTCAGAATCTTACGTTGAATATGCTTCGATACGGCATGCGACAGTACAATTTTCTCCAAATCCTTGCCTTTCAGTACAAGACTTTCCGGAGTGTCCTTGTGGGTGATTCGTGTCACGTCCTGTTCGATGATGGGACCAGCGTCCAACTCAGCTGTAACATAGTGGCTGGTTGCTCCGATAATCTTCACACCGCGTTCCCAAGCTTGATGATAGGGCTTGGCACCCACAAATGCGGGCAGGAACGAGTGGTGGATATTGATGATGTGGTTGGGATAGGCTGCAATCATCTCGTCGGAGATAATCTGCATATAACGGGCCAGTACGATAAAGGTAATATTCTCCTTACGTAATAGTTCCATTTCTTCAGCCTCCACTTCAGCTTTGTTAGAATGGTCTTTCTTGATACTCCAGACATAGTATGGAATACCAAAC
Source organism: uncultured Bacteroidales bacterium (assembly GCA_902798425.1). Classification (GTDB taxonomy): domain Bacteria; phylum Bacteroidota; class Bacteroidia; order Bacteroidales; family Bacteroidaceae; genus Prevotella. The sequence continues at coordinate 97,440 of CADBWR010000005.1, forward strand.
TGATCAGCAACATATCGCAAATCTTCGTGGTTAGAGATAATGCATGGTATATCGATGTCCCATTCGCCGGCTTTCCAACGGGCCAGCAGGTCGTATAGACAATGACTCATTTTGCTGACAAAAATGGCCATTCGAGGGCGCTTATCACTAAAATACAGTTTGCACGTCATCTGGTAGCGTTGAGAATACAGCGTATTGATGTATTCCTGGATTTTTTCACGTGGAATCAAGAAATTCTCCAATTCCCATTCAATACGCATGAAAAACATACCATCTTGTTTGTCGACATATTGGTCAAGGTAGACAATGTTTCCTTGGTTGTCTGTGATAAATCTTGTTACCTCTGAAATAATGCCTTGTTGGTCAGGACAGTGCAAAAGCAGAATCGCTGTGGGTTTCATTCTTTTATATTTTCTGTATTGTTATTCGTTAATTATTGATGCAGTTATACACCTTATTAATAATAGGCTGCAAAAATACAAAATAAATCTGATACCACCAAAAAATCTCTATATTCTTTTCCATTTAAAAATATAACAAGAATACGCATTATGATAAATAGAGTATTTGTAAGAAGAAATAGGTACCTATTATATTCATTACTCTGGATTGAGTTTGGGAAGTGCTAAATGGTAACGAACAGCCAGAAATCTCATCAGGCAAGTAACTGCAAAAGAAGAAATAACAGTTACTTCAATAGGAATTTGCAAATAATCTAAGAACCAATAAGTTATTCCTCCTAATAATGTTGCCATAGCATAGATTTCTCGTTGAAAAATTACGGGCTCGTTATTTAGTAGTACATCGCGAATTACGCCACCAGCAGAACCTGTTATACAGCCCATAATGATCGCTACCCAATACGGTTGACCGAAAACGAGAGATTTTTGTATTCCTGCTATTGTAAAAAGTGCCAACCCCAGCGTATCAAAGACAAACCACGTATTTCTGAGACCTTCCATGTATTTTGCGAAAATAATCACAAAGACCAGTGCAAGAGCTGTACAAATCATGTAGATAGGATTTGTCATCCAGAATGGCGTTGTGCCAAGCATCACATCGCGGATAGTTCCGCCACCAATAGCGACTGCAATACCACAGACATAGCCGCCAAACCAGTCGAAATGCTTGGCGGCAGCATGTCTGATACCGGATATTGCAAAGGCAAAAGTACCTAAAAACTCGATAATCTGCTGTACAATCTCTTCGTATTCCATATTCTATTTATCATAACACGCAACAGGTGCTATTTCTCGTATCTTTTGCCCCAATAGTTGACCATGCGCTCATACAGTTTCTCTTCTGCTGGAGAATGCTGAGCATGCCACAGACGCTCGTTCTGCAGCGCATCAGGCATATATTGCTGCGGTGTAAAATGTCCCTGGAAATCGTGCGGATACTTATATCCGTCGCTATAGCCAAGGTCTTTCATCAGTTTTGTAGGAGCATTTCGCAGATGCAGCGGAACGGGTTGATTGCCCGTTTCTCGCACCAAGCCCAATGCGGTGTCGATGCCCAAGTATGCAGAATTGCTCTTGGGCGATGTGGCCAGATATACACAACACTCGGCCAAGGCGATTCTGGCTTCAGGCCAGCCAATCTTCATAACTGTATCGAAGGCGGCATTAGCCAACAACAGTGCGTTGGGATTGGCCAAACCGATGTCTTCTGATGCAGAAATCACCATTCGGCGGGCAATAAACTGAGGGTCTTCCCCACCCTCTATCATGCGGGCCATCCAATAGAGTGCTGCATCAGGATCGCTGCCACGTATAGACTTAATAAATGCAGAGATGATATCGTAGTGCATCTCACCATCCTTGTCGTATGCCAGCGGATTCTGCTGTAAGCAATTAACCACCATTTCATCGGTGATGGTAATGGGGATATTGCCGGTACCACCAGCGTCAGCAGTATTACTATAGCTTTCAACTACCAACTCCAAGATGTTCAGTAGCTTACGTGCATCACCACCGCTATATCTTAACATTGCGGAAGTCTCGTTCAATTCGATGTTTTTCTCACGCAATACCACATCCTTGGTGATGGCTCTATGGAGCAGTTCCTCCAGGTCTTGCTTTTCCAGCGATTTCAACACATACAGTTGGCAGCGTGACAATAACGGCCGAATCACCTCGAATGACGGATTCTCCGTGGTAGCGCCAATCAGTGTTACGATGCCTTTTTCGACAGCTCCCAGCAGTGAGTCTTGCTGCGACTTCGAGAAACGGTGTATCTCGTCAATAAATAAAATAGGAGAAGCTTCGTTGAAGAATCGTCCCTTTTGTGCCCGCTCTATCACATCGCGCACATCCTTCACGCCACTGGTCACGGCTGAAAGGGTGTAGAAAGGAGTTTCCAACTTGTTGGCGATGATTTGAGCCAGTGTGGTTTTACCCACTCCTGGCGGTCCCCACAGGATAAACGACGAGATGCGTCCTGCGTCAATCATCTTGCGCAGTACGGCCCCCTCTCCTACCAGATGTCGCTGTCCGATATAGTCGTCCAACGTGCGGGGTCTAAGTCTCTCAGCTAATGGTTCTGCCATAATCGACTGCAAAAATACAAAAAATCTGCGAAAAAACTTGTAAAAAGCAAATAAAGTATGTACATTTGCAGAGAAAATATCAAAAACACTATTTTTTAACATGAAAGAAGAGAACAAGAACAAAGCACTTAGCTTAAAGACATTGACCAAAAGTTCTGTATGGGACGTCCAAGAGAATGACATTTTCCGTATGCTTGATGCTGCAGACAAAGACGGCGAACTAAAGGAGAACTTGCGTCATATTGCCGATATTATTCGCAGTGCGTTTATGATTGAGGAAATCAAGGATGATGACAAGCTCTTGCAAGAGAAATATACCAAACAGGGTTATAAGGTAGGAACCATCAAGGTGGGCGACGACGCCAAACTGCAGTGGGCCATCAAGAAACGTCCTATCACCCGTGTCACAGACCTTACCTATGAGAATATCCGTCATATCACGGCAGCCAAACTGCTTGAGGTAATTGACCGCAACTTCGGTGGCGGCTGGGATTCACTGTCACAGTCTATCCAGGACATCATTGAGAGTGGCTTCGATATCTCTACCACTACCCTTCCCAAGGACCGTCTGCACAAGAAGGGCGGCATGTACGAGAAGAAGGTGGCCGATGGCTATGAAGTGCTGGAGGTTGCCAAGGGCACATGGGTAGAGGCCATCTTTGCTAAGCTGAAGCCTGAGACCATCAAGCCTCGCATGAAGTTTGACGATGCCAGTTCTTTTGGCGATGGCGACGAGGACGACGATGCAGATGTGGAGATCATCGACGATTACAACAAGCCCGACGAGGACGATGTGGAGCTGGAAGAACCCGATGATGACGATATCAACGAGAACAACTATCGCACGACGTTTGATTTGGGCGATGGCGACGAAGATGAAGACGCTGAGAGTCTCTCTGACTATATCGCTGACGAGTAAGGTTCTCACCCCTTACCACTAACCTCTAATAACCTTTAAACCTAAATATTTATGATTATTCCTACCGTATTCTGGCTTGTGCCCATAGCATCCATCGTTGCTTTGGGCATGGCCTTTTTCTTCTTCCGTCAGATGATGGCAGAAGATGAGGGTACACCACGCATGCGTGAGATTGCCCTCTACGTGAGAAAGGGTGCTATGGCCTACCTTAAACAACAGTATAAGGTGGTTGGCATCGTGTTTGTAATCCTCTGCGCCCTGTTTGCCTTCATGGCTTACGGTCTGAACGTGCAGAATCCCTGGGTGCCCTTCGCCTTCCTAACGGGTGGTTTCTTCTCAGGCTTGGCAGGTTTCTTCGGTATGAAGACAGCCACCTACGCTTCTGCCCGTACGGCTAATGCTGCCCGTAAGAGTCTGAATGCCGGTCTGAAGGTAGCCTTCCGTTCCGGTGCCGTCATGGGTCTCACCGTGGTGGGCCTTGGCTTGCTCGACATCGCCATCTGGTTTGTCGTGCTGAACTACTTCGATCAGGACGGACTCATCTCCATCACCACCACCATGCTGACCTTCGGTATGGGTGCTTCTACGCAGGCGCTGTTTGCTCGTGTGGGCGGTGGTATCTACACCAAGGCTGCTGACGTGGGTGCCGACATCGTAGGTAAAGTCGAGGCCGACATTCCTGAGGACGACCCACGCAATCCTGCTACTATTGCCGATAACGTTGGTGACAACGTGGGCGACGTGGCTGGTATGGGTGCCGACCTCTACGAGTCGTACTGCGGCTCTGTGCTCTCTACTGCCGCCCTGGGTGCTGCTGCCTTTGCTGCTGCTGGTCTCGACATCCAGCTCAAGGCCGTCATCGCTCCTATGCTTATCGCTGCCGTAGGTGTCTTCCTGTCGCTCTTCGGCATTTTCCTGGTTCGTACTAAGGAGGGCGCCACCATGCGCGACCTGCTGAAGTCACTGTCTTTGGGTACCAACGTCAGTGCCGTACTCATAGCCGTTGCCACCTTCGCCATTCTCTACCTGCTGGGCATCGAGAACTGGCTCTGGCTCTCTTGTTCTGTCATCACGGGTCTTGTCGCTGGTGTCATCATCGGACAGGCTACCGAGTACTACACCTCTCACTCCTACAAGCCCACCCAGAAAATCTCTGAGGCTGGTCTCACGGGTTCTGCTACCGTTATTATAAAAGGTATAGGAACAGGTATGATTTCTACCTGCATCCCCGTTATCACTATCGGCGTAGCTATTATTCTCAGCTTCGGCTTTGCCAACGGTTTCGATCTCTCCATGTCCAGCGAGAGTCTGGCCAACGGACTCTATGGCATTGGTATCGCTGCTGTGGGTATGCTCTCTACGCTGGGCATCACGCTGGCTACCGACGCCTACGGACCCATTGCCGACAATGCCGGTGGTAATGCCGAGATGTCTGAACTGGGCGAAGAGGTTCGTCATCGCACCGATGCCCTCGATGCCTTGGGCAACACCACCGCCGCTACGGGTAAGGGCTTTGCCATTGGTTCTGCAGCCCTCACGGCTCTCGCTCTCCTCGCCTCTTACATCGAGGAGATCAAGATTGCCATGGAGCGTGCTGGTGTCATGATGGAGAATGTCAAGGGCGAGGTCATCAGCGCCTCTGCTGCCACCATCCCCGACTTCATGAACTTCTTCCAGGTCAACCTCATGAATCCTAAGGTGCTTGTGGGTGCCTTCATCGGAGGCATGGCGTCCTTCCTCTTCTGTGGTCTCACCATGGAGGCTGTTGGTCGTGCTGCTCAGAAGATGGTGGAAGAGGTTCGTCGTCAGTTCCGCGAGATTGCCGGCATCCTTGAGGGTACAGGCACTCCCGACTACGGCTCTTGCGTAGAGATCTCTACACGTGCTGCTCAGCACGAGATGATCTTCCCATCACTCCTCGCCATCGCCATCCCCATCGTCGTAGGTTGCGTCTTGGGCGTTGCTGGCGTCCTGGGCCTGCTCGTTGGCGGACTCACCTGTGGCTTCACCCTCGCCGTCTTCATGGCCAATGCCGGAGGAGCGTGGGATAATGCCAAGAAGATGGTCGAGGAAGGCAACTTTGGTGGCAAGGGCTCCTTCGCACACAAGGCTACCATCGTGGGCGACACCGTTGGTGATCCCTTCAAAGACACCTCTGGTCCATCCCTCAACATCCTCATCAAGCTGATGTCTATGGTGAGCATTGTGATGGCAGGACTCACCGTTCTGTTCATCTAACGCTCTCCTATTCCACCATAAAAAGGCTCGTTTCTTCGGAATTCGAGCCTTTTTCTATCTTTTTTCAAAAAAAGTGCAGAAAATATTTGGTAGATTAAAAAATACTCCGTACCTTTGCACCCGCAATCGAAAAACGATGCACCCGTAGCTCAGTTGGTAGAGCACCTGACTCTTAATCAGGGTGTCCAGGGTTCGAGCCCCTGCGGGTGTACAAAGCAAAGAGAAAAGCGAACAATTAAGTTCGCTTTTTTTGTTTAATGATATTGCTCATACGAAGCCTTTCACTATTGAAGTAAGGCGCTGAAGGTTTTCCGGATTGTTAGCAGCCAGAACGCCGGAGGGTGACGTATAGTCCAACGGCGTGCCTTCACGGCTGCAGCATACACCACCTGCTTCTTGCAGAATCAATGAGGCAGCAGCAAAATCCCATGGAGAAAGGAGATATTCGAAATACAGTTCACATCGTCCCATAGCTAGATAGCACAGTTCAGGGGCTGCAGCGCCAAAGCGGCGGATGTCATTACACTGCATAAAGGCCTTGTGGATGATTCGCGAGCAGACCTCAGCATACTCCTTGTGATAGACAGGAAGGGCTGTACAAAGCACTGCGTTCTCGAACGGACGCTCACTGATATGAATCTGTTTCCTGCCCTTGTCGCTTTTAGGATGATCTAAGAAAGCACCCTTTCCACGTTCTGCCGTGAAGAGTTCGTCAGTACGGGGCAGATAGACTGCTGCCATTTCCATTGTCCCTTGATGCCATAGTCCCACACATATAGCACATTCACGAATGCCTCGGCTATAGTTGGCAGTACCATCTATGGGGTCTATGATCCACAGATAATCGTGCGACAGGTCGTGTATGTCCTCTTCCTCACAGAGAAACCCACAGCCAGGTATCAATCGGCTAAGTTGCTGACAGAGAAAATCCTGTACTGCTATATCAGACGATGTCACGATATTGGCAACTCCTTCTTTCTGTGAAATGCTGAAATCTTCCGTCTGCATCAGCTGCGATGCTTCAAGAACAATATTTACAAGTAAATCTAACATATTCTTTTAATAGTGTCTGTATTCGCTTGCAAAGATAAATACTTTTCTCAAGAAAAAGAATACTAAAGCGACATTTTTTTTGAATTCAGCTCCCTGTTTCACATGGGTACATCGACCTTTGGTTCAACTCCCGTCAGTCCATAGAGATGATATACGATGCAGCTAATATCGGATTCAAAGCGAATCACGAGAACCGTCCCGACTCTTCAAAAAAAACGAGTTCAAGACTGTCACACTGACAAAACGCCGATGTACAAAGGGTTTGCAGTCTGTTCAGAGACTGTCAAGACTGACAAGAGACTGACAACATTTGCTCCAGAAATCAGCTGTATTTTTGCACGTATTAGCTGTACCGCCGCGCATATCAGCTGTATCTGTGCACGTATTAGCTGTAGAAACAACAAATTCTCTAGAGAATTTCAGTCGTATACAGCTGATATCGCAGAAACACATCAACCAATAAACAGGTAGTCCCTGACGTTCCGTCCCTTGATTCAAAAAAACATGTGTTACACCTAACACCCTGTACTACTGAGCGTTACGTGTGACTGTGACAGCATTTTTCTTAATTATTTCTCTTTTATGCACTTCATTGAGTCGGTTAAATGAACGATAATAGTTGAGCAAACATTTAACATGCCTCAAACCACGATGTACAAAGGGCTTGAGGCATGTTATGTTAATAGGTTAATAGATTTTGCGAATTTCCTTTTTCTGACAGAACAGATCAGACTGTCCCTTGATTCATTTTTAGTCAATACTGAAATGGAGCCTTATCTCATCACAATTTGTGATGAGATCAAGAATGAAACGCCCCATGTTATATAGTATTTTCATAAAAAATGTTCTTTTATTTGTTTATTCACATAAAAGTTGTATCTTTGCACCAACAAGCTTACCCCGCTTCCCGTAGAACAGCGCGCATAGGGTGAGCCTTTTTTATTATTACGACGAGATTAATTATCATCCTACCTTATATCTAAATAGAGTATCTTCTTTCAATTCTGGCCTATTAGTTACTTTTCTAACGTAGTCATCTATTAAGTGGCGCCAGTCGTTGGGTTTCATGCCAATATAACGTTCTGTGAACATACCAACACATACTGATGTAATATTCTTCATCATAGTACCACCATCCATTTCCATCATATTGTGTACCAATCTGCGAACATCTGCATCATCATTGACGCCTCTTAACATATTATTGTCGGACTGAAACCATATAGTATCCGCTTTCTTTCTCCGTTTTGACTTTACTTCGACATCAACATCTTGCTTAGCTATAATGTCCTTTAGCTCTTCAATCGTATATGGAGGATTCTTTCTGTGCAACATATAGTGGCAATTTGGACAAACTGGCGCCAAGTCTGTGTCCACATTCAATTCATATTCCTGACCAATAGTAGAGATTGGTGTCAGATGATGAACATGAATAAAACCTCTGCCAATTTCACCATAAGTTGACTCAAAATCACGTCCACATACCAGGCAATGATAGCCTTTCTTTGCTACGCACTCCTTTCGAGCCTTTTGGTTACGCTCGTACTTGTTGGCTTTCACGGTAATCAATGCACCTTCATACAACTTCTCGTCACCCTCAGGATAATCGACATCATACACATCTTCATTTACCACTTGATGGGGATGTAGTAAGTAGTCAAGAAGAGTCACATCCTTTATCTCTCTAACACTTCGAGGAATACCTTGATAACCATGTTCTTGAAGATTATGGAGTGAGAGTACATCGTCAGTATATTCCTCCACGAGTTTTAGCCTCGCATAGAAAGAAATGAAACCACTATAGTATAGTTCCTTGTCCGTCCAGTAAGGTTCCTGTTCCATCGCCTCCTCGAATATCATCTTTGCCTTCACCACCTCCATCCTGTAATGGATGCGCTTCTCAGGAACAGTCTTATAAATGAATACGATGTCACCTTCTGACAACTTATCTGTTCTCCAGTCCACCAAACCATCTTGTGCCTTTATAGCATCACCGATTCGGAAGGTACTGTCGTTGCTTGGAACTATCCAGTATTTCATATCAACTACATTTCAAGTACCTTTGTTGATTCTTCGCCAAACTGAGAGACTACACGCACAGCAATCTTCTTGCCCTGCTCGTATGGGATTGGTTCGCTCTTGAAGTCATAGAGCGTATCCCATATCTCATCGTTGAACTCCAGACGCAGGGTGCGCTCAGCCTTTTTCTTGGCAAGGTCTTTGGCAACCGTATCGAGACCCTTGCGCCAGGCTGCGAAGTCTTTCTTGTCGCCACCACAGAAGTGAATACTACGTACCTTGAAGAGACCACCCGTATAGTTGTCGTCCATCTCCCAATAGGCGATGTCGTTCACATTACGGGCCTTCACCTCATCCTGTATGGGGTCGTACATATCCATACCGTTAATCTCTACATGACATTTGCCGTCGCCGTCATTTACCAAACTGATGTCTGGCTCACCGATGATGATGAACGAGCCAGCTTTCTTGTCTTTCTTCAGCAGACCGTCTTGCAGCAAATCGTCGCTCATACGAACCTTCGACACTTGGAACGTACCAAAGTTATAGTCTTTGTTCTCTCCACTCTCAATGCTGTCCTCAAACGAGAATCCAAGAATCACGAGCCAGTTCGATTCGTCCAGATGCTGACGGAAAGCACGAACGGCTTCATTCACGGCATGCTTGCTGACTGTTCCAAACTTGGGACCAATCATAAAGAACACACAATGTTCCGTTCCGTCCTCCTGTTTATAATAGCCCTTGGCATTCAGATAAGGCTCATCCATATGTTCCATCGAGTGCATCACGGCTTGTTGCTGCTTCACACCATTACGAATACCGTTAGCCTTCAGGTTGTTGAAGATGCGCTCCGTAAAGGCTGCATATTCGTCATAGTCGTTTTGCTTGTCATTCAAGCTCTCAGGCGAACTGACTTCAAGGCTCTGCAAGGTCTCTACTGTAAACGGACCACTAACACGAATACGCTTCTTATCCTCCTCTGGCTGGTCGTAAAGGGTTTCTTCATCAAAAGGAAGGTCATTAGCCAAAGCCTTCAAGGTGATATGTGGCACCTTTTTGTAGATAAAGCCTCTACGGATATTAGGATTCTCGCTATCATCGTGAGTTTTATAATATGGGAAGAGTGCTGTTGTCAGTCGCTTCTTAGCGATATTTAACGCAATACGACTCGTATCTATGGTTATCCATCTGCGTCCCCATTGCTCAGCTACATAGGCTGTGGTTCCGCTACCGCATGTTGGATCAAGAACGAGGTCGCCAGGATCTGTTGTCATTAAAAGACAGCGCTGAATAGGAATAAGTGCAGTTTGACAGACATAAATTATATCTTTTGCACCTGCAGTGTCATCCCATAGATTATTGATTGTCTGTACAGGAAAATCATCAAAATATCTCACATATGCAGGTACTCCATCTTCTGGTGCAACGATCCTATTTTTACGAATCAGCGTTTCTATGCCTGCTTTATTGGTTTTCCAACTGTACTTACGACTCTTATAAGTTATCCCATTTAGTTCAATATCAAAAAAGCAGGAAGGAGTATACCCAGATGACAATAGATTATCAAGACGATAAGGTCTTGCTCCTTTTGGTAAAGTTGAAGGATTAGCTGCTTCTGATTTAGTCATTGGTCTTCTTTCTCCATTCTGAAGTTCAACCATTCTATACATTCCTCCCTCTCCCAAAGGCTTAGACTCGAATAGTTGACGGTACTTAATGTTCTCAACATCTTTTGCATACCACACAATATAGTCTGATATTCCTGGTAAACCCGATGCGCCTAAAGGTGAGGTCTTTTTAAAGGTGATCAAAGCAAAGAAATTCTCACTACCAAAAACCTCATCCATGATATTTCGTACCAGATGAAGGTTTTCGTCAGATATTTGCATAAAGATTGAACCACTCTCTGTCAGCAATTCTCTAGCCATTACCAATCTGTCCCTAAGATAAGAAAGATAGCTATGAATGCCAAACTCCCACGTATCACGGAAAGCCTTAATCATTTCTGGCTCACCTGTGATATTTGAGTCGTTATCTTTGACATCACGACTATTCAGTTTCATCTGCCAGTTGGATGCATACTTAATTCCATACGGAGGATCAAAGTAGATGCATTGCACCTGACCTTTCATGCCCTCACGATTCAACAAGGAATTCATCACCAACAAACTGTCTCCTTGAATCAATCGGTTCTGCCAGTTGTCGCTATGCTTGTAGTATCCAGCCAAACGCTCTAACTCATCTTCATTTGAGTCTTGCAAATCGCCAAAGAAGTCGAGCTGTAACTTTGCACTCTCGCTCTTATGTTCATGCAGTTCATAAAGACTGTCGATGATGGCTTCCGGGCGGATGTCCTCATGCTTATACAGGCTTCGGATGTCTGTACGCAACTGGGGCATATAGTCAGGATTGTCCTCATCGTCGTTCTTATACTTGTTAAGCCAATAGAGTTCCGGATCTCTACCACGCTGGAACTCATGACGGAAGATGTCGTATTCACTCTGTTCTGGCATGCCACTAATAGCCATCTGTTCCTCTCCCTGATGGGCACTATCAGGAATGGCAACACGCTTATCCTCGTGCTTGATGCTTGAAACGGGTCTGTTCTTGTCGACTTTGTTCATTTTATCTCGTTTTTATTTGTTTATTCGGAAATAATGTTTAACTTTGCAGCAGAAATCAAATGGATTGCCATTATGGATATTAAGAAAATCACACACGAAGAGGCATTGCGTCGATGGAAGCATTCGCTTGAAATCAAACGCGAATGGGAACGTAAAGTTGCTGAGCGCTGGGCTAATGAAGACCAGCAGAAAATAGCTTTGGTATGATAAAGATTACTCTTGAAGATATCAATCGGAAGTCGCCATACGAGATTACTCTCAACAATGGCGACTTTGATTTTACCAGCGAGGACACTCATTCTGGATACGATGCACATGTAAAGGATGCTTTGATCGCCATCATAGAACAATTCTTTGCTGAGAACGCTAATGTCTTGCTGTATATTTGCGACACCAGTGATGGACGTGAAGAGAAGCGCAACCGATTGTTCGTTAGATGGTTTGAAGAGTTTGCAACCCCTAATCGCTTCACGCTGGAAACAGCAAATGCTACCGTTGATGGGCAAGGTTTCTATGCTGCGATTATAGTAGAGAACACAAACCCCATGCTCGAAGCTATTGTTAGTGACTTCAAGCAAACGGCAGAATCGCTCACAGGCGAAAAGCCATAGACCATATTCAATTATAGTTTTTTGATCCATTGATTAATTACCTTCTCTAATTGGTCAATGTCTCTTACTTCCAGCAAGTCCCAAGTGCCGTATGTCTTGAGGTTGTTGGCAGCAGGAATCCAATAGTCTTTCAGATAGTGGCGCTTAGCTTCTTTGTTGCCAGACTTGTCGCTGTCGAAGTCTTCACACTCTACTATCAGGTTTATTCCCTTGACACGAACAATGAATGTTGGCTGATATTCCTTATTCTCATCACCAACGGTATATGGGATTCGGAAGCCAAGGTAGGTATTCTTTACCCAACACTCTACACATTCCATCGCGTCGAGCGTCTTGGCTGCAATCTGCTGCCAGCTATTGTCTTCGGCTATCACATAGTTTACATGACTCTTCTGTGTTGGCCAGACCGTTTTGTTCGTGGGGCGATACACATGGATGGTACTGCCTTCTGGGTTGTAGTAGTTGAGCACAGCTGAAATCTCTTCGTGATGTTGTCAAGCACAGCCTTATAGTTCCAGAGCATCACCAAACGTTTCTGTTCTGTGCTCCCATCGCCACCAACAATCTCCAGTTGCTCATTATACCATGTCTCTACAATCTGCTTGATGTCAGGGAACTTCTGGAACTGCTGACCATGTTCACGACTGGTATAGTATTCGCGAATCATCAGATGGGCAAAGTAATAAATCACCTCATTGTCGCGCAATTCCAAATAGTCCGTCTTCAACATCTTCTGGTCACCATTAACAATGGTTTCCAAAACAGTCTCAGTAGGAATCTTGTTGAAGTCGAGTTTGAATTTGGGCAGATCTGTGAAGTTTGCTGTTAGAGCACCCTCGATATTGTCTGAACGATAACCAGTAATGACAGGAAATCGAATCTCCATAGCCTTGCGTTCAGGTAAGGCACGAATGACAGCCTTGGGCTTTTGTGGTTTTGTCACCACCGTCTGTCCACCCTTGAAGGTGTTGAATGGCACACCAATAATACGGGCGTATTCTGGTGGGAACTTGTAGGTGACGTTCTCTGGGTTATATCTCTTCAGGTCTTTGCGGTCAATCTCGCGACCTAATTTGTCGTATGGAATCAAATCGTAACTCTGACGACGCAAGGCACGACCCACCACCTGTTCGCATAGCAGCTGGCTGCCAAAGGCACGGATGCCGCAGACATGGGTCACTGTATTGGCGTCCCAACCTTCCGTCAGCATCGATACGCTGACCACACATTTGATGTCGCCACCCAACTTGCCAGGCTTGCCAACGGTATTCACCACTTCTCGCAGGATATCTGCATCCGTCAAATTATCGGCTGAGCCAGCACCATGCTGATTGGCATATTCGTGACGGAATTCCTCAATCTCGTTGGCGTATGCTTTCTTGAATGCCTCATCAATACGTGTTGACGCTTCATCAAGTGCAGAAGAGTCTATCAGCAAAGTAGGGAACTTCTCTTTTGGCAATCCCATGCCATCGTAATTGGAGAATACATCAAACCTACCTTTGCGATAGCGAGGTTCACCATCTTCATTGACGCCATCCTGATAGCCGGCAATATCACGATAGACCTCATGCGAAACGGTTGTATTATTGCAGACCACTATCAATACAGGCGGAGCCGTATAGAGTGTACCCATTGCTTCGTATGCCTGACGCAGACCTCTGTCGTAGTCCTCATAGTCTTTCACGAATTGCTCTAAGGCGGTGTTCAGAAGCGTTGGCAGGTTAGGTGCTTGAACAGCCAGAGCAGAAGATTCTACGTTATCTTCTTTGTCTTTTTTCTTCTGAGCACGAATACCTCGTTTAGGCAGTTTGTCTTTGATGCATTCGTAGATATTACGAAGTTTGGGTTCATCCAAGTCGGTCGTATTGTCATAGGCAGGCAGATAGGGAATCTTTACCAATCCGCTTTCAATAGCATCCACCAGTCCGAAATCGCTCACCACCCAAGGGAATAAGGAGCCTTTGAGATAATAAGGTGTAGCAGAGAGATCATAGACCTGTTGGAGTTTATAACCCAAGAGTTTCATCTGGCGCAGACCTTCATACCACACCATAGCGGCCTCGTTCTCCTGTTTTAGGTCACTCTTTTCGTCATCGGTCAGACTCTTGTCCTTGTTTTGTCTGGGCAGATAGCAATGGTGAGCCTCATCGTTGATAACAACAATACGCTTGCCTTTCACACCTTTCTCCAAGATACGACTCAGCATCACACTGTAGTCTTCTTTGTCTTTTTGAGTTACCAACTCTCCATCTACCCATTTTTGCTTGCCGTCAAGAGGCGAAGCATGCTTGCCAGAAAACACACGAGGCAGGAATTGCTGGTAATTGACAATGGTGATGCTGGCATTCAGTCCACCCAGTTCTTTTTCGAATTGAGGTGGTATCAGTCCACGCTGATGGTAGTAGTCTGTTCGCTCAAAGTTGTTGCTGCGCTGGCTATAGTCAAGTTGAAGTACGCTCAATCTGTCCCTAATGGTAATACCTGGCGCACAAAGCAGGAAATGGTCCGCATAGTGGGTATCCATCGGATTGGCTCGCTTATTCAGGTAGTTATAGAGAATCAGCATCGCCATCACCACCGTTTTACCTGTACCCGTAGCCATTTTAAAGGCTGTACGAGGCAGCACATAGGCATCGTCTGTTGAAACAGTATGCCTGCGTTCGCCCAACAGATTCAAGATGTAGTTACCTGTATTGGGGTCGCGCTCTGCTATCTCGTTCAGCCAGACTGCTGTTTCCACAGCCTCGCGCTGGCAGAAGAATAAACGCAGGTTTGCTCTGCGTTCTTTATTATTGAACCAAAAATCAAGCAATTCTTTGGTGATACGAGAGGCTTTTTGGTAGCCACCCTCGCGCCATGCTTTTACCTCTTTACGGATGCCATTGATAAATTCAGCATTGGGATCAACCGAGATAAAGTCTTCTTGCGAGAAGAAAGTCTTATCCCCTCGTTTCTTTGGCACGATATTCACGTCATAGCCGAATGGTCGTCGTCTTGCATAAGCGTATCATCGTTTATGCGCTGCTCTCTAAAAAACAAAAGCAAGACCAAACACAAAAGAAACGTGGACAATTACTCATCCACATTCCAGGTGCTTGGTCATACCCTCAAAGAAAACAAGTAACGTCCACGTATAACGCGAACGTCTGCATGTTTGTCTTTGACTCCTTTTGCGACCAAGCTTTGGAATGTCTTATAAACAGCAAACGCTATTGTTCAACCCACTAAAATCATACCGCCACCCTGCACTCAGGGACACATACCGTAGTAGGGCCGTTTACGGCCATTGGCTGTACTTGAATGCAAAGATAGTACAAATCGAGCGAAATGCAAAATAAATTGCGATTTATTTTGCATTTCTGATAATCTCTACGTGTATCTGTCTGCGGCCAAGCCTAGATGTACAAGTTCGGGTCAACATCTATACTGTAAGGTAAGGATGTTACTTAAAAAGATATAAAAACGATGGTGTTTTCCATCTGTTTTCGTACCTTTGCATAAGATAGACAAAAGTTTAAGGAGTAAAATTGTAAAGTCATGTTAGAACACATCGTAGAATTCACGGCTTGGCCGATACTGACAGGCATTTTGATAGGCTATGTAGCCAACCGCATTATGAGCGGTGAAGGCAAAGGTTGTTGCATGAACCTCCTGATAGGTATCATTGGCAGCTACGCAGGTACATTCATCAGCCACCTGCTGAACATAGAACTTTTTGGTAAGGGCTACCTCACCAACTTCGTGTTCTGTGTTGTAGGTGCAGTCACCGTGCTCTGGATTTGGAAAAAACTGTTTGATTGACGATGAATACCATCGACACGACAATCATGTGCTCGCACTTGCATAAATAAGCATTAATATGACACCACAGGAAGAAAGAAATGAGCAGTTGGCTCAGACCATTATCAAGAACCTGAAGCGCCGACATATGGATGGCTTCTATTGCGCCACGGCAGAAGAGGCCGTGAAGAAAGTGTCGGAACTCATTGCAGACGGAAGCAGTGTCACATGGGGCGGTACGATGACAGTCCGCGATATGGGTATTCCTCAGTACCTTAAAGACCGTGGCACACTCCAGTTGCTTGATCGAGACCTCGCAGCAACACCTGAGGAAACGCAAGCGATATATCTCAAGGCGTTCTCTTCCGACGTTTATCTTTCCAGTGCCAATGCCATTTCTGAGGACGGTGTCATCGTGAACATCGATGGCAATGGAAACCGTGTTGCAGCCATCACCTGGGGACCTAAGAAGGTCATCTTCATCGTTGGCATGAATAAGGTGGCTCAGAATGTAGAGGCAGCACTTGCCAGGGCACGCAGCACGGCAGCGCCCATCAACGCGGCGCGCTTCGACATTAAGACTCCCTGCAAGACTGATGGTGTGTGCCATAACTGCAATTCGCCCCAGTCTATCTGCAACTACGTTCACTTCCTCAGAAACTCCCCACAAGGACGGCATGTCGTGGTGTTGGTGGGTGAAAACCTAGGATACTAAAGGCTTGGAAACTTCCCCAAACGACAGGATAAGATGAAACAGATAAGAGACAAGGAGTTTTGGAGGTGAGACTAACGTATATTTTTCATAGTGGCTTTGTATTGGAGACTAAGGAATCCATCCTAATATTTGATTATTGGATGGATTTGAATGGTGTCGTGCCACTGTTTCTGAAGAAAGACAAGCCCATCTATGTATTTTCCAGTCACTTCCACGAAGACCACTTCAATAGTGCCATCTTCGAATGGAGAAAACTGCATGATAAAATCACCTATATACTATCCAAGGATATATATAAGCATCGGAGAGCTCAGAGCGAAGATGCCGACGTATGGTTGGCCAAGGGCGGCACATGGTCAGACGGCACTGTATCTGTTTGGGCATTAGGCAGCACAGACAGCGGTGTGTCGTGGATTGTAGAGACAGAAGGTAAACGTATCTTCCATGCCGGTGACTTGAACAACTGGTATGCGCGATTTCTGCCAGAAGCCGTACCTGGTGAGACTATCTATAGTGAGGAATTCGATGAAGAGATAGACCCGATTGCCCATGAGAAACAATACCTTGGCGAGTTGAAGGATATTCGCAAGATTGCCGGTAGCTTCGACGTCGTGATGTTTCCTGTTGACGGTCGTATCGGCAATGGTTATACTCTCGGAGGGCGACAGTTCATTGAGCGCTTCAAGGTCGGCCTTTTTGTACCCATGCACTTCGTGGCCAGCGGTTTTGAGTCAGCTTGGCGTATGAAGGAGTTCACGGAAGAAAAAGGAATCCCCTTCTGGGAAATTAGCAGAGAAGGAGAAGCTATTGAAATCTGAGTGAAACTACCAGTGGCACTGCTGTTGTAATTTGAAGCTTTTCAGTGATTGCATTGATAAGAAAAGTCACTTATAATTTCAAGTATCTCCAGATGCACTTTGGTATTCTACGCCAAAGGGCAGTTAAGATGCGATATTTCCAATCGATGATGCGAACATGCTGTTTTCTATTGATGGCATGGACTATCTCTCTGGCCACTGCCTCTGGTTTCAGCATCATCGGGTATTTGAAATTGCCGTTAAGCAGGGCTGTATCAACAAATCCTGGGCGAATATCCGTGAAACAGATGTTCAAGCCGCGAGCGTTTGCCTGTTGCTCGAGTGCCTGCAGATAAACGTTCTGCAACGCCTTTGTGGCCGAATACGACGGTGCAGGACCCAATCCCTTGGTACCGGCGATGGACGATATGGCAGCAATATGGCCATGACCTTGTTGTGCAAAGTATCGGTATGCTTCACCTATCATCCTTGTAAAGCCAACAGCATTGGTTTCGACGGTAGCCAGTTCGATGTCCTCCTTCAACTCTCGGTTCTGCTTGCCGATGCCCGAAGCATAAAAGAAGAGGTCCATACCTCCTACCCTTTCTATCAAGTGTTGCAACTGCTGTGTAGCCTCTGGTTTAGTCACGTCAATCTGTTCTGTCTCAACGTCCCCAATGGTCTTCAGCAGGTCAATCCTTCGGGCAGCGACACCCACTTTCCAACCCTGTTTCAACAGCAGTCGAGCCACCTCCATGCCGATGCCCGACGAAGCACCAACGACGATTGCTTTTTTCATTCCTTCAAATTGTTTTCCCATTCTTGATGGAGTCTGTTCCATTTCTCGCTGTGGGCACCCAAAGCACCAATCTGGCGAGGGTGTGCTAACGGAAGAACCTTTATTTTCCGATTGTCGATGGTGACATCGGTAGCTGTTCCATAGCCATATAAGTCAACATATTCCTGCAGGGATGTATATGGAACGTCAGCCACCTCATTCAGGAACTGAGCAATGGGAATGTCACCGAGAAGTACCAGCAGCTCTGCTAGGGATTCTTTCAACTCAACAAGAATCTCTTCGCATCGCTTTGCATCACAGAAGACAGTGGGGCGCTCAGGGATAGTGACTTTATTCAGACCGTACAGCTCAATCAGTGGATTGTAGCGTTTGGTAATAACCTTGACTTGACCAGAGTTAAGACGTGTCTCAGGAAGAAGGTCGCAAAGCCATGCATCTTTCCTTGTGTACCCTAAAGTACCAAGGATATGCTCGTCGAGGACTTTTGCAGAAGGGCCATTGAGATGACTGCCTGCAGGTTCAAGAGTGCCAACTTCTTTTGGAATGGCAATCTTAGAAATAATCTCTTTTGCTTCATCGACATTGCCGTCCCAAAAGATTCTGGGCTCACTTGCCACAGCCATAGCTGGACAGATAGTCTTTCCGTCTTTCTTCCAACGGGCATGAACGGCACTGGCATAAACGCCAAGAACGAATACTTTCTTGGGAGTTCTGTCCTGCTGAACAAGCGGACGAACAATTTGGCCAAATGGGAATTTTTTAATCATACCTACAGGCATTGTGCCTTCTTTTTTATTATTTCAAACTCATTAAATGTTAGGTCTTTCTTTATTAATATAGCATATAATTCATTTGAAAGCGACACTTTTTCTGGATTGTAGGGATTCATGTAATTCTGTGGGTTACACTTTTCTAATAAACTCTGTAGTTCATTCTTATCAATTCGCGAAATATTTAACTCATTTTCTATCCTAAGTTCTAAAGATTCTAATGTTTTAGAGTCATCTGGGCTGACTTTCATTAATAACGAATATATTTCATTTGCCTTATCAACTTTATCTTTTTGATATGGATTCATAAAATTCGCTGGGTTGCTTTTCTTTTTTAACTTATATAGTTTGGAATTCTTTAATTCTCTTCTTTTATCTGTCCAATCTATTATTCGAAGTATAGATGTAACAAAAAGAATTGCGGCAAATATCACCCAGGATGCATTTGTTATGTTTTCTTTTGTTTCTATATAATCATATTTGAATTTTGGTGTAATTTTATTAGTACACTTTCCATCAATTATAACTCTAAAATAATCTACATCTATAGAATTTCCAAAGAAATCATCACAATTAACTTTATTATATTGATATATACTATTATCTTTTATCGAATTTGAAATATCCTCCCATAGCTTAATGTTCTCATCAGTTGTTACGTTCTTACCTTTAATATTTGATTTACAATATGAACTATAAGCTTCTGAAAGACAGCGGATAAGTTCTTCTCCAGAATTAATTCTTTGTTTTGAAAGGATATATGTAGGGTAAATAAGGAAAGAAAGAACATCTCCATCCTCTTCTACCTGAGTCTGGAAAATCACCCATGCCCATTCAGACAATTCATATTTATATGGATAATTAGAAGATGAATAACTGTTATCGTTTAGTTTAAATGTTGCCTTAAAATGGGAATCATACATATGTAGGCTCTCTCTATGTATATAAGCCCTATCCTCTAACGATTCACAATCGTTATAATTACCTGGAGGAGCAACAGAAGAAACTGCTTCCAAAGCACTTTTGTAGTGTGAGTTTTCATATATCGAAAAGATAGAAGCTTCTATTATTCCAAAAATTAGAACTGATAGACAAATAAATATATAATTTTTTTTGTTCATAACAACGTCTTATTTCATTTTATTTTCTAGGAGCATCGTAATAGTCTCGTGTTGGACCATGATCATTGTCAGCGCATGATTTCATCATCCCAATAAATCCAATTATTGTTATAGCAATAGTCAATATGATTGAAGTCATACCGCAGCCAAAGCCATCTTTGTCAACTTTTTCTTCAAACTGACCTAAAACCCATCCCAATATAGGCCACCCGAATAATAATAATAAAAGTGCAATAATTCCTATCAACATAGCATCATATTTTTTGCAAAGATACTGAAAAAATGCCATATTCGAGTGAATACGGTATAAGATTTGGGATTATTTATGATTCAGAACCAGTAACCGCCTGAATTTTTCTTGTTCTCGAAGACTTTCGGGGTGTATAGAGCTGCCACAGGGGAACTATGCCAGGCGGGGAATACCTCCTCGTGTTCACGGATGATGTTGACCAGGTCGTAATAACATTGGGGATGGACTTGAAGATCAGTCAAGAGCTGAAGTTCGTAGGTGCCTCCGCCTGAAGATATTCCCTAAATTCTCTGATAGGCCAACCTTTCGTCACCCGTCAGCAGGTAGATAATACCGCAATAGGATTTAGAATTACTCTTCGCGATATCCAGTATGTCGCCAGGCTGGCAGTCGTTGCCTGCTGCAAGCCCCTCAGGAGCAGAGCCATGAGGGCGAATAGTCTCAAAAACTTTTTCATTGTAGATAGAATTTAGTGATTACTTCCCGAATGGTCGGGTTACCATCGGAAAAAGTAATCACTGTCGTTCAACTTTGCCAAGACAAAAAAGCGCCCCTTGTTAGAGACGCCTTGTTATCGTGAACGAATGTTCCTACAAATAGAAAGTGAACTTCGAGCCCTTACTACCGACACCTTCATGGTCAGCGGGGAGGGAGAACTGGCAACAGAGGTCGCTGGCCTGTTTATCGTCAAGTGTGACGGATAGCTCCAGCTCGATGGCCATGCGTCGGTCGTTATATCTGAGGTCCCAGATACATTCTCCCAAAACGGCGTTCACTACCGTTCGGATCTCGTCCTGCGTGCGCCAGATGGAGTCGTAGTCAGTCATACTTTTTTGATTACCTTGCAGGGATTACCAACCGCAACAGTATTCGATGGGATATCCTTTACCACCACCGAGCCTGCGCCAATGCTCACATTATCCCCGATTGTAACTCCTGGGAGAATGGTGACGCTGCCGCCAATCCACACATTATTTCCTATGGTGACAGGCTTTGCCCATTCTTGCCGGCTGTTGCGCTCAATCGGGTCAGTACTATGGCAAGCAGTATAGATACTGACATTTGGACCGATGAAGCAGTCGTCGCCAATGGTGACGCGTGCTTCGTCAAGAACTGTAAAATTGAAATTGGCAAAGAAGCGTTTTCCGATGCTTATCTGCTTACCATAGTCGCAACGGAACGGCTGGTTGATAAGATAATTATCATCAGCCACGTGGCCGAACAACTCTTTGATGATTTCCTTCATCCTCTTGGTCTCAGATGGCCGGAGCGAGTTATACTCAAAGATCTTTTCCCTTGTTGCGGTTAATTCTTCCAACACCTCTTGGTCAACCGCAGAATAAATCTCACCTGCAAGCATCTTTTCTTTCTCTGTCATATCTATCGTATTATTTTTGCTTTCTGAAGATTGTCGAAGTCGTCCCAGAAGTCTTCTTGTTCCTCGTCGGTGAAACCGTCGTTCTCTAGTTCTTTCAAGATGGCATCCAGCAACTGCGTTTTGGAAATGTTCAGGTTTGGGTCAACATCGATGGGATATGTGAGTATGTCACCCAACGAGCCCACGTGACAATTGGTAATGGCAATCTCGCCACTATCAGAGAGAGCCACCCGAATACGGTGATTCATCCCATATTCGGGCTTGGTCTGGCTGAGCTGCATAAATAGCGGGGATTCGCTATATTGCTCAGAGTTGGCGGATTGTATTAAATCTTTTAGCGTCATTTTCTTGTAATTTCGCTACAAAAGTACAAAAAATCGGGCAGAATTATGTATTTTTGCCCCAACAAAACCGATTTTAAGTAAATAAATGGCTTGGAAACTCAAATATCGCTGCAGCCAGTGTGGCTATGAAGCTGAGGTGTACGAAGGCCGTGGGCTCTTCCGCCAGGAGATACGTGCCGTGTCGTGTCCCGATTGCAAGAGCATCCAGAACATCGTGGTGGGTGGCATTATAGCCGACGTGGCGCCCTCGTATAGAAGCGAGGTGGGACGACTGTGCTTGCAATGCGGCAGCGATAACATCCGACTATGGGACGGGCACACCTGTCCCAAATGCCAGGGTAAGATGGAGGTGACTGGCGATAAAGAGTTTTGGACCTGAGACAAGAATGCTCATCAAGAGAGCCTGATGGTCTTTCCCTAAATTCTCTGATAGGCCAACCTTTCGTCACCCGTCAGCAGGTAGATAATACCGCAATAGGATTTAGAATTACTCTTCACGATATTCCAGTATGTCGCCAGGCTGGCAGCCCAGTTCGCGGCAGATAGCCTCGAGTGTAGAGAAGCGTACGGCCTTGGCTTTGCCAGTCTTTAGTATTGAGAGATTTGCAAGGGTCAGACCCACTCGCTCGGCCAACTCGCTAAGCGACATCTTGCGCTTGGCCATCTCTACATCCAGGTTTACTACAATCTGTCCCATAGGCTATTGTTAAATGGTAAGTTCCTGCTCTTGCTTAAGCTTCAAGGTGTCCTTGATGAACTTGGGCATAAAGAAGAAAGAGAGGATAATAAAGAATGCGGGGACTCCGAAAATATCTCTTGCCAGCGAGGGTAGCTTATACTTATGGTCACCGATGTGATAATAAACGTATTCGAACACCTCTCCTGCTGCTATAAAATGTGCCAGTATAGCTACGGCCGAGATGTAAAACAGCCAAAGACTCCACTTGGAGTACTGCTTACTGCTGTAAGTACGATAATACATGATACCATACAAAATGAAAAAGATAGTCTGACTATTATGCACGAACAGACGGCTAAGGTGACAACAATAGTCGTAGCTGGTGGCAGCATTACTCATACCATTAATCTCACGCACATATATCCATGCAATGTAAGCCAAGACAGCACCCAAGACAATGGTTCCAGCCAAATTCTTTTTTACCCATTTGAAAATACTTGTTTTACTCATAACTTTATCGTTTTTGTTGACTAATTTATCGATATTCGATATGCAAAAGTATATATATTCCTAATACCAACCAAATAAAAACGATAAAAGTTTATCGTTTTTCGATATATTTAACATTTAAGTACTATCTTAAAAAGACATAAAAACGATGGTGGTTTGCTCGTTAATTCTTACCTTTGCACAAGTAATATAGCAAAGGAAGAGTATGACAGAGCAATTTGAAAACCAGTTGCATCAGGACCTGCACCAGTTCCTTCTTTTCATGAAGGAAGTGGACGAGCGTATGCCTGAGTGTCCCGATGTCGAGGATAAATGGGAAGCCATTGCCAAGGCCTATATACCCGATGGCATCAGGGAGTTTCAGGACTTCCCGTCGGCATCCCTTGGTTGGATGATGTACATTGGTATGGCCGTTGCCAAGATGTGGGACACGGATTGGGATATTTATTCCAAGGTGGCTGACCTTTATGTATATATGCGCGACAAGCGCGGTTACGACTCTATGGATGAATACATCCGTGAGGAGGTGCTTCTGCTCCAGGGTGCAGACTATGCCATGCTGGAGAAGTTGACAGGCGAATGTGCCTCCCGCGTCTATAATGCGTTGATGCACCAGCATCTGGAGCCTGGCACAAAGGAGGCTTTCAACAGCTATGTAGCCTGCCTGCACCAGCTATATCTGTTCGGTGCCGCCATACAGCTGAAGCGAATGGGTTATCGCATGACACAAATGAATTGACAAAAGATAAACAGACTATAACTGCCCAACAAAGAATTTGTGATATCATGGTAAGGAAAGCAGAAAAAAGAGACCTTCAGACTATCGTAGCGCTGTTGCATCAAGTTGACATGGTGCATCATGTGATACGCCCCGATTTATTCAAACCCTACACCACCAAGTATAATGAGCAGGAGCTTGAAGTTCTGCTCGACGACGACAGCAAGCCCATCTTTGTCTATGACGACGGGAAGGTGTTGGGCCATGCTTTCTGTCAGGTTACTGAGGTAAAGGACGATAAGTTGCTCCACGACATCAAGACCCTGTATATTGATGACATCTGCGTGGATGAAGAAGCACGGGGAAAACACGTCGGTAAGGCGTTGTACGAATACGTCCGCGACTATGCGAAGTCCATAGGCTGTAACAACATAACCCTGAACGTGTGGGAAGGTAACGAACCTGCCCTGCATTTCTATCGCAACATGGGAATGCAAGTGCAGAAAACAACTATGGAGGTCATATTATAGAAGGTCACCAAAAGAGTCACATCCCTGACATTCTTATAGTAACCTAAGCTTCTGGCCACGGCTCGAACTCCAATTCAAGTTCTACCCAACGGGGATCATCGTGAACGGTAGAAACTTTTTGGTTAGCCACTCCCAACCCCAGCAGACGGATGGGATGCGAATGATATTCTACGTCGGCCATCAGTTGTTTGGCCAGCGGCAGAATCTCGTCTTTCGTTCGGAGTATATGGTCGACCGTTATGCTGCGCGTGATTTGCTGGAAATCTAAGAATTTTACCTTCAGCGTCAATGTACGTCCTTCAAAGTCCGTCTTCTCAATGCGGCGTACCAGTTCCAGAACAGTGTTATACAGATGAATGGTGACAGCAGCGTTGTCGTAGATGTCCTTTTCAAAGGTCTGTTCACAACTGACAGATTTGCGCTCCCATTCAGAAATGACGGGACGCTCGTCAATGCCGTTGGCAAAGTCGTGGAACACGCTGCCCATCTTACCAAATTCCTGCGTCAAGCGAGTCAATGACACCTTTCTCAAGTCAGCTCCAGTAAAGATTCCCATGCGGTGCATCTTCTCTGCCGTCTTGTTGCCAATACCCCAAATCTTTTCCACCTTCAGCTGAGCGATGAAGTCCAATGCCCGGTCGGGATGGATAACAGTCAATCCATCCGGTTTACGCCAGTCGGATGCTATCTTTGCCAGAAACTTGCAGTAACTTACTCCCGCAGAAGCCGTCAGTCCAGTGGTCTCCAATATGCGCTGCTTGATTTCCCGTGCAATCTCAACACCCAGTTTCATACTTTT
The DNA here is from genome assembly GCA_902798425.1 of uncultured Bacteroidales bacterium. Lineage (GTDB taxonomy): Bacteria > Bacteroidota > Bacteroidia > Bacteroidales > Bacteroidaceae > Prevotella. Next base: position 122,645 of record CADBWR010000005.1, read on the forward strand.
CTTATTCTCCGTCACGTCCAGGAACGCCTCGTCAAGAGAGATAGGCTCTATCAAGTCCGTATAGTCGTGAAAGATTTCGTGCAACTGCGCAGACACCTCCTTATACCGCTGGAAATGCGGCTCTACGATGATAAGCTGCGGACAGAGACGTTTGGCCACCTGTATGGACTGTGCAGAATGAACACCAAAACGACGTGCCTCATAGCTTGCCGTAGACACCACGCCACGCTCTGCGTCGTGTCCTACAGCTATCGGTTTACCTTTCAGTTCTGGATTGTCACGCTGTTCTACAGCTGCAAAGAACTGGTCCATGTCCACATGAATAATCTTCATTGCAGCAAAGGTGCAAAATAGATTATTTACTTTCTGTTAAGCGCTTGATGTGCTGTTTCAGGATGTAATATGCGGGTTGAGCCATTGCGCCATGGTCGTAGCCCTGCATTTCGTAAAGCGTTACATCTTTGTGGCCCACCAGTTTCAGCATACGCCAGAAGTAAGCCTGTTCTTCGTAGCGGCCGTAGAGTTCCATTTCCCTATCTCCAGAAATTATTACGATAGGGGGAGCATCAGGACGAACATAAGTCAGCGGAGCATACTTGTCAATGGTGGGTTGCAGGGGTGCTATGCCTTGCTCTCTGCGCACATTGTAGTGCGTGATACACTGTCCGCTAAAGGGTACGAGTGCTGCCAGCGAATCGGCATCGACACCATATTTGGAAAGCCAATGCTTGTCGAGTCCTATCATATCGAGCAAATAGCCGCCAGCAGAGTGGCCTGCAAGAAATATCTTGCGATGGCTGCCGCCGTATTTCTCAATGTTCTTATAGGTCCATGCCACAGCTGCTGCCACATCGTCAAGAATGTCGTCGATATGCGCCTTGGGCAACAGACGGTAGTTGGCTGCCACAACAACTAATCCACTATTCCTCAGCTGTGGGTCAATGTGCTTGCTGCCGCCCTCTATACCGCCGCCATGAAACCATACCACTACTGGGGCGTTTTGTTTGTCGGTAGGATAATAGACGTCCAGTTTACAGCGCTCCTTGGCATAGGCATCCGTCGACTGTTTGTAGGAGATGTCGTTGATTTGCTGATATTGCGCATGGGCAACACCTGTGCAGAGCACAAATAGTGAAACGAAAAAAGAAGTTTTTACATTCATAAGTCTTGTAAGTTAGTATTGATATGTTATAAACTGTTATTATGCAAAAAAGAACGCAAGTTCTTGTATTTTCAAGTGCTTGCGTTCCTTTCCTTGTGATTCCGGCGGGATTCAAACCCACAACCTTCTGATCCGTAGTCAGATGCTCTATTCAGTTGAGCTACGGAACCTCCTTGGCTCCTCTTTACTCGACTTGCAGTGTTACTGCAGCGGTCGATTTCTGATTTGCGGGTGCAAAGGTACGGACTTTTTATGTAACTACCAAACTTTTTCGCACTTTTTTTTGAAAAACTTTCTTTTTTGTGCTTTTGTGCGATTTTGTTGGGTGTTTTAAAGAATTATTTCGTACCTTTGTGAATACAAAATCTGAGATTTATGCGAACACTACTAACCATTCTTGTGTCGTGTGCCCTACTCCACTCTGCTGCCCAGGCCCCCAAAGACTCTACATTGATATCTATTGGCTATGGTAAAAGCTCGCAGATGATGCTAACCGGGGCCATTGACCAGTTGTCAGAGAGTCAGATGAAAAAGGGACTCATTCTGAATACCCTTGATGTGCTGAATGGCCAGGCAGCCGGTGTACAAGTTCAGACTGGTGCTAACCAAGAAGCAGCCCTGTCGGCCGTGCGCGTCCGTGGTACGACCTCGCTAACGGGTGGCAACGATCCATTGGTAATTATCGATGGAGTACATTGCGACATTATAGCCTTGTCAAGTATCTATCCCTTGGATATTGAGAGTTTCACCATTCTGAAAGATGCTTCCGAGACAGCGCAGTATGGTAGCCGCGGAGCTGCCGGTGTTATTATGGTACGCACCAAACGCGGCAGTGAGGGAAAGTTCCACATAGCTTATAATGGCAATATCGGTTTTGAAAGTGTCTACAAGAACCTCAACATGCTTGATGCCGCAGGTTTCCGCCAGGCAGCAGCAAAGATGGGCGTTAGCTATATTGACAAAGGCTATGACACCGATTTCACCAAGGTCCCTATTCGTACGGGCTATGTCCACAATCATCATATCGCTTTTGGCGGCGGTTCGGAAATAGCCAACTACCGTGCATCCATAGGCATCATGAATCATCAGACCGTTATACGCAACAATAGTACACGCAACTATTTTGCCAAGCTCGACTTGACGCAGTATGCCTTCGACAAGCATCTGAAGGTCAGTCTGGGTATGATTGGTTCGCTGCTTAAGAACGAGAACATTGCTAAGGGACAGGAACTGGCCTACTCTGCCGCCACCTTCAACCCCACCTTCCCTGAAGGACGTAATGCGATGGGAACATACGACAATGTTCCTGAAGCATTGTGGATTAAGAATCCGTCGTCTTTGCTTGATATCAAGGACGACGACAACAATGCCCACTTCAATTTCCACTTAAAGACAACCATTGACTTGGGCCGCGGACTCACTTTGACCGGTTTTGGCTCTTATTCCTATAATAATATACATGGCGGTCACTACTACCCCACCTATGTCGTCGGCAAGGGCGAAGCATACAGGGTGGACAGTAAGAGCGAGGAGTTGATGGGCAACCTGTCGATAGACTGGAAAAAGACTTTCGGTTCACATTATATTGAACTCCTTGGCCTCGTTGAGTATAAAGAGAACAGAATCAAAGAGTTCCACACGACAGTAACCGGTTTCTCCAGCGATGCTTTCCAATATAACAATCTGTCGGCTGGCGCCTCACGTCCATGGGACGGAACTGGTTCCAGCTATATCGACGCCCATACAGAGTCTTTCCTGCTGCGTGCCCAGTACTCCTATCAGAAGCGATACACCCTGTCGGTCAATATGCGTGCCGACGCTTCTTCCAAGGTTGGTCGCAACAACCGCTGGGGCTATTTCCCCTCCATCAGTGCTGCATGGGTGGTCAGCGAAGAGTCTTTCCTGAAGCACCAGCAGTGGCTCAACAAGTTAAAAGTGCGCATAGGCTACGGACGCAGTGGTAGCTTGGGCGGCATCGGATCCTACATGTCTCACGAACTCTATCAGCCCAACGGCATAGGCATCATTGGCGGCGCTGTGGGTACCACCCTGGGTATTATCCGCAATGCCAATCCCGACTTGCGTTGGGAGATTAAGCGGACTTTCAATGTCGGTATTGATATGGCCTTCTGGAACAACCGCATTGCACTGACTGCAGATTTTTACACCTCGCGCACCAGTGACATGCTGTACAATTATGATGTTCCAGTGCCGCCTTTTGCCTACAACAGGCTGTTGGCCAATATGGGCGAGATGCGCAACCACGGTTTTGAGTTAGGTTTTGGCATTACCGTGTTGAAAACCAGCGACATGGACCTCAGCTTTAATATGAACTGGAGCTTTGAGCGCAACGAACTCGTCACTCTGAACGGAGACTATAATGGACAATATCTCACTGCCCCTGCTGTTAAGGGCATCAGCAGTATCTACGGTGCTGGCTACCATGGTGGCAGCGATGTCTGTTACCAGATTGTAGGCCAGCCGTTAGGCGTGTTCTTATTGCCTCACTTCACGGGCTTCTCCACCGCTGCTGACGGCACCCGCCGCTATGAGGTTACCAAAGAGAAGTATATCTGTGGCCAGGCCACTCCCAAAGCCACAATGGGTTCCAATATCGCATTCAGCTACAAGAATTGGGACATTAGCATACAGATGAATGGCGCCTTCGGTCACAAGATATTCAATGGTACGGCACTGACCTATATGAATATGGGTTCGCTGCCCAGCTACAACGTGATGGCAGGTGCTCCCGACATGAATATCAAGGACTATACCATCAGCGACTACTGGCTGGAGAATGGCGACTACCTGAACATTGACTATATTACCGTTGGTTGGGATGTCCCCATCCATTCCAAGTATATCCAGCATCTGCGTCTGTCGTGCTCTGTCAACAACGTAGCAACCATCACCAACTATTCAGGGCTGACCCCCATGATCAACTCCAGTGCTGTCAACAACACGCTGGGACTTGACGACAAGCGTAACTATCCCGTCTACCGTTCTTATTCACTGGGCATCAATATTCAATTTTGACACACGACTATGAAGAATCTATCCTATATCCTGCTGGCTCTGCTGTTTACTTCCTGTTCTATGGAAGAAGATCCTCGTGACCAGATACCTGAAGAGGAGATTTACACATCGGCTACAGACCTCTACCGCAACACCATTGCAACGCTGTACACCTATGTCGGCGGTGCAGCCGACGGACAAGGGCTGCAAGGCACCTGTCGCGGAGTCTGGGACTTGCAAACCCTTTCCTCTGACGAGGCGATTGTCCCCACGCGAGGTATTGACTGGTACGATGGTGGGCTGTGGCAGTCGTTTTACAAGCATAGCTGGAATGACGGCAACGAGATTGTTTCTAATTCATGGTACTATCTTTATAAAGTTATCACCCTCTGCAACCGTTCACTCGAGACGCTGAAACGCAACAAGGCATTGGCGGGCGACTACTATAACGAATGGCACTATGAAATCCGTGCGCTTCGTGCCATGTACTATTGGTACCTCATCGACCTCTTTGGCGATGTTCCCTTGGTGACCTCTACCAACATCTCTATGAACGATGTCACACGCGAGAGTCGCAGCAATGTCTTCAAATTCTGTGAAGACGAGTTGAAGGCAGCATTGATTGAAGTCAAATCAACTGCCAGCAACCACATTGGCGAGTACTACGGACGCATCACCAAGGAAGTCGTCCTCTTCGTGCTGGCCAAACTGATGCTCAATGCCGAAGTGTATACAGGTACGCCCCGTTGGGAAGATTGTGTGTCCTACTGTGAGCAAAATCACAGGCATCAGTTGGCAACGTATTATTCAAATAATTTTATTATCCATAACGAGAATTCGCCCGAAAACATCTTTGTCATCCCATTAGACAAAGACCTGATATCCAACCAACAGTGGAATATTCGCCGCTCCCTGCACTACCGCCATGCTGAAGCATGGGGACTTATCGGCGAGAATGGCTTCAGTGCTACCCACCGAGTGCTCGATGTCAATGGCTATGATACGGCTGGCAAACAAGATACTCGTTTCTACACCAACTACTACTACGGTACGGTCTATGGCCCCAATGGTCAACCCGTTTTGGATCGTCATGGCAATCCGCTGACCTACCGTCCCCGCGAAGTGAAGTTGGACCTTAGTGACTCGCCTTATCTTGAGACTGCCGGTGCCCGTATGTTCAAGTACTACATCGACCCCAACTCCTACAAGGGGGGTGTATTGGTCGACAACGATATTGTGCTGTTCCGCTATGCTGACGTCTTGCTGATGTGGGCAGAGGCCATGCTCCGCTTAGGACGGGATGGTCACATCTATTACGACCGTGTGCGTGAACGTGCATCCATGGAAAAACGTCCTTACACCCTCGACAATCTGTACGACGAACGTATGATAGAGCTTGCCTGGGAAGGGTGGCGACGTCAGGACATGATACGCTTTGGACGCTACAAGTCGCTGTATGAAGGTCCCGATGCCGTAGATGAAAGCGATGGCCATACCACCATCTTCCCAATTCCCAGCAAAGTGCGTACGCTGAATCCGAAGATTACGCAGAATCTCGGCTATTAAACAAGTCTTGCATCTGTATCTGACGCGCGTCACGCAGATAGGTGCTGCGCAGCTCCATAGCCTTGCCCCACTTGTCAGTGAACAACTTGCTGACATCGAGGTCAATCTTCCACGAGCCATTCGACTCCAAGCGGTCTACCATCGTGCCCACGGTCAGATTCTTGATGTCCTCGGCAGGCATGAAGCGCGATGTCTCTCCCTTCTCGTCGCCCGTTATCTCTATGACCAGTCCGGCGGAAATCTGCTCATACAGCAAGTCGTTGACAATACGGATGGGAATGGTTGTCTCTCTGGTCAGCTCCAGGGCAGTCAGTGGACGCTGCCCCTTGCTAAAACGCTGACAGATGCGACTCAGCAGCAGTGCGTTGAGCAGTATCTTGTAACGATGGCTTATCTCGCCCGTATTGGCATCGTAGTCGTAGTAGTCCAGATTTTGGTTGGTATAGCATAGCTCGGCACCAAACAGACAGATGGTCCACGAAATCTGCAGCCATAGCATAAACAGCGGTAGGGCGGCAAACGAACCGTAGATGGCGTTATAGCTGGAGAGAAATATCTGTGAATGGATGTAGAATATCTGCAGTCCCTGCATGGCAAAACCGGCTAAGATACCGGGTACCAGAGCGCTGAGGGGCTTCACATGCGTGTTGGGCATGAAGATGTAAAGGGCTATAAACATACCCGACATCAGCAGGTAAGGTATCAAGTCTATCAGAAAGCGGATGGTTGGTCCCAGCAGCAGAAAGTCCGGCATTGAGTCAGCTATCGTAGCCATAAAGATAGATAGACCCGACATAATAACAAGAATAATGGGCAAGAGGAAGAACATGGCCAGATAGTCCGTAAACGTACGGAAAATGGAGCGTGGTTTCTTGACCTGCCATATCTCGTTGAAAGCATCCTCAATATTGCTCACCAGCATGAGCACCGTGTAGAGCATGAAGACAAGGCCGATACCTAAGAATACGCCACTCTTGGTATGCACCAGATAGCTGTTGACAAAGCCGATGATAACCTCTGCCACTTGGGGCTGCGACTCAAAGGCATCGCGAAACCACACCTCGATATATTTGCTGTAGCCAAACCCCCGTGCTATGGCAAAGACCACGGCCGTAATGGGTACGATGGCAAGCATGGTGGAATATGTCAGTGCCGAGGCTTTCTGCAGCACTCCTTTCGTGGTAAAGAAACGGATGGCCAGCAAGAGTTTCTTGGCTATTTCCAGAAAGAGATATTTGATGGGTGATACCTCGTCGGAACTGATTCGCCAGATGTCGGTCTGAAAGAAACGAATGGTACGCTGTAGATTGATTTTAGGCATAGACATGTTCATTAAAAAAAAGAAAAAAGCACTGCCTCTGTAAGCCGGGTTCTGTACCTCTTACGAGGTGTCTGCCATTTATCTACTCCGTAGGTTGCCCTACGGCTCAAGCATTCTACCCTCCATCGTTGCTTACGCATCGGACGGACAGCCCTCAAACGATGGTATACGCGAACTTGCAGCCTCCAGATGGAACAGCTCGACGATCACCCGCCGACTGGTGGTCTCTTACACCACCTTCTCACCCTTACCCCGTAGGGCGGTCATTCTCTTCTCCCATATCCAGCTGTCGCCAACTGCTGGCACTTTCACCAGTGGAGTGTCCTGTGCTGCCCGGACTTTCCTCTCGCGCTCCAATGAGCACCAGCGACAGACCGAGACACTGCTTTCAGCGTGCAAAGGTAACACTTTTAATGAAGAATGAAGAATGAAGAATGAAGAATTTTCTTTGAGGCAGCAAATTTTTCACTTTTCACTTTTCACTTTTCACTTTTTTTCGTACCTTTGAACTACGTTCGAAAGTTCTCAAAGAGTGTGGCTTCGCATTCTCCCGTTCGGAAAAACCAAAAAAAGTTTGGTTTTTCGCTCACTTATTCGTACCTTTGCAGCTGTTTTATAAATAGGTATATGGAATTAGCAAGTAAATATGACCCAAAAGAGGTCGAAGGAAAGTGGTACCAGTACTGGCTGGATCACAAATTGTTTAGTTCAAAGCCCGATGGCCGTGAACCTTACACTATCGTTATCCCACCGCCCAATGTGACGGGTGTGCTGCACATGGGCCACATGCTCAACAACACCATTCAGGACATCTTGGTGCGTCGTGCCCGCATGGAGGGCAAGAATGCCTGCTGGGTGCCTGGCACCGACCACGCCTCTATCGCTACTGAGGCTAAGGTGGTGAAGAAGCTCGCTGAGCAGGGCATCAAGAAGCGCGACCTGACACGCGACGAGTTCTTGAAGCACGCCTGGGACTGGACGGACGAGCATGGTGGCATCATCCTGAAGCAGTTGCGCCGTCTGGGTGCCAGCTGCGACTGGGACCGTACGGCTTTCACCATGGACGAGAAGCGTTCGAAGAGTGTTATCAAGGTCTTTGTAGACCTCTATAACAAGGGACTCATCTACCGTGGTCTGCGCATGGTCAACTGGGACCCCAAGGCACTGACCGCGCTGTCTACCGAAGAGGTTATCTATCGTGAGGAGCAGAGCCATCTGTTCCATCTGAAATACTATGTCGACGGACTGACTGCACTCGACAACGAGGAGGCGCTGAAGGCTGAGGGCAACATCATCCACAAGGACGAGAAGGGCTACTACGCCGTTGTTGCCACCACCCGTCCTGAGACCATCATGGGTGATACCGCCATGTGTATCAACCCTAAGGACCCCAAGAACCAGTGGCTGAAGGGCCGCAAGGTAATAGTTCCGCTGGTGGGGCGCGTCATTCCCGTCATCGAGGACCGCTATGTGGACATCGAGTTTGGTACGGGTTGCTTGAAGGTGACTCCTGCTCACGACACCAATGACTACATGCTGGGTAAGACGCACAACCTGGAAACCATCGACATCTTCAATGCCGATGGTACCATCTCTGAGCAGTCACCCCTCTATGTCGGCATGGACCGCATGGACTGCCGCAAGCAGATTGCCAAAGACCTGCAGACTGCCGGTCTGATGGAGAAGATTGAGGACTACGTCAACAAGGTGGGCTATTCGGAGCGTAACCCAGACACCGCCATCGAGCCCCGTCTCTCGCTGCAGTGGTTCCTGAAGATGCAGCACTTTGCTGACATCGCACTGCCTCCCGTGCTCAATGGTGAGCTGAAGTTCTATCCGCAGAAGTATGTCAACACCTATAAGAACTGGTTGGAGAACATCCAGGACTGGTGTATCTCGCGTCAGTTGTGGTGGGGCCATCGCATTCCCGCCTACTACTACAACGAGAACGACGACTACGTAGTTGCCGAGACTCGTGAGGAGGCATTGAAGTTGGCTCAGCAGAAGAATCCTGCCGTCACCGATGCTGACCTCCGTCAGGACGAAGATGCCCTCGACACGTGGTTCTCATCGTGGCTGTGGCCTATCTCGCTGTTCGACGGCATCAACAATCCTGGCAATGAGGAAATCAAGTACTACTACCCCACTGCCGACTTGGTAACGGGTCCGGATATCATCTTCTTCTGGGTAGCCCGCATGATAATGGCCGGCTACGAGTATATCGGCGACATGCCTTTCAAGAACGTCTACTTCACCGGTATCGTGCGCGACAAACTGGGTCGTAAGATGTCGAAGTCATTAGGTAACAGTCCTGACCCCATCGAACTTATCGAGAAGTTTGGTGCCGACGGTGTGCGTATGGGTATGATGCTTTCTGCTCCTGCAGGCAACGATATCCTCTTCGATGAGGCACTCTGCGAACAGGGCCGTAACTTCAACAACAAGATATGGAATGCTTTCCGCCTGGTCAAAGGTTGGAAGGTTGCCGACATCGAACAGTCAGAAGCCGGCAAGATTGCTACCAAGTGGTTCGAAGCTAAACTGAAGCAGACCAATGCCGAGGTCGACGACCTCTTCAAGAAGTACCGCATCTCTGAGGCCCTGATGGCTGTCTATAAGCTCTTCTGGGACGAGTTCTCCAGCTGGTACTTGGAGATGGTGAAACCCGCCTACATCAATGGCGAGGCTCAGCCCATCGACAAGCAGACCTACGACAAGACCTTGGAGTTCTTCGAGATTCTGCTGAAGATGCTGCACCCCTTCATGCCGTTCATCACAGAGGAGCTGTGGCAGCACCTCTACGACCGCAAAGATGGCGAGAGCATCATGAGTGTCAGCCTGAAACTTGCCGCTCCTACTGCTGCTGACGACGAGTTGGCTGCTAAGATAGAGAGCGTGAAGCAGATTGTTTCTGGTGTCCGCATGGTACGCAGTCAGAAGAACATTGCTCCTAAGGAGGCGCTGTCTCTACAGGCCGTTGGTCAGAACCGCTACGAGGCCTTCAACGCTGTTATCCAAAAGATGGCTAACGTCAGTGCTATTGAGGTGGTTTCCGAGAAGGATGCTACGTCCAGTGCCTTTATGATTGGCACAGACGAGTATGCCGTACCTCTGGGCAACATGATTGATGTTGATGCCGAGATTGAGAAGATGGAGGCACAGCTGCAGCACTTGGAAGGTTTCTTGGCAGGTGTGAAGAAGAAGCTCTCCAACGAGCGCTTCGTGCAGAATGCTCCCGAGCAAATCGTTGCTATGGAGCGTAAGAAGCAGAGCGACTCTGAGGAGAAGATTGCAGCCCTCAAGGAGTCCATCGCTGCACTGAAAGCACAGAAGTAATATTTTTATCTAACCTCATATTCAAGCCCTGGCGCCAACAACGCCGGGGCTTGTTAGTTTCTGAAGGCCCTTATAGCTTTAGCTCTCTCCAGATGCACTTGGGTACCAAAGGGCTGTTAGAATGCGGTATTATTATACAGCTAATAACGATAAAATTCTCTAGAGAATTTTTGTGAAATACAGCTAATAACGACAAAATTCTCTAGAGAATTTATGCGAAATACAGCTAATACAGTTTCGTATCAGCTATATACAGAGTGCTCTAATCATCTTTTCCATCTTAGCGGAGGAAGGGATTGTATTTCAGCTCGTCGGCAATGGTTGTCTGTGGTCCGTGACCGGGATAGACGACAGTATCGGCAGGCAGCGTCTTGGCAATAGTCGTCAGACTCTGCTGCATCTGCTGCCAAGAACCTTCGGGGAAATCTGTGCGACCAATGCTCATGCGGAACAGCGTGTCGCCAGAGAAGACGGTGTCCTCCTCTTGAACATAGAAGAGGCAGGAGCCGTGGCTGTGACCTGGTGTCTGCAGCACTTGCAGGGTATGGTGGCCGAAAGTGATGCGGTCGCCATTGGTGAGCAGCTTACCGATAGGTGGCTGGTCGTCGCTAATCTGCATGCCGAAGAGGGTTGAAGCCTGCTCTGGCAAGTGCTCTACGAGCGACTGGTCTTCAGCGCAGATCTCTACCTTCAGCGCATATTCCTCGAAGAGATGGGCATTGCCGAAGTTGTGGTCCAGGTGGCCGTGAGTAGCCAACAGGTGGACAGGAGATAGCTGATTGTCACGTAGGTAGTTGTCGATGGCTTGACATTCCGCGTCATAATAGGCACCACAGTCGATGATAACGCACTCCTTACTGTCGTCGCTTACTACGTAGCAGTTCTCTTGCAACGGATTAACCTGGAAAGACTTTACGTTGAGCATAAACAATAAACGTTAGTACTTGATCTTTTTCTTCACCATGCTACTCTCGTTCTGTACGCGGTCAAGGGCAGTGACAACGTAGGTGTGGCGCGTCTTGCGAGACTGGTCGGGCAGTTCGTAATGAGTATTTGTTGTGATGGCGACAATCTTTGACGGGTCGTCCAGATTCACTTTCTCACCCTTGTCAAAACGGTAGACAACATACTTCTTGGCCTCGTCGTGCCATTTCTTTGCCTTAGGCGGTGCCCAGCAGAGCACACGCTGACCATCAACATCTATCTCCTTGAGTTTCTTTACCTTGCCAGGAGCCTCCTTGTCCATCCAGGGCGTGTGGGGCTGCAGAGCAGGATAGCGCCAGTAGTTCGTGCGCAACTGAGTGCCATAGCCACCCACATTGTCAACGGCTGCTTTGGCATACCACAAAACGATACCCTGAACATGGTCCATCTCCTGATGAAGAGCCATCTTAGCAGATTGCTGCTTGAATTTTGCCGTGCGTTCTACATCCTCACCGATATACAGGTTGGTGTTGTGGCAGTTGTCGTTCCACCAATGTATCAGCTCGTCATAGTCGGCAGCCTTATTGCCTATCTCCCAATACAGCTGGGGCACGCAGTAGTCCATCCAGCGGTTCTCGTCCCACAGCAGGATATCGGCATAGAGCTGGTCGTAGTTCTGCAAGCCATTGGTGCGACTGCCTCGGGGATCACTCTTCTGATTGCGATAGATGCCAAAGGGTGAGATGCCAATCTTCACCCATGGTTTCGTAGCACGTATTGTCTCTGCCAGCTGCTGTACAAAAAGGTCAACATTGTGTCTGCGCCAGTCGCCAATATCGGTATAGCCCTCAGCGTTGGCCTCAAAGTCCTTGACATCGGGAATCTCTATGCCCGGTGTGGGGTACGGATAGAAATAGTCGTCCATGTGCAGACCGTCGACATCGTAGCGCTCGACGATATCCATGACAACTGCACAGATGTAGTCGCGATTCTCTCTGAGCGCAGGGTTCAACAGCGTAAGACCATCGTATTCGAAGCAGCGCTCAGGGTGTCGGCTTACGATGTGACCGGCACTATTCTTATGTGCTACCTTCGTCTTGGCACGATAAGGGTTAATCCATGCATGCAGCTCCATGTCGCGCTGGTGGCACTGGTCAATCATCCAAGCCAGCGGGTCCCAATAAGGATCGGGAGCCTTGCCCTGCTCTCCCGTCAAATAGTAGCTCCAGGGCTCCAGCTGACTCTCATAGAGCGCGTCGCACTCGGGGCGCACCTGGAAGATGATGGCATTGCAGCCATCTTTCTTCAGTTCGTCCAACTGGTAGCTCAGCGTCTTCTGCATCTCCTGTGTAGGCAGACCCTTAAACTGTCCATTGACACACTGTATCCATGCTCCACGGAATTGGCGTTTTTGCTGTGCTTGCAGGGTCAGGCTAAGGAACAGCAAGAAAAGAAATAGGTTTTTTCTCATGATTCCTGTTTTATGTATTCATAGATTTTCTGAGTCCAGTCGGAACCATTCTCAGGACAGAATGTCCGCATACCCAGCTGACTGGCTACCATCACGTTGCGAGGACCGTCATCAACGAACAGCGTATTTGACGCAAAGGACTTCTCCTGGCGCAGCACCTCACGGAATATCATCTCCGAGGGTTTCATCATCTTCAGCTGATAGCTCAGATAGCAGGCATCAAAATAGTAAGACAGTGGGTGGCCGTGACCGTCGAAGTCTGTGCTCTCTGCCCACTGCATCATAAAGGGATTGGTGTTGGACAGCAGCACTATGCGGTAGCCCTTCTGGCGCAACTGCTGTAAGGCTGCCAGATTGCGCTGCGGCACTTCTTTGGCATAGCCCTGCCAAGCGTAGGCACACTGCTCCATGGTGGCTTCGTAGCCCACCAGCATGGAGAACTCACGACGGAAGTCTTCTGCTGTAATCAGCCCTTCTTCCAACTGTCCGAAGATGCCACTCTGCTGGTAGGGGTCCAGGCGTTGCTCAGCATCAGCCAGTCCCAAGTCCTTGAAACGCTGGATGGCCTGCGACTGGTCCAGCGTAATTACTACGCCCCCCAGGTCAAATATGATTGTCTTTATTTCCATATATTCTCTTTCCAATAATTCGGTTTGTTCTTACGGGCTTCCTCTAGCGACAGCAACTCTTGCTGTTGCTGCTGGTAGTTGTCGCGCAGCTGTTCGTATTTGCTTTCCAACTCCTGCTCGATCTGCTGTTCTTGTTCACGATTCATCAAACGCGCTGCCACCAGTGCATTCTGCGAGGCATCCTTCATCCACAATACGGGACCGCCATAGACGGGTGCTATCTTCAGCGCTACGTGCAACTCGCTGGTCGTAGCGCCGCCAATCATAATAGGTATGTCCAGTCCGGCACGCTGCATCTCGTGTGCCACATTGACCATTTCCTCCAGACTGGGTGTGATGAGTCCGGACAAGCCTATCATGTCCACCTGTTCTTCGATGGCCTTGCGCACAATCTGTTCGGCGGGTACCATGACACCCATGTCAATAACCTCGTAGTTATTGCAAGTCATGATGACGCCAACAATATTCTTCCCGATATCGTGGACGTCGCCCTTGACAGTAGCCAACAGTATCTTACCGGCCTTCTCCTGCTGTGACTCGCCGCGCTGCGCCTCGATGTAAGGCTGCAGGATAGCGACAGCCTGCTTCATGGTGCGTGCTGTCTTCACTACCTGAGGAAGAAACATTTTGCCTGCGCCAAAGAGCTCGCCGACCTGATTCATACCAGCCATCAGTGGGCCTTCGATAATTTGTACAGCCTTGGGATATTTCTTCAGCGCCTCCTCCAAGTCGTCTTTCAGGTGGTCGCCTACGCCTTTGACAAGTGCCTGTTGTAAACGCTCGTCAACAGACTCAGGACGTTGCTCTTGTTGGCTAGCGGGCGCTGATGTAGGGTTTTCCGTTGCTTTCGCGGCAGCTAGTTCAGCAGCAAGGGCAATGAGCCGTTCGCTGGCATCTTTGCGCCTGTAAAGGATGACGTCCTCAATGATTTCCAACTGATCGGCGGGAATATCGCTGTAAAGAACTTTAGTTGCAGGATTAACGATGCCAAAGTCCATTCCAGCCTGTATGGCGTGATAGAGGAATACGGCATGCATGGCCTCGCGGATGTAGTTGTTGCCTCGGAAGGAGAACGACAGATTACTGACGCCACCACTGACATGCGCTCCTGGCAGGTGCTCCTTGATCCACGCGGTGGCACGGATGAAGTCGGCTGCGTAGGAATCGTGCTCCTCCATACCTGTGGCAACAGCGAGTATGTTAGGGTCGAAGATAATATCTAACGGATTAATTCCAACCTTTTGGGTAAGAATATTATATGCACGCTGAGCAATCTCGATGCGGCGCTCGTAGCTGGTAGCCTGTCCTTGTTCATCGAAGCACATCACTACGACGGCAGCGCCATAGCGCTTGATGTCTTCTGCATGGCGGATGAACACCTCTTCGCCTTCTTTCAGTGAGATGCTGTTGACGATGCCCTTTCCCTGCAGACACTTCAGACCGGCAACAATCACGTTCCAATCAGACGAGTCAATCATAACGGGAACGGAGGCGATGTCGGGTTCTGCAGCGATGGTGTTGAGAAAATTCACCATCTCGGATTTAGCATCCAGCAGTCCGTCGTCCATATTCACATCGATGACTAGTGCTCCGTCAGCCACCTGTTTGCGGGCGATACTGATAGCCTCGTCGTATTGTTTCTCCTGTATAAGACGCAGGAATTTCCGAGAGCCAGCCACATTGCAGCGTTCACCCACATTGACAAAGTGAACCTCGGGGGTAACATCTAGCATTTCCAATCCGCTGAGCCACATGGTGTCCGGTTTTCCTTGAGGCTGAGGCGGTGTCTTTCCCTCTACCAGCGGTCCATAGGCCGCAATAAACGTGTCGTCTGTACCGCAACAGCCGCCAACGATGTTGACGAGTCCCTCGTCAATCATCTGACCTATCTTCGGAGCCATCGTCTCTGACGTCTCGTCATAGAGTCCCATTGCATTGGGAAGACCAGCATTGGGATAGGCGCTAATGTAATATGGAGCCTTGCGAGCCAACTGGCGCAGGAAAGGCAGCATTTGGGTGCCACCAAAGGAGCAGTTCAGACCGACGGAGAATATCGGGTAGCTGCTGATGCTAGCCAAGAAGGCGTCCAGCGTCTGTCCGCTGAGTGTACGACCGGCAAGATCGCTGACGGTTGCGCTCAGCATGATGGGCACCTCCCTACCCCTTTGGCGCATGGCTGTCAGGGAAGCATCAATAGCCACCTTCGCATTCAGCGTGTCGAAGATGGTCTCTATCAACAGCGCATCCACGCCACCTTCCAACAGAGCGTCGGCCTGTTCCAGATAAGCATCGAACAGCGTGTCGTAGGTCAGTTCGCGAAGTGCGGGATTGCTCACGTCGGGCGACATAGAGCAGGTCTTGTTCGTAGGCCCCATACTGCCCGCCACATAGCGGGGCTTGCCGTCCGTCGAGAACTCGTCGGCACACTGGCGTGCCATCCGGGCACCCAGCAGTGCCATCTCGCGAGCCTTGTCTTCCAAATGGTAGTCGGCCTGGGAGATGCGCTGTGCATTAAAAGTGTTGGTCGTGATGATATCCGCACCAGCCCGTAGGTATTTGCGGTGGATATCCAGTATTATTTCAGAGCGTGTCAGGTTCAGTTCGTCAGAATTGCCCGTCTTGCCCAGCACGCGCCCTATCATAGTACCCATAGCACCATCCAATATCAGCACGCGCTCGTTTATAGTCTCATTTAGTTTCTTCATCGGTTCCTTCTTAATAGCTTACTTATACGCCTTCATCGCCCTGTCCATCTCGCGGCGGTCCTCCTTCTCCTTTAGCGTCTGACGCTTGTCGAACTCCTTCTTACCCTTACACAGCGCAAGGTCCATCTTTGCTCGACCTTTCTCGTCGATGAACACCAGTAGGGGGACGATGGTGTAACCGGTCTGTTTCGTGGCTGACGCCAACTTGGCTATCTCGCGTTTGGTCAACAGCAGTTTCCGGTCACGTTTCATCTCGTGATTGTTATACGAGCCGTAAAAGTAAGGCGAGATATTCATACCCTTCACCCAGAGTTCGCCATTGATGATAACGCAATAGGTGTCAACGAGACTCGCCTTGCCCAGTCGGATACTCTTGATTTCCGTACCCGTCAACACAATGCCTGCCGTATACTCCTCGATGAAGAAGTATTCGAAAGAGGCTTTCTTGTTCTTAATCTGTACAGGACTCTTTTTCCTTATCTGCTCTTGTTCCTTATTCATCTGAATGCACGTTTGTCAATGCATAATATACTCATTCTTTGACGGCAGCAAAGCGCTCGATATGTTCGTCCACGTAACGCGCGATAGCTTCCATCCATTCTTCTTCACGCTCTACGAAAGTATCATCCATATCGTCGAATTCAGGATACTGCTCGAACAATGCCATAAACTCCTCGTCTGTGCAGTCACGCTCCAGTGGTTCGTGGTATTTTGTGTACAGCGAGTGCGCATCGTAGACCAATTTCGACAAGTCGCGCAGGCCCCACAGTTTCAGGGCTTTAGCAAACGGATTCTTGAAGATGAAGGCACCATAGCCATTGTGGATCAGCTGTACAAAACCGCCATCCATCACTTCTTCGTGCAGCACATCCCATGCCAACAGGGTAATCTGATCGCTGTTCAGTTCTCCAAGCGTTTCCGCCGTCAACTGTCCACCGATAGCCTCCTTAATAGCACTGACAAAAGCGCCCACAAAAGCATCCATTCCTTCGCCAGCGGCTTTGCGCAGCATAGCATCGTTTATCGTCACTTCTTTCATATGGGCTACAAAGGTACGAATAAGTGAGCGAAAATGCAAATTTATTTGCGATTTTCCGAACGGGAATACTTTCGAAACGTTGCTTCAGAGGAACTTTCGTTACTTGGAACCGATGTACAGACAAATCATTCCGAGGAGCACCAGAGCCAGGTCGAAAGCCTTCGCCTTGAGGTTTTTCTCGTGGAAGAAGGCAGCACCAAAGAGGAAACTGACGACAACAGAACCGCGGCGCACCATGGAGACGATGGAAATCATCGCATCGGGGAGTGACAAGGAATAGAAATACACGAAGTCGGCGGTAGACAGGAAGATGCTGACGCCAATGATGGACCAGTGCCAATGGAAGGGTGTCGTCTCATTGTGTTTAGGCCACCATAGCAGAAGGAGCATGGCAAGCATCATGAAACACTGGTAGATGTTGTACCACGACTGGACAAGCATGCGGTCGAGACCTACTCCACCCGACTCGACGGGCGCCATGAGATACTTGTCGTAGAGTCCGCTGATGGCTCCCAGTACGGCAGCGCCGACAATCATCCATATCCAATGGTCGTGCTTGAAGTCGATACCTTCCTTCTTGCCACTGCGGCTCAGCATGAAGAACGACAGCACGGCGAGCAGGACACCCAGCCACTGCCATAGATTCAGCCGCTCGCCAAAGACGAGCAAGGCACCCACAAGGACCATAACGGGGCGTGTTGCATTGATGGGACCGACAATAGTGAGCGGCAGGTGCTTCATGCCGAAATAGCCGAGCACCCAACTGGAGAGTACGATGAAGGCCTTTAGGACGACATATTGATGGACTTCCCAGCCGCCACTGGATACGTGGAAGATGGTGCCGTCGAGTATATCGGTATGAGCGCTCAGCACAATGAACGGCAGGAAGATAAGCGACGAGAAGAGGGTGTTCAGAAACAGTACGGGAATGACGGCATTAGCCTTCAGTGCCTGTTTCTTGAAGGAATCATAGCAGCCTAGCAGTGCTGCGGACATGAATGCGAGTATTAACCAAGCCATATTGATTTGCAATTTGACTAATTACGATTTGACTATTTTATTTTCCGTATTTCACTTCCTCTAGGAACAGGGCCTTGGCAGGCATCGACTCGCCGGCTTGTGTTCGCTGCTTGCCCTCAATAACTAAACGGAACTCGTCAAGGGACATACGCCCACGGCCCACCTCAATGAGCGTACCGACAACAGCGCGTACCATATTGCGCAGGAAGCGGTTGGCAGTAATCTCGAAATACCACTCAGAAGGGGACGTCTGATGCCATTGAGCATGGGTGACGTGACAGATGGTGGTCTTCACATCGCTACCCGCCTTGCAAAAGGCACCAAAATCCTCATACTCCAGCAGGATGCGCCCAGCCTGGTTCATCAGTTCGAAGTCGAGCTGGTAGTGCATCTCTTGAGAGAACTGTTGGGTGAAGGGGTTTTTCTTCGTATGAATATAGTAATGGTACATGCGCGATGTCGCCGAGAAACGGGCATGCATATCGGGAGCCACCCTTTCGATGCGGTCTACAGCGATGTCGTGATGCAAAAGTCCGTTGAGCTTCTTGGCGAGCACCACAGTATCAAACTGGACATCAGTATCGAAGTGGGCTGTCATCTGACGGGCATGAACACCGGCATCGGTTCGACCAGCGCCAGTCACAGTGATGGACTCACGTAACAAGAGCGACAGACAGCGTTCCAACTCGCTCTGCACCGTGATGCCATTGGGTTGAACCTGCCAGCCGTGATAATTAGTGCCGTCATAGCTAAACCATACGAAATATCTCATCTTTTCCAATATTTGCGTGCAAAATTAGCAAATAATTATGAATTATGCATTATGAATTATGAATTATTTTGTGCCTCTGAGACAAAGTATCGAAAGTACTCCCATACGGAAAATTGCAAATTTATTTGCATTTTTGCTCACTTATTCGTACCTTTGCAGCCCATTATGAAAAAGATAGTTCTGTTTTTTACTGTGCTATGCGCCGCAATGGGTCTGCAGGCGCAAGACCACGAAACCCCTAACGCCCAACAGGCACGACGTCTGTTTAACGAGACTTATAAGATGATCTTTGGCGAGCAAGGCTCGCAACTGCACTATAAGGTGAACATCATCGGTATCTTCAAAACGGAGGGTACCATCTGGACAAAGGGTAAGAAGAGTAAGTTCGTTGATGAAAGATACATCGCATGGAACGATGACGTGACATACTACCGTCTGGAGCGCAAAAAAAAACGTGTGCTGATCTACGACGCACACTCTGATGAACGCGACAAGTATGCTACGAAGTTTAAGTTTAACCCAGAGAACTATACTTACAGCATCAAGGACTCCAAGGAAGGCTACTACATCACACTGAAAGCAAAGAAGGGCGTGTCAGGCATCAAGGAGGCCCGTTGCCTGCTGGACAAGAAACACCGCTATCCTGTAAGTGTACGCATCAAGGTGGGCATCTTCCATACCACCATCAAGATTAGCGATGTGAAGGTGGGGGGTATCAACGATGACTTTTTCCGATTCCCACACGATAGCTATAAGCACTGCGAATTTGTAGACAAGAGATGATAGAAGAAAAAAAGAGAGGTCACTTCACAAAAGGACCTCTCTTTATATTTGATGGTGTTTAGTTGTTTACCGAACCTCCCACAATATCGAGCAACTCTGAGGTGATGGCCTGCTGGCGACTCTTGTTATACTGCAGGTTCAGCTGGCGCAGCAACTCATCGGCATTATCGGTAGCCGTCTGCATGGCCACCATACGGGCGGCATGCTCAGAAGCCACACTGTCGAGCAGAGCTGTATAGAGCATCAGGTGTGCCATCTTGGGAATCAGCTTCGACAAGACAGTATTCATGTCGGGCTCCACAATGAAGTTGTCATTGAGCGGAGCTGTCTCGCCTTCCTTTACTTCCCTCTTACGACGGTTCTTGCGCAGATACTCCTGGGCCTTCTCTGTCGCAACAGTAGATGTCAGGTCCCGCTCATGATCGCGCCCCAGCTCGGCCTCCAAGTCGATGGGCAGGAACTGCTTGTTGGTCAGAACTTGCGAGCCAGCCGACTTGAAGTGATGGTAGAGCAGTTCTACACGGTCCAGCTGACCATTGGCAAATTTCTCACCCAATTCCATAGCGAGGTCAATACAGTCACTAACACGAGGATGATCTATCAGTGCAGCACGATCACCCTGGATGTCGTAACCCAACTTGCGCGCTTTTTCATAGACCTTACGTCCAATGGGATAGACCTCTACATTGCCCTTGCCTAACTTCTGCTCATAGGCGTCTATCGTACGCTGCAACAGCTTGATGACGTTTGCATTGAAGCCACCGCAGAGCGACGAGTTGGAAGAGAAGACCACGATAGCGACACGCTTGACAGGACGCTCCTGGTCGTAGATGGTCTGTGCCTCGGCCTCGGCAGCGAGGAACGACTTGAGAATATGCTCAAGCATCGTCTCATAGGGCAGCATGTTCTGGATAGCAACCTGCGCATGGTGCAGCTTAGAGCTGGCCACCATCTTCATGGCAGATGTTATCTTGCGCGTGCTGTTGACTGAGGCGATACGGCCTTTAATTTCTTTCAGGCTGGGCATAGGCTATCAAGCTTTATACGTTCCTGCAATATCGGCCATGACAGCCTCAATCTTCTGCGTTGTGGCGTCGTCAATCTTACCGGCTGTCAGCGTCTCAATAACCTCGGGGGCTGATGAACGCAGCTTGTCAAGGAACTGGTTCTGACACTCACGGACCTTATCGATAGGTACCTCGCGCATCAGTCCATGTACGCCACAGTAGAGAATGGCAATCTGCTCACCGACAGGCATAGGACTGTACTGAGGCTGAATGAGCAACTGGTTGTTCTTACGACCGCGGTCCAGCGTCATAGCAGTCACAGCATCCATATCGCTGGAAAACTTAGAGAAAGCCTCCAACTCACGATACTGTGCCTGGTCAATCTTCAAGGTACCTGCCACCTTCTTCATTGACTTGATCTGTGCCGAACCACCTACACGAGATACGGAGATACCTACGTTGATGGCAGGACGGAAGCCCTGGTTGAAGAGGTCGGACTCCAGGAATATCTGACCGTCGGTAATAGAAATCACATTCGTAGGAATGTATGCGGACACGTCACCAGCCTGGGTCTCAATGATAGGCAGAGCAGTGAGTGAACCACCACCCTTCACATGGCCCTTCATGCACTCAGGAAGGTCGTTCATCTGCTCAGCAACCTCCTGCTGTTCGTTCATCTTGGCAGCACGCTCAAGGAGACGAGAGTGCAGATAGAAGACGTCACCAGGATATGCCTCACGACCAGAAGGACGGCGCAGAATCAGCGACACCTCACGATAGGCCACAGCCTGCTTCGAAAGGTCGTCGTAAACCACGAGGGCGGGCAGACCACGGTCGCGGAAATACTCACCGATGGCAGCACCAGCAAATGGTGCATAATACTGCATGGCAGCAGGATCTGCAGCTGTAGCAGCCACGATGATAGTGTATGGCATGGCGCCATGCTCCTTCAGCGTCTGCACGAGGTTAGCCACCGTACTGGCTTTCTGTCCGATAGCGACATAGATACAGTATACGGGGTTGCCTGCCTCATAGAAACTCTTCTGGTTGATGATGGTATCAACGGCAATAGCCGTCTTACCCGTCTGGCGGTCGCCAATGATAAGCTCACGCTGACCACGGCCAATAGGAATCATCGAGTCGATAGCCTTCAGACCTGTCTGCAGCGGTTCCTTCACCGGTTGACGATAGATTACACCAGGTGCCTTGCGGTCCAAGGGCATTTCGAATGCATCAGTGAGGTCGATGTCGCCCATGCCGTCAACTGCCTGTCCCAGCGGATTGATGACACGGCCCAGCATGTTGTCGTTGACGCGGATAGAGGCAATGCGCTTGGTGCGCTTCACCACCATACCCTCCTTGATGCCTGACGTACTACCCAGAAGCACACAACCTACGTTGTCTTCCTCCAGGTTCATCACGATAGCCATCGTGCCGTTCTCGAATTCGAGCAGTTCGTTGGCCTCGGCATTACGGAGTCCGTAGATACGGGCCACACCATCGCTGACGGTGAGCACAGTACCTACCTCGTCAAACTGCTCAGCATTCTGAATACCCTTCAGCTGTTCAAGCAGCACCTGACTGACTTCGCTTGGTTTAATTTTATCTGACATTAATGTAAAATTTAAAAATTAAATAATGTAAGAATGTAAATATTAAATGATATAACAATTACATTCGTTCATTTTCTCAACTGAGTGAGAATTGAGTTGAGCTTCGACTTGACACTGGCATCCATGCGATAGGTGTCGTATTCGAGGATGAAACCACCGATGATGTCGGGATTCACCTCTGTCTCAAACTCCACAGTACCTTGAGTCTTGCTCTCCACCATCTGACGCATCTTCTGTTCCGTTTCTGCGGAGACGCGGGCAGCAGTGGTAAGCTTACCACGGATGATGTTTTTGTGCTTACGGTAAAGCGTGACGTACGAGTAGGCCATAAACTGTATCATGTTCTCGCGGTCTTCCTTCAGCACAAGGGCTATGAAGGTCTGCGTCAGCGTACTCGGAGAACCACCTGCGGCAGTCTCCAGCAGCGTCTGCTTCTTGGCCTTGTCGAGCATGGGATTGTCGATGGTCTGACGAAGCACGGGCACATCCATAAAACTCTTACCCAGCACAATCATTTCCTGATAGACCTGGTCTTCAAGCTTGGCATCTGTAGCGCTCTTCAAGAGTGCTCGTGCATATCTCGTAGAGATTACTCCGATATCCATACGCGTACACCTTATTTAATTAGCAGTAGCACCATCCAGCATGCGGTCGATCAAATCCATTTGCGACTTGTCGTCACGGAGGTTCTGGCGAAGTACCTTCTCGGCAATTTCAACACTGAGCGTAGCAACCTGCTGA
Organism: uncultured Bacteroidales bacterium; assembly: GCA_902798425.1. Classification (GTDB taxonomy): domain Bacteria; phylum Bacteroidota; class Bacteroidia; order Bacteroidales; family Bacteroidaceae; genus Prevotella. The sequence goes on from CADBWR010000005.1 coordinate 145,749, forward strand.
CGGATGTCAGCAATGGCAGCCTTCTTCTCTTGCTCGATAGCAACCTTGGCCTCGTCTAACAGACGGGCACCCTCGGCGCGAGCTTTCTGCTGAGCCTGCTCGACAATAGCGTCGCGCGACTCGGCAGCCTCCTTCAATATCTGAGCCTGTTTTTCGCGAGCCTCCTGCAGAATGGATTCACCTTCTTTCTCAATATTGGCAAGACGTTCCTGAGCCTCGTGAGCCTTGCGTAGACTGTCGTCTATGTACTTGTTGCGCTCGTCTACCATATTTACAATGGCAGGAAAGCCATACTTGGCAAGGACCACAAATACCACCAAGAACGACAACAGCATCCAGAACAGTAGTCCCAGATCTGGCGTGAGAATTGCTGGTAATTGAGTGAAATCCATTTGCTATAGGGTTTTATTTGATCAAGAATGCACAAGCAGCGATAGCGAACAGGGCACAACCCTCAACGAATGCAGATGTCAGAATCATCTGAGAGAAAATCTTACCAGAAGCCTCTGGCTGGCGAGCAATAGCATCTACGGCGCTACCACCAATCTTACCAATACCCAGACCTGCACCAATAACAGCAATACCAGCTCCAATACCGCAGCCCAGCTGAGCCAGACCCTCGGCCAATAACAGTGATGTAATCATAATACTTTAATGTTTTTAAATTGTTAATATTGTTTGTTTAATTCATTCTAAAGAACACTTATTCTTCGTGATGCTCCTGATGAGCAAGACCGATAAATACCGCACTCAGCATGGTGAATACGTAGGCTTGTACGAATGCCACCAGCAGTTCAAGAGCGTTCATGAACAGCAACATCAGGATGCTGAACAGGTTCAAACCGATACCCATGCCCACCCCCATTGTCCAGCCAAGGAAGATAACGCAGCTGAAGCTGAGTATCATAGCGTGCCCTGCCATCATATTGGCAAAAAGACGGATCATCAGGGCGAAAGGCTTGGTGAAGACACCGAAGAGCTCGATGACGGGCATCAAGGGGATGGCCTTCAAGAAAATAGGCACGTTAGGCCAGAAGATGTCCTTCCAATACTCCTTGTTGCCAAACAGGTTGATGGCCAGAAACGTGCAGAACGCCAAGAAGAAGGTGATGTTGATATTGCCCGTTACATTAGAACCACCAGGGAATATCGGCAACAATCCTAAGAGGTTGGTAACAAGAATAAAGAAGAACACCGTCAGCAGATAGGGAGCGTAGGGCTTGTAATGCTTCTCACCGATAGATGCCTTGATGACATCATCGTTAATCATCATAACAAGCAACTCGACAGCACCAATAAATCCACCTGGCGCATTGCTCGTCTTGTCGTGCTTCTTATACCAGCGGGCACAGCTCAGGAAGACAACCAATAGCACAGCCACTACTATCCAGATCTGCAAGACATTACGTGTAATACTCAGATCCAGCGGGCGTTCGATGCTACCGTCTGCCATCTTCTCATAAATCTTGCCATGGGCTTCAGGATTAAAGAAGAAACCCTGAGGCAGAGAATGTGCTGTGCAGAAGTGCCATTCACCAGTCTGTGAACTCTTGATAATGATAGGCAATGGGAAACCGATGTGCTTTCCTTGATAGGTAGCGATGTGCCACTCATACGAGTCGGAGAGGTGCTCCAAAACTATCTCTGATATATTCAGGGACTCGTCCTTGGACTCCTCGCCAGCCTGCACAGTCAGAGGCAGCACAGCCATCATCAGCAAGAGACATATTGACTTTAATTGTTTCATCTAATACGTTAACTTTAAACTCGTTATAAACGATTGGATATTCTCGAAAAGAAGATAGAGTGATGAATCAGCGATACCATATAATATATAAGGAACACGATGATAAACAGCATCATCGATGCCCGTTCCGATGTGGCATACCATATGGCCATGACTACCAGCGCTCCCAGGAAACGGAATCCAGAAACACCCGTAAAGAACGAGGACAACATATCTGCATGGCGAGTGGCTACCCATCGGAAGATGAGACCTGTTGCCAAATCAATAGCTAAGATAAAGCATCCGCTCACCACCAAGGCACTCAGCAGGTCGAGTGACCATAAAGACATGGCCAAACCTCCAAGCATAGTCAGCAAGCAGAGCAATATCACGCTCTGAATGATATATCTGCGGCTCTCGTTGTCAATATCCATCACACTTTGCGTATTCGTTATTCGCTCATCTCCACGCAGAGACTGACAACATTCTTCTGCACCTCAACAAAACCGCCACAGATGTCCAACGATTTCTTCTCGCCGCCTGGCAGTGTGTAGACCACCCTACCCTTGTCTAATGACGAGATGATGGGTGCGTGGTTGACGAGGATTTCGAACTGGCCCAGTGAACCGGGAACCAATACGCTGTCCACCTCACCTTCGAACTCTATCCGTTCAGGAGAAACTATCTTCAGCTTTAACATATTGTAAATTTACAATTTGACAATTTACTATTTACAATTTATGCCTTAGCAGCTTCCAGCAATTTCTTGGCTTTCTCCTTAGCATCGTCAATAGTACCTACGTTGAGGAATGCCTGCTCAGGCAGGTCGTCAACCTCACCATCGAGAATAGCGTTGAAGCCCTTGATAGTCTCCTCAATGGGAACCATCACGCCAGGCAGACCTGTAAACTGCTCAGCAACTGAGAACGGCTGACTGAGGAAACGCTGTACACGACGTGCACGGTTTACCGTCAGTTTATCCTCATCAGAGAGTTCGTCCATACCCAGAATGGCAATGATATCCTGTAACTCCTTATAGCGCTGCAGAATCTCCTTGACGCGCTGGGCACAGTCATAGTGAGCCTTGCCAACCACCAATGGGTCAAGGATTCGTGAGGTAGAACCCAGCGGGTCAACGGCAGGATAGATACCCAACTCAGCAATCTTACGATCAAGCACCGTGGTAGCATCCAGGTGGGTAAACGTGGTAGCAGGAGCAGGGTCTGTCAAGTCATCGGCAGGCACATAGACAGCCTGTACAGAGGTGATAGAACCAGATTTCGTAGAGGTGATGCGCTCCTGCATGGCACCCATCTCTGAGGCCAGCGTGGGCTGATAACCTACGGCTGATGGCATACGGCCCAACAGAGCAGACACCTCAGAACCAGCCTGGGTGAAACGGAAGATATTGTCGATGAAGAACAGAATATCGGCAGCACCGCCATCCTTGCCACCGCCATCGCGGAAGCCCTCAGCAACGGTAAGACCAGAGAGGGCTACTGAAGCACGTGCTCCGGGTGGCTCGTTCATCTGACCATATACCAGTGTGGCCTGTGACTTCTTCAACTCCTCGGGGTCAACCAGTGAGAGATCCCACTTACCCTGAGCCATCGCTTCCTTGAACTTCTCACCATAACGGATAACGCCCGACTCAATCATCTCGCGAATCAGGTCGTTACCCTCACGGGTACGCTCTCCCACTCCAGCGAATACAGAGAAACCGTTGTGGCCCTTTGCGATGTTGTTAATCAGCTCCATGATAAGCACGGTTTTACCTACACCAGCACCTCCAAAGAGTCCAATTTTACCACCCTTCAAATACGGCTCCAGCAGGTCGATGACCTTAATACCTGTTGCCAGCACCTCCTTAGTGGTAGAAAGCTCCTCAAACTTTGGAGCCTCGCGGTGGATGGGGTAAGCCCCCTCCATATCCAGCTGTTTCATACCGTCGATAGGCTGACCGATAACGTTCAGCATACGACCCTTAATCTGTTCGCCTGCGGGCATTACGATTGGTGAGCCCATAGGCACAGCCTCCAATCCACGCTGCAAGCCATCGGTGTTGTCCATTGCCACACAGCGTACGGTGTCTTCACCGATGTGCTGTTGTACCTCGACAATCAACTGACTGCCGTTAGGACGTTCAATCTTCAGTGCCTCGTGAATTTTAGGCAGCACTTTCTCAGCATCGAGCCCCTTGGTATCAAAATAAACGTCGATAACCGGACCGATAATCTGCGAAATGTGACCTGTAATTTGTGACATAAGCAGTATTTGTTATTATAAATTAATCATTTGTTTCGGTAATAGTGATTGCAAAGTTAGTAAAAAAATGACAATAAAAAAAACATTTCCGAATAAAAATTGCGAAAATGTTTATTTTTAGCCTATATAGGACATCTCATAGAGCCATCATGTTTACTTCCATCCACAATACAATGTAGCCAAGGATGAAACCGAGCAGCACTTTGGGTGTCACGTGTTTGATGTACCACCCCACACTGACATGCTCCGCACGCATAAGGGCTAACCCGCAGACGCTGCCTACAGAAAGCAAGCAACCGCCTACCGCCGTAGTGTAAGCTATGACGCTCCAATAAGCGCCATTAGTGACAATGCCACCAGCCCCGACACTATAAAGCGAGATATTGGAGATGGCAATGGTGAAGGAGTCGACAATACTGCTCAAGAATCCTGCGAGGATACCAATTAACCACACATCGGGAATATAGGCATCAAACCAGTCTGCCACGTCAGCCCATACACCCGTCTCCGTGACAACGCCCATGCCAAGCATAATACCTGTCACAAAGAGCAATTGCTGGAAACCGCCATACTGTAACGATATGGGTATGCGTCGTCCCGTTGTCTGGTCGGCACTTATCAACTTGCGGTTGAAGGCTTCGTTGACGACCCACAACACGCTTAACACACATAATGCACCCAGGAATGGGGCAAGTCTGGTGATATTGTGGAAAGTGGGGATAAACCACAGTCCGCCAATGCCAACAATCAGCATTACAATACGTTGCCAATGGTTTAGGCGGGTGGCATCACCCCGATAAGGCGACGGGCTCCATGCCGTATCCAGCCGTTCGGGGAGTTCGCGGCTGATCAGATAGGTGGGTGTCAGCCATGCCAACAAAGCCGGTAAACCGAGGTAGGCAGAGAAACGTGTTGCCGTCACAGCGCCATTGCCCCAGAGAATTAATCCTGTCGGGTCACCGATGACAGTAAAGCAGCCACCACAGCATGCTGCCAGTACGATGGCCGATCCGACATACATGCGCTGACGGGAGTTCTGCAGGATATTGTGCATAATAACCAACATCATCGTGGCAGTCGTCAGGTTGTCCAGATTGGCAGACAGGACGAAAGTCACAGCAGTAATGCCCCATAGGAGCCGCTTGCTATTACGTGTGCGAATCAGTTCCGTAATAAAGTCGAAACAACCATTGTTACTAAGCAATTCCACGATAGACATTGTGGCCAACAGGAACAGCACTATCGCTGCCGCCTTGCCGACATACTTCAGAAATACATGATCATAGATAAACCATTTCACAATGTCACTGGAGTGTTCCTTGCTGCCTAACCATTCAATATATTCCGATGGATGCTGGGCCATCACGAAATCTGCTCCCCAACAGACATACACCACCCATCCTATTGTTCCAAGGAACATGGCAATGGCGGCTTTGTTTACTCCTGTCAGATGGCCTGTTGCTATCAGCAAGTAAGCCAAAAGAAGCATGGTTACAATAATTAACGTCATGGAATTTTACGTTTTGACGATTTACTCTTTCTTTGTTTCAGGAACAGCATAGCGGGCACCGGCCTCTTTGATGAGTCGACGGGCAAAGCTCTGCGGATATCCCGGGCGCTTGACGGTAGCGCCAAGACCATATTGACTGCGGGTGAACTGTCCGTTCTCCTCAGGCTTGACAGCCATGTCATTGAACTTCACGATGAGATGGAACGCCAACTGTTTCCAACGCGCCAACATCTGTTGAGCCTGACGGATACTGTAGTCGTTCAGGAAACGCTGCATCTGTACAGCTTCCATGCCCTTAGCCTGCGCCTCAATAGCTGCCTGCTCATTCAGATAAGCCTGCTGTAGGGAGTCGCGAACCTCTTTTAATACTGGGAATAGTGTGGAGTAACGCGGATAGACCATGTTGCTCACCCAGTTCTCCACCCAGTAGGCATTCTTGTCGCTGAAATTCAGTTCGTCAGCACCTGGTGTGTTGTAGCATTCTGGCAACACCGTCATCGAACAGTATACCGGTGTGTAAGCCACCATGTTGCAGTCGTCGTTGCCAAACCAGAAACAGCCCCCCATCTCACGAGGCAACCAAGAACGCATCTGCGAGACAAAGGTCCAGGCGGTCTGCTGTGTCGATGTCGGACGTTCGTTGAAGTATTTCTTGCCATCGACTTCAAAATAAAGAGGTGTCGGACGGTATGGCATCTGCCAGATACCACCTCCGATATCTGTAGAGTCAATAGCCAACGGAGTACCTTCGTAGTGGTCACGCATATCGTTCATGATATCCTCCACACTCAACTTTTTCACAGGAACCACCCAAAGAGGCATATCTTCTGCTTCAGGGTCTTTGCCCAAGGCCCATGGCAGATAGTGGTCCATACCCTTGACGTGGTGGTTAAAGAAGCTCCATACGCGGGCTTCACACATACGACGACCGGAGAAGTCAGGAATGGCATATGCCATTTTCCAGGAAAACTCATCGTCTCTTCCATTGAACCACCCCATTTTACGGGCATATTTGATGACATTCTTCGAATAGAGCACATTCTCCTTGTCTTTCAATGGAAACACACCAATACGACTCTGGTTGGCATGTCCACAGATGGCATTATCGGGAATACGGCGTGCTACCCATACCACACGTTCCTTGGATTGTTTGCGGTCGGGACCACAACCCTGCATCTCCATAATCCACGCTTCATTGGGGTCGCAGATGGTAAATGTCTCGCCCTCGCTATAGTAGCCATATTGCTCCACGAGCGATGTCATTGTCTGTATGGCTTCGCGAGCAGTTTTTGAACGTTGCAGGCCGATATATATCAGTGAACCATAATCGATTACGCCTGTTGAGTCAACCATTTCCTCACGACCACCATAGGTCGTTTCTCCAATGGTTACCTGCCACTCATTGATGTTGCCCACCACGTTGTAGGTCTCTTCTGCCTCAGGGATTTCACCCAGATATTTATTGGTGTCCCATTCATATATTTTACGCATATCACCCTTCTGATGCTTGGCTGCCGGATAGTGGGCCAGCTTCATAAATGCACCATAGGAATCCGCATTATACGAACAAATGACGGAACCGTCAACAGAGGCATTCTTGCCTACAATAAAGTTTGTACACGCCAAAGCATCCCCCATTGCCAATAAGCAATAGCCGATAGCGGTCAAAAATAGTCGTTTCATAGTTTATTTTTTATTTCTTGGTTCTTTATGGAGTGCAAAGTTAGTAGAAAAATTCGATAAAAATGAAAAAAATGATATTTTCTTTGGTTTTTTGCTCACTTATTCGTACTTTTGTCCCGCCATTGGAGTATTCCCCGCTTGTTTTGGGGTACCATTGGTAAGATAAATTGCATAGAAATATGAAAGTAATGAAATTCGGCGGAACGTCCGTAGGTTCCGTAAAAAGCATTCTTAGCTTGAAAAAAATTGTGGAGACAGAGGCTCGGACGCAACCTGCAGGGCGACGAACACTATCGTGAGGAATTCGACGCGATGGTGACACGCCACCACCAGATGATAGAGGCCATCATTTCTGATGAAAAAAAGCGCATAGACTTATTTAATAATGTGGACCAGCTCTTCGACCAGTTGAAGAGCATCTTCTACGGTGTTTACCTGATTCACGACCTGAGCGGGAAGACTGCCGATACGATTGTCTCTTATGGCGAGCGCCTGTCATCGCACATCGTGGCAGCTATGGTGAAGAATGGCGTCCGCATGAATTCGCGAGACTTTATCCGTACTTGGGATAAGCAGGGCAAACATGTGATTGATGCCGACCTGACGACCGAACTGGTGAAGAAGGCTTTCAAAGACATCTGTGACAAGAACATCTACGTGGTTCCTGGTTTCATAGCCCGTGACCGCGATAGCCACGAGACAACCAACCTGGGACGTGGCGGTTCTGACTATACAGCATCCATCATTGCTGCCGTGCTGAACGCAGAGGTACTGGAGATCTGGACCGACGTGGATGGCTTTATGACAGCTGACCCGAAGGTTATCAAGACGGCTTATACCATCAACGAGCTCTCGTACATTGAGGCCATGGAGCTGTGTAACTTCGGTGCCAAGGTTATCTATCCTCCGACCATCTATCCCGTTTGTGTCAAGAATATACCTATTAAGGTCAAGAACACTTTCAACCCCGAACACCCGGGCACGCTTATCAAGGCCAAGATAGAAAACGACCAGAAGCCCATCAAGGGTATCTCGAGCATTAAGGGCACATCACTGATTACCGTTACGGGTCTGTCCATGGTGGGTGTCATTGGTGTAAACCGCCGTATCTTCACCACCCTCGCCAACAAGGGCATCTCTGTCTTCATGGTGTCACAGGCTTCTTCAGAGAACTCCACCTCTATCGGTGTGCGCGACGAGGACGCAGCAGCTGCTGCAGAGGCACTGAATGCAGAATTTGCCAAGGAAATTGAGACTGGCGCCATGTTCCCTATGCAGGTAGAGAGTGGCTTGGCTACCATCGCTATCGTGGGTGAGAACATGAAGCAGACGCCAGGCATCGCCGGTAAACTGTTTGGCACACTGGGACGTTCGGGTATCAGCGTTATTGCCTGCGCACAGGGCGCTTCAGAGACCAACATCTCTTTTGTTGTCGACGGCAAGTTCCTGCGCAAGTCGCTCAACGTTCTCCACGACTCGTTCTTCCTGTCAGAATATAAGGTGCTCAACATCTTCATCTGCGGCATCGGCACAGTGGGTGGCATGCTTCTGGAACAGATTCGCACCCAGCAGCAGTTCCTCATGCAGTCACGTCGTCTGAAACTGAATGTGGTCGGCATTTCCGATGTCGAAAACTTCGTACTCGACCGTGACGGCATTGACCTTGACAACTACGAAAAGATTCTGCGTGCAGGTTTCAAGGCCGACACAGACCACATGCGCGAGGAAATCATCAAGATGAACATCTTTAACAGTGTATTTGTCGACTGTACTGCCAGCAAACAGATTGCCACACTCTACCAGACATTCCTCGAACATAACATATCTGTGGTAGCTGCCAACAAGATTGCTGCTTCCAGCGACTACGACAGCTATCTGAAACTGAAACAGACGGCTCGCGACAAGGGTGTATGGTTTCGCTATGAGACCAACGTAGGTGCTGGTCTTCCTATTATCGGTACCATCAACGACCTGTGCAACTCGGGAGATAAGATTCTGAAGATTGAGGCTATCCTCTCTGGTACGCTGAACTTCATCTTCAACGAGATTGCCGCCGACGTGCCCTTCTCTGAGACTGTTCGTCGTGCCAAGGAACAACGCTACTCTGAGCCTGACCCACGCATCGACCTCAGCGGTACGGATGTAATCCGCAAATTGGTCATCTTGACTCGTGAGGCTGGCTACAAGGTTGAACAGGCTGATGTAGAGAAGCACCTCTTTGTTCCCGACAGCTACTTCACGGGAAGCATCGAAGACTTCTGGGCCAAACTGCCTGAGCTGGATGCAGACTTCGAGAAGCGTCGCAAGGTGCTGGAGGCAGAGAACAAACGCTGGCGCTTTGTTGCCACGATGGAGGCTGACGAGCATGACCCATCATCCTTCAAGACAAGTGTGGCTCTAAAGGAGGTTCCCTATGGACACCCGTTTTACGGACTGGAAGGTTCTAACAACATCGTACTGCTGACCACCGAGCGCTATAAGGAGTACCCCATGCTCATTCAGGGCTATGGTGCCGGTGCTGCCGTTACGGCTGCAGGTGTCTTCGCAAACATCATGTCTATCGCTAACATCTAAAATAGTGTGCCGGGCGGTTCAGCCGCCCGGTTTCTGTGTTCCTTATGAAACATATCATTATTCTGGGCGACGGAATGGCCGACCTGCCAGTAGAAAGACTCGGCGGGAAGACCTTGCTGCAATATGCCCATAAGCCTATGATGGACCAGTTAGCACATGAGGGCCGCTGTGGCAGACTGGTTACTGTTCCTGAAGGGTTTCCTCCTGGTTCAGAGGTTGCTAATACTGCCATTCTGGGCTATGATTTAAATAAGGTCTACGAGGGTCGCGGCCCCTTGGAGGCAGCATCGATAGGCTATGAGATGACTGACGACGATTTTGCCATCCGCTGTAATATCATCACACTGGAGGATGGTAAAATTATTACTCACAATGGCGGTAATCTGGAAACAGACGACGCCCGCATACTGATCGACTATCTTAACGAGCACCTCGCCAAGCCCATCAACAATCGTGAAGGCTGCGAGCGTATTAAATTCATTACGGGTATTCAGTATCGTCACCTACTGGTCATCAAGGGTGGCAACAAACACATCGTCTGCGCTCCTCCCCACGACCATCCCAACGAAGAGTGGCGCTCCCTGCTGGTGCAACCAGAAAGTGTGGTCAGCGATTCAGTCGCAGACACCCACCGTCTCACTCCCCAGCAAACGGCCGACTTGCTGAACGAGATGATTGTAAAATCCCAGGAACTGCTGGCGAAGCACCCCTACAACCTCGCGAAGGCAGCTAAGGGTGAGCGTCAGGCCAACAGCATCTGGCCTTGGAGCGGTGGCTACCGTCCCTCCATGCAGACACTCATGCAACAATATCCGGAGATTAAGAGTGGCGCGGTGATTAGTGCCGTCGACCTGATACAAGGCATTGGCAAGTATGCTGGTCTGCGCATTGTCAAGGTGCCTGGCGCTACCGGTCTAGCCGATACCAACTACGAGGGCAAGGCTGAGGCTGCCATCGAGGCGCTACAGAACGACGACTTTGTCTTTGTCCATGTAGAGGCCAGCGACGAGGCAGGTCATGATGGCGACCTCGAGCTGAAACTGAAGACCATCGAGTATCTTGACCAGCGACTGATAGCCCTTATTTATAATAAGGTGAAGCATCAGGATGTCTGCATAGCCGTACTGCCCGACCACTTGACGCCTGTCGAACAGCGGGTCCATGTTGGTCAGCCCGTACCATTCCTCATCTGGCATCGTGGCATAGAGGCTGACAGCGTGCAGCAATACGACGAGGTCTCTTGCGTTAATGGCAGCTACGGACTGCTGAAACTTGACGAATTCATGAAAACATTTATGAGCTTATGAAATATTACAGCACTAACGGTAAAGCACCACTCGCCGACCTGCAGAAAGCGGTGGTTAAAGGACTGGCAGAAGACCGCGGTCTCTATATGCCGGAAGAAATATACAAACTGCCTCAGGCATTCTTCGACGACATGAAAGGCATGTCGTTCCAGGACATAGCCTATAACGTAGCCAGCAACTTCTTTGGCGAGGATGTCGACGAAGACGCGCTGCATGACTTGGTCTTCGACACGCTGTCTTTCGACTGCCCCATCGTCAAGGTGGAGGATAACATCTATTCTTTGGAACTCTTCCACGGTCCAACCCTCGCCTTCAAGGATGTCGGTGCTCGCTTCATGGCGCGCCTGCTTCAGTACTTTATCAAGAGAGAGGGACAGAAAGAGAAAGTCAACGTGTTGGTAGCAACCTCTGGTGATACTGGTTCTGCCGTAGCCAACGGTTTCCTCGGCGTCGAGGGCATTCATGTCTACGTGCTCTACCCCAAGGGCAAGGTAAGCCCCATTCAGGAGTGCCAGTTTACCACACTGGGCAAGAACATCACCGCTATTGAGGTCGATGGTGTCTTCGACGACTGCCAGGCGCTGGTCAAGTCGGCCTTCATGGATGAAGAGCTCAACAAGCACATGATGCTGACTTCTGCCAACAGCATCAACGTAGCCCGCTTCCTGCCACAGGCATTCTACTACTTCAATGCCGTAGCTCGCCTTGCTGCTCTCGGACATCAGCCGTCAGACATGGTGATGTGCGTGCCCAGTGGCAACTTCGGCAACATCTGTGCAGCACTCTTTGGACATCAGATGGGACTGCCCATCCACCGTTTCATCGCTGCCAACAATGCCAACGACGTGTTCTACGAATACCTGCAGACAGGAAAGTACACCCCACGTCCTTCTGTTCAGACATTGGCTAACGCCATGGATGTCGGTGACCCGTCAAACTTTGCCCGCATCCTAAATCTGTATAGTGAGAATGGTGCCTTGTCGCCTGCAGAGACGCATCAGCGCATCACATCGCTCATCAGCGGTGCCACCTATAGCGACGAGCAGATTGCCGACACCATGCGTCAATGCTACAAAGAGACTGAATATATCCTCGACCCGCACGGAGCATGCGGCTACCAGGCCCTGAAGGACAACCTGCGTCCTGGTGAGGTGGGTGTCTTCTGCGAGACGGCACACCCCGCTAAGTTCAAGGAGAAGGTCGACCAGATTCTGGGTACCGACATCGCAATTCCTGAGCGTCTGCAAGCCTTTATGAAAGGTCAGAAACAGAGTATTGCCCTGTCTAAGAATTTTGCCGACTTCAAGCAATACCTGTTACAGCAGTAAAATAAAAGCAGTAAGTCGGAAAACTTACTGCTTATGTAGTGTAATGCCAGCCTGCATACCTTTCACGCTCTTCATGAGTGATGTAATGGTTTTCAGGCTGGTATTTGTTGATTTAGCACCAAACGACTTGAAGAGGTTCAGCAGTTTGGTGGCATCTGTGACAAACTGCAGGTCTTGTCCGTCAATCTGTGTCGTCACAGAAATCGTCTTAATACCGGCAATGGTCAGCAATAGCTTAGAGTCCTTGATCTGCCAAGTACCCTTTGATGTCTTGCCATTGAGTGTTCGTGTGTAGGTACCATCCTCGTTGAAGGTCATAGAAAACTTACCAGGCTTAATACCATACTTCGTCAGATACTCCTGCAGCTTCGACTCCATCTTGTTAGACGCAACCTTGGCGGCAGCATTCGTCAGAATATTGTCTGACTGCAGTACGATGGCAGGCTCCGTATAGGTCCAAGTACCGATAATTTTATCCTTGTCGGCCTGTTTGTCGCTGGAGAAGATACTCGTCAGTGTATTCACCAGATTACCTCCCGTCGTTGACGAGTTGCCAGAAGCAGCACCTAACACGTTTCCTAACACATTACCTAAATCCTGTGCACTGACAGAAGTAGAGCACAGCATGGCTATGGCAACAGCCATGGTCTTTAATACATTCTTTCTCATCATATTTCTTATTTAAAAACGGTGCAAAGATACAACTTTTGCAGCTAAAATACTATTTTTTTCAATAAAAAGCTGAAAAATACCAATTAATTCGTTACTTTTGCACTGCTTATGAAGAATCTGTCCATACTTATACCCACCTACAACGACGTATGCTGCCAGTTGGTGAACGACCTGCAGAGTCAGGCTGCCGCCTTGGGCATTGACTACGAGATTATCGTTGCCGATGACGGTTCTACAGACGAGGCAGTACTGCACCAGAACCGCACCATCAATGCGCTGCCCTATTGCAGACTTCTTGAGCGTGGAATGAATAGCGGCAGGGCCGTTATACGTAATGTACTGGCCAGCGAAGCGCGTTATCCGTGGCTGCTATTCATCGACAGTGATATGACGGTATGTCGGACAGACTTCATAGAGCGCTATATATCGACAGTGGGAGATGTCGTTTATGGTGGACTCGTCATTCGTCATACCACCCGACAGAACCTTCGTGCACGTTATGAGTTGTCCAGGGCTTCCGAACATACGCTGGAGCGTCGGCGCCAGTCACCCTACCACGACTTCCATACAGCCAACTTTATGATTCGTCGCGACTTGATGTTAACACACCCTTTCGACGAGCGTTTCAGCAGGTATGGCTATGAGGACGTACTGCTGGGCAAGACACTTCAGATGAATGCCATCGGCATAGAACATATCGACAACCCGCTCAGCTTTGAGATTTTTGAAAGCAATGCTGCTTTCGTCAGCAAGACAGAAGAAGGGCTGCAGACACTCTACAGCTTTCGCCACGAGCTGCGCGGCTATTCCCGTATGATTGATTTTACGGAGCAGCACCCTGTAGTATCCGTTCTCATCAGATGCTGGCACCACATCGCAAAGAAATGGGAGCGCCGCCATCTTTGTAGCAACGCCCCCACTCTATGTGTTTTTACCCTTTACCGCTTGGGGTATTTCCTCTCTCTGAAGAGATAGCCCTTACTTCTTCTCCGTCTTGTGGACTGGCTTGATGGCAAAGGTGAAGTCGTAGTCCTTATACTCCAGACGATACTCTTTTCTAGGCCATGCCCCCCATGAGTTCACACAACCCATTCCCATCTGGCGCTGCTGCAGATGAACCTGTGTCTGAGGACGCTCTGTCAGATCGCCTGAGTGGCGGTCAATCTTCTTGTCCTTTACGAGACCGTCATCCAGGTCCTCCGTCAGGAATTTCAGTGCACTGGCTTCCATCGGTGCATTGCTATAGAACTCCAGTCCCAGTCCTTCCGCATTCTGTACGCGGAACCAGCGTATATCGGTATGGTTTCCAGACTCCTGTGGACGGACATACGAGAAGTACTCGTCACTGGCATTGCTGTTATACACACCTAAGAACTCACTGCTGTTACGGTCGCAATAGTTCTCTACAGGTCCACGACCATAGTAGCTGATACGGTCAAAACCCTTAGGCATCTGCAGCTGAACACCATAACGGAACAAACCGCTTACCTTGGCATTCTTCTCGGTATTCATCTGCTCACGGACAATCACCTCGCCCTCAGCAGTCAGCGTATAGGTCATCGTCAGTGTTGCCTTGACGCTGGGCATATCGAATACAGACGTAATGGTGTTGCCATCAACCTTCACTTCCTTGAGTTTCTTCTCAGGATTCTTCCACGCTCCCAAGCGCTGCTGCAGACGAGCACCATAGTCGTTGTCGGTGGGAGCTCGCCAGAACTCAGGTTCTACAGACTGGCGGTCTTCCAGCATGGGCTGACCGTCTATGTCCAGATAGTCTATCCATCCGCTCCATTTGCCTACTGTCAGCGTGGTACCGGCAGCATCCAGTTTGATGTAGCTCTCCGTCTCTTCCTTCTCAACGCTGGCCTGCTCAGCCTTCAGTTCAGGGAACTGATAGGCGGTCAGTGCTATCTGCTGGCGAGCCATCACCTGTCCCTTGTCAATGAGCGGCTGGGCATTCTTCGACTTAAACTGGAAGATGACGAAAATCTCCTGATCGCCATGATGGCCCAGTACATGTTGGATGGTTTTCTTCATTGCTTCGTCAGTGAAAAACTTACGCTGCTGGGGAGCAATACCGCTAATATCTGTCTTGCCACCATGTCCGAAAGTCATACCCTCTGGACGATTGCCGTTGTGGTGGCTGTGTCCTGCGCCGCCGACAAACCACTCCAGTTCCAGGTCATCGAGCGTCTTGAAGAAGTTCTCGTTATATATCTCGAAGCGTCCTTCCTTGAGTCCTTTGTCCGTTACCCATACGTTCTGATAGTAGTAGCGCACCTCATAGGCATGTGGGTTCAGCCGACGGTCAGGGGCAATGATGCCATTGCAGTTGAAGTTGTGGTCAGAGGCAGGATAGCGACCATAGTCACCGCCATAGGTGAATATCTCCTTACCTGTTATCTTGCTCTTGTCGCGCAAGCCCTGGTCTACGAAGTCCCAGATGTAGCCACCCTGATACTTGGCATTCTTGCGGATAAGGTCCCAATACTCCTTGAAGCCACCTATCGAGTTACCCATGGCGTGAGCATACTCACACTGTATCAGCGGACGGGGATTGTCTGTCTTGGCATATTTTTCACAGTCCTCATAGCCCATGTACATCGGACAGAAGATGTCTGTCTTCCCCCAATGGCCAGCCTGCTCATACTGCACAGGACGTGTGGTGTCGTAAGCCTTGATCCAGTCGTACACCTTTTCGAAGTTAGGGCCGTAGCCAGCTTCGTTACCCATCGACCACACAATGATGCTGGGATGGTTCTTGAAGGACTTTACATTAGCCTGGTTGCGCTCCATGTGCATCAGCTCAAAATCCTTGTTCTTGGCCAGCGTCTTGTCACCATAACCCATACCGTGGCTCTCCAGATTAGCCTCGGCAGTGAGGTAGATGCCATACTCGTCGCACAGGTCATACCAGCGAGGATCGTCCGGATAGTGACTTGTACGAACCGCATTGATGTTCAGCTGCTTCATGATTCTTATGTCCTGAATCATGCGCTCTACTGGGACAATATAGCCGCCGTCTGGATCCAGCTCATGGCGGTCGGCGCCCTTGATGAGGATGGGCTGACCATTAACGAGTAACTGTCCTCCTTTGATTTCGATATGACGAAAGCCTACCCGCTGGCGTACCACCTCCAATACCTTGTCGCCTTTCTTCAGGGTGACGGTCAGATGATAGAGGTTGGGCACTTCGGCAGACCAAGGCTTGACGGCATCCAGGCTGACTTCGTTGCCCTGATTGTCTTCCAGGCGCTGCTCAACGGAAGTACCCTTAGGAGCTGTCACGTCAACCTGCAGCACGCCCTTGCCGTCCACATAGTCCTGTGTTATGGTCAAGTCCTCGATGTGTTGCTTGGGACGGGCACAGAGATACACCTCACGGGCAATACCCGTAAAGCGCCAGAAGTCCTGGTCCTCCAGATAGGAGCCGTCGCACCAGCGCATCACCTGCATGGCAATCAGATTCTTGCCAGCCTTCAGATACTTGGTGATGTTAAACTCAGCGGCCACCTTGGAATCTTCTGAGTAGCCTACATACTTGCCGTTGACCCACACCTTCAAGTTGCTGGTGGCAGAACCTACATAGAAGTAGACCTCCTGTCCTTTCCAGTCCTGAGGCAGTTCAAACTCGCGGCGGTAGGAACCCGTATAATTGTTGGTCTCGCCAATAAATGGCGGGTTGCTCTTGAACGTGGTACCCCACGCATAGCCAATGTTCTTGTAAATCTTGTCGCCGTAGCCCTCTATCTCGAAGAGTCCGGGAACAGGGAAATCTACCCATTTAGAGTCGTCATACTTCAGCGCAAAGAAGCCCTGTGGAGCATCTTGATGGTTCTTGACGAAGTTAAACTTCCACATACCCTCCATGGACAGGTAGCGGTCCGACTGTTTCTTGTCGCCCTTGGCAGCTTTCTCCGCATTCTCAAAAGCAAAGAAATTGGCGTGGCGAGCCACACGGTTCTGTTGATTAATCTGTGGGTTGCACCATTCCGGTGCATGGTCTGCCATTGCTGGCGCAGCACTTAGCATCAGTGCTGCCGTTGTCAGTAATAGATAGTTCTTCATTGTTATTAATTGAAAAGGAAGGAGGCACCATTGCCTCCCTCCTATGTTGTTTGTTATGCTGTAATGTTACAGATTCAGGCTCTTCTTGATGGCCTCAATCTTCTGCTCAGCGGCCTTCATGCAGCGCTCGTAGTCGGCAGCGCTCTTGAAGGAAGGATCCTTGACCTCAGTATAGAACTTAATCTTAGGCTCTGTACCGGAAGGACGAACACTTACCTTGGTGCCATCCTCGCAGAACCACTGCAGCACGTTGCTCGTTGCGGGCATGTCAATCTTGCTCTTGTTGCCCTGAGCGTCCGTGCTCTCCAGCGACTGGAAGTCCTTAGAGAGGCAAATCTTGGAACCACCCAAATCCTTAGGAGGATTGTTGCGGTAGTCAATCATCATCTGCTTAATCTCGTCAGCACCGGTCTTACCAGGACGAACCACATTGATGGTTACCTCACGAGAGAAGCCATACTCCTTATAGATGTTCATCAGCAGGTCGTAGAGCGTCATACCGTTATCGCGAGCCCATGCTGCAATCTCGCAAATCAAGCAGATAGATGCGGGAGAGTCCTTGTCGCGTACCTTATCAAATGGCAGGAAACCAAACGACTCCTCACCTCCACCGATATACTTCTTCTTGCCTTCGTTGACGCGAATTTCGTTGGCAATCCACTTGAAACCAGTATAGCAGTCCTTATATTCTACGCCATTCTTCTTGGCAATCTCGGCAATAACCTCAGTAGTTACGATAGTCTTTACCAGGAACTCGTTGCCCTTCAGCTGGCCGAGCTTCTTCTTGTTGGCGATGATATACCATGAGAACATCATGCAGGTCTGGTTACCGTTTAGAATCTCCCACTCGCCCTTGCTGTTGCGGCAGACAATAGCCAGACGGTCAGCATCGGGGTCGGAAGCGATAACGAGGTCGGCATTCAGACGGGTACCGAGCTTCATGCCTAAGGTCATAGCCTCGGCATTCTCTGGGTTCGGGCTAACAACAGTGGGGAAGTTGCCGTCGATAACCATCTGCTCGGGAACGACATGGATATTCTGGAAGCCCCAAGAGCGCAGTGCCATAGGTATGATGACGCGACCAGTGCCGTGCATGGGAGAATAGACGATGTTGAGGTCCTTCTGGCGCAGGATAACGTCCTGGTCAACCATAGCCTCCTTGACAGCCTGGATGTAGTCCCAGTCCATCTCACCACCAATAGGAATGATGAGGTCCTTGTTGGCCTGCCACTTCACGTCGCTGATCTTCACCTTCTCGACCTCAGCAATGATGCCTACATCGTGTGGAGCGAGCACCTGAGCGCCATCGTCCCAGTAAGCCTTGTAACCATTATACTCGCGGGGGTTGTGCGATGCGGTGACATTCACACCAGCCTGACAGCCCAGGTGACGGATGGCGAAAGAAATCTCTGGCGTAGGACGCAGACTCTCGAACAGGTAAACCTTGATGCCGTTGGCTGAGAAGATGTCAGCAACACTCTCTGCAAACATACGTCCGTTGTTACGGCAGTCGTGACCTACTACAACTGAGCACTGCTTGCCGGGGAATGCCTTGTTGATGTAGTTGGCAAAACCCTGTGTAGCCATACCAACGATATACTTGTTCATGCGGTTGGTTCCTGCACCCATTATTCCACGGAGACCACCAGTACCAAATTCCAAATCGCGATAGAAAGCATCAATCAAGTCTGTCTTGTCGGGATTGTCCAACATGGCCTGTACTTCCTTACGAGTCTCCTCATCAAAGGCGGGAGAGAGCCATTCTTTTGCACGCGCCTCGCACTGTGCAATGAGTTCGTTGTTTTCCATATTACTTCTGCGTTTTAAAGATTAGTAACTTCATAAACGCAAAGATACTGATTTATTTTCATAATCAGTATCTTTAACCATTATTTTTGACATTTTTTATTATTTCCTTACTGCCGCTTCATCAGCCTGTCAATCTCCTCGAATTGCTTGCCCTTGTTCAGGTTCAGATAGATACGATACAGTGCCGGTCCCCAGCGCTCGATATCCTTGGGTGCCAATTCGCGGTATTTCTCCATGTGCGGACGGGCCTCGGTGTACAACTTCACCAACTGCTGGCGATATTTGCGCGGTTCGTTGAGCTGTTCCAATGTGAGTGCCTGATTCAGATAGCAGGTGGCTATATTGAAGTAGGGCTCTGACTGACTCTTGTCGTTGGCTATCATCTGTCGGCTGACGCTGATACACTCATCGTATTGACTCATGTTGAGCAGGGCTATCGACTTAGCCATCAGAAAGAGTTTGTTGTTAGGAATTCTCCGCAGACCCTGTTCTGCCAAGTCAAGCATCTTCTCGTTTTCTCCTCTGTCTTTATAATAGTCTGCCAGACGGGGGAAGAAGTACGGATAGGCAGGATGCAACTTGAAACCGAGCGCAAGTGTCTTTAGGTATTCTGCCTGGTTCTTCTGCTGACGATAGGCCTCACACATATAGTGAAGCACATACTTCGACTTGTCCTGATCGGTCAGTGCCAGCTGACTGTATTTCAATGTCATCTTGGGGTCTTGCAACTTAAATCCGCAGAGTGTAGCCCAGTAGGCAGCCTGCGCAATCAAGGGGTCAGTTTCCATATATTTATAACCCGTAAACAGTGGCTGACGAGCCGCGCCGATATACAGGTCAAAATACTTGAATGCTGTGCGGTAGTCCTCACGACGCACCTGGTATGTACCGCCATAGTAGAGGTTGGGACGTAACTTGTCCAACTGCTCGGCATGCTCCTTGCGATACGCTAACTTCGTGCGGCCTTTCTCGTTGGGTTTCATGTCCAGCGAGTCCAGCGCCTGTGCCACGATATACATCCGTTTGGTGATGTTGAAGAAGGCTGCCGTGTCGTAGGCTTGCTTCAGATAGAGCTTCTCGTTGGCTTGCATATACTGCCCAAGGATGGCATCGTACCAGGTGGCATAAATTTTTGCATTAGTCCGATTGGCGGGGTTGCCTAGCAATCCCGTCATCAGTAATTCCGCTTTGTCATAGTCGTTGCCGCTCTTGATATAAGACCGTGCCTGAGAGAGCTCTTTCTTCTGAGCCCACAGGCACGGTGTTATCATAGTCAAGAGAAGCAGAATTGTTATCTGTTTCTGTGTCATTCAAAAATTACTAATGGCCTATAGCCGATGCTAACAGCTCTTTATCTATCTTGTTCAGCAGCTTTGGTGCGAGGATCGTCCTCACCATAGAGTCCGTAGTAAGCCTGGTAGCGGTTGTAGCCCCAGTTGGCCTGATGCTTGTCGGGATCCAGCTCCTTAGCCTTGTCGAAAGCCTCGATAGCCTGCTTGTAGAACTCCTTACCTTTGGCATTGTCCTCACAGTTTGCAGCCTGTGAACTCAGACAGATACCCAGATAGGTGTAGATAACAGCATTGTCGGGCTTGGCAACAGCGGCCTTACGCAACCACTCAGCGCCCTTGACTGCATCGTTCTCAGCCATAGCCATCAGACCCTTGTTAGCCAGTGCGGCGAAACTGTTGGGGTACTTTGCCAGGTGATTGTCGAGCAAAGCGTTCTGGGCAGCCTTGTCCTTCATACCGTCATACATCTGGTTCAGAGCGTCCAATGTAGCGTCGTTATCGGGCTCAGCCTCGTAGATAGCCTTAATCTTGTTGATGGCGGCAAGAGAGTCTGCATGGTTCTTCAGATTCTGGCGGAGCACATAGAGCTGATAGTTCAGTGCGTCAGTCTTCTGTGTGGGGTCTTTCTTAGCAATCTCAAAGTATTTGTTGGCACGCTCTAAGTCCTGAGCTTCGAAAGCATAGCGACCAGAGAAGAGGGCTACCTGTCCGAAGTACTCCTTCTCGTTCTCGTGGTTCTGAGCAGCAAAGAAGGGGTCTACACCAGAGTCTACGAAACCACCCCAATACTTCAGGGCGAGCGTCTTGCTCTCCTTGCGAGCTTCTTCCTGACCGACATTGACCAGGTGTGTGCGAACAGCCCAGATGCGCTGAGCATTCTTCTCGGCAAACTTAGGCTTCACCCTACCCTTTGCATCGGGCTGCTGGTCGTATTTGTTGCACTCTACGGCATTGTAGATGGCATCGCAGATAGCATCAGCCAATCCCAGGGTGTCGTAAGGCTGCACCTTACCCTGTCCCATCTGCTGGGCAACCTGGTTCTCAGTAATGGTACCCGTCTCCTTAGAGACTTTGTTCATAGCAAGATCTACCAGATGATTGTAAGCCTTGGCTTTCTCGGCGGCATCGGCCATCTGACCAAGGTTCTGCTGCAGCAGTTGAGCTGCCTCGGCATAGTTCTTTGACTTCATGACTGCCTTGAGGGCATCGCTGTCACCGGCAAAGGCCGTAGCGCCTGCTACGAACATCATTGCCATCATCATCATTTTTTTCATAAGTCGTTAATATTGGTTAATAAAATGCATTGTCTATTACTCGTTTGTCGGGGTATCGATAGCTGTTTCCTGCAGCTCCTCATCGACAATCTCTGCCTCTTCGACGTCTTCTTCCTGACTGCTCATCACCTTGCAGACGCTGGCAATAGTGTCGTTCTTCTTGGTGAGATTGATGAGGCGAACACCCTGTGTGGCACGGCCCATGACGCGCACGTCGGCAACCTTCAGACGGATGAGTACACCTGACTTGTTGATAATCATCAGGTCGTTCTCGTCTGTCACTACCTTGATAGCCACCAGTCGACCGGTTTTCTCCGTCACAGCCAGTGTCTTCACACCCTTGGCACCACGTGTCGTCTTGCGGTAGTCTTCCACCTCAGAGCGCTTGCCGTAGCCGTTCTCAGAAACAACCATGATGGTCTCGGTATTGGGGTCGTTCACGCAGACCATACCTACCACCTCGTCGTCGCCGCCATCCAGTCGCATACCTATAACACCGGTTGACACACGCCCCATCGTGCGTACGTCGTTCTCGTCGAAGCGTACGGCACGACCGTTGCGGTTTGCCAGCAGTATTTCGTTATTGCCGTTGGTCAGACGAACGCCTACCACCTCGTCGCCTTCATTGATATTGATGGCACGGACACCTGCAGCACGGACGTTCTTATACTGGTCGAGGCGGGTCTTCTTGATGATACCCTGCTTGGTGGCAAACATTACATAGTGTGTCTTCAGGAACTCTTCGTCGTTGAAGTTCTTGATGCGCAACACGGCATTGATAGCATCGTCGGGCTCAATGTTCAGCATGTTCTGGATAGCACGGCCCTTCGAGTTCTTGTCGCCCTCGGGAATCTCGTAGCACTTCTGCCAGTAGCAGCGTCCCTTCTGCGTAAAGAATAATAAGGTGTTATGCATCGTGGCAGGATAGATGTACTCCGTAAAGTCGTTATCGCGATGGCGGGCAGCCTTAGAGCCCATGCCGCCACGTCCCTGCTCGTGGAACTCGTCCAGGTGGGTGCGCTTGATGTAGCCCATGTGCGAGATGGTGATAACCACAGGATCGTCGGGATAGAAATCCTCGGCATTGAACTCGTGGTCGAAGGGAATAATCTCCGTACGGCGCTCGTCGCCATACTTCTCTTTCACTTCCTGCAGCTCGTCCTTCATAACCTGCTTGCAGCGCTCAGGGTTGTTCAGAATTTCCTCCAAGTCGGCAATCAGCTTCATCAGGTCGTCATACTCCTGGTGCAGCTGGTCTACACGCAGACCCGTCAACTGACTCAGACGCATGTCGACGATAGCTTTTGACTGCAGCTCGTCCAGGTTGAAGCGCTGCTCCAAATTGCGTTGGGCGTCGCTCGGGGTCTTACTGTTTCTAATAATGTGTACCACCTCGTCAATGTTGTTGACGGCGATAATCAAACCTTCCAGAATGTGGGCACGCTCCTGAGCTTTCTTCAGGTCGTATTTGGTGCGGCGAATAGTTACGTCGTGACGGTGCTCAACGAAGTAC
Source organism: uncultured Bacteroidales bacterium (assembly GCA_902798425.1). Classification (GTDB taxonomy): domain Bacteria; phylum Bacteroidota; class Bacteroidia; order Bacteroidales; family Bacteroidaceae; genus Prevotella. The sequence continues at coordinate 168,770 of CADBWR010000005.1, forward strand.
TTGACGCACTCCTTCAGTGTAAGCAGACGGGGACGGCCCTTTACCAGTGCAATATTGTTTACAGAGAATGAGCTCTGCAGAGCGGTCATCTTGAACAGTTTGTTCAGCAGCACGTTGGCATTGGCGTCGCGCTTGCAGTCGACGACGATACGCATACCCTGACGGCCTGATTCGTCGTTGACATTAGCCACACCCTCAATCTTGTGCTCGTTGGCCAAGTCGGCAATGTATTTCACTAAGTCAGCCTTGTTGACGCCATAAGGAATCTCCGTGACGACAATCTTGTCGTGGGTCTCGGTAGACTCAATCTCGGCCTTGGCACGCATGACAATGCGACCGCGCCCCGTCTCATAGGCATCGCGCACGCCCTGCAGACCATAGATGTATGCTCCTGTGGGAAAGTCGGGACCGGGAATGTACTGCATCAGTCCGTCGGTGTCAATATCTGGATTGTCAATGTAGGCGCAGCAGCCGTCGATGACCTCACCCAGATTGTGGGTAGGCATGTTCGTTGCCATACCTACGGCAATACCGTTTCCGCCATTGACCAGCAGGTTAGGAATCTTCGTAGGCATTACGCTGGGCTCTACCAGCGAGTCGTCAAAGTTGTTCACCATGTCGACGGTATCCTTCTCCAGGTCGTCCATGATGTGCTCACCCATCTTCGACAGGCGGCACTCGGTGTAACGCATGGCAGCTGGTGAGTCACCGTCTACCGAACCGAAGTTACCTTGTCCGTCAACCAGCGTGTAGCGCATGTTCCACTCCTGGGCCATGCGCACCAAGGCGCCGTATACTGACGAGTCACCGTGGGGGTGATACTTACCGAGCACCTCACCAACTACGCGTGCACATTTCTTATATGGCTGCGTGCTGACGTTGTTAATGCCCATCATACCATACAGGATGCGGCGGTGTACGGGTTTGAAACCGTCACGCACATCAGGCAAGGCACGAGCCACAATCACCGACATCGAATAATCGATGTACGATGACTTCATCTCTTCCTCAATGTTGATTTTTACAATTCTGTCGTTGTCAAAAGTCTGATCCATTACTATATTTTGCTGTTATACAATTTTATGTTCTTTACGATTTGTATTCTTTACTGTTTTGCAAGTATCTTTTTTCGGTGCGATTTTGCGTTTAAGGCCATTTTCGAGCCCGCTGACGCATTTTTGCACTCCTAAAACCATGCAAAATTACAAAAAAAAAGTGGAACAGCAAAATTAATTAAGATTTATTTTCTTTGTTTGCTCAACTATTATCGTTCTTTTAATAAACTTGATAAACGTATCCCTCTGACGCCTTACAGCCAGACTTTTTTTATAGATGCTATGGTCGTATGGTAGCTGTCTGTGTTTATTCATTTCCCCTACTACCATAACCACCCCTCTCTTTAGAGAGAGGATGGAATATGTAGGTAGGGTGTATATAGAATAACACGAGACAGGCTGATACGCAAACGGGACACGCTAATACAGCGCTGTATTAGCGTGATACGGGGTCATTATCAGCTGTTTATTTTCGGAGCGCACGAGAACGGGTGGATGCTTGCATCTTACCCATTTTATTCGTACCTTTGCAACGTTAAAACATTCATCGCAGTTCAGTGGGTATACGCTTGTCACTCATAATCTGTCGACTCATCTGGCGAGCATCCATCTTGACGGGACGGGAGGTGAAGTCGGGCGTGTTGAATGAGTACAACGTTTCATTATAATACTTCAGAGGATTCTTTTGTGGCAACAAGAAGGGTTTGGTGGCATGACCGTGCTCATCAATTGAGGCGAGGAACAGTTGAGAATAGAGACCATTGGCACGTCGTGAGGTAAAAACTATCCAACGGCTATTAGCACTCCAATTATGATAGCTGTCTGCCTCGGGGCTATTGATGATATCGAGCGGTTGGACCTCTCCTGTTGTCAGATTGAGTAGCCACTGGTCTGACTCTCTATGCCAAACACTGAAATAGCCGTAATCAAGGAGCGTAAACATCAGAAATTTCCCATCATATGAGGGCTTAGGCCAGGTAAGGCTCTTACCGATAGCGACAGCATTGAATAGCGTGTCAACTTTATGACCAAAAGTTTTGGTTTGCGGATCGAAATCAATGCAGCAAAGGTTGTATTGCTCGTCCTTGTAATGCAGGGGATAGCTCTTCTGAAAGCAGGTAATGAAATATAGCTTCTTGCCATCGGGAGAGAATACTGGACAATTTTCAGACCAGTCTTTCTGGGACAATAGAGAGTCAGAGATTATCTCATGGGTGGCGGGATGATAAACAAAAACATCTGACGAAACATCGAACACCTCTACGCGGTTCTGGTCAGAGACATGAAAACCCTGCCTGGTCTGATTGGTTGAAAATGCACAAAACTGTCCGGACGGATACCAATAGGGATATACCATCGAGCCACCAAGGGTTTCATTCTTCGCCTTCAGTAACTCGCAATGGTCAGCCTGTTGTATTATCGTGGCACCATGTTCGCCTCTTACGTGGAAAACAAATTCGTTTGGTTGGGTGCGATTAGCTGTGTGGCAATTGATACACATGCCATAGACTTCAGAATTGTCAATAATCGTAGATTCGTCGAACGAGCTCAAGTCTCGCTGATATATTCCCATCTTGCTGTAAATCTCATAGCCTGGGGCTACGCGGCGATATGTCAGTCCCCATTCATCAAGGTCATAGCGGCTGACGTGAATATCAAAGTCGCGATAGCCAGTCCATTTGCCGTCTGTCATTGTGCAAACGGTTACCTTTAGTTTTCCTCCACGATTGGCAGCAACAAGCTCGTGCCAGTCGTCTACATCGAAACAAGCCCATGCGCCATTGGCGTGAAGTTCACCAGACCTACTTCCTCTAACAACGACATCCACACAATCCACGTCAACTAATACATTGAAGTTGAGCGGAGCGATGCCCACGGGAATGGTTACGTCAGTATAATCAGGAAAAATTGGAGGCAGCCGATCCGTTGGGACCACATTCTCAGGAGTACTGGAACAAGCAGAGAACAATGCACAAAGAGTGATTGCGACAAATATATAGATTTTATCCATTTCTTTCAGTTTTAACGATTGCGAAGATGCTTTTCAAAAGAAGCGTATTCCCGACTATAAGGCACCTCGTCCTTGACTAGGCGCATGTACTGTACGAACTTTTTATAATTGTTTTCTAGCAACGGATAGAACAGCATATATTGCATGGCTAATATGTTCTTGTAATTATGCATGAGCAGACGTCCACATATCTTGTCAATCTCTTGGTCGCTAAACAGAAAGTCTTCGTCCAGACTCATACGACGAAGGCGGCCATACAAAGGGTGTTTCATAATGGAAGGTTCTCCATCGTCAATCATCGACAAAGTACGCTGGGCCCACTTCTTATAAAAAACAGTCTTTTCAAGGATGTGAAGATACTTTCGGGCAACATCATACTGACCATTAATCAGATTGGTCTCAGCAAGACGCCTGATACACCGACAGCTCTTTTTGTAATTAGGGGCAGCTTCCATGGCTTCAAAGTAATATCGTTGAGCCGTATTGATCAAGCCCAGTTGGAAATAGACTTCAGCTGTGGTTAACGTTGAGAACGGATCTTTGCTGAATGTGGGGAAAAGACCTTCTGGACCATTCTGGTAGAAATCGCCAGCACGACGTCCCATCTGATTGGTCATGCCCAAAGCGAGGTTCGTGGCACAAACGCTCTGAGGCAAGTCAGGTTGCTGCTTTTCAGCTTTCTGAATAACCTGCTCCCAGCGATTACCCCTAACCAACAGGTCATAATCCAATAGTTCAATGGTTTTTGGATTGTAAATATTGGTTATGTCCAATATCATGGATGGAATGCGATAATGGCTGGTTCCTGCCAACCAAACAAATAAAAACATTGCGGCAATGGCTCCAATAAACCTATATGTTTTGTTTTTAAATATTCGAATCAATAAATCTATGAACAGTAATGCAATGATGACGGCAATAATCAAAGAATGCATGACATTGACATCGCCTAAGACGATCCATAATAATGACATAGGAATCAACGACAAGATACAAAGCAGATAGCTATGTTTGTGGTTCCATGTCTGATGAATGTTTTTCAAGATATCAAGAGTCAGCCTTTGAATCAAGACAAACTCTAAGGCCAAAATCAAAGCACCAATCCAATAGTTATTATAGAATTGGACTAGGAATTCTGATATGTAGACAGCAATTCCACCCTTCTGCATCAAATGCGCGATGAAATAGTCAGAATCCGTTTGGAACAACTGAAACTCCTCGTGGTAATTAAGCATACAACGGAAGGGTATAGCCCAAAAAAGATATACGATAATACCGACTATACAGGAAACGCTATAATCTACTATTTTTTTCATCGTGATAATTAAAGGATAAATGGGCTGACACAAATAAATGAGTCAGCCCATTAATAAATTACACCACTATGGTATTACAGCTCATAATAGAACTTAGTAATCGTGATATTGGCATCGCCCGTAAAGAGCAGGTGCTGTTCTTTACATCTGTCAGCAAACTCTTGAGTAAAGGTAAACTGAACCTTGCAGGGAACTTCCGTGATGGGAATGTCATCACACAGTTGCATAGACCACCAACCAGTGGTGATTCGGAGGTTGGCACCAGGCGTGGCTTCCTTGATGTCGAGGCTCATCTTCTTGCCTACCATCCAGTCGTAAGTATCATCGTCGAGCCAAGGTAGAATACCTTCATTGGTCTTACCAACACAGAAACGGAGCGTACCATTCCAAGTACCATCTTGAGCTGCCTCACCTTGCCATACGATGGTCTCAAGCACAGGAAGTGGGTGAGTCATCTTAGTAACAGTAATAGGATACTGCTTCTCAACAATTTCACCATTAGCGGTAAACAACTTGATGTAAACAGTGTTTTGGCCCATTTCACGCAAAATCAAGTCTGCATAGTTTGCCTTAATGGTCTGTTTACCATTAGAAATCTGAGCCGTACCAGCAGAGTGAACAGTAACCTTAACAAGGTTGTCACCATCCTCCTGAACAAGCGTGGCATCAATCTGATCACCACTGATATTTGCAGCTGTATTTTCAGTAAACTTCTCGGAAGGATCACAAGCAGTGAACACGAGAGAAACCAGAACAGCTAAAGAATATATTAACTTTTTCATATTCGTTCTAACTAATTAAAAATTAATAACCTGCAAACTGATTTGCTGCATCGTCTTCCCAGCCAGCATTCTGTTTATAGACGCCTCCAGAAAGGTCTATTTGTGCCTTAGGAATACGATAGAAGCCCTTAGTAGCGTTGTAACGGGCAGCATAGTTGCTAAAGTCCATCGTAACTTTCTTGCCCAGGTTGTACATGGCCTGACCAGTCTGCTTAGAAAGAGCTTCGGCGGCAATGCCCCAACGACGGAGGTCATCCCAACGGCTACCCTCAAAGGCCAGCTCCCAACGGCGTTCGTTGCGAAGAGCCTCCTCAGAATAGGGAACTTCTGGTAAACCAACACGTGCACGAACACGATTCAAAGGTTTAGCATCCTTCTCCAGCTCAGCATACATCAAGAGCACATCTGCAAAACGGAAGATTGTAAGTGGTGTACAGTTAGATGCCTGATAGTTACCATTACCATCTGAACCCATTGCATCAATTGACCAAGAGTACTTAGTACCACCTGACGAACGTACAGAGGTGATCTTCTTCTGGTGATACATTGACAGCTCTACAGCATCTGAGAATGTTGCTGGATCAAGTTGAGTTTTGCTCATGTCAAGTACAGAAGCCTCAAGACGAGGATCGTTTGGCTCAATGCGCTTCCAGTCGTTCACCAAATTGGTAGCTACAGTGCCACAACCCCAACCTGTGCTGAATGGATATACAGAAGTAGGATTAATATCCTGAAGACTCTTACCTGCCTCAATTTCTTCTTTGGTGAGGGTATTTCTCCAGTGGTAACGATCGTCATCCTGGTTGTTACCATCACAACGGATGCCAAAGAACAAACCATACTGATTGGTCAGATGAAGTTGTGCAGACCATGCAGACTGATACTGGAAGTTGATGGCGAGGAGAACCTCCTTGTTACCCTCTTGATAACAGGTTCCCTTATCAATCATGTCATTGACATAATTGTAATCCTTTGCAGTATACTGGTTAGAGTAAGACCACAACGAACGATAGTCAGAAAGCAGATCATGACCAGAATTCTCAATACAGTCCTTCAGCTTTTCAGAGACATATGCCTTGTCAATGGCACCATCTGTCTTTGGCCAACTGGTCTCACCATAGAAACCAGTATAGAACAGGAATGCTCGTCCTAAGAATGCCTCAGCAGCCCAACGGGTTACTTTGCCGAAAGGAAGTTTCTGCCAACCATCATATTTATAAGATGGCATGATAGAAGTAGCCTCATAGATATCGTCGGCAATGTGCTTAAAAATCTCCTTACCATCAATCTGCTTGGGGGCTACCTGTGCCTCAGCGACTGTCTCGGGAGCCTTTTCAATAAACGGAACGTTATTGAAGGTCAATACAAGGTAATAGTAGCTATATGCACGCATGAACAACAACTCACCTTTGGTTTGGTTGCGGGTCTCTTCATCAGCGATATTATCAACAACTCCTAAGGCAGCATTAGCACGAGCGATGGTCTCATACGCATAGGTCCATAGATCCTGCATCTGATTGGTCTGGGCATACATGAGTTTGTCAAGTGCCTGCCACCATGGGTCACCGAGTCCGGCACCACCAAACATGTCGTCAGACATAATATTTGCTACAGAGAAGTATTGTTCGAGGTTGTTACCCTGGAACGGACCATAGAAGCATGATTTATAAACGGCAGCAACCATCTTGTCAACATCCTCATTGGTCGTAGGGAAGTTCTCGCTATTTTTGCCAGTATAGTCTTGTGAATCGAGGAAGTCCTCGCAAGAAGTAAAGGCAAGCATTGCTGTAGCCGCAATTATTAATATTTTTTTCATAATTTCTGTTGTTTTGCTAAAATGCTATATTAGAACTTAATGTTAACACCAACCAAGTAGGTACGTGGAGCAGGATATACGCCTGTATCAATACCTGATGCCCATGAATTGCCTGAGCCACCCTCGCCACCTACTTCAGGATCCATTCCTGTGTAGCCGGTAAATGTATAAAGGTTGTTAACTGCTAAATAAAGGCGGAGCTGCTGCAGAGGACAAGACTTCCAGATTGTCTTGAAATCGTAACCAAGCGTGATGTTAGAGATACGGAAATAATCACCATCCTCAAGCATTGCTGATGACATATTCTTCCAGTTGGGTGTGTCGAAGCCATCGAAGATAGGCAGTTTGTTACTTGTGCCCTCACCCTTCCAAGAGCCATAAACAATCTTCTTGTTGAGGTTCTGCTCTACGAAGTCCTGGTTTGCCCAAGTACGAAGAATCTGCTGTCCGAAAGCGCCATTACCTGAAATAGAGAAGTCAAAACCCTTAAATGAAACATTAGCATTTACACCCAACGTAACATCAGGATGAGGATCACCAATGTTTGTACGGTCGTTGTCATCAATAGAACCATCACCATTGGTATCAACAAATATCAGGTCACCAGGACGTAACTTGTCATTGCCACCATGTACTTTATCCTGATACTTCTTAGAGAACTCAGCAATCTGCTCACCATTCTGGAATACGCCATCGGTCTTATAGCCATAGAAGAAACCAATAGGCTCACCAACCTGTGCACGATAGACTTCACCTTCGAGCTGATGCCATACTGCACCAGGACCATGGATGATACCTTCAGAGTTGGCAAGTTTAGTAACCTCATTCTTATTGTATGTCATGTTAGCAGAAACGCCGTAACGAAGACCATTAGCAAGCTGGTCATTCCAACTAAGAGCAATCTCAATACCCTTATTTTCTACGTCACCACCATTAATATAAGGAGCACCAATACCATAAACACCGAGGATTGGAGCACGAACCAGCCAATCCTTTGTGGTCTTCTTATACCAATCGAACGCAAATCCGAGGCGACCGTTCAGGAAACGGGCATCAATACCGAGGTCAATCTGCTCAGAGGTTTCCCATGTAAGATCAGGATTGCCCAGAACATTGAACGAGCCACCTGTAGTAGCCTCTTCATGGTTGCCTACACCAAAGAAATAGCTATTGGAAGTATCGAAACCTACCTGTGTCAGATACTGGAAGTTAGGAATGTTACAGTTACCATTCTGACCCCAGCTTGCACGGATCTTGAAGAAATCGAGCCAGCTCTTTGTGCCCTCCATAAATGATTCATTGGTAATTACCCAACCAGCAGATGCAGAGGGGAAGGTACCCCAACGATGACCACGAGCAAAGTTTGATGAGCCATCAGCGCGCAGCGTTGCCTGGAACATGTACTTCTCATCGTAGTTATAGCTTACACGACCAAACCAAGAAGCAAGTGAGTTGTCACCTGTTGGTGTACCACCGACTGAGACGTCAGCCAACTTCTTAATCTGCGAATTGCCCACAAAAGCGTGTTTCCAACTATCACCGAAAAGAAGGTTCTTACCAGAAGCGTTCAAATTCTCACCATAGGTATTTTTCTCAATAGACTGGCCTGCAACAACATTGATATTGTGCTTGTCAAGGTTGAAGGTATAGGTCAAAGTATTATCTAATGAGATACGTGACCACAGGTTCATTTGCTGAGATGCTTCATCCTGGTCAGCAACATTGGTACCAGATGCATGAACTCTTGTCATAGCACGATAAGAGCTGAAACCGAAACGATAACCAAACTGTGACTTGAAGATCAAACCTTTGATAGGCTGAATCTCTAAATAGCCAGTAGCATTAACATTCCAGTTATTGCTTTCGTTCAAGCCCTGGCTGGTAGTAGCTGCAATGGCTAATGGGTTGACAGCAGAACCAAGAGTCCAACCATCAGTAGCCATCTCCTTATTAGTATAATAATTGCCGTCCTTATCGTAGATAGGAAGCAATGGGTTCGCATTCAAAAGATCATGAACGTTATTCCAATACATATTACTTTGCGAGATACCGCTACGGATTCTTCGGTTAATGTTCACATTCTCACCAACAGTGATAACGTCAAAGTCTCTATTCTTTGAACGAAGAATAACATGCGAAGAATTCAAACGGATGTTGTAACGTTCAAACTTAGACTGGTTCTCACCACCAAGAATACCATCTTGTTTGGTGTATGCAAAACCTAAATTGAACTTAGAAACATCATTACCGCCAACCATGCTGAAAGAGTGATTCTGCGTTACGGCACCCTTATGATAAGAGGCATCAAGCCAATCATAACCTTCCCAGCCATTCTGAAGTTTCTGATTAATGTCAGAAGGAAGCTTAGACGCCCAGTCTGGTTCTGCTGCACCACCATTAAATTCGCGGAGCTTACGGCTATAAACGTATTCCTGAGCATTGAGAACATCAGCAGCCTTGGCCAAGTACTGCCATCCTACATAACCATCGTAATTAATCTGGAGTTTACCTGCCTTACCTTGCTTGGTGGTAATCAAAATAACACCATTAGCAGCACGAGCACCATAGATGGCAGCTGAAGCGGCGTCTTTCAAAACGTCAATAGTCTCAATATCTGACGGGTTAAGGTCATTGAGGCTACCACCTGCAACACCATCGATAACATACAACGGATTGGAATCACCAGTAGTACCAATACCGCGGATATTCACCTTGTAACCTTCACCTGCCTGACCACTGTTCTGCAGGATCATCACACCTGGAGTCTGACCCTGTAAAGCTGTGAAAGCATCCGTTGTAGACAGTTTGGCAATGTCATCACCTTTGACCTGAACGGTAGCACCTGTTACCAATTTTTTCTTCTGAACACCATAACCGATGACAACCACATCATTGAGGGTGGTGTTGTCTTCCTTTAACACTACGGTAATGTTGGTCTTACCGCCAAGTTTGATGGTTTCAGTAACATAACCTACATAGGTGATTTGAAGGGTTGCGTTGGGATCTGCCTTGACAGTAAAATTACCATCCAAATCGGTAATACTACCATCATTAGTTCCCTGAACTTTGACGGAGGCTCCAATAACTGGTTCACCTAACTCGTCGTTAACTGTTCCCTTGATCGTGCTCTGAGCGAAAGACATTCCGAACGGAATTGCACAGAACAAGAACAACAAAACTAGTTGCTTTTGTAGTGACTTAAATTTCCACATACGTTAGTTTGAATAGTTAATAATTTGGTTAAATAAAAAATATATTTATGTTAATGGTTGCTGCAAAGGTAAGGAAATTATCAACTGGGGACTTTATTATTTGTAACAAAAAGTTTGTCATTTCTTTCACAGAAGAAGGCCAAAATCGGGAGTGTTTTAATTTTAGGTGGTTCCCGCTGAATATTTTAGACGAGCAAGAACTTGTATACAATATTTAACTTTTAAGAAAATTACCAAAAAATTACCAAAATAAAAACCTTCCGGTTGTAGGAAGGTCTAACATGATGTTATTGTGTAACGGAGGTCTGACGTTGTCGGACTGCCTCAAACATCAAAATGGCGGCAGAAACGGAGACATTGAGGGAGTCACCAATGCCCAGCATGGGAATCTTGATATGGGCATCAGCTGCCTGGCGCCATTGGTCGGTCAATCCAGTAGCCTCAGTACCCATCACGATGGCGGTGGGAGAACTCATGCATGTATCATAGTAGTATCGGGAGTCCTGCAACTGGGCAGTGAGAATCTGGATGCCAAGAGACTTCAGCCACTGGATACACGCTTCAGAGGTGCAGGCGACAGTAGGCACGCTAAAGAAAGCACCGACAGAGGCACGGATGATATTGGGATTGTAGAGGTCGCACTGTGGGTCGCAGACAATAACAGCATCGACATGGGCGGCATCGGCAGAGCGCAGAATGGCTCCCACATTGCCTGGTTTCTCAACACGCTCCATGACAACAATCAGGGGGGATTCGCTCAGGTGAAGCTGGTCAAGGGTGTGCTGCCGGGCGACGACCTCGGCAATGATACCCTCGGTGCCGCCACGATAGGCCACCTTATTATATATATCGGCAGAAACCTGGAAGAGTCGGGCTCCATCAACCATAGGCTGTTCACCGCCATAAATCTCTGGACACCAAAAGAGAGTATCTACCTGATAACCGGTCTGAATGCAGCGCTCTATCTCTCGCCTACCCTCTACGACAAATAGTCCGTGACGGCGGCGCTCCTGTGACTTCTGCTGCAAACCGAGCAACAGCTTCACCTTGGGATTCTGGGCACTGGAGATGATATCAAACATTAGAGATTACACATATTAGAGTTCTTCACATTCTTGTAACCACAACGTGCTGCATGCATCACTCGGCATGCGCCAGTCGCCACGGGGCGACAGGGAGATACTGCCCACCTTAGGACCATCGGGCAGACAGGAGCGTTTGAACTGCTGCGAGAAGAATCGACGGCAGAAAGTGGTGAGCCACTTCTTAATAGTCTCATCGTCGTAGGTTCCCTCGAAGGCGCGTTGTGCCAGCAAGTATATCTTGGCAGGGCGGAATCCGAAGCGTAGCATGTAGTAGAGGAAGAAGTCGTGCAACTCGTAGGGACCTACAAGGTCTTCCGTCTTCTGCTTGATGTTGCCATCCTCGTCAGCGGGTGTCAGCTCTGGTGAGATGGGGGTGTCAACGATATCTATTAAAGTCTCGCTAACTACGGCAAAATCACTGAGCTGGGCAATATAGCGCACCAGATACTGGATGAGCGTCTTGGGAACACCACCATTAACGCCATACATAGACATGTGGTCGCCATTGTAGGTCGCCCAGCCAAGTGCCAACTCGGAGAGATCGCCCGTACCCACTACAATAGCATTGAACTTGTTGGCGAGGTCCATCAGTATCTGGGTACGTTCACGAGCCTGCGAGTTCTCGTAGGTAGCATCGTGGATGTTGGCATCGTGACCGATATCTTGAAAATGCTGTGTGACAGCGGTGGCAATGGAAATCTCCATTTGCGAAATATTCAAGGACTGCATCAGCGATGCAGCATTGTCATGGGTACGGTCGCTGGTACCAAAACCTGGCATGGTTACGCCAACAATTCCTTTGCGATCAAGTCCTAATTTATCAAAGGTACGCACGCACACGAGAAGAGCAAGCGTCGAGTCAAGGCCTCCGCTAATGCCCACAACCGCGTGTTGGCAGTGAGTATGGATAAGACGTTTGGCCAATGCTGCTGTCTGGATATTCAGTATCTCTTCGCACGTGTCAGTCATCTCACTATCAGCAGGGATGAATGGATGAGGATTAATAGCACGTGTCAGAACAAAGTCCCTGTTAATGGGAGTCTTGGCTGCAATGATAGCTGCATGAGCATCGCGCTGTGCATTGATAAATGTAGAATTAGTGTGGCGCTCTGTACGCAAGCGCTCCACATCTATCTGAGCAGTCTGCAGTTGCGGCTGGAATGAGAAACGCTCGCCTTCAACGAGCAGTCTGCCATTCTCAAAAATCATGGCATTGCCACCATAGACCACATCTTGGGTAGACTCGCCAAAACCGCTGGACGCATAGATATAGCCGCTCATGGTGCGTGCACTCTGCTGAGCAATCAGCGAGCGCAGGTAGTTGTGTTTGCCAATCAGTTCGTCGCTGGCAGACAAATTGACGATGATATCTGCACCTGCCATGGTGAGATGGTTGCTGGGGGGAATAGGTGCCCAGACATCTTCACATATTTCTACTCCAAACTTGACATCACCCATCTGGAACAATTTGGGTTCAGCAGAAAGACGGACAGGAGTGCCAGCAAGATAGATATCAGTATCGTTGAGGTCTTGCGAAGAAGCAAACCAACGTTTTTCATAAAACTCGTTGTAGTTGGGCAGATAGGTCTTAGACACTACACCCAGTAATACGCCACTTTGGATGACGGCGGCACAATTGAGCAACAGTCCACCGGCCTGAACAGGCAACCCCACTACACAGACGATATCGAGTTGGCGCGTGAAATCCAATAATCGGAGCAAGCCCTCTTCAGCCTTGTCAAGCAATAACTTCTCTTTAAACAAGTCCTGACAAGTATAACCTGTCAACGATAATTCTGGGAAACACAGCAATTCTACGTTCTGGCTATCTGCCATAGAAATGAGTTTCTCAATCTCCTGTACATTGTACGATACGTCAGCTACTCGAACGGCGGGTACGGCTGCAGCAACCTTGATAAATCCGTATTTCATCTTGTTATTGGACTATTTAACAATTTACTATTGGACAATTTCAATTTAGGGGATTAGCAACGACGAGTCGCCATAGCTCAGAAAACGGAAATCGTGAGCTAAAGCATAGTCGTAGATCTTGTGCCAGTCGCCCTTGACAAAAGCGCTGACCAACAACAACAGCGTAGACTGCGGCTGATGAAAGTTGGTGATGAGCATCTTCACGATGTGATAGGTGTAACCTGGGGCAATGATAATCTGCGTGGACGAATGTAGTACGGAGAGGTCGTTGCGCACCATCCAATCATATAGTGCCTGCAGCGCCTCCATACTTCTTACATCCGACATCGTACATCCGACATCGTACGGCTCCCATTGGTTGACATGCAACTCTTCTTCACGTATGTCAGCGTTCTGCATCACCTTCAGTCCCATGTAGTAGAGAGTCTCCAGCGTACGTACACTTGTGGTACCGACGGCGATAGCGTGACCTTCATGAGCCAGCAGTCTCTCCAGTGTATGGCGACGCACGGCAATATACTCGGTATGCATGGAGTGTTCGCCAATAGTAGCACTCTTCACTGGTTTGAAGGTGCCAGCACCCACGTGCAGCGTCACCTCCTCGCGCTCTATGCCATGGACGTCAATATCCTTCAGCACACGCTCCGTAAAGTGCAGTCCAGCAGTAGGAGCAGCCACACTGCCCTTAATCTTGGAATAGACCGTCTGGTAGGTCGTCTTGTCGCTCTCCTGGGTCTCGCGATTGAGATAGGGCGGAATGGGCAATTCGCCCATCGTGTCAAGAATCTCGGCGAACGAAACACCCCCACTCCACTCAAAATCTATCCACTGACTGGTGCCATGCTCGCCACGACGAGTGGCAGAAACTCTTACTTCTTCATTCTTAACTCTTAACTCTCTTGTGAGCGTGCCTTCTTTCCACTTCTTCTGGTTGCCCACCAGACAGAGCCACGAGCAGTGCTCCGTCTGCTGGAACATCTGTTCGTAGTCGGCAGGCTCAGCAGGTTCCAAGAGGAATATCTCGATGAGCGCTCCCGTTTCTTTGCGGAAGTGCAGACGAGCCTGAATCACTTTGGTATTGTTATACACCATCAGCGCACCTTGTGGAAGATGGTTTGGCAGGTTGTAGAAAATGTCCTCACTAACCTGTCCCTTGTCATAGACGAGCAGCTTCGAGTGGTCGCGCTCTGCTATTGGAAATTTGGCAATGCGTTCGTCGGGCAACTCGTAATTGTATTCACTAATATGTATGTCTTTCGTTTTCACGTTGCAAAGTTAGCAAAAAAATTTGGTTTTTCGCTCACTTATTCGTAATTTTGCAGGCGAATTATGGAGAATAACAGTATTTTACAGAAACTAGATGGTCTGGAGGCACGCTTTGAAGAGGTGTCGACGCTGATTACCGACCCCGAGGTAATAGCCGACCAAAACCGTTTTGTTAAATTGACTAAGGAATACAAAGACCTGGGCGACATTATGGATGCGCGCAAGCGCTACATTGCTTGTCTGAACAGCATCCGTGAGGCCAAGGACCTTTTGGCTAACGAGACGGACCCCGAGATGAAGGAGATGGCTCGTGAGGAACTGTCGGAGAACGAGACTCTGCAGCCAAAGCTGGAGGAGGAAATCAAGATTGCGCTGATTCCCAAGGACCCTGAAGACGCTAAGAATGTGCAGATGGAAATCCGTGCCGGAACGGGTGGCGATGAGGCATGTTTGTTTGCCGGCGACCTCTTTAAGATGTATAAGAGCTACTGCGACTCGAAGGGTTGGCAACTCAGCATCACCAGTGTCAGCGAGGGTGCTGTGGGTGGTTTCAAGGAGATTGACTTCGCCGTCAGTGGTGCCGACGTCTATGGTACGTTGAAATACGAGAGTGGTGTTCACCGTGTACAGCGCGTACCTGCCACAGAGACACAGGGACGTATGCACACCTCTGCCGCTACAGTTGCCGTACTGCCTGAGGCTGACAAATTTGAGGTTCACGTCAACGAAGGCGAAATTAAGTGGGACACCTTCCGAAGCAGTGGTGCCGGTGGACAGAATGTCAACAAGGTAGAGTCAGGTGTACGTCTGCGCTATATGTGGAAAAACCCCAATACTGGTGAGACCGAAGAGATTCTCATCGAGTGTACGGAGACCCGCGACCAGCCCAAGAACAAGGAGCGTGCATTGAGTCGTCTCTATACCTTTATCTACGACAAGGAGCATCAGAAGTATATGGACGACATTGCTTCACGTCGTAAGAGTCTGGTAAGCACTGGTGACCGATCGGCTAAAATCCGCACTTATAACTTCCCACAGGGCCGCGTCACTGACCACCGCATCGGCTACACCACACACGACCTGCAGGGTTTCCTGGCTGGCGACATCCAACCTATGATTGACGCCCTCACCGTGGCTGAGAATGCGGAACGCATGAAGGAAACGGAATTATAATTCAAACAAATTGAAATATGGGATTTTGGAAAGAAGTTAAAAAAGAATGGACATGGTCTAGCATCAAGAGGCAATGGTCTGACTTTCTGGCAATATTCATTGCCGCAGCAATTGCCGGAGAGTTCCGGGAGCAGGGCTTTGGGCTTTATTGGCTCATATGGACAATTGTCTTTTTCCTATCTAGATTTATCCTATCATTAATAAAGAAAAGCATTTCATGACAAGAACAGAATTAATAGAACAGATCCGCGAGAAGCAGTCGTTTCTATGTGTGGGTCTGGACCCCGACATCAAGAAGATTCCACAGTGTGTGATTGATGAGTGCAAGGCAGACCTTGCGGCCGACGACGAGGAGTATGACGAGTCGCTGGCTATCATCCTCTTCAACCAGTATATCATTGACGCCACAGCGCCCTATTGCGTAGCTTACAAGCCCAACCTGGCATTCTACGAGTCGCTGGGTGCCAACGGACTGGTGGCCTACGAGGAGACTGTAGCATATATCCGCGAGAACTACCCCAAGCACTTCATTATTGCTGATGCCAAGCGCGGCGATATCGGTAACACATCAGCGATGTATGCCCGCTCATTCTTTGAGGGCGACGCTCAGGCTGACGCCGTAACCGTTGCTCCCTATATGGGCGAAGATAGCGTAACGCCATTCTTAGGCTACGACGATAAGTGGGTTATCCTGTTGGCACTGACCAGCAACAAGGGGTCGCACGACTTCCAGATGTTGCAGGATGCGAATGGCGAACGACTCTTTGAGAAGGTGCTGCGCATCAGTCAGCAATGGGGTAACAAGGACAACATGATGTATGTGGTGGGTGCCACGCAGGGGCAGATGTTTGAGGACATCCGTAAGATAGTGCCCGACCACTTCCTGTTGGTTCCTGGCGTAGGTGCTCAGGGCGGTTCACTGGAGGAGGTCTGCAAATACGGTATGACGAAAGACTGCGGACTGCTAGTAAACTCCAGTCGCGGCATCATCTTTGCCTCCAACGGCAAGGATTTTGCCGATGTTGCTGCCCAGAAGGCTCGCGAGTTACAGGAGCAGATGGCAGCAGAACTCGCCAAGATCGGCTAACAAGCACTATCTGAAAAGAGCATAAAAAAATGGAGCAGTTAACCGATGGGTTAGCTGCTCCTATTCTATTATTATATAAGAATTATTCGAAATATTCAATGGTACGGGTCTGTTCCATATCCTGGCCCATCATCTGGGTCTTGCGACTAATCCAGTTACCCTTGGCATCGTACTTATAATCGGTATACTCCATCTTCATCTCCTGTCCACCCATATCCATAGACTGGCTGGCAACAGCACCTTTATCATTATAAGTAAAAGTAAATGTCATCGGATTGCCCATCATGTCCATAGACTGAGAAGCCAGTTTGCCATCCTTCCAGGTGTACTTAATGGTAACTTCGTTCCCTTGGAAAGACATCTTCATTGACTGCAGGAAACCATTGGCATCGTAGACGGCATCGGTTACTCCTTCACGCTGCATCTTTCCATCCTGCGTAAAGTTAGTTACTTGCTCATGTCCCATCATGTTCTGGCTGATTTTCTTTACTGCGCCCTGTGCCTCGTTGGCCTCTACATCGTGGAACTTGGTTTGTGCATTCAGACCAAAAGGAATGGCCATCAATGCGAGCATCATTAATACTTTTTTCATACTTTGTTAATTTAAAAATGTGTGTTATGTTAGTTAGTTATCAATTGTTAGACGATTCTCAACAGAAAAAGATTAATCGACACTGCATTATTTTTGAAAAAATCCACAAAGATAAAAAAACGGGAAAGGGTCGCATGTTGGCCCTATCCTGTTCTTTTGCTTTCACTATCGCAGCTCTCAAAGAGTGCAAGCGCTAACTCCCAGTGTGGTGGTCAGTGCCGTCAGCACTGTCACGATGACCTGAATCACCGTCTTCCAGAATTCCTTGTTCTTCATACGCTAATCCTTTCTTTTTTTTCTGAACACGAATCTTACGAATCTCACGAATTTCCCCCTTTTCTTGTTTTGGGAAAGAAATTACCATTAATTACTCAGAAATTATTGTTTCCGCGCTTTTAAAAGCCCCCTCCTTCAGGAGGGGGTTGGGGGAGGCTTTTTGGGGGGAGGCTACTCCCCCTTCTTCTCCACCTTGTTCTCAGGCAGCTCTTCCAGCTGTACGTCCTGCAGGAACTGCTTGGTGCGGTTGCCGGCAGCGTCCGTAGAGCGCTCGGGG
>CADBWR010000006.1 GCA_902798425.1 uncultured Bacteroidales bacterium
AGCACCCCGCAACGCTGCTGCGTTTTTTTCGGGAAAATATACGCCAGATTGGAATAAATTGAGTAATTTTGCCCCATAAAAGGCAAGCGGCAAAGCCGAGCGCATTGAGCTATTTGTAGCAGAATGTGGAATTGAGAACGGTCTCAAAATAGTAGAACTTCTATTCTCTATTTGAATATCAGCGAGTTACCTTTGAACAAGAAAGAAACAGGTAACACTTTAGAAACGAGAGGACTTACACATTTCTCACTAAACCAAAGAACGCTCATCTTGAGTGCAAAGGCACAAAACTATTCCCAAATACCCAAAGAGTTCGACTACTTTTTGCATTACTGTACATAAATGCCGCATAACTTCGACTTAATTTCAAATCAGAAGTTCGACTAAACGATGGCTGATAGCGATGCGTCGATTTCCCTTTGTTTTCAGCATTTCAGCCATGTTGAAGCTGTTAGTTCGACTAAACTTTGACTAAAAGTTCGACTAAACTTCGACTAAAACCCACTTCTTCTTTTCTGTTAGTTTAATGACTCCCTGTTTCTTCAGTGCAGACAGCATATTACCAATCTTCCTTATCTTTTGTTCTTCGGTGAGCACATCAGACAACTTGGATTGCAACAGCGTATTAAGTTCTGCTCTTGTGGCTCCGCCAAATGAGCGCAGATACTGAATTATCATATCTTTGAAGTGGAGATCATTGAAACTCTTGTTCCGAATATACTCCGTCTTTAATTCCTTGTCATCGACAGTTTTGGCGGTATAAGCAGAAAGGAACAGCTTTGGATAACGCCCCTCTACAAGATGTAGTTTGCGCAAACGTGCAGCAATATCCTTGTCAATCTTTTCATGCTTTTGTACCATATCAAGTGCAATACAATCGTACAGCGACAGATCTGGATTGGCTTTCAACAAGCGGTAATACTGCTCATTGATAAGTTTGCCGTATATCTTAACCGTTACCTCCTTCTTGGCTTGGTCTATCTGATAGTCAGGCATGGGGAAGAAACGTTTCTGCTGTTCAGTGAACACTTTCCGTATCCCACGACCGATAGTGTCAATCATATTGAAGTTCACCATTCCTTGGCAAAGTGCATAGTTTCGGTAATACTTTTGTGGGCCAGTCTGCTCAATAGCGTTGCGTACAGAACCGGGCAAAAAGTAGCCGCCATTAGAGAATGTCACAGAGTCAGGAGTCTCAACCATCGTCACCCTTTCCTGCATGGTATAGTCCTGATGAGCGATAGCATTATGTAAGATTTCACGGATGCTATACTCGTCATATTGTTTTACAATGTCTGGGAATAGTGTTCCACCAGGCAATATCCGCTGATTAAGATTTCGGATTTTGGCAAGGGCTTCATCTACTGTCAAAAGGAACGGAATGGTGAAATGCTCATAATCCCTCTTCTCATCCTGCCCATCAATCAGTACCCATGTAATAGTGGCAACGGATGGGGTCAGATAATGGACGGCTGTAGGCTTACCAAGAAGCAAGATGGCAGCCCTCGTCAGTTTGCCCTTAACCGCAACACCTGCCCTGCCAAGCAGTTCCATATCATCCCAAGTATCAACCTCGGTTGCTAATTTCGGATGAACAGACTTATATTCTTCACGAGCTTTCTGCAATGCCATTGGCTCCAAATCATCAAGTGTAGCCTCTGCGACGATTTCTGCAGACCAGTCGTATGTTGGACTTGTTTCCTCCAAAATAGCATTCAGGCGTTCCTGTGTCAGTTCCACCAAAGAGTCCTCTATCCGTTGCCATGCTTTGTTATGAGCATAGACAGGTAACTTCGGCAGATGTTTTGGAATATGAATCACCCAAACTTTCTTACGGGTGTCCTCCGTGATGAACTCCTCTATATCCAGCCCTTCGCTTGACAGGTTGGCACACAGATTAGTCAGTCGAAGTGTCGCCTGTTGAGTCGTGTAGTTGTATGTATCCGTTCCGACAATGTTCAAGGTGTTGTCCTCTACACCGACAACCAGATGCCCACCCTCCATGTTAGCCAATGCTGACACGTAGGAAATGACATCATCCTTCTCATGACCGCTGAAGTCATTCTTTAGGTTCTTGAATTCCTTCCACTCGCAACCCTCATTCTCCTTCGGGTATTGCATGATGAGATATTGTTGTAATGCTTGTTCTGTCATACTATGTACGTTTATTAATCCGATAATTACGGCTCTATAAAGATTGGGGTACCTTTTGCATGGTCTGCATCCAACTCAATAATTCTTTCTATTAGATGGTGCTCGACAAGGAACGTCAAATTCATATCAAGAGGTTCG
Source organism: uncultured Bacteroidales bacterium (assembly GCA_902798425.1). Classification (GTDB taxonomy): domain Bacteria; phylum Bacteroidota; class Bacteroidia; order Bacteroidales; family Bacteroidaceae; genus Prevotella. The sequence continues at coordinate 2,293 of CADBWR010000006.1, forward strand.
AGAGAGAACGACATATAGCTCTTTCTCGGCTTTTTGTTTGGGTAGCCCATTCTTATCAGCTCTTCTTTGCCTATTTCTTGACAGTCAACAATCTTGTAAGCACTTAACTTGTCTGGCTTGCCGATTTCATAAAGCACCAGCAAAGATGTACTGCCAAAAAGTTCTCGGTTAGCCTCCATAGAGCCTTTCGTCTTTCCCATTCTTATATTATATAGGTGGTGAGCGTCTATCCAATCGCGATACGCCTTCCCCTTATAGCAGCCCACAAGAATAGTTTGGTCGTTATTAAAGAAATCACGGATGCTTTGGTCGAAGCCTTCCCATTTGTAACGGCCAAAAGGCTCTGCTGCCATCAAGGGTTCATAGTCCACAGGCTGATAATCATCAGTTTGTGTAAGAATACTTGTGGCATTTTCGGTGGTAATACCAATATCGTCTTTGTCATCTTCAATTAGTTCTCTATGCAAAACAGCCTCTTTGCGCGCTGATGCCCCCTCGCATATCAACTTAAGGGAGGCTATCTTGGATTCTATTGCTCCTATTTTACTGACAATTTCTTTTTGCTCTGATAAAGATGGAAGTGGAATTTCAAGATTTGATAATAAGTCTTGATTGAGACTCTTGATATTGGCCCCATTACTTCCTGTCGTTAGGTTTTGTCTAACGTTTGCAGAGGCAAGAAAATAATACAAGAACTCGCTATTCACTTCGTCTGACACAATGCGCACTCTTATTGAGAAGCCTGAAAAAGTAGTACGCTCTTCTGGTTCCTTATCAATAAACATGAAGCGCCCGACTAATTCCCTTGAGCCATTAGACCTGACTGTTACAAGGTCATTTTTATGCAGGAGGTAGGAGTCGTCAACATGCTCGTTGATTTTAATGTTCTGCACTTTATCCCATTCTGGTGATTTGTTTTCCTTGAAATCAGCAACACCAACAATGCTTATGCTTATGCCCTGTGTCGATTTTTTATAATTCAGCCCATTCTTAAACTGAGCAATAGAGCCAAGTTTTACAGGTTTGCCATCTATGCTGGCAACAATCTCGTTTATATTCTCTTGCAATTCCCTTATTTTTTCTTTTGCTTCAAGTACCTCAGTGTCGATATTCTGACATTCTGCCACGATCTTTTTCTGCACAGAGATTGGAAGAATCGGTATTTTAATTTGTTTTAAATCGTTTGCATACACATGAGGCTGGGCAGCTCCTTTTTGCAAACTAAATAGCAAATTTTGATTTGCCTTTAAGAAATAGTAAATAAAACTAGTTTCTTCAAAACTATTTCCAATTATGGTAGTACAATCAGAAGCAAATATCTTTTCTTGCCAAAAATTTACATAACCAGCATTTGCACCAGATGCTGATACTGTAATTACATTTTCAGGACGATTATATTTATTGTGCATATATGCATAATCAATGCCTCCTGCTACTACCTTATATTCACCTTCTTCTATCTCAGACGATGTGATAGCTGTTCCTTTCTGAATATCACAGATATTTCCTAATATATCGACAGAAATCCCTTTTTTGTACTTTATCTCTTGAACATTCTTATCAATATTTGTCTTGATAGAAAAAGTAAAAGCTGTTTTGCCAAAATCAATCAAGTTTGTTAATTTGACAAATTGCAGAAGCTTATCTGTACCGCCAGCAAAAGGCTTTTCACAGTTTTCACTTGTCATTCCAAAAGAAAACCTGTTACACATATCGGTTATATGTTTCCTTAGTGCGTATGAGAATTTTGTTACATCATTATCGTCATCGGGATTATAAAGGGGAGTCTCAATGTATTTGATTGAATTGATAGCCTGGACGATTTCTGCATCTTTGTCGTCATCATCATCTGAACTATCAGCCTCCTGGACATGACTCGTCAGATATTTTATGCCTTCATCACCCTTGCGGTTGCTCCAATCATAGCCCAAGAATTTGACAACCTCCGCTTTATTACTCTTGTTGTCAATCTTCTCTGGCGGGGACTGCAAGATGGCCACGACATTATTATCTGTCTGAATGTAGACATTAAGCTTTCTGCATTCAATATCCTTTGCAAATGCAATAAACTGCCTTCTGTATTCAGTCTCTTCAAGCAGTCTGTAGTCATTGCTTGACAGGAAAAGCGCAAATAAATTCTTGTACTCCTTTGAATTCTCCTTTAAGCCCTCCCTATAATATTCAGAGTTGGCAAACCATTCTTTTTGCAAGTTTTTAGCCACACGAGATGGCTTAAAGTTTGATTGATAGTCTTTGAATATTTCTGTATTTTCAAGACTCTCCCCAAGTATATCATCTTGCATGAAGGCAAAATATTCATCTTTAGGGTAGCCTTGCTTTTGAATATAGGATTCTATTGAATCACTGGTAGTATAGGCGGTATACTCTTTTTTGTCAATAAATGCGTGGAGCAAACCTTCAGAATTCTTCTTCGCCACTTTTTGAGCAAATAGAATAACGGTGTTTGTTCCCGTAGAGCCAAATGTGCGGCTGTTCATAACGGCAATAGCCAAGATGTTGAAGTTCGCAAAAATAATTTCCCGGGTTTTGGTGTAAATATTTTCGTTGCTTAAAAGAGAACTTGGAAGTACTATGCCCATCAGCCCATCTTTCTTCAAAAAGTGCTGCGCACGTTCAACGAAGAAACATTCGATAGACCTGTTCGTGGAGTAGGCTTTTTCATCTACAGACTTTGAAAGAACAAATTGATCACGGTCTTTTTGTTCCAATGTGTCTAAAAAGCCCTTAACGCTGTATGGTGGATTGGCAATGATACAGTCAAAAGAATCTCTCTCAAATCCTTGGTATCGTACATCCATTGTGTTCATTAAGCTCAACGAGTCCTTGAATACTATGCGGGAGTCCAGACTTCCATTGATAATTGTGGCAATCTTTGCAACTTGGCTCAAAGTCTGACTTTTCTCAATTCCGTAAACCTGAGCTTTGGGGTAATGCTTAATGAATTCAGTGAGAAAATGACCAGCACCACAAGCATAATCAAGTACCTTTACCTTATCCTTATTTGGGAACTTGGGCAGAGAATTAATGATAAAGTTTACTATAGGTAATGGTGTAAAGAATTGCCCTTCAGTTTGATGTACATTTTTTGAAAGAAGGCCTTCAAACAGGTCGCCGAAGAAATGGTTTGTCTCACTGGAACTTAGATTAATATCCTGAATGAGAGCAGTTATCTTGATAAGGATCTGGAAGTTCATTTCAAACTCCTCTTTGTTTTCAACATCAATAAAATTAAACTTCTTGATGTTGTAGAACTTCATCTCTTCAAACAAAGCTTTAATTCCAGCAAAAAGACCGTTTGTCAAGTTACGGCTGGTATCTATAAAGATCTGCTTGATATCTTCCTCATCTTTATTAATTACCTCTACATTAAAAAGCTGTTGCTTTCCTAACTGATAAAGTTTTAGTAGACGATTGCAGTATTCCTTAGGTGTATCACGGGCTACTCCCTTATAATAAAACTGCAAGTCATCAGGATTGTTACGTTCATCGGTAATCTTACAGAGAAACAAATCAATCAAGATGTAGAAAGAATGTTCAAAATCTGTAATGGCATGATTTCTCAGAATAGTTGCGAACTCATGATAGATTGGGCGTATCTCAGCATGTGACAATCCATTTAGGTCATTTATAGTATATTTGAGTTTTCCTACGGAATATGCCGCAATATCATCTTCAACAAGCCCCTTTGTCTCTATTGCATTTCGATATGTCTGATTCCATACTTCGAAGTAATTACCTTGGGCATTGGCAAAAGTCTTAGGATTGTCAAGCTCCGCAATACGTTTTTCGTTATCTTTAAGAGTAATGATATGACTTTTGGGAACAATCCTATTCTCTTCGAAATCTGCTGCAAAGAGAACAAGATTCTGGCATAGTTTCATAGTCTTTACAATTTCTCCGAGATAGCCGAAAAGTTGTCCTCCGTCTTTTTGCATCAAGTTCCATTCTTTACTAAACTCTGCACCATAGGTCTTGTTCTCTATCAAGACCAGTGGGTCATATTCTTTATCAAAAACAAGAATATCACCAAAGGATGGCTTGATACCATGCGCCACTTTGAAAGCAGGCTCTATAACGATGTGTTTTGCCTCATAGCCTTTCTTTAGTAACAGATGAATGCAGACAAGGCAAACAAAATTCTCTTTGCTGTTAAAATTGATTGTCGTGTCACGGTGAATCACAAATCCAGAGGATGGCTTTTCTTTCGTAGGATATTCGCCCATGCTAAAATTCTCATCAAGGGGTGCATAGTTTATCTTGGCAGAATTAAAATCCACTGTTATGCTTGCCCCTGTTGAGTATTTCTTAGTCCAAACGTTCTTGTTTTCTTCAAACCCAAAACTTCTTAAGACCTCTGGCAAATTATCTTTTGTAATCATACTCGTTTTCTTTGTTTTTAGTCAATTAACCATTAATTACTTGCCATTACCTAATCATATATAAAACTTAAAAGGCAATACCCCCGCATCTAAATCTTTACCTGCCGTTAGAATTTCACCTACTGAATCAGCAAATTTCAGAGTCACAGGTAATCCATCACCATAAATGCAGGCATTATAATTAAGTTTGGTTAAACTCAAAATATCTTTGCATACTATATCAATGTTTGCATCCCCACGAGTTATTTGAACGTCTATCGGGTTAGGTGTTTCTAACCCTATTTGGGTCTTAAATCTTGGAACATACCCTTTTGTCCACAAAAAAGCCTTGCTATTATCATATTGTAGAACTATACCACGTGGAACACAATAAGAATACTGACGATACAATTTGAATGTATTGTGATTCCTTATTCTTACACCAATTATCTTTGACTTATGAAAAGTTGCTTCAGAAAAACCTTCCCATTCTGCATCATCAAAGTAAGTCTTCGCATGAATAAAAACTTCTTGGGGATATACATGAAATCTACTATAGTATGACTCTAAAGATTGACTTATTATACTATAAGCATCTTCCTTTTTAAGATGAAATTCTTTTGTCGTAGGATTCCACCACGGACCGACATTTCCCCTAAACACCATTCCATCACCAGAATCAAGAAACATTTGAGCAGCACAACAGGCATTTCTGGTTTTTTCATCTGTTCTTTTATATACAAGTCCCAAATAGCAGACCCCTTGCCGTACTTCTCCCATTTTCCACGGGAGGCCACCAAGCTTGTAATATATTGCAGAAGCAATATTCCATGCTTTTGCTGTTCTTACTTGCTCTTCTTTTTCTATTTGTTTATCAGAAAGTCCGTTGTTGGAGATCTTAGACTCTCGAACAATTTGGGTTACAACCTTTGTTCCTAAAAGCCTTGCCTTAAGTTGATTATGGAAATTAACCTCAAAACTATATGCCTCCCTTATTTTATCATCTACTTCTTGAAATTCAGGGAAAAGATTTTGTTGCAAGGGGTTAAGTAAATCTTTTGAAATCTTCGTCTTAATATTGTTATCTGCATTCTTTATTCTAGACTTAGGTCGTCCATATGTAAAAATACTCTCAGGAATGACTACCATCCAGAGATTTACAGGCATTTCCTCTTCTTTGCCAAATGACACTAAAGGCTCCACATACAAATTTACTAATTTATTAATACGAATGTGGGAATCTGTATATTTCAATGCCTCTTCAATCTCCTTACCATCAATGTTAATTTGCTGTATATTGTCAAAGTTAATGGAAATACCCATAACTGATTCTATTCCAGGAAACATTGGGTGCTTTTTAGGATCTTTCAAAGGGAGAATTGGACTATGAAGTTTTTTCAGATATGAAATCATTGCTTTTCTTGCAGAGAGAGGTCCAATAACACCTAAAGTAATGCAACCATTGACCTTTTTACAGTCAAAAGGTCCAAACAACATCAAGCCATCTCTTGGATCTGTTGCTTTCTGATTATTCCCAAAAGTTAGATTGGGTTCTGCAATGTATTTTATAATAGGTTCTATCATTCTATTAGCTCTTCTTCGTAAGGTAAGTTCTCTATGTCATTTTCATTCATGGAACGTGAGGGGTCTAAGTAGCCATATTCGCTCCAAAAAGTCTCTGGCCATAGTTTCATTTCCAAACAAGCACCTTTTTTTGTTACTGGTATTTCTATTTTTCTATTTGTGTCCTGCAACGAAGCCAATAATGCAATTAGCATATCTCTCCAATGCTCGTTATAAAAGTTACGCCCTTTGCTTCTTCTGTAAGAATGCTGAACAGAATCTTTTTCTATGACTTTTCTTCCATCTTTTGTAAATATTAGATGTGACTTAACAGAAACACCGACAAAGGGTGTTAAAACTGGCAGAATAGATATTCCATAATGCCAATAGCCCTTATTCTTAAATATTCCGCCTAAAGACTTCCTTTTAGGATGTTTTTGTGATGAATATTTGTACAAAAAAGAAATTGAATTAAACTTTTTCTGATATGCAGGCAAATAATAGACATATCGCTTATTGGATATAACAGTCTTTCGAAATCCGTTTCTATACAGAATTTCGTATATCAAATATCTGATATAGTCCTTAAAATGATTCTCAACCTCCTTATGTGTTGGGAAACCACTTGATTCAAATCCATACAATATGTCTTCTAATTGATATGAATAAATATTTTGAGGAAGAACTTTGAAGGATTGACCTTCTCGAACAATATCGAAAGACAGTTCTCCGTCAAATGAAGAAATAATATTCGAAAGCTGTGCCACAGGGATTAACTGATTTGCTTGCCTTACAGATGTTGCCTGTTCTTTATTAAAAAACTTGTACATATAAAAAGTCTGCGGAATTGATTTCACACTCCACCATGAAGTGTAATACAATTCTTTCCTTTTCTCTATTTTTGAATCTGTTGAATATACCGACTCATACCATGCAGAAAGAGTTGAACTTATGTTTGGGTCATATTGAACTCCATCCTTATCCAATTTCTTAAAAAGTTGTGCTAATCCTTGTGCCCAGTTATCATTAAATGGGATATGATTAATATTGGGAAGACCTATCACAAGGTTATAAGCAGAATCATCTAGATGTAAAGGAATGACAAATTCTGTGTCATTTTTGGAACTTGCTAGACTTTTTGCATATTCAAGTTCATTCTCTATTCCAGATTTCAAGGATCCGTCTCGAACAATATTATTGGAATAGACGAGCAGAACTTTCCGAGATGAATCAATGGCTTTCTGTATTGTGTTCCAAAAACGTTCACCACCGAGAAGTCCCTCCTTATCAATCCATACACGATAACCACGCATCTCTAAACGAGAAGCGAGCCATATTGTGAAGTCATTATCTTCAGGTGTAGCGTGGCTTATGAATATTTGATCTTTCATCTTATTAAATACTTCTATTAAATGCTATCTGTCCAAAGCAAATCATCAACACTAACACCCAATATTTTTGCTAACTGGATGAACATCTCTACATTGGGTTGGGCGGCGTTTGTCACCCATTTAGATATAACCGCAGGGTCTTTGTCAAGGATTTCCGACAGTTGTTTGTTGGTCATTCCCTTCTCTGCAAGTACCACTTTTAGGCGGTTTATTCTTTTACGTTCCATTCGTACACTATTAATTATGATAATTCGCTTTCGCTTGATCATCAGCAAGTAAACTTGAACGATGCTTGCTTAACCGCGAATTTGGCTACAAATATACACAAAAAAACTAAAAGTCAATGTTCATTAGGTAAAAAAGTAGTAATCCTGAATCAAAAAAATGTGTTTATATTCAATAATCCATGCCTATTCGGCGTTTTTCATACCTGTTTGTTAGTTCTACGACCTCATGTAGAATTTGTACAAACTCCATCATGTATTTCTCCAACTTACATACAAGTGCCATTGCCCTACGTTCAGAGAAATGACTTTTCAATTCTTTCAAAGTTTGGTTGTAATTGTTGTCTACCATACGGAACTGAGCATGAAAGTCGCTCAACTTGGTATAATATTCATGCTGACTTTTGTCGAATGTCACCACATGAAATGGCTCGCCAAAGATTCGTGCTTTGATGAATGCGGACTTGCTTGTCATGCCAGAACGGTCAAACATCTTTAGAAAACGCATATCTTCCTCACTACTGAAGTTCACTGAATAGCGGTTTGTTGCCGGATCCAATTTGGGATTGCATGATAACTTGCAGGAGAACTGTGCCATTGAGTTCTTGCTCTGGCAAGCGAACAAGTTCGAGCGATTGAGGGTGATGCGTCCCATGATAGGTGCTTTTCCCTGTTTATCCAGGTTGCTCTTTATGAGGCAGAGCAACACCTTGAATTTGCTTACTTTCATACGCTTCTGAGTTTTTGGGTGCAAAGTTATACATTCTCAAAGCGTCCCTTGTCGTGCAAAATATGCCAGAATATGTATGTTTTTCCGAGACGTTGGAAATCTCGTACAGACTTCCATGTTTTCACCAAGTGTTCTTCGACGAGTGAAGCGAGCAGAGCTCGAATCCCAGTTACCAAACGTGGTAACCAAGGTAACACTTAGGTAACGGAACAGACTCAACATTCTTTCCAATCCGAAAGAATCTCAAAAGCACAAATAACCGCAAACCAACGCAGTATCAACGATTTACGCTATCTCACCCGTAATAACCTCACCATTCCCAACAACCTTGATATTCGTAAAAATAGAACGGTTGCCAAATCGCAACCCCATTTTCTTTCAATCCCCCAAACTGCCTTTATATTAAGAAATCCTGCAAATCTTTCCAGAGTTACGAAAAGTCGAGAGCAATACAAAAGGAAAAATCAGAAAGGAGGAAACGTACAAGTCCTTTTCGCCTTTGGCTTCTTGAACTATTTAGTATAGCGAAAGTCAAAAAAATCGGTTACTACAACAACCGATATTTGCCTAAAAACGGTTACTTGAACAACCTTTTTCTTGTCTAATTTGGTTGTTTCACTAAACTTTTGTATCTTTGCACATCAACATCATGGAACAGCAACAGAAGGATATTCAGTATATGCGCAAGGCCCTACAAGAGGCTCAGCAGGCTTTTGACGAGGGCGAGATACCCATTGGGGCTGTGGTGGTCTGCCAGGACCGTATCATAGCACGAGCCCACAATCTGACAGAGACGCTGCACGACGTAACCGCTCATGCCGAGATGCAAGCTATCACTGCTGCAGCCAATGAACTGGGTGGCAAGTACCTTACCGACTGCACGCTCTACGTCACTGTAGAGCCCTGCACCATGTGTGCCGGAGCCCTTGGCTGGAGCCAGATACCCCGCATTGTCTATGGCTGTCGTGACGAAAAACGCGGTTATACCGACTATGCGCCTCATGCTCTGCATCCAAAATGTACAGTAACTGGCGGTATCCTCGAAGAGGAATGCCGCCAGCTTATGCAAGATTTCTTTAAGAACAAGCGATAGTCAGTTACTTCATCACGACTTTTTTGCCGTCCTTGATAACAAGTCCCTTGTAACCATTGTTTACACGCTGACCAGCAAGGTTGCATGCAGGGCCGTCAGTAGTTGACTCCTGACTATTGACAATCTGCATGATGCCCGTAGGTGCTTCTACCTTAGTCGGTGTCGTCAGCATATACAACTCATTGATAACACTACCGTTGACAACATTTGTACCATAGATAGCAGGAATATCATAGTAGTTGCCATCATAGTCCTTCAAAGTGATTCCTGCCACATTAAAGGTATTACGCAGACGAGCTTTTTTTTCGTCGTTGCTATTGACGACCCACACGCCACTGTCATACTTCAGCCTGCCCGCCTTCACCAATACATAGTCGCAATAATCGGCTTCTGTCAGTTCGTCGATGGTTACCTCGCGGGGCTGAGCACCGCTTCCTGCCGTGACGAAGAGAGCATCTGCGCTGGTTCCTTCAGTACTCATAGCAACGGGCATCTTGTTACGGATGTCCGACATGAGTCTGATGGTACCATTGACATGGTCGTCCTTTTTCAGATTAAGTTCCTTATTATCCAGTATAATACTACCTGTAGTGCCACGCACATAAGCATCGTTCTGGTATACATACAGCACTTCAGCATCTGTCAGATTCAGAAGCATGGTGGAACCAGCTTCACGCTGCTTAAATTCAGCAATGGAGCAGACAGAGATCTCCTTCACTGTTACCTGGCATGTTGCTTCAACAGCGTTATCGCTCTTCACACGAATGGTTGTAGTGCCTACGTTTATACCTTTTACAACGCCGTTTTCATCAATAGTAGCTATCGACTCATCGTCGCTGGACCATGTCAGCTGCGTTTTGGCATACACAGGAGTCATCACTGCTTTCAGTTGTTTTGCCACGCCAACAGGAAGGTCTTCCACAACAGCAGGTTCAATGGCCATACTCACAACATCATAGTTACTTACATTAAAGGTGATAACACCATTTTTCATCTTGATATTCGTGATGGCCCAGTCGTTGACGGTACCATCCCATGTCTTCAGATTGGCCGGTGAGGTCTCGTTGGTCAACTCCGTTTTGTTCTTTGCAGGGAAAGCATCATCAGCAGAATCCACATAGTAGTCTCCCGATTTATGAGCGCCATTGGCACGCAGCAATTCATAATAGTTGTGGGCAGCATTGGTATTGACGACATTGTTTTTGAAACCGCCCAAACTCCAAATGGAGGGATCAGAGAAATCGACACGATGTACCAGCATTCCGCTACCCGGCAGGTACTTGTCCCACTTGAATGCTGACTGCTGGCGATTTTCGAACAAAAAGAACTCTGTATCCAATGGTGTTGGCAGCAAGAAGCCCTTTTGGTTCTCAGGCAAGGGTTCCAACGTATAGTCTCCCTTCACATCAATAGTCTCAGGGGCATCACAGAATCCTACAGACCAGCGTTCATAAAGCGAGTAGCCAACAGGTGTACGGCTATAATTCTTATAGCTACCACTCGCCATGACAGACCACTCGTTTGGATCGTTACTCTGTCCATCGGTTTCATAGTTTGCATCATAGAAATCTGGCAGGCCCAGCACATGACTGAACTCGTGGCAAATGGTGCCAATACCGTCTATCTTAACCGTCTTGGGCTGGGTGGTATAGCCATAAAGTTCAACGGAGCTGGCATAGTCAGAAAATACTACGCCGTCTTTTACGAGATAATAGAGCTTATTATCATTAGTCACTCTATACAGACGCGAGCGGTGTGGCCACCATAAACGTTTGTCATTGCCAGCATAGTTAGAACCATTTCCTGCAAAAACAAAGTATACCAAATCGACTATTCCGTCGCCATCACCATCGTACTTTTTGAAATCTACGTCAGCATCAGCCTGATTAATCACATCATTCAATATCTTAGCGTAGGCATACGGTTTATAATCTTCCTCATCACCCTTATATCCACCCTGTGCGTCATACTGGCTAAAATCTGCAGTATAGGGTCCTACCACATCGAAAGTAGGAACAAATTTGCCGCCAGAGTTATCAGAGAAGTAGTCGCGCACGCTACCCGTAAATTTCTCGTCATCATAACCTACATAGTTCTCTTGATTTACCATGTTGTTGATAATCGTGGGATAGTCATCCCGTGAGAATCCCTTGTCATTCCATGTTACCAAGATAACCAATCCCCTAAACTTGTTATAGTCATAGCGTGCAGCACGACGGTTATTCAGCGTCTGCTGCTGATGCTTCGTAATGCTATCCTTCATCTGAGCATTGTATGCAGACATCTTAGGAGTTTGATACTTCTTAACTCCCTGCAAGAATGCTACCTCATTAGCTGTACGTCCAACTTGGTCATGAGCAACTATGTCAGTAGCTCTCAGTTCGTCATCAACCTTCTGAGCATACACATAATATCCCTGCTTGTTTTTCTTCACAGTGTAGCCATCGTCTGTCGTTGTGAAGTGCTGCCACTCGTCACCATGTAGCATAATGGTTACTGTGGTGCCATCGGGTTGTATCACCATTACTTTCTGTCTAAGGGCAGGAATTGCCATGCTGTTGCTGACCATAGCAATCAGCGACAATAGTATTATAAATTTTCTTTTCATTTCTGAGGATTTAAGAATAAATTTGCTTGCAAAGATACGAAGTATATTTCTATTTTCCAAACAATTAGGCCAAAAAGAAAATCGGAAGAGCCGTCAAGACTCTCCCGATTTTTAGGTATATAAGGAATAGAATACTATTACTTATTCATGAATTTCTGGCCGTCCTTAATAATCATGCCCTTGAAACTGTTGTTAACACGCTGACCTGCCATGTTGTATGCAGGAGCGTCTGCGTTAAACTTCGTATCAGCCTTTACAGTATCAATACCAGTAGGTGTAGCGTTGATAACAGAACCAATGTTATATCTTCTCAAGAAGAATGAACGATCAGTATACGTAGCATTGACAAGGAAGTTGGTAACGAGCTCATACTGATTATTTGTAGCGTTATATACGATAACAGGATCAACTACTTTGAACGGGCTAGTAAGAGCATCCGTACCCAGCAAGAACAGGCGATATTTAGTATTGCCGCTAGCATATCCGCCTAAGTACTGACCTCTGCTGAATATATAGGTGTTTTCTGCTGTCAGGCTACCCTTAATCCATGCTTCACCATACAAACCTTGGATATACAGGTCGTTATCAACCTTAGCCATGTTAACTGTTGTACTGAACGCTGTACTATTGCTTCCTTGAGTACCTGTGAAGGCATGAGTGGTAGTCTCAGCACTTTCAGGCAGGGTTGCAACAGAAGGATAAACCACAGAATACCATGCAATCTCAGAAGTATTGGTTGCGTTACCACCCTTATAGATAGCCTGCAGACCAATTTCCTTCCATGCAGCAATATCCATGTTCAGATAGACATAATCACTACCGAAATCATAGCCGCCTTCATCATCCACGAAGCCATAAGGAATCTCTGTCATGTCGTTAGTAAGCTTTGTGTACAGATCAGTGGTGAATGTAACCTCCTGAGGTTCTCCATTTTCGCCCTTACTATAGAATTTGTAGAAGAGTTTATCAGGCAACAAACCTTCTCCCTCGGTGTCAACAGTCTTAATAGTAAAGCCTATGAAATTGCCGGCAGGAGTAAAGTGCAAGTTCTCAAACTCAGGCTTAGCAGGCGTTGCTGCTTTATCTGCGATTTCCTTTGCACTCAGATGAGCCATACGCTCATGAGTGTAAGAACGGTTAACAAGTACTGAGTTCACCATAATTTCGTTGTCAGCAACAGAGGTCAACTCCTTCGTTTCAGCATTCCAAGTAAGTTCAACATTCGGCAAGAATGCACCGCCGGCAGTAATATCCCAACTCAGCATGATAATCTTACCATCGCTAGTCAGAGCCTGAGGAGTCTCAAAGGTAATCTTATTACCATCAACATTACCTACAATCCAAGCCTCTGGAGCGTCTGCAGAAAGACCCTTCAGGTAAGCCTTGCTGCCCAGAATACCAAACTTAATGGAGTGTGCCTGAGGATCATATGTTCTAGATCCATCAGAAACTGTAACTTCTTCGTAATTCAAAGAATAATCGATTGCCGTAAGCTCGGTCGGAACAGACTCTGTAGCCTTCATATCATGGAATACAAGGTTATAACCATAGTAAGCCACTGAGCCTGCAGACTTAGAAGGACTGACAGAATAGAAAGTCGGCTTGACCAACTCTAGGAGGGTCTCACCCTTCTGGGTCGTCTTATAGCTGAATTGCAAGGAAGTAACATCGCTACCAGTTGTTGTACCAACAAAATAACGCTTAGTTTTGTCTGCCATTATACCTATGGGCTGAGGCTCGAATGTAACGATGTTGGTCTCTGTATTCAAAGTACCCTTCACCCAACCTTCTGGTATACCTGCATATACACCCTGGATATAGATGTCATTATCTACTTTACCTATCTTTACATTCTGCAAGGTAACTTTAGCCGAACCAGTGTTCAGATAACCAGCCATGAATGCATCTTTAGTTTCCATACTAGCAGGAGGAGTGACGGGGTCATCTGACTCACCTTTGATGGCAATCGTTGATCCTGCATTATAAGAGTTCAATTGATAACGTCTGTCAGTATAAGAAGCGTTGATGACAAATTCATTTTGGAATTTGTATAATCCATTAGTATTGTCAACTACAAGGACTGGAGCCTCCACACCTGCATCTCCCAAACCGAGCAGGAATAGGCGATAAACATTTCTGTAAGTTCCTATATCTTGTCCTAATGCAAAGACATAGTTACCATCATCATTCTTGGTACCTTTTACCCAACTGCTTCCGGAATCATCAGCATCGGGGGCTAAACCCTGAATGTAAATATCATCACCATCAAGGGCTACATTTACAAATGATGAAAATTCCTTATCATCACCATCTATCCCTGTGAATACATTAGATGTAACCTTCAAACCCTCAGGCAGAGTGATAGTAGTGGGCTTCGTGAGAGTATACCAAACAATGCCGGATTCGTGTTTCTCGCCACCACCGAAATAGATACTCTGGAGTCCAACCTTCGTCCAACCTGAATGTTCCATCAGCAATGCGACACCTTCTGATTTAGAGAAATTATTCGATTCCAGCGTATAAGGAATCTCAATTCTGTTATCTCCTACCAGTTCAGGATACAGTTCCTTGCTAAATGCCACCTCTGCCTGTGTACCCAGTTCATCCTCGCTGTATATTTTATAATACAACTTGTCAGCGACAATTCCTTTTCCCTCAGTGTCAACAACGGTTACATTGGTTAAAAGGCGATCACCTGCAACCAAATATTGCATATTAGAAATAGACGGATTTTCTGGTGTGGCAGGCTTCTCCACAATCTTACTAATTATAGCACTTGTTATATATTCATAAAGTGCATTTCTATTAGCATCTTCATCCCACCATTCGTCGGGTAGATAAGTTATACAGATTGATGTCTGGTTAGTGAAAGTGTTTGATTCTGCATCGTAGTTAAATACGACAGGCATAACGCCACCACTTAAGTTTATGCCGTGGAAATATAAAGTTCTGGAAGCAGAGTATTGCCCAAGCAACTGTCCTGTAGCAAAGGTAGCTATACCATTGTCAAGTGTTCCCTTAATCCAAGCCTCGGGAAGATCCTCACTGAAGCCCTGCATATATACTTCATTACCATAGAAACCAACCTTAACAATACGGCTGAATTCGCCAACATTGGTAAAACCAGAAATACCAGCAAAAGCATAGTCAGCGGTTTCCATGCCTGTAGGAGGTTCGACAGGCAGTGCTGAGTCATCAGCCATTGTCAATGTAAGAGAAGACCAAGTATCAGCAAATCCTTTTCCTTCACCTATGACGTAGTAATCTCCTATTGCATCGTTAAAGGTGATGACTTCATCGTTATTGCTAATAGTAGCAGTGAAATCACCTGATTCTGTTTGAGGAGCAAATATATACATGTCGGCAGCACCATCTGTGAACTTATATTGACCTAGATATTGGCCACCTTTAAATGTAATAGTATTACCATCTACAGTACCCTTGACATAAGCTGAAGAAATAAAATAGCTCAGTCCTTGGATATAAATCTCTGTTTCACTAGCCCAAACAACTTTCACAACACGCCTAATTCCTTTGGCGCGAGAATTGTCACCGCTCAGTATATAAGGAACTACGTCACCTCCTTCAGGTGGAACTACTGCACTAGCCCTACGTGCAGCAACATTGCGAAAAGCTCCCTCTTTGGCAGTCTTAGATGCCATGCCAGAGGTTTGCATTCCCTTCATCGTCAAAGACGGAGCCTGTCTGCTGGGCTTCACGCTTGGCATGCTTAAATCATGCTTTTGTGCAAGCGAGAGTGTCGACACTAAAAAGGTCAACAACATCAAAGTAAATGTCTTGATTCTCATAATGCAAAAAATTTAGTTAATAATGTTGATAAAATATAGTATAATCATTTGTTAGCCAGTTTGAACTTCGTGGTTCCAGTCACCGACACTGCCTCCACTGGCGAAGGGAGCAGATAACTCTCTGGATTCAAATTGTAAGTTCCAGCAAGGCCTTTAGCCAAATCACGTGCTGCCTTTATGACAGCAGCGCCTCGTCCATTGAGTTCATTGTCAATGTTGGGCTCTTCATCGCAGGAAATTGTCAGCTGTCCATACTTTGGCACCATTCTATTCAGTGCGACACCACCCATTTTCTTGATAGTCTTTCGGGTATTGGTGTACCATTGTACAACCAAGCCTGTTACATTGTTGGCATTTGTTGTCTTACCTATTCCTATACCAGCCAACGTATAGCTCTTGTTAGAGGCGGTTATTGCAGCAGCTAATACATCTTTCAGCTGTTTGAGATCATCCGACAGAGATTCATCGTCCATATACCAAATGGTGGTGCGTTCAGCAATAAAACGGTCCCACGTGGCGGCCATCTTTACATTGCCATCCTCGTTGATAAGTGCCGTATTATCATCCAACAGCCTCATCTCTTGGAACTTGCTACGGCCCACGGTCTGCACTTTTTCGAAACGCAATCCAGTGGGGGTAAAAACAAAAGCTACAGAGTCTGCCTTTACTGCATTTCTATAATCAAGATCGTCACAGAAACGGAATACGCCATCATGCTTGTTGACAGTTTTAGCATTGTCCATGTATAGCGTCTCTTCATCATCCATCACATAGAGAGAATGAATATCGTCGCTCCATATCTTTTGTTTCATCGCCTCTGTATCATCGATGTATTGCGTCCAGGTTCGGTCACACTTCACCAGTCGCACCGTTGCCTGATGGCGCTGACCAATCATGATAACCTCGTTGTCATTTATCGTCAAAACACAGAAGTTGTGGTCGCCATGCATGCCTTCACCATTCTTGACAACATACGTGGGTGCGAGCCATGGGCTGACAGGGTCGCTAAACGGTGTTAGCACGTCGTTCCAAGTACTGAATTCCAACACCAAGCCATCTTCTTTCTGGAGGTTATAGGTGCTTACAGCCTCTGTATATTTATTGGCATTACCATCACGCAAGTAACGATGGTTGCCGGCAAAAGTTACCTTGCCGTTCTTATCGAACTTTGCAAAGAGGTTAAAACCTTCGAACTGTGAGATATCCTTGCCGCAGAAATACTGCATAACCCAACCATTAGGCGCTTCAGTCAGTATCTGCTGCAGTTTGTCTCCCGTATGTTCGATGCGCAACGCAGGCGACTCATCGAACAAATCTTCATCTTCGAATCGGCAACTGGTAAAGGCAGTGGAAACAACTGCAACCATCGCGCAGCAGATGAATCCTCTTGCTATATTATTTTTCATCATAATTATCAATTATCTATTATCAATAATACTCAAAAACCATTACTTCAACGGGTAGATGGTAATCTCTTTTAGGAAATCGTTGATTTCATTTTGTCTCTTACGAACTTCCTCACGCAGAACGAAAGTTTCAAGTCCCCAACGATCCTTGTGCCAGGCGGTAGCAATAGAAATCTTCTTCAGCATGGAATTGATACCGGCGATAGAGTCGTCTGACTTGACAGGTACCCAATCCAAGAAGTCACGGAATGAAGTGAAGGATTTCTTCAGCGTATACTGGAATTGAGCAACATACTTACCCTTATTCAGATCATACACCTCATACTCATGAGTAGAAGAAATGGGAAGCTTGCGATGGACGTCCAAAACCACACGATTGGTAGGCTCATACGTACCATTTTCAGTATTATATTCACTCTCGTCAAAGAGAGAGAAATCATTCCAATGCGTACCGGTCTGATCGGGATTGATATTCAAATTCTTGAGTAATTCCAGAACCTGATCCTTGTCACCTGCACGCCATCCGGGTGAGCAAGCGTTTATGATACGCATCATCCAACGATAGTCGTCGTCGGTGATGATACACGAAAGAGTCTCTACAAAGTCCTCATAGGTGGCCGAAGTAGCATAGTGGGTGACGTAGCCCAAACGATGGCTCTCAACGGAGTCGCGCTTAAACCAGTCGATAGGGTCATAAGTGCCTGATGTCACCTGACCGAAAGTTACAGGATAAGACTTCGTCTGATGAAGGATATGCGAGAACTCGTGGTGCATAGTATGGAAATACTTCTGATTCAGAACAAACAAGTCACCGCTCGTATAGGTAGTACCAGGAGCGTAGCCCTTCATTTCGTTAAGATTGTAGAGCGTAATCTTCACACCGCCCGAAGCCAAACCTAACACCTCGGTACCGGTACGAGGGCTATAACCGGACGAACCGATAAAGTGGAAAATGCGAGGTCCATATTGCTTCATAAAGTCGTCACCTGCATACTTGGTGTATACATCGTAGAACAAGTACTTGATGAAGCGAGTCAGCAACTGAGACTTGTCATAAGACGCAGGAGCCAGTTGAAAACTCATGTCCGATGCCGGGAAGTTGAACTTATACTGAATCTCTACGTTATAAGGTTTCGTGAAATTGTCATAAATCCACTGGTCGAAATCGGCGGTAGACGCATCGGGATCTACTGTCTTCACAGAGGTGTCATAGATAGACTCAGTGAAGTTGTCATCACGGCAAGAGGTAAAGCCCAGAATGAGGGCTGATACACTCATGATATATAGTATCTTTTTCATCTTCTTAAAGCCTTTATGTGTATTACTGTACCAACTGGGGTTTAATAGTCATAGGACTGCTTTGATTTACCTGCGTAGAACGATCGGTACTAGGATAGCCGGCATTGATAACGTTCTGCGGGATCTGCATAACGCGCCGCTTGTCATCCCAGTTAAGTACGTCAACGGTAATGCTCTTGTCCGTAGGACCACGGAAGACGTGGCGCACCTTAATACCATAACGCTTGATATCAAACCAGCGCAGACCTTCGAACATCGTCTCAATGCGACGGAAGTGCAGTATACAATAGAGCATGGAGAGATCGTCGCCTGTGAGCACCTTAAACTGAGAACTCATCTCGGCAGGATGCAGCTCTGAGATGTAGTTATCGGTCTCTATCTGCGCAGGAGTCTTAGTACTGCTGTAGAATCTTCTGATGTTGGCCATCGTAAGTTCATTGGCGACCTGTTTCGATGCCGTCCACGTGTTCAAATCCGCAAGAGCACCTGCCTGATCACCGCTATAGAGCTTTGCCTCGGCGCGGCAGAGGAGGGTCTCCTCAGCAGTAAATGGCTGATAAATAATGTGTACCCAACCAATACCAGCTATTTTGTCATCATACTCAAAATATTCGTAGACGCGGAAGAGCCATGAGCCATCGTCGTTCTCGCCATAGCGATAGATTTTACCTTCGTAGGCTGGCAGACGACTACTCCAGTTGGGGCCACCACCATATACGGCTTCCTTTGATGACTTTACCTTGTCAGATAGACTACCCTCATTGATTGTGAAACGAATAGCACTGAGAAGACGATCCTGGAGAGAGAAAGCAGTCTGCAACAAGAAGTTGCATGCTGCAGTCTCGTCGTTATAGAAGTTCAACATGGACTGGATAGTATTGGTACTCATCGAAGCCCACTTACGCATCATGTTGGTAGCGTTACTTCCAAGAGCGGCGTCGGCATACTTGATAACCTTAGCATAGTCACGCTTGTAAAGGTAAAAACGGGCAGCGAAGGCATTGCAAGCATTCCTATTAAAATGGTATGCAGGAACCTTATATTTAGAGTCATCAATGAGATCCATACCTTCAAGAAGGTCTTTTTCAATGAGGTCATAGGTCTCCTTTACACTGTGCAGGAACTTGCTGTCGCTATAGTTAACATTCACAACATCCTCAGACTCTGTGACATAGGGAATACCCTTGTCAACACTACTCTGGGTGTCGTCCTTATATGCTTCTGCAAAAACGTTGAGTAGCACAAAGTGCAGATAGGCACGCAGCACATGAGCCTCTCCCCATGAGTGAGCCAACTGAGGGTCGGTAGCAGGATTGGCACTCAACTCCTTCATGGCATCTATAGCATGGTTACAAACAGCAATACCCTGGTAGTACTGTTCCCATACTTGATAGGGGGTATCATCATCGCCAGTGCTATAGTTGGTGGTGTTCTGCCATGCGTATGCCTCAGCATGGAATTCCTTGTAAGGAGAGCGGTGAATACCCGGTTTGATGATGTTATTGTCTACAAAATTATCGCCAAACAGCTCACACATAACAGCTGGCACAGACTGCGGATATCCAGACACGAGCAGCAGTTGAACCTTCTCGGGGTTATCAATCTCGGTACGATTGTCAGGAACCTCGTCCAACTCATTACAGGACGAAAGTGTTACGCAGCTGACGCAACATACCATACCCGCCATAAGGTATTTCTTTATATTATTTATTTTCATCATAATTGTCAATTTATCAATTTTTCAATTGTCCATTATTTAGAATCCCAATCGTACGGTAGCAGTCAACTGCTTGGTGATAGGCGATGCTACGCCACCAGCATTAATAAACTCAGGATCCTGACCGTTCAGTTTCTTGTCAGCATAAAGCAGACAAATATTAGTAGCAGAAAGTTTGATGGAGGCTGTATTCAGCAGTCCAGTCTTCTTTAGTAGGTTCTGCGGGAAAGTATATGTGAACGAAATTTCTTTCAGACGAATAAAGTCACCCTTGGCGACACGAACATCGGAATAGTTGTAAGCATTGTAAGCGGTACGCAATGCTGTGGAACCATAGCGGTCGAACTGATTGCGAGAAGCAATGACTGGAATGTTAGTCACAGCTTCGTCACCAGCAACCATCCAACGATTCTTAAACTCGCGTGGCAGTGCAGACAAGTCACTGTACGAGTAAGAGAACGACGGATCAAGGCGAACCTTGTTACCGCCACTATAGGTTATAAACACATCAAGAGCAAACTTACCAATCTTCGGATCGTTATAAGAGAATCCATTGTTCAGCGAGCCATACCATGTAGGATCAGAAGGACCTTCGTACTGCAAGAAATCCGTCAGGTTCTTCGTTTCCTGGAAATTGACATCACCAATGGTCTTTTCACCTTTCTCATTATATACCATAGGCAAGCCCTCTTCGTTTAGGCCAGCGAACTTATAGCTGAAAATAGAACGTACAGGATAACCCTCCAGTGCATAACCCTGACCACTGACAAGGTCGATTGCGCGGCTTGAAGTCTCCAACGTAGTAATCTCGTTCTTAGCAAGCGAGTAGACGAAGTCAGTAGTCCAGCGGAACTTACTGTTCTGGATATTAACAGTAGAAAGTCCCAACTCCACACCATTAGAGCGCATATCAGCAACGTTTGCCATTTTCTGAATCTGACCACCGGCTCCTTGTGTAAACACTGCACCTATCAAGTCGTAGTTGTTACGCCAATACATATCGAAGGTAAGAGCAATGCGGTCATGCAAGAAACCAAGATCCATGCCGACATTAAATTCGTGCTTCTTCTCGTAGGTCAACTCACTATTTGCTAAGTCGGAGAGGTATATTTGTGACTCAGCAGCAGAAGTAAACGGACGCCAGGTATTTTTCGTCTTGTAGATAGCCATGGCGTTGGTAACATACGAGGGGCCTGTATCTGCCGTCAACGAATAGCTGAGACGGAACTTCAAGCCAGAAAGCCAAGATTGCGCACGCTCCATGAATTTCTCATTGTAGACATCCCAACTTCCGGATATATTCCATGTCGGCAGCCAGCGGCTGGAACGGCTCTTTCCCAATCGGTTGGTACCCTCATAGCGGAACGTACCATTAATGGTATAGCGCTGATCATAGCTGTACACGCCCTGAGCGTAGTAAGCCAACGTATTTGTCTGAGTGAACTTTTCACTAAAGTAGTCAGTGTTCTCCTCGTTACGCTGTTTCAGCCAGAGGTATGGGGTGTAGACGATACCACCATTGTTATACTGATAGCCCCAACCAGTCCAAGTAGTAGAGGTTCTGCGTACCGTTGACAGTTCAGAACCTAACAGGACATTAACAACATGCTTCTCGTTATAAACGTCACGATACTCAGCCATGAAACGATAGTTGTTTGAGCGCATCTTGTCATCATACTGATACTTGATACCACCCTGGGGCAGCACAGACTCAGGCAGAGCGAGTTCGTTATCAGGATCACGATAGAGCAAGGGGTTACTGTCGCGAACAGTAGAGTTGTCATCCTGAGCATCTACACCAGCACGATAGGCGTTCGCCTGGTTTGAATTATCCATCACATTATGTTGACGAGTTGTTTTCGACAGACGTGTAGAAATCAATCCCGTCAATGTCACGCCCTTGATGGGTTTGTATTCCAACTCAGCACGGAACATTAACTCCTGAACATCAATGTCATTGTAGTTGTTCTCCAGCTCATTAAAAATATTGAACGGCGAATAGAAACGCGTATAACTGATGTTGGGATCCAGACAACGACCGGTGTTCATGGCAAAGCTGAAGGGGTTGATGTCGAAGTCACGTTTTACCTCACCGGTTACAACATCAACGCTCTGGTTCAAAGAACCAGGAGCCTCCTGATTACGGAAACTACCCTGAGCAGCAAGTTTTGCCGTCAGGTTCTTCAGAATGTCATAAGATGTATTACCATTGAAGGTGAATCGTTTTACCTTAGATGCGCTAACATACTGACCAGGGTCATTCATCAGTGACATAGAGAAGTAGCTCTGTGACTTCTCGGTACCACCAGAGATACTGACAGAATGGTTCTGCTGAACGCTGTTAGAGAACAGCAAGTCGAACCAGTCCGTATTACGGAACTCAGCCTCTTGCAAGTATTTGTTGCGGGCTGCCTCAGTATTCTCCAATCCGAACTGGCCTGTCTGCGGGTCAAACTTACGTAACTGCTGATACATATAGCCATAAATACCAGTATTCTGAGAGTTTACCAAATTCTCCAGAGACAGCCAACCCTTGTCAGCCATTTCCTTATAAACACCCATAATCTCCTGAGAGTTCATAATGTTATAGTCACGATAGCTGGGCTTCAGACGGGTAGTAAACTCACCGGTATAGTTAACAGAGGCACGACCTTTACCACCACGTTTAGTGGTAATAACGATCACACCAGCCATGGCACGTGCACCATAGATAGAGGTAGCGCTACCATCCTTCAGCACAGTGAACGATTCAATATCATCAGAGTTCAAACCTGCCACTGCACTTGAAATCAGCGTCTTAGCATCACCTGATGCTAACTCGTCGGCGCTAACATCAACATTATCCTCATAAATAACGCCGTCAATCACCCACAGTGGCTTAGAGTTACCATAAATAGACGTAGCACCACGAACACGAATTTTTGGCGATGCACCGAATGTACCTGATACGTTGGTTACCTGAACACCAGCGACGCGTCCTTCTAGTGAGCGGCTTACGTCAGCCATACCTGCCAACTTAGCCTTGTCAGCATCGATTTTTGACGAGGCACCAGTAAACAAACGCTTGTCCTGTTTCATCATACCCACAGCAACAACTTCTTGCAACTGGGTGGCGTCAGGTTGCAGTGTGATTTTCATGCCATCCTTTGCTTTTACTGTTTGGGTAACCATACCGACATAGCTTATCACAAGCTTCTTGCCATTAGGCACATTGATGGTAAAGTTACCATCAATGTCGGTCTTTGTTCCCAGTTTTGAGCCTTGAATCATAACGGTAGCACCGATACATGGTTCTCCGTTGTCCTCAAAGACGGTACCTGTAATCTTCTGCTGGGCAATCGCTATGCCAAGACTCATAAAGAGACAGGTAAGAAACATTGTTAGTCTTTTCTTCATAGATAATTTTCTCTTATTGTTTTTTTAATGTTTATTCTTTCATGTTCAGTGTTAGACACCTTTGACGGTTAAGCGTTTAAAGCTTACTACCTATTCTTTTTTAATAATGTACCCGTACATTTTTTTATTTAATATGTTTTCAGCAATCGGACACTTGGTCCTACGCATTCGGACACATACTTACAAGGTGCAAAGGTAATACATTTGTGCATCTTTAGCAAATATTATTTAAAAAAATATTCATTTTTATCCCCATTTTTAACGATTTAGCGATTTTCCATCACTTTTTATTGCAAATTGTAAGCAGGAAAGTGACGACTTAACCGTTTATTACGCTCAAGATTCGTTTGGAACATAGGGCACCAAAGACAATGTTTCAAAATGGAAGAAAAATCGTTCTTTTACTTACATTTGGTATCTTGAATGTATAAAAATGCACGAATATTGTGTGTTTTTTATAATTTTATTTGGTTTTAACAAATTTAAGTATTAACTTTGCAGCCGTTTTTTAGAAAACTAAACGCTGATTTATAATAATACAAGTATGAAGAATCATTAATATTAATTGTTTTATATTTGAGAGTGCTTATGAAAAGAAGATTAACAATGTTGATGACAATGCTGCTCCTTGTTGTTGGAGCTGCGTTCTCACAAACGAAGGTTAATGGTACCGTTGTTGCCCAGGAAGACAACCAACCGGTTATCGGAGTGTCTGTTCTCGTTGTTGGCACAAACATTGGTACTGTTACAGATGCCAATGGTAAGTTCTCGCTTACCGTTCCTGCTGGCAAGTCACAGTTGCGCTTCACCTATGTAGGTATGGAGACACTGGAAGTCAGCGCTCGTCCAAACATGCGCATCGTTCTCCGCAACGGTGACACCAATCTGGACGAGATTGTTGTAACTGCTATGGGTATCTCACGTCAGCAGAAGACACTGGGTTACTCAGCACAGACACTGGACAACAGCGAACTGACAGTAGGTAAGGTTACAGACGTAACCTCTGCGCTAGCTGGTAAGGTTGCCGGTGTTCAGGTGAACTCCACATCTTCAGACCCAGGTCAAGCCAATTCTGTTATCATCCGCGGTATCAGTTCGATTAACGGTAACAACCAACCCTTGTATGTTGTTGACGGAGTACCCTTGCAGCAGACAACTTTCTCTGGTACTCAGAAGGGACAGGATGAATTTGCCAACGCAGTTGGTGGTATTTCAAGCCTTAATCCTAACGATATCGAGAACATGACAATTCTGAAGGGTGCTGCCGCTACAGCTCTTTATGGTAGCCGTGCTGCTAACGGTGTCATCATGATTACCACCAAGCAAGGCAAGAAGGTTGGCGACCGTAATTTCCAAATCAGCTATGATGGTAGCGTGCAGTGGCGTTCAGTAGCCACCCTTCCAAAAATGCAGAACAAGTTCGGACAGGGATGGAATGGTGGACAAACCTTTATCGAGAATGGCTCTTGGGGTCCTGAATTTGACGGAAGCATGCAAGTTTATGGCCCTGTATGGAACAACCAACAGCTGTTGCACCCTTACGTCGCTCAGGAAGACAATATCAAGGACTTCTTCGAAACCGGTGTATCAACCTCTCATAGCGTATCACTGAATGGTATCAGCAGCGATAACAAGATGACCTACTATCTGAGCTTCTCTCACACCTCAGACAATGGTATTATCCCAGGCGACAAGGACACCTACAAGCGTAACACCATTGCCTATCGTGGAAGTTATGACGCTACAGAATGGCTAAAGTTGTCAAGCAGTGTCAATCTCTCTACCTCAAAGACCAATACCGTAGGTACTTATCAGGGAACATCCATGATTGATGGTGTCCTTGAGTTTCCTCGCGACTTGTCGCTGGTTGACCGCAAGGACTTGTCGAGTGCTTTCAACACCCCAGAGGCCTGGTTTACTCCTTATGGTGTTACCAACCCATATTGGGCTATTGAAAACAACTACAACCAGAACAATTCTAAGCAAGTATTCGGTAAAATCCAGGCCGACATCAAGCCCCTTCGTCAGTTAACACTGACCTATCGCTTTGGTTTCGACTACACTGATTATGACCATAAGCTGGGTGTTCCAGAGATTAATCTGGATGATGCCCTCATCAACAAAGACTATGGTTATGCTCCCTCAAACATGAATCAGGCAGGTTATGTTTCTACAACCTATCTGCGTAAGTATGAACTGAACCATGACTTCCTGGCCAACTGGCAGGATAAATATTTTGATGGCAAGTTGGACGTTAACTTGATGGCCGGTGTGAACATGAGCGAGCGCTATCAGACATTCAGCAGGAACCAGACCGATGGTCTGACTTTCTATACAAATTACTGGGATCTGAGCAATGGAGCCACCAAGACTGAAATCTACGAGAACCAGTACAAACGCCGCAATGTCGGTCTCTTGGCAGACTTGACCCTCGGGTGGGACGACATGCTGTACTTAGATCTTACAGCCCGCAACGACTGGTCCTCAACGCTGCCTTTGGAGAAGAACAGCTACTTCTATCCTGGTGCTACGGTGAGCTGGATTTTCACCCGTCTGATTCCAAAGAACAAGATTTTGGACTTCGGTAAGATCCGTCTAGCTTATGGTAAGACGGGTAATGACGCTGATGTATATCAAGTTCTTCCTCGCTATGCACAGGGCTACTCTGATGGCTATTATGCTTCTGACCTGACCAAGTTCCCATTCAATGGTGTCAACTCTTTCCAGGCTGCTGCAACTATTGGTAGCACCTCGCTGAAACCTGAGATGACTACTGAGTTTGAAATCGGTTTGAATTTGGCCTTCCTTGACAACCGCATCAATATCGACTTCTCATACTACAATCGTGTTACTGATGACCAAATCTTCACTTTGCCTGTAGACCCCGCAACAGGTTACAACTGGATGGTGACCAACTTTGGTGAGGTACGCAACCGTGGTATTGAGCTGTTGGTTAACACAACACCTATCCGCACCAAGAACTTCCGTTGGGAATTAGGATTCAACTTCTCAAAGAACACCAACAAGGTGCTCTCTATGCCTGCAAGCCTGGATGGCGGCATGGTCAACATCAACTATTTCTCAGGAGGTAACGACGCTGTATATATGCGTGCTGTAGAGGGCCTGCCCATGGGTGAGCTCTTCACTTATCTGCCCCAGTACACCGCTGATGGTAAGATTATTGTTGGTGCCAGTGGTCAGCCGCTGCTGACAGACGAGGTTCAAGATACCGGCAAGAATGTTAATCCCGACTGGACGGGTGGTATAACCACGTCGTTCTCAGCCTATGGCTTTACACTGAGCGCTGCCTTAGATATCCGTAAAGGTGGCTACATGTTCTCGCGTACGAAGAACTTAATGCAGTTTACGGGTAATGGCGAAGCAACACTCTACAACGACCGTAAGCCCTTCATCATACCTAACTCGGTATATGCCGACGGTACACCTAACACCACACCTATCTATGTTGCTGACGGTAGCTATCAGGACTACTTTAACAACTATGGTGCCGGTGAGGGCGGCGAGTTCTACCTGATTGATCGTTCGTTTGTCAAGTTGCGTAACGTGACATTGGCATATACACTGCCGAAGTCACTGGTTAGCAAGATTTATCTTAGCGAGATAACACTGTCAGTGTTTGCTAATAACCTCTTCACTTGGACACACAAATCAAACCGTTACATTGATCCTGAGGTATCTTCTTTTGGCAATGATCTCGAAGGTCTCTTCGGAGAGCTGTACTCTAACCCAGCTTGCCGTAACTTCGGTTTCAACGTAGGTATTAAATTCTAAATGAAAAGGAGAACTAAAGTTATGAAGAAATTCGCAATTATATCAACAATTGTTTTGGGCTTGGCTACAACTTCCTGTGACAACTACCTGGACATTAACCAAGACCCCAACTCGCCATCAGAATCCATGATGACAGCAGACATCATGATGCCTGCAGCAGAAATGAACCTTGCAGGCAGCTATGGCGACTTTGCACGTATTACAGGCGGCTATTTTGCACAGTATTATGTACAGGCTTTCGGTACATCAAACTATCTGGACTATAGTCAGTTCAAAATGTCGGCTACTCGTTCTAGCTCGTTCTACAGGCAGTTGAACCAGCGTGCTCTGAAAAATTTGACGACCATTCGTTCTTTGACCAAAAACAGCGGTGACTGGGGGTCTTATCTGGCTGCTACCACATTGTGGGCTTTTAGCTATCAGATCCTGGTCGATGCTTATGGAGAACTGCCCTTCAAAGAGGCTTTTGATGTTAACAATCCATCACCTCACTATGACCAGGGTCAGGACATCTATAATGCTATCGTAGCAGAACTTGACGATGCTCTGTCTAAGGCAGATGCCAGCGACATAGTCGCTACCAACTTCCTCTTCAAAGGTCAGAAGGCCGCCAACTGGATAAAGTTTGCCAAGGCAGTGAAGTTGAAGATTCTGATGCGTGAGAGCGCTGTTGCCAATGTTGACGCACAGATTGCCGCCCTCGTTCAGGAGAATGATTTTCCCACTGACGACGTAGCCTACCAGGGTATCTGGAAGAACGAGAGTGGTTCTTTGAGCCCCTTCTATGCCGAGGAGTTCTCAACTATTTGGGGTTCTACACAGATTAACGTTGTTGCAAACGTTGCAATTATCGGCACCATGCAGCAGAAGAACGCCAATGGTGACGTTGTCTATTCTGATCCCCGTCTGCCAGCCTTTTTCGAGACTAACAGCGCAGGTGAATACACAGGTGGAATCTCAGGTTCAAACTTCTCTACTTCTGACAGCTACAAGTCAACCTACTGGTGTCGTCCTGTTGCTAGCTTCGACATGCCCGTATACATGCTGACCGTAGCTGAGACAGAGTTCTTCATTGCGGAGTACTATGCCAAGAATGGTGATGCTACTCAGGCCGAGGCACACTACAATGCAGCTATTGACGCCTCTTGTAAGACCGCTAAGGTAAGTGGTGCTGATGCTATCAAGGCACAGTTCCCCTACGACCAGAGCAACTACAAGAAGTGCATTGGTATTCAGAAGTGGATTTCTCTGGCAGGTGTTAACACTTTTGAAGGTTGGTGCGAGGCTCGTCGTCTGGACTATCCCGCATTTGGTACCGTAAGAGGTATTGACATGTATAATGAGAATAGTGATGCTTCTTATAAGCCGGATTTGTACGTCCCCGGTACGTTCTACACACCTATTAAGGTAGAAGACAAGGTCGGTGAAAACAAACTCCTTGAGCGCTGGATCTATGCAGAGAGTTCTTCTGCGCGTAATGGTAACTCACCTGTGTTCCCTGGTTACACCGAACCTGTTTTTTGGGGTAAGTAAACAATTATTTAATTGCCAAGACAATGAAAAAGAACATATTATTCATGACAATGCTTGCAATGGCAGGGTTTACACTGTCCAGTTGCAGCGATAAAGAGACAGAAGGCACAAGTCGCATCACCACGTATGCTGTACTTGAGCTGAACGGCGATGCCTATGAGACAGTACAGTTGGGCAGTTCCTATAATGATCCAGGTTGTACAGCCAAGATGGGTGACGAAGATGTTACTGACAAAATCGTTACTGACGGTGCTGTCAACACGAATAAGTTGGGCTACTACGACCTGAGCTATCGTGTCATCAATGCTGATGGTTTTGCAGCCACCGCTTCACGCACAGTGGCTGTTGTTGACAAGGCTAATTTTGCCAGCCCCTATTTCGCTGAGAGTCAGTATGGCTCACGCCATTTTTACAATGCGCCTATCGCTATTGAGGACAATGGCGATGGTACCTACACCATCGAGGACTTGGCTGGTGGCTTCTATAGCTACGGACGTTATCCTGGCTACGACGCTATGGGCTACGACTTCTTCTTGGATGCTACACTGAGTCTGAATGCTGATAATACCATCAACTTGGTAGAGTGCAATGGCGCTAACTGGTATTGGGGTGAACCAATGACTCTGACTAGCGGTACCTACGACCCTGCAACAGGAACCGTCACGCTGGTTCTCGACTTTGACGGTACTCCCATGTATGTAACATTAACAAAGTAAACAACAATGAAGAAAGTATTATATTTTGCAAGCGTGCTGTTCTGTGCTGCTCTTTTCTCATGTGAGAAAGAGGATATTGGTGGCACTGAAACAGAATCGATGGCTGGTGACTGGTATGTTACCGTAGAAGCAGTCGATGAAAATGGTAATGTGGTAGATCCAGACTTCAATGGAAAACGCGTACACATGATGACCTACAACACTGCTGCCAACAGCGCTTCAGAGATGTATGTCGATGACCTCGGCACTGAGAATGGAGAGTTTCTTGGTATGAAGGCTAAGGTGGTGTGCAATCCCAGTGCTATGACCTTTGCGTCAAATGGCACCGTTGCCAACGAGACTTCACACAGCAAGAAAGTTTCCGACGACCTTCAGATTACCGATGGTAAGATTATGCTTGGTGCTGGTCATCAGAACAATGGTAGCGTTGCAGACTCAATCGACTTCTGGATGGAGTACAGTTCTGATGCCTATGCCACTCAGTATAATTATAAGAAATACCATATCCATGGTGTGCGTTACTCAGGTCTGGCAGAGAACGACTAATCCTACGTAGCAGAAATCGCAAGCGTACAATTCGGGAGGCAATCCGCAAGGCATTGCCTCCCTTTTTTTATCTCACTATATCTGTTGTTGCTGCACACAAAAACAGCAGCCATATTGTGCAAGAAAAAAATGTTTTTGTTTAAATTGCCTACATTGCCTACATATCTTACATTCAACACTGAAAATCAGATTGTTATGCAATGTAAGCAACGAAACATTTAAATCTTTGCCTACACGACAAGTCTCAACATGCAATATTTGAGGCTACTTCTTAGACTGCGAAAGAAGTTATTCCAGGCTGTGGAAAGATTATTCCAGGCTGTGGAAAGATTATTCCAGGCTGTGGAATAATTTTTCAAATACGTAGCGAATTATCTGACAAGATAATAAGCGAATTGTTCGACAAAAGAATAAGCGGCTTACTTAACCAGCACCACCAAGTATTTGCTGGTCGACCAGAAGAGCTGCGGATTGGTGATGCGCAGAATATACTGTTTGTTGGCATCAGGCTGGAGGGTATAGCTCGACTGCGGATGAGCCGTCAATATCTTGGCAGAGCGGCTGTAGAGGCGTATCTCTTTGTCTATGCGGATGTCAATCTTCGTAAAGTAGTCGCGATTGAAATTGGAGCGTAGCACTTTGCCATCTTCGATGATACGCTGCTCTTTCAATTCCTTCTTTGTGCCATAGACAAACCAGGCCGTATTCAGCTGCTTGTCCTGTACGTTGATGGTCTGCGTCTTCTGCGTGCTCTCCTCCTGCAGATGGACAACATTACCCGAGAGCGTTGTCACTTGCTGGTTCAGCTCACCTATCTGCACATCCTTGGCCTGCAACTCAGCCTGCAACTGGCGCAGCTGAACGTCTTTCTCCTCCAACTGGCGGGTAAGGGTCTCCAGCGTGCGACGCAGCTGGTCTGCCTTGACGGAGCTCTGGCGTAGCTGACTGCGCAACTTACTGATCAACTCACGGTTCTGCTGCATCTGACCCTGGATGAACTCCAGATTCTCGCGGATGCGCTCTGCCGACGTACTCCCCTCGCCTGCCTTGGCAAGGGTTACACGTTCTTCAGCCTCGTTGATGGCTTGGAAACCGTCCTGTATATCGTTCATCGTCGCCATCATGTCGTCTATCTCGTTGTCTTTCTGCTCGATGATACGTGTCAGTGAGTCACGCTGTTGCAACAGCGCCTCCTCAGCGGCATTATTCTTTTTCTGTGTACATGCAGTCAATGCCAACAAGCAAAGGGCTGCCATCACTAATTTCTTCATCTCTTCTAATTTCGTTATTAGGTTATTTCATTAAGTCGTTATCACGATTTGCCTGCCAGAACAATGACGAACTCACCGCGAGGCTCGTGTTCCTGGAAGTGGGCTATTACCTCCTGCAAGGTGCCGCGGACACTCTCTTCGTGAACTTTGGAGATTTCACGGCAACAGCTGACCAACCGCTCAGAACCGAAAACCTCGCAGAACTGCTGCAGCGTCTTCAGTACGCGGTAGGGCGACTCGTAGAACACCATGGTGCGCTCCTCATCGACCAGACTCTGCAACTTGGTCTGGCGCCCTTTCTTCTGGGGCAGAAAACCCTCGAAGCAGAAACGGTCGCAAGGCAGTCCGCTGCTGACCAGCGCAGGAACGAAAGCCGTAGCACCAGGCAGCGTCTGCACCTCAATGCCAGCCTTCACAGCCTCACGTACCAGGAAGAATCCAGGGTCAGAGATGCCAGGCGTACCAGCGTCGCTGATCAGTGCCACTGTCTGTCCTGCCTGCAGTCGCTCTATGACGGAGGCTGAGGTGCCATGCTCGTTGAACTTATGGTGAGACAACAGATGCTGTTTGATGTCGAAATGCTTCAGCAGAATACCCGATGTGCGCGTATCCTCCGCCAGCACTACGTCAGCCTCCTTCAGAATACGGATAGCTCGCAGTGTGATATCCTCCATATTTCCCACGGGCGTGGGTACAATATATAATATTCCCATAATCACTGCAAAGTTAGCAATTTTCGCACAAAACTACTATCCTTTAACTCCCTTTAACTCCTTTAACTTCTTCAACTCCCTAAAAAATCTTATCTTTGCACCATGATTACATTTCCAGCATCGGGCGAGGCACGCCGCCCAGGAAGAATAGAAGTAGTGTGCGGCTCCATGTTCTCCGGCAAAACCGAGGAACTGATTCGTCGTCTGCGCCGTGCACAGTTTGCCAAGCAGAAGGTAGAAATCTTCAAGCCTGCCATTGACACCCGCTATAGCGACGAAGAGGTGGTCAGCCACGACCACAACGCTATACCCTCCACCCCACTCGACTCCTCAGCCAGCATTCTGCTGCTGTCCAGCGACATCGATGTGGTGGGCATTGACGAGGCGCAGTTCTTCGACGACGGACTGGTCAGCGTCTGCAACGAGTTGGCCAACCGTGGCATTCGCGTAATTATCGCCGGACTCGACATGGACTTCAAGGGAGTGCCTTTTGGTCCGATGCCTGCCCTCTGTGCCATTGCCGACGACGTCACTAAGGTGCATGCTATCTGCGTGAAGTGCGGCTCACTGGCATACCTCAGTCACCGCACCGTAGCGAACGACAAGCGTGTGTTACTGGGTGAGACACAGGAGTATGAGCCCCTTTGCCGCGAATGCTATCAGAAAGCTATTGAAGAAGAGGAAAGAGCGAAAAATGAAAAAACTGCCCAATAAATTTGGCCAATTCATTTTTTTTGTGTAATTTTGCACCCGCTTTTTAGCAATACGGTCGATCCGCTAGCTCAGTTGGTAGAGCACAACACTTTTAATGTTGGGGTCTTGGGTTCGAGCCCCAAGCGGATCACAAAAAGAGGTCTTAACGACCTCTTTTTTGTTGCTTGAGCCCCAAATGGAGCAAAAAAAATCCTGCTACAGTCAATTGACTTTCGCAGGATTCATAATGAAAGGAGGAGTGGTACCTCCAGGAATCGAACCGGGGACACACGGATTTTCAGTCCGATGCTCTACCAACTGAGCTAAGGCACCAAGTTTAGATCACTGCATTCCTTTCGTTTGCGGGTGCAAAGGTACGAAGAAAAAAACAATCTGCCAAACTTTTCTCCAATTATTTTTCGACATTGGCTAAAAAAGTCGTTTCAATTAAAAAAAAGATATACAAGTGTGGTGCTATTCGTAAAAAAATTGTATCTTTGTAGCCGCAAGCATTTCCTATTACAATAATTGACGGCATGGAAGACTACACAAACATATCGGCATATCTGATTGGCAACTTGACAATATTTTTTGCTGTCTTTGCCATCTATTTCCTGTTCATCCGAAAGTACAAGACGCGATTTCAAACTGTATTAGGGTGGATTATGGCGATATGGTCCCTGTCAAATCTGAAGGATATCATTCTGACATTCCCCGGGATGTACACGTCCGAGGTCCTGAACTGGATGATGATTATTGATGGGTGGGGAGCATTGACTTATACTGTTTTTATCTTTGAGGCAGTGATGCCAGGATGGACAACCACCTCCCGACTGTCACTGCAAGCATTGCCTTTTGCTGTTTTCACCTTATTATATATTATATATCCTGCTCAGGAAGTTATTTATTGCTATGCGGTGTTCCTTTGGTTCTATGCCTGGACTATTGTTGTCATAGGATGGAAGAAGGCGCGTCAATATATCAAGTATGTTCGCGAGAACTATTCCAACATCGACCATGTTGATGCCTCGTGGCTGAAGACCGTTTTCTTTTTTGCCATTATCAGTCAGCTCATGTGGCTTTTCACCTCACTCGCCGGAACAATTACGACCGACATTGTTTATTATATCTCAACCCTTGTGCTATGGCTGATGGTGCTACACTATAGCTGGGATTTCCATCCTGTATTAGTCGACAAGACTGTTGATCCAGCCACCAACAAGAATATAGTACCATTTGCCAAGGGAGCATTGGAAGAGTTGGTAGAGCAGCAGAAACTCTATCTGAAGAAAGACCTGACGCTGTCCGACTTGTCAACGGCAATGAACAGCAACCGCACCTATGTCAGCAAGTACCTTAGTCAGGTGTTGGGTATGACATTCTACGACTATATCAACCAGCTACGCATAGAGCGTGTCAGCATCCCCATGATACGGGAACATCCGGAATACAAACTTGACTATGTGGCTCAAGAGAGTGGTTTTGCCTCTATCTCTACCTTCCGTCGCGCCTTCTTCAAGTTGACCGGTCAGACGCCCAGCCAATTTGTCGCGTCGAAATCATGATTAGGCTCAAAAAACGGGCGAAGATGAAGCGTTTTGTCATCTTCGCCCGTTCTTCGGTGGGGATTATCTTACCTTTGATATCTCATATCGAGCTCGTTCACATTCGGAAGAGCTCAAGACTTGGCCCTTCACTCACTTAATCACGACCTTCTTTCTATTGACGATGTACAGACCCTTCTGTGTGGGCAGGCCGTTCAGACGGCGACCATCGAGGGTGTAGTATGCACCGTCTTTCTGCGTCAGTGTGGCTAACGGCGTAGCGATGCCGGTCAGGTTCTCATCGACCTTAATGGTCAGGCCGTAAATCTTGACGGCATCGGTATTAGCATAGGCGTTGGCACGGCGCGGTGCTTTAACACCATCCCGTTCCTGCGCTTTGGCGGCAGCGCCTGTGGTTGGAGCGGCATAGACGTAGATGCGGGTAGCTTCAGTGACTGTATATGGCACGGAGAGCTGCTGTTTGCTGGCGGCCTCTACCTGCTGTGGATCGTTAGCACCTATCTTGATGTAGATGACGTTCTGACCCAGCGTCTGGCAGTCAATGATGACAGAGCCCTTGCCAGCAGGCACTTCGAAGATGAGTCCGTTGAACTGGTTCTTCACCGTCAGGTTGTCGGCATCATCGGCAGTCGTGGCTGCCAGCTGCTCGTCGCTGACGGTGGAATTGATGACGAGGCAGCCCTCTGTGGAATTATAGCCGTCGCCACTATCCTCGGTGTCGAGGGTCACATAAACGCTGCCCAGCATGGTGCCCGTGAGGTCGGTGTCCTCGGTCACCGTCTCGCTGATGCTGACAGTGGTTGTCTCGTTGACGGCCTCCGTATTGGACGCTCCGTCGAACTGCTCTATCTTCTGGAACTGCGAAGACCAGGAGCCATTGGCCATATAGGCGGCCAGCGAGCCGTTGGGAACCTTCAACAAAGGAATCGCGCTGCACTCGTAGAAGACGTTTTCGCCCAATGCAATGGGCTCGTTCATATAAACAGAAATCAAGGACAGCGTCGTTCCTTGGAAAGCGTAGCTGCCTATTTCCTTCAGTGCCGAAGGGAAGTCAAGGGTTGTCAGTGACGAACAACTTCTGAAGGCCCCGTCACCGATGCTTTCCACCGTGCTGGGCATCTGTAGGCGAGCCAGGTTGGTGAGATTCTCGAACAATCCTGAGGGTATGTTCTTCACGCCCTCGCCGATGATGACGCGAGTGAGTGTGTTGGGGAAGATGCGACCCTCGTTCTCTGCCTCCACGGCGTTGTAATATACACGGGTGATTTTTGTGTTCTCGAAAGCATAGCCGCCCAGAAGCTTCGTGCTGGCAGGAAGGGTGATGCTGCCCTTCAGGTTGCTGCAACCCGAGAAGGCCTGATGGCCTATCTTCTCCAACGACGCGGGTAGGTCGATGGTGGTGATGTTCGTGTTTTCCTTGAAACTCTGTTTGCCGATAATACGCACCGATGAAGGTAGCGTAATGGAAGTGGGAGCCGTCCAGTCGCTAATGGTGGTGCTTGAATAAGAACTAACCTCGACTCGGTGATTCGTCAGGAAATTATCTGCGATACCCAGCGTACCTTCTTTTATCTTTAGGTCGCTGCCGCCTGTGTATAGGTAGGCCACACTGCCGATATACTTCACGCCGTCCTCGGCAGGCAGATTGGTGATAAAGGGTGTATCGTAAAAACCCACTTGAAAGACCATCCAGCCGTTGAAGGCGTGAGAGCCAATCTCCTCCAACGTCTGCGGAGTAGTAACGCTGGCCAACTGGTGATTACCATCGAATGCCCATCCGCCGATACTCTTGGCACCGTTGGCAATCTCGACGGAGGTCAGGTCGCAAGAGGCGAATGCGCTCTCACCGATGTTAACGGCGTTGATGCTGACGCTGGTCAGCTTCTGACAGCCAGAGAACGCCTCCTTACCGATGGTCTCCACCTGTCCGGCAAACGTGATGTTGTTCAGTTTCTTGCAATCCTTGAAGGCTTCGTCGCCGATGGTCTCCACCGTCGAGGGGATGGTGAGTGACCCCAAACGATTGCAGCCACTGAAGGCCTCGGCAGGAATCTCCTTCACGCTGCTGTTCAGTGACACCTCTGTGATGTTGGTCTCGCTTAGGCAACCCTCACCCAGTTCGGTAAACTGGCTCACGTTGATGGTGCGGAAGCCCACGCCGCGCAGGGCATCCTTGCCCAGCTTGGTGATGGTTGAGGGCAGATCGACGCCCTTCAGCGTGCTGATGGCTAAAGCGTTGTGGTCAATATAGGTAGCGTTATCGGGGAAGGTGACCTTCTCCAACACATTGCTCCCAGACAGAATTCCTTCACCCAAGCCGGTCAATGCCTTGGGCAACTTAATCTGTTTGAGGCTCTTCATGCTGTTAAAGGCAAACGACAGGTCGTTGCGGCGACAATAGACCACAGAGTATGTCGATGTACCGTCGAAAGCTCCTCCTTGGCCTGCTTCATCCTTGTTTTCTGCCGATAGCGTATGATAAGTGGTGGTGTAGTTCACTATACCCTGCGCAATGTCTTCGGGGCCTTTGTCCGATACCGTAACAGAGCTGTATGCCTCGTCGTCATACACCAGTTCCACCTCTGACAGGTCGAGATACTGCAGCTGCGACACGAAGCCGGCTTGGTCTTTCAGGTACTTGATGTCCTTGCCGCCTATCTTGCCCTTGACGGTCAGGAAGTCCACCAGGTCGTAGTCCGTCTGGTTGATGGCATTGCGCAGCACCGTTTCCAACGCGCCGGCCTCAGGAACGTTGACGGTGAAGTGGGTACCGCTGTTCAGATTGATGTCCTCAGCGGGTGTCGTACCGTCGTCCTCATCCTCCGGGTTTTCAGGCTCATCGTTGCTTATCTCCGACACCAACAGCGTCAGCTGGTTGAAATCGACGGTGACAAGGTACGCCTTGTTATATGCAAAACCACCAGTGCTGCCGCCAGCCGTTGCTTCTGCAGTCACGAAACACACCATCGGACCGACAGTCTTCCACATGTCGAACTCCTGTGCCGTACCCAGCACGATGGGGCTTCCGGCCGCTTTCGGACCGTAGCAGAAGGACTCTACTTTGTCGGGCTCGTCCCAGTTGCCCAGTTCGGTGGCAATGAAGAACTCGCGGCCTTCTTCCGTGAACGTCACTTCGCCCTTGAACACGCCGTTGCTTTCTTTCGTTAAAGTCACGGAGGCCTTGTTAGCCTCTTTCTTGCCGTCTGTACCTACGAGGTAGCAGACGTCCTGTGCCCATGCTGCACACGTCAGCATGAGCACCATCATCGTAATGATACTCTTCTTCATAATCAATAATGTTTGGTAAAGTTTTCGGGTAGGGTAGCAAGAACAACTTACCCCCCAATTTCCCGGGGAGGGTAAGTGTTGCTCTTGGTATGTTGCCAGTGTGTGTCATCATACTGAGAGCAAAGATAGGAAATTCTCAGTAATTACCAAAATCCTGTATCGAAGAAGAAGCGCCAAAGCGTAAAAAACACCCGTTTTTTACGCTTTGTTTTCGTGCTATAACGGCTGCCACCCTTGTGCCTTGAGCTCGAACTCCTGGTCGTCGCGGGTGACGAGGACGTGCCCCAGACTCTTGTTGGTGATGTGACCAATGAGTTTGACATCCTCTATCTGCTGAATTTTCTCATGGTCGCCAATGGGCACGGTAAAGAGCAGCTCGTAGTCTTCGCCGCCATTGAGCGCACAGGTAGTGACATTCATGTTCAGTTCCTCAGCCATCACAGCTGTCTGGTAGTCGATGGGCAGTTGCTTCTCAAAGATGCGGCACCCTACCTGGCTCTGCTTGCAGATATGCATCAGTTCGCTGCTCAGTCCGTCGCTGATATCCATCATGGCTGTCGGACGGATACCCGCCTCGCGCAGTTTCTGGATGATGTCACCACGGGCTTCCGCCTTCAGTTGGCGCTGCAGGAGGTATTCCTTGCCGGCGAAGTCGGGCTGGAAGTCGGGAACAGGCTTCCCTTTCTTCTTGGCTTCCTCTACCATCTGATAATAGACAGACTTCTCACGCTCCAGCAGTTGCAGTCCCATATAGGCAGCACCCAGGTCGCCACTGACACAGACAAGGTCAGTTTCCTTGGCACCATTGCGGTAGACGATATCCTCCTTACGTGCCTCGCCGATGCAGGTGATGCTGATGGCTAGACCTGTGTAGCTGCTTGTGGTGTCGCCCCCAACGATGTCGACGCCCCACTTATTGCAGGCAGCCCGCAGTCCTTCGTAGAACAGCTCGACATCTTCTACACTAAAGCGCTTGCTGAGGGCCAGCGAGACAGTCATCTGTCTCGGTGTGCCATTCATGGCAAAGATATCGCTGATATTGACCATCGCCGACTTGTATCCCAGATGCTGCAAGGTGATGTAGGTTAGGTCGAAGTGGACCCCCTCCATCAGCATATCGGTAGTGACAAGTACCTCACTGTCGGGATAGTGAAGTACGGCGCAGTCGTCTCCTACGCCGTACTTTGTTGATGGGTTGTTGGGCTTGACGTCTTTCGTCAGACGGTCTATCAGCCCGAATTCTCCTAATTTAGCTATTTCCATTCTTTTTGTTTTACTTGTTGCTATGGCATAGCAACACACTGAACTTAAACGGTGGCACGTATGCCGTGCGCTGTTACACTGTGCGCTTAACCATTTCACGCATAATTTCGGTCATCAGTGGCTGAGCCTTGTCGGCAGCCTCCTGCACCTCCTCGTGGCTCACTTCAACAGGATTATCGAAGCCACCCAAGTCAGTCACTACGCTGATACCAAAGGTGCGAATGCCGCAGTGGTGAGCCACGATTACTTCAGGAACAGTAGACATTCCCACCGTATCGCCGCCCAGGGTGCGATACATACGGTATTCGGCAGGTGTCTCGAACGTTGGACCCGTGGTACCTACATAGACACCGTATACCAGGCGGATATTCTTCTCCTTCGCAATCTGCGTAGCCAGATTAATAAGCTCGTGGTCGTAGGCCTCGTGCATATCCGGGAAACGGGGACCCGTAGGGAAGTTCTTGCCGCGCAGCGGATGCTCGGGGAAAAAGTTGATATGGTCGGTTATCACCATCAAATCACCAATTTTGAAGGCAGGATTCATGCCTCCGGCAGCATTGGACACGAAGAGCGTCTTGATGCCCAACTCATACATCACGCGGACGGGGAACGTCACTTCTTTCATATTATAACCTTCGTAGTAGTGGAAGCGACCCTGCATCGCCATTATATCCACCCCGCCCAGCTTACCGAAGATGAGAGCACCAGCATGTCCCTCCACCGTAGATACGGGGAAGTTAGGTATTTCTTTATAAGGAATCTCTGTTCTATCAGTAATTTCGGAAGCTAATTGTCCGAGGCCTGTCCCCAGAATGATGGCAGTCTTGGGATTTGTGCTCATCCTTTCTTTTAACCAGGATGCTGTTTCTTGAATTTTTGTGTACATAGTCTATAATTTGTTGGTTAAACACTGTTGCCTGATCTTGTAAGAAACAGACAATGATAGGTAATACATACAGAGCGCTGCGCACTTCCTCGCTCAGTCCGGCAGCCATGTTTAGCCGCGTGGCATCCTTCTCTGTCGTGATAATCAATTTAGGAGAAGGCAATGCCGCAAAGGTACTGTTGATCATCTCTACATCCTTCGCTGTGAAGTTATGATGGTCGCTAAAGGTGAGCGGCGTAAGCTGAGGTATCAATGGTTCCAGGTCGTGCGTCATCTGGCGCGGCGAGGCGATACCCGTCAGCAGCACAGCATGATGGTCCTTGAGATTCTTCAATGCCAGACACTCTTTCGACTTGTCGAACAGCGGGTACAGAGCGCCATACTCTATGGACGTAAAGAACAGCTGCTGATAGGGAAAAAGGTTCATTGCCTTGGTTATCACACGATACCCCATGGGTTTGAGCTCCTTCGGACACTTGGTAACAATGACGATGTCTGCACGGTCCTTTCCCGACAGCGGTTCACGCAGTCTGCCCACCGGCAGCAGTCTGTCGTAGATAATCAACCGATGGTAGTCGACCAGCAGGATATTGATGCCAGGTTTGACGTAACGATGTTGAAAAGCATCGTCCAGCAGGATGACGTCAATATCCTTGTCGTTTTCCACCAGTGTGTCTATTCCGTGACAGCGGTCCTTGTCCACAGCCACTGTGACATCAGGGAATTTCTGCTTCATCTGGAAAGGTTCATCACCTATCTGCGGCATGGCTGTTTCGGAGGATGCCTGTACGAAGCCCTTACTCTTGCGCTTATAGCCTCTGCTCAGTACGGCGGTGCGGAAGTTATCCTTCAGCAGACGGATAAGGTACTCCACATGAGGAGTCTTTCCACTGCCACCAACTGTGATATTGCCAACAGAGATGACGGGTACATCAAAGCTGCGGCTTTTCAGTATTCCCATACTAAAAAGCAGGTTACGGCAGTTTACCGCCAAACCGTACAGCCAGCTTAGGGGCTGCAGCCATCTGTTGAGTTTGATGAAGTCGCCTTCCATGGTGGGCTTTTCTTCTGATTTCAGTATGCCGGAGCGACAACTATTTGATTACCACGATATACGGCAGACGAGCCTGGACGGCCGACTGCTGACTAACCTTCTTCATATAGGTGAAAGGAGTGTAGTAGTCGCCCAGTGTCTCCTGCAGTTTCTCATCGAGATAGTTATCCTTGCTGACCGAGCTGGTCAGACTCTCAAGCCAACCGGGTTCATCGGGATAATCCGTGGTATAGTATTCGTCGACCTTCGCCAACTGGGCAGCCTTCTTCACTGCATCGTCCAGTGAACCAATGCCGTCAACGAGTTTGATGCCGAGGGCATCGTTACCCAGCCATACGCGTCCTTGCGCTATCTCCTCAACCTTTTCCACCGGCAACTTACGTCCATCAGCCACACGCTTGCGGAACAGTTCATAGCCGCGACCGATATAATTCTCAAGCAGTGCTATCTCGTCAGCATTGAACGGGCGCGATGCGGCACCG
The DNA here is from genome assembly GCA_902798425.1 of uncultured Bacteroidales bacterium. Lineage (GTDB taxonomy): Bacteria > Bacteroidota > Bacteroidia > Bacteroidales > Bacteroidaceae > Prevotella. Next base: position 43,710 of record CADBWR010000006.1, read on the forward strand.
AAGTCAGCAAACTTGTTAGTCTTCACCATATCGAACTTAATGGCCAGCTTATCTGTCAGCAGACTACTCACATCGGGGAACATGCCGAAGATACCGATAGAACCCGTGATAGTGGTAGGCTCTGAATAGATATAGTTGGCTGCACAGCTGATATAATAGCCACCCGAAGCAGCATAGCCACCCATAGAGACGACTACCGGCTTCTTGGCTTTGAGGTTCACAACAGAGCGCCATATCTGCTCAGAAGCATAGGCAGAACCGCCAGGAGAGTTGACACGCAGCACGACAGCCTTCACGTCGTCGTCGTTCATCAGCTTTTCCAGGTCCTTGCAGACGGTAGTGGCGACAATAGAATGGTCATCGTTCACCACACCACCGGTCTCAGAATCGACGATATCGCCATAGGCGTAGTAGACAGCAATCTTCTCGCCCTTTTCTTTCTTGCCCTTGACACCGTCCATATCGCCAAGCGAAACCTGTTTGATGTCATCGTCGCTGTCCATCTTCAGCAGTTTCTTCACCTCGCCCTTTACCTCGTCGGTGTAGAGCAGCTTGTCGACAAACTTCAACTTGACAAACTCGTTGACATCGGCGAAAGTGATGCCTCTATCAGCATAGGCGTTCAGCGAGTCAACACTTATCTTACGGCTCTTAGAGACATCGTCGAGCATCACCTTCCAGATGCCATTGATATAGCACTCGGTCTGTTCACGGTCATATTCGCTCATGTGGTCGCTGGTCAGCATTTCCACAGCGCTCTTGTATTTACCCACCTTCACAGCCCGGAAGCGCACACCCACTTTAGCCAGCAGGTCACGCAGATAGTATGTCTCGCCACCCAGTCCGTGCCAGTCTACCATTCCTTGCGGATTCATAAACACCTTGTCGGCTACCGAGCTGATATAGTAGGTAGCCTGTGTGTAGCTGTCTCCATAAGCAACAATCCACTTGCCCGACTTCTTGAAGTCAAGCAGTGCCTCGCGGATGGCATGCATAGAAGCAGGAGAGCCGGCAGCAAAGGCGCCAGCCTCGATATAGATACCTTTGATATTTTCATTATCCTTCGCTTTCTGGATGGAAGCCAAGATTTTGTCAAGTCCCAGGTTCTCACTAACCTGTCCCGTCAGGAACGCCAAAGGATCGTCCTTAGCACGCTCTTCAAGAGTACCCGACAGAGACAGCACGAATACTGAGTTGTCTTCTACTTCTGTTGTGCTAGCGCTGGACGCAGCCAGACCTACCAACGAGATGGCACCAAGGATACCCATCACAATTGCCACCATCAAGATACCCGTAACAGTGGCCAAAACATACTTCAGAAAGTCTTTCATATTTCAAAAAAATGGTTATTACGATTCTCTTCTGTGTTGCAAAGGTAAAAAGAAAAAATGAAACCACCAAATTCTTCGACCAACAATATACATTATTAATAATTATAACATTCGTCGATATTTTTTACTCTGCCAATGTGTCAGTCTGTCTTGTTTTGGCACGGTTTTGGCATAGCAGCCGGCAGAAAACTCAAAAAAGTCTAATTTAAAAACAAAAGTATTATGAACATCAAACCATTAGGAGACCGCGTGCTGGTAGTTCCCGCACCGGCAGAAGAGAAAATCGGTGGAATCATTATTCCTGACACTGCAAAGGAGAAACCCCTCCATGGCACCATCAAGGCCGTTGGTCAGGGTACTAAAGATGAAGAAATGGTTCTGAAGACTGGCGACGAAGTGTTGTATGGCAAGTACAGCGGCACCGAGCTGGAGTTCGAAGGCGAGAAGTATTTGATGATGCGTCAGAGCGACGTTTTGGCAGTTATCGAGAAATAATTATTAACATGCTATGAGCTGTTAGCAGTCAGGCCTTTAGCCAAATGCCAATAGCCAATAGCCAAAAGCAACAAAAATTATGGCAAAAGATATTAAATTCAATATTGACGCCCGCGATGCTATGAAGCTGGGCGTTGACCAGTTGGCAAATGCAGTAAAAGTCACCCTCGGTCCTAAGGGTCGCAACGTTGTTATCGAGAAGAAGTTCGGTGCTCCTCAGATTACCAAGGACGGTGTTACCGTCGCCAAGGAAATCGAGCTGGAGGACAAGTTCGAAAACACTGGTGCTCAGCTTGTTAAGAGTGTAGCATCAAAGACTGGAGACGATGCCGGCGATGGTACGACAACAGCTACCATCCTGACTCAGGCTATTGTTACCGAGGGTCTGAAGAATGTTACCGCAGGTGCCAACCCCATGGATTTGAAGCGTGGTATCGACAAGGCTGTGAAGGCCGTTGTTGAACACATCAAGAACAATGCCGAGAAGGTTGACGACAACTACGACAAGATTGAGCAGGTTGCCACCGTCAGTGCCAACAACGACGAAGAAATCGGTAAACTGCTGGCCGACGCTATGCGCAAGGTTTCTAAAGATGGCGTTATCACCATTGAGGAGAGCAAGAGCCGCGACACCCACATCGGCGTTGTCGAGGGTATGCAGTTCGACCGTGGCTACCTCTCTGGCTACTTCGTAACTGATTCAGATAAGATGGAGTGCGTCATGGAGAACCCATACATCCTCATCTACGACAAGAAGATTTCTAACATCAAGGATTTCCTGCCCATCCTGCAGCCTGCTGCTGAGAGCGGTCGTCCCCTGCTCGTTATCGCTGAGGATGTAGACTCTGAGGCACTGACCACGCTGGTTGTAAACCGTCTGCGTGGCGGTCTGAAGATCTGTGCTGTCAAGGCTCCTGGCTTTGGCGACCGTCGCAAGGCTATGCTCGAGGACATCGCTACCCTGACTGGTGGCGTCGTTATCAGCGAGGAGAAGGGTCTGAAGTTGGAGCAGGCTACTCTGGAGATGCTCGGAACCTGTGACAAGGTGACAGTATCAAAGGACAACACCACCATCGTCAACGGTGCTGGCGACAAGCAGGCCATCCAGGACCGTATCGCCCAGATTAAGAAGGAAATCGAGCTCACCACCTCTTCCTACGACAAGGAGAAGCTGCAGGAGCGTTTGGCCAAGTTGGCTGGTGGCGTAGCAGTGCTCTATGTCGGTGCCAACAGCGAGGTAGAGATGAAGGAGAAGAAGGACCGTGTCGACGACGCCCTCTGCGCTACCCGTGCAGCCATCGAGGAAGGTGTTGTTGCCGGTGGTGGTACGACCTACATCCGTGCTCAGCAGGCGCTGGCCGACCTGAAGGGCGTCAATGCCGACGAGCAGACCGGTATCAACATCATTTGCCGCGCCATTGAGGAGCCTCTCCGCCAAATTGTCAGCAATGCCGGTCAGGAAGGTGCCGTTGTCGTACAGAAGGTTCGCGAGGGCAAGGGTGACTTCGGTTACAATGCCCGTCTTGACAAGTTCGAGGACCTTCGTGAGGCTGGCGTCATCGACCCTGCCAAGGTGGCTCGCGTAGCACTGGAGAACGCCGCGTCTATCGCTGGAATGTTCTTGACAACAGAGTGCCTCATCTGCGACAAACCTGAGAAGGAGCCCGCTATGCCAATGGGTGGTGCCCCAGGTATGGGAGGTATGATGTAAGTAGTTGATTTTGCAAACTATACATATCAAATTAGCGGTTGTCCGTCTTATTCGACTGACAACCGCTTGATTTATGTCAAGAATATATCATCTTTTATGCATAAATATTTGCAGCATAACTAAAAAGTTTTTAACTTTGCATCGTTGAAATGGCAAAAGCCTCAACAACGGAATAGAAGTTTGTGATAAACAAGAGATATTTTTTGATTTGTTTTAGTAGATTAGTTTTTAAGTAGTTTGTTTTGAAAAACCGATTGTCGTGAGGACAGTCGGTCTTTTTTTTCCTTTTAAACAGCAGAAAGATGAAAAAAGCGGCGAAAAACTTTGGTGTTTTCCGCGCTTCTTTGTAACTTTGCAACAAGTATGAACAAAATACTGGCACTGCTATTGCTACTGACTTGCTGCTGGACCAGCTCCAGCGGCTATAAATATCGCCCCAACGGACGCGCTTTTGTCTGCGTCAACGGCGACAATCGGCTGACGCGCACCCTTTACGGTGCTACGGCCGACTACATCTTGCAGACCAGTGACCGCCCCACTTTCCTGGTATTACAGAACAAGGAATACCGCCAGCTGTCCTTCCGCATCAATGGCGTAGCACTGGAGGAGGCTGACTATTGCCTCTCGCGCTACCAGGACGGCATGCGCAGCTATGAAGTAAAACATGCTGCCTGGGGCAAGAAAGCAGTAGTGCGCATCAAGGTCGTCATGGACCAACAGTCGAACCGCGTCATCTGGAGACTGCGCGCCGCCAACTTCGACGGTTCCCTCAAGTTAGACCTGCCCCACCAGCAAGCCTCCGTCAATTTCACGGAAGACATCTACCTGTCTTGTGCCAACCTGACATTCTCGTTCCTGCCCATCCGACAGGGAGAAGCACTCTTCGACCGCATGGAGGGCGACATGCAGGAGTTAGCCTCAACCATCACCATCCGCACACCGGACCCCTATTTCAACACTTTGGGCAGTGTGCTGTCGGTGTTACAAGGTAAAGTCAAGAATGAGTCTATCGAAGAAAAGCTCTGGGACTTCCGCTACGATGCCAATCCCGGCAGCATACAGCGCCTATGGCCGTCGCTCATCAGCTACCTGGAGTCGGTAGACAACACAGAACTGTCAACCGTCAAACTGGCCAAGAGCTACTGGCTAAACACCATAGCAGCACGCATGGCAGCAGTAGCACAACGCGACGGCGCCTCCTTCTATGTCAAGGCCGACGAAGCCATGGCTCGCCTCCAGGGATATCTCTGGATGGCCGACAAGGGCTGCTGGGCAGAATGCAAAGACAGCGAAGGACTGCAGCGGCTGCACGACACCCCTGCCTTATGGTCCGTCTGCACACCGATAGAATACGATGCCTGCAGTCCGGAGCAAGCCTACCAGGCTACGAAATACATGGACCGTGCCATACCGCACATCCCAGTGACGCCCCAGCTCTCCACGCTGGCCACCAGCAGTTGGATGCCTTATACGTGGGACATGAACAATGTCAGTCCCGCAGCCGTCATGCATGCCGCCATGGCCTGCTTCAAAGCAGCCCGCAACGAGGAGGGCTTCCGCCTGATGAAAGCCAACATCATCGACCAGATGTACGATGGTCAGTCTCCTGGCAATATGGGACAATACAGCAAGTTTGACGTGGTAAACGGTGAACAGGGACGCGACAATGCTAACGCTCTCAGCATCACGAAGCGCACGCTGACCGAGGGTCTCTTCGGCATTCGCCCCGATGCTTTCAGCCGGCGCTGCATCATCCACCCCAATTTCCCCGAGACGTGGGACAGCGCCTCCATCAGCACCCCCTATGTGAGCTACCGCTTCCGCCGCCAGGGCAATCAGCTCATCTACGACGTCACCCAGCACTTCAGCCAGGCTCAGCAGTTGGTGCTGCGCATCAATTTGGGCAAAGGTGAGTACAAGGACATAGAGGGCACCACCGAGGAACACCAGACATTCAGCATAGAGGCTCCCTTGAAGCTCCCTGAGGTTTACGTCTACAGCTCCTACAAAGAAGCGGAGCCCACGGCAGAAGGTACCGATGAACCGACTTTCGAGTTGAAGTTCACGAAGATAAAGCTGACAGAACACTATAACGCCAATGTGACAGACATCAGCCCAGACGTTACCGACAGCGTCTTCCGTCAACAGATTATCAAGGACGAGGTTGTCATCATGGGCGTGCCTTTCCATTCACCATTAGCAGGACAGAACACCATCTGCACGTCGCTATCAGACCGTTTCCCCAACCAAGCCACCGTTCCCGTCAAGGAGAGAGCGTGGCGTGCTTGGCTGTTGCTGGCAGGAACGACAACGACACGCGAGAGCCGCATGGTGAACGGACTGATTGTGGCACGCTATGAAGACGGCACCGCCGACACCCTGCGACTGGTCAATCCCGACAACTGGTGCCCCATAGAACAGGAATACTACACCGACAACTACGCCTTCCGTGCCCTGCAGCCTCGTCCCTACCGTGTCAGCTTAGGTACGGGTGTTGTCAGTCGCGACCTCTGTAAAGCCCTGGGCATCAAGGGAACGAGCGACCTACAGCTGCCTGGTGGTGCAGCCCAGATGCTCTGTATGCCACTGAATCCCGACAAGAAAGTGATTGCTTTCGACATCTGCCCCCAGTCCAATCAGGTTGTTATTGGACTGATGGGACTCACCCTGCAATAGAAGTTAAAGAAGTTAAAGAAGTTAGGGAAGTTAAAGAAGTTAGAGAAGTTAGAGGAAGTTAGGGAAGTTAGAGAAGTTAGAGGAAGATAGAAGGAGATAAAAGCGAAGAAAAGCGTAAACGTTTACGAAAAAAACCTCCCTTATTGTTTTGCCATATTAAGATTTATTAGTACATTTGCACAATCATAAATATTACATAATATTATTATTAATTTAAACTACTAATTTATGTCTATTAGAATGAAGAGTACTCGAAGTGCACTCTTGCTGGCATTCCTACTGTTTGTAGGCAGCATTAGCGCACAGACCGTCAAGGTCAGCGTGAAAGACTCTCAGGGCGAGGCAGTAATCGGCGCCAGCGTAATTGAGCAAGGTACGCGCAATGGCGGTGTTACTGACTTCGACGGAAATTTCACCATCAATCTCTCGGCTGACAAGCCCATCGTCATCTCCTACATCGGTATGAAGACGAAGACGGTCAATGCCAAAGGAAAAACAGAAGTTAATGTAGTCCTCGAGGAGGATGCTACCACACTGAACGACGTCGTTGTCATCGGTTACGGTACCATGAGAAAGAAGGACCTGACTGGTTCTGTAGCTACTGTCAATAGCGAGGTTCTGCAGGCTGTCCCTGTTGCATCTGCTACCGAGGCTCTAGCTGGTAAGATGGCTGGTGTGAACATCACCACATCAGAAGGCTCACCCGACGCCGACGTGAAGATCCGCGTCCGTGGTGGTGGTTCTATCACAGGTGACAACACTCCATTGTTCATCGTCGATGGTTTCCCTGTAGAAAGTATCAGCGATATCCCCGCAAGCGATATTGAGGACATGACCGTGCTGAAGGACGCTTCTTCTACCGCTATCTATGGTAGCCGTGGTGCAAACGGTGTTATCCTGATTACCACCAAGAGCGGTAAGGAGGGTAAGGTCAGCGTAACCTACAATGCCTACTATTCTTGGAAGAAGATGGCTAAGAAACTTGACGTACTCAGCGGTCGCGATTATGTGAATTGGCAGTATGAGTATGCTAAGCTCCACTCTGGCAAGGATGACAAAGCAGACACTTATGAGTCACTCTTTGGTAATTACCAGGATGTCGCTCTTTATGACAATGTTCCCACCAACGACTGGCAGGACGTTGTATTTGGTCGCACAGGCCATACATTTAACCACAACTTGAACATTAGCGGTGGTAATGATAAAACTAAGTTCTCATTTGGCTATGCGTATATGGATGATAAGGCCATCATGGTTGGTTCAAGTTTCCGCCGTGACAACCTTTCTCTGAAACTCAATCACAAAGCCAATAAGAACATTACTCTTGACTTCTCTGTCCGTTATTCAAACACGAAAGTACGTGGTGCAGGTGCCAATGAGTCAAAGAAAGAAGTTTCGTCTGCTGACTCTCGAATGAAGAACGTAATGATTTACACCCCGTTCAACTTTACTGACCTGTCAGAAGGCTACGATCCAGAGTTCCAGTTGACCAACCCGCTAATCTCGGTCTATGACAACGACCGCAAGCAGCAACGTCAGACCTTCGACCTGAACGGAAGTATAACTTGGGAAATCTTCAAGGACTTTAAGTTTAAGTCTGAATTTGGTTTGCAGCATTACTACAACGAAGACCTCCGTTTCTATGGCGTTACCACTTACAATGCTCGTGAAAATGGCGCTGGTAACCCTATGTCAAACTTTGCAGACACTCGTCGTAAGACTTTCCGTAATACCAACACGATTAACTACGACTTTAAGGAACTTTTCGGCAAAGACAGTCCTCACAAGTTGAATGTTCTGGTTGGTGAAGAGACCATCATGAAGAACAGCAACGACAACACGGATATCATGTACAATTATCCGGCAGACTTTAGTGCAGAACAGGCTTGGGCCATGTCAAGCTTGGCACAGGCAAAGTCGATTAACAAATACTACAACGCAGACGACAATCTGCTTTCGTTCTTTGGACGTGTTAACTATGATTACAAAGGCAAATATCTTGTAAGCGCTACACTGCGTGCCGATGGCAGTTCCAAGTTTGCCGACGGAAAACGTTGGGGGTACTTCCCCTCTGCAGCTATCGCATGGCGTATTTCCGATGAAGCATTCATGGAGAAAACGCGTTCATGGCTTGACGACTTAAAGCTCCGTTTCAGCTATGGTACTGCTGGTAACAACAATATCCCCGTCGGCCAGAATAGCCGTATTTGGGAGGCTGGTTCGGGCAATTCAGTTTCTTGGATTAGCGGACAGTCAAGTTATTTCACTACCGGTTCTCACATGGCTAACCCCGATTTGACTTGGGAGACTACTATCACCCGTAATATCGGTTTGGACTTCACACTGTTTGGTGGTAAGGTTAACGGTACTGCAGAATACTACTGGAACACCACGAAAGACCTGCTCATCGAATTCCCCGTATCTGGTTCGGGTTATAACTATCAGTACCAGAACCTCGGTGAGACCGAGAACAAGGGCTTCGAATTCTCGTTCACCTACCATATTGTGGACAAAAAGGATTGGGGAATTGACCTGACTGGTAATATTGGTTTCAACAAGAATAAGGTTAAGGACCTCGGTTCGCTCCAGACCTATAACGCTTCTGCAGGTTGGGCCTCAACACAGATTCAGAGCGACTATCGCGTAGTTGTAGGCGAAGCTGTCGGACAGATTTACGGTTATAGGAATGCTGGCCGTTATGAGGTAAGCGACTTTGATATAGCCGCATCAAAGGCTGCTGGCGAATGGGTACTGAAAGAAGGTGTTCCCAGCGATGGTTCCGTAATCGGCAACAAGTACCTGCGTCCTGGTGCCCTGAAACTGGTTGATATCAATGGTGATGGTGTCGTCAACGACAACGACCGCGAGATTATCGGTGATACGAACCCGAAGGCTACTGGTGGTTTCGCCATCAACGGACGCTATAAGGGCTTCGACCTCTCTGCAAACTTTACTTATTCTATCGGCAACGATGTCTATAATGCCAACAAGATTGAATACACCTCTTCTTATCAGTATAAGTATCGCAACCTCATCACTGAAATGGAACAGGGCAAACGTTGGACCAACATCAACGCTGATGGTAAACTGCTTGACTGGAACGATGCTTCAGAATTGGCAGCCATTAATGCCAATACTTCGATGTGGAGTCCGTTCACCAGCTATGTACTTAGCGACTGGGCTATCGAGAACGGTTCGTTCCTTCGCTTGTCAACAATCACCTTGGGCTACACCCTGCCCCAACAGCTGACCAAGCGCGTACACATCAATTCTCTACGTTTCTACTTCACTTGCCACAATGTATTCTGCATCACAGGTTACAGTGGCTTTGATCCTGAAGTATCTACCCGTAACAAGACCGCGCTGACTCCGGGTGTTGACTACTCAGCATATCCAAAGAGCCGTCAGTTTGTAGTTGGTCTTAATCTGAACTTCTAATCATAATCTACAAGAGACAATGAAAAAAATTAGTATAAAATCAGTCGCGTTTCTCGCTCTTGCAATGGCCACAGCCTCATGCAGTGACTATCTCGACCAGAAGTCTGAATCGTCAATGGATGATCAGAACATCTTTTCCAGTGCAGAATTGGCAGCAGGAGCTGTAGACAACATCTATATCTACTTTGGAGAGACCAACTACCGCGGTCGTGTAATGTGGTATGGATATAACACCGATATCGAGTATTATAACAGCTCGACTTCAAAAGACGGAAAGTCCGATTTGGCAACATACAATACTCAAATTAGTAACGATCAGATGAACACCACCTCAAATGCTACGCTCTATGCTTGCATGTACAGTGGCATTGAAAAGGCTAATTTGGCTATTGAGGGCCTTGAGAAGTATGGTGACATGAACAAACCTGTAATGGCTCATTTACTGGGTGAGGCTTTGGCTATGCGTGCAATGACTTACCTCGACCTTATTAATATGTGGGGAGACATTCCTGCACGTTGGGAACCTATCACTTCAGACCAAATCTATGCAGCAAAAGCTGATCGCGACGACATCTATGAGCACATCATTGCCGACATGGAGCGCGCTATCGAATTATGTGCATGGCCTAATGCTCTCGAAAGAACAAAGACCAACACTCGCATCAACAAGGCTTTTGCTATTGGCCTTTATGCCCGCATCTGCATGCAGGCAGCTGGTTTCTCGATGCGTGCTGACGGTCAGAACCGTTTGAGCTCGCGTGCCACTTTAAGCAAAGACGTGCTCTATCCCAAAGCACTTGAGCAGTTAAAGAAACTTTATCATACTGAGTATGCTTCGCTGAAGAGTAACTTTGCTGACGTTTTCAACTACAACGGTATCTCTGGTGACGTTGTAACTGCAGGTAGCGAGTCACTGTTCGAAGTTCCCTATGCCGAGGGTACTGTAAACCGTGGTCGTATCATGTACACTTTTGGTATCAAGCACAACGATGCTGATGGTTTCACCTCCATGCTTCAAGGCTCACAGGTTGGTCCTACCATGAACTTATTCTTTGACTATTCAGAGAATGACCAGCGCCGAGACATTACATGCTGCCCATTCCAATGGTCAAAGGGTGTTCAGACCGTACAAGCTCTTAACAAGTGGTCATTTGGAAAACTGCGCTATGAATGGGCAAACCGTTTCATCAAGACCGGAAACGATGACGGTATCAACAAGTGCTATATGCGTTATTCTGACGTTCTTCTGATGATGGCTGAGCTTGCCAACTACATTGATGGTCCTACCGCAGCTCTACCTTATATTAAGGAAGTACGCGAGCGCGCATTTGATGCTTCACTTAGGGCTTCAGAAGTTGACAACTATCTTGCCAAGGGTGACACAAAAGAGAAGATGCAGCAACTCATTGAAGACGAGCGTGCCTTCGAGTTGGCTGGCGAGTTCGTACGTAAAGCCGACCTCATTCGCTGGGGTAAGCTGAAGTCTGCACTTGATGAAGCTAAGAAGCGTATGGAAGCGCTCATTCAGAAAGAGGCATACACCAGCAGCAATCCTCTTGGAACAAAGTATGAATATAATAAGCTCTCTGGAAAGCTGTATTATAAGTACGAGGACTACACCGACTATAACACAGCCGTATTTGGAAGTGAAGCAGGAAAGAATGCCAAACTTGTATTCTATGGACTCAACAAGGGTGAAACAGCTACGCCTGGCACTGACTACACATCATACAAAGATTCAAAGGGTGCAGACACCGATTGGATTAAAGATGGTGATGGAGCTCGCGAGGCCATCGAGGCCCTTTACACCCGTGATCCAGAAAAATATATGTACTGGCCGTTCTTCAATGTGAACATTAACGACAATCCTCTGCTTGAGAACTTCAACTGGTATTAATCGCAAATTATAACAGAAAACAACAATGAAGAAAAATATTTTATCCGCAATAGCGCTGTCAGCCTTAGTAGGAATGAGCATGGTAAGCACATCCTGCAGCGATGCTGACGACGTGAAAGACCTCACGCTGAGCCAGACGTTGTCTGCCACAAACCTCAGCATGACGGCAAACGCAAATCTGTCTGTCATAGTGACATGGGATCAGATGTTCAATGCCAGTTCATACGAGCTTACCGTTAGTCAGGATGAAACCTTTGCAGATGTTTCGCAGCAAGTCTATAAAGAGATTATCACTGCAGCATACAGAAAAGGAGGCAGTTGTTCAGTAACTCTTCCGAAGTTAGATCCTGAGACGAAGTATTTCGCACGCTTGAAGGCTATGGGAAATGCTCCAGATTCAAAATTTGTCTATGCCAACGTAACGACCGTCGCAGAGCAGATTCTCAGTCCTATCGCAAAGGCAGATATTACTTCGAATAGTGTGGTGATTAATTGGACACCAGGCGAAGTTGTCAAGGCTGTTGAGATTATCAATGCTAATGGAGAGATTGTGAACACACTTACTCCGACCAACAGTGACAACCAAAATGGTCAAATGACTATCGATGGACTGACGGCACATACATCCTACACCATCCGTCTGGTCAGCAACACTGACAAGACCCGTGGTCATCGTATGTTTACTACGTTGCTCGATCTTTCAAATGCTATCACGATTCCAGCATCAGCTGCTGCAGACGGATCATGGGTAGCAACATTAGAGGCAGGATTATCTGGACAAGTGTTTGCACTCGAGGAAGCAGAGTATCTCCTTCCCGAAGAAGTAAAGTTTATCAAGATTAAGAGCGACATCGTGATTGCTGCTAAGGATATCACTAAGATGCCTACACTCCATGGTGCTTTCCAGATTGAAAACGCTGCATCACCCTACTTCTATTATCTCAAGTTGACGCTTTCTGATAATGAAACAGCAGCTCCTCTTAATATCACAGACCAATGCATCAACTACACAGCTGAGGGAACTGCAGCCTCTCTTGACATTGAAGGTTGCGAAATCAGTGGTTACGTCAAGGGCTTGGTTTATATCAATAAGGCCTGCAAGATCAATGAGATTAATATTAAGGAGAACTACATCCACAACGTCATCTGCAACGGTGGTGACTTCATCGATGCACGCGTAGCTGGTGGTGGTTGGAACACACTCAATTTCAAGGACAACACGGTTGTTGACTGCTTCACTGCTCGCGATTTCATCCGTAATGACAAGGATGGTTGTATCAACAACATTGAGAACAACACTTTCTATAACTGTGGTAACAGTGAGGCAAACTATCGTCTGTTCTACACAAGAGGTGCTGGTTCAGCCCATACATTTACTAACAACATTGTTTCTGGCTTCAACAATAAGCGTGGTTTCTACAACAATGCGACATGGGGTACCATCACTACTCAGGACAATGTTTACTTCGACTGTAAGAACCTTACAGAACTTGCAGAAGGCAACACGGAGAATTTACCATTCTTCGATGAAAACGGACAGGTTCTTAGCTCTACTCCATTTGTTGATGCCGAGAAGGGAGATTTCCGTCTGACAGACCCGAACCTCCGCTTGAAGCAGGTTGGTCCATCCTATTGGTATGAACAAGATGTTGAGGAATAAGACAATTAATTAATAACTTTTAGACTAAGCAACAATGAAAAGATATTTCTTTATATTAGCTTCTATTATCACCTTTGCTACAGCCTTTACGGGCTGCAGCAAAGATGATAACGAGACGGTTCCAACACCGACTCCTACTCCTGTGGAGCCCTCGGGCGTGATTGATTTGGGACTGCCCAGTGGAACATTGTGGGCTGCGGCTAACTTAGGTGCAACCGAAGCCAGTGCTGTTGGTAATCTTTATGCATGGGGTGAGACCTACGTCAAAGACACATATAGCGCATCGAATTACTTTGATGCAAACAGCAAGATTGTAACCAGCAATATTATTGGCTCTCAATATGATGCTGCTGCAGCATTGGGTGATGGATGGCAGATGCCTTCAAAGGCTCAGTTCAAAGAACTCTTTGAGCAGTGTAAAGTCAAATTAGACAAGGATGCAAAAACCATTACGCTGACCGGTCCCAATGAACAGAAGATGGTTCTTCCCTATACTTCTATCAGTGCAACACTCTATGACAACTGGATCAATAAGAAGGAAGAGACAAGCTACGCAAAGTTCGAGAATGTTTATGCAGCTTATTGGACTGGAGAAATCTCTGCAATTTCAGATCCCCTCAATGCCAATCAGTATGCTGTACAGGCTCTCTATGTTGAGCATGCAAAGAATGCTGTCAAAGAAGGAGGCGCTGAACAGTATGCCAACGTTTTCTATGATCGTTCACGCATGGTAGGTGCTCCTATTCGTCCTGTTAAGGCTACTGGTGGCACACCTGTTGCCAATTATGTTGATATCAGAGGCACATGGGCAGAGTCTGACGCTGCTGGTACTGAGAAGGCACTGACTGAGAAGCCTGTCTTCATGACCTTCGAGGGTTCTAACTTCACAGGTAAAGGTGTCATCGTTCAGTATGGTACTAACCTCGATAAGATCAGCTACTCTCGTAATGTCAACGAGCTGAACATGACCAACATCGCTCAAAGCGTTACCACAAAGGGTACCGTAGCTTATGTAATCGCTCCTAACCCAGATGATGCTTCAGTCAAGGCCGTCATCTCTGTTACAGACCAGAACGGTGACAAGCGCTACTTCGTAAAGACCACCGAGAATCCTGCCGTTCAGGCCGAGAGTCTACAGGGTAAGTGGGACTTCACCTACAACAGCGAGACATTAACACTGAACATTATCGATGATGCCAATTGTCAGGTAACAAAGGGGACTAACAAAGAATCTGCCACCTACGACTATCGCTTCGGAACATTCAGTATTGCTTCGTCTAACTTCACGGGGGTATTCGGTGTAGAGGCCACTGGCACCGCAGAGACTCCGTTCAAGTTCGTCAACAGCGAGGGTGCAACAATAACCTTCATCGTTCATCCGAAGAGTTATCAAACTGTATTCTCATGGAGTGGTCTTACAGACACAGAAGCTCCGTCCATAATGACACTGAACAGCAACAACAGCTTGGTTGACAATTCCACTATTAAGCAAGACATCTTGAGTGGCATAGGCGGACAGGCCTATTCTTACGCAGTCAGACTGAACAAGAGCGTAGGCTCCACTACCATAGGGGAAAAGAGTGCAGATGCTGCTAACATTGCTACACTTGCAGCTCTCGTAACCTATGACTTCAAGACGGGCGACCGCATCCGCATCAAGGGATACTTCAACTCTGCCGGTAAGACTGGTTCCTTCAAAGTCTTTGATAAGAATGGCGTATTCCTTGGTACTGGAACACCAGATTTTGTAAACTATGCAAATGGTGACCGTATAGTTTCCGAGAGTATCTTCACCTTCACCCAGGATGTCAAGGACGTGTACATCGCTCGTCATGCCGGTACAGGTACCTTCGTCTGCGAGTTCTACATTGACACAGAAGCAGAAGATTAATAATCGTTCTAAATAGAAAATAATGGGATGGCTCACACCATCCCATTATTTTTTCCGTTACTCATTAGTAGTCTCAAAGAGCGGACGCCCCTGTGGCTGTCCGCTCTTATGTTTTTGCATGAAAATTTGGAAGTTAAAAAGAAAACTATTATCTTTGCAGCAGAGAAACAATATCTTAAAAAGATGAAGAGAGACCAACAAGAGTATATAGATATCATACGCAATCATTCTGCAGAATTGCATGATCAATTCGGCATTACCTCAATGCGTTTATTTGGCTCAGTGGCTCGCAATGAGCATCATGAAGGAAGCGATGTTGACCTATTTGTCAAGATGCCACCTAAGTTCTTCAATCACATTTTAGCGTCACAGTACTTGGAGCAACTACTTGGATGTACAGTAGACTTGATACAAGATCACAAGTCCCTTAGGCCTTTTTTCAGGAAACAAATAGAACAAGATGGAATCGATATCTTTACTGAATCTTAGGATTGTTGAGGATCAGCTTCATCAAATCTCCCCCTACTCTATAGCACGAAGAGCGGACGCCCCTGTGGCTGTCCGCTCTTCTTTTTCTTTCTTCCCGAAATGTGGTGGCGCTTACAGTGAAGTAATCAGCCACGCCAGATAGACCAGATAACCTACCACCAGCAGGGCACCCTCCCAGCGCTCCACGGTATAGCGGGTGCGCGAGAAGAGCCATACCAACACGATAGACACCAGCATCACGGCTTGGTCGACAAGGGTGATGCCCTCTATCTCTAGCGGACAGATGACGCCCGTCAGTCCCAGTATCATCAGGATGTTGAACACGTTGGATCCGATGACGTTGCCAATGGCAATGGCCGACTGTCCCTTGCGAGCCGCTACTACACTGGTGGCCAGCTCCGGCAGACTGGTGCCGCCGGCAACCACGGTCAGTCCGACGACAGCCTCGCTGATGCCCAGCGCAAAAGCCAAATTAGAAGCATGGTCTACAAATACGTTACTGCCTACTACCAGTCCGGCGAGTCCGCCTATCAGATAGAGTACGGCCTTTCCCGTCTTCATATTGGTGGCGGTGGCCTCCTCTTCGCTGCTACCGGCCTTTGCCTGGCGCAGCGTGTACACCATGAAGGCTGCGAAGCCTGCCAGCAGGATGATGCCGTCTACCCACGACAGCGAACCGTCGTAGGTCAGTGCCATCAGCAGCAGCGTGGCACCGATGGCAAAGGGAATGTCCTTACGCACGGTAGAGCGGCTGATAACCATCGGGGCTACCGCCGCCGCACAACCCACAATGAGCATGGCATTCATGGTGTTCGAACCTACCACATTACCCACGGCCATGTCGGGCGTGCCTTTCAGCGCTGACACCAGGCTGACGAAGAGTTCCGGTGCCGACGTTCCGGCAGCCACAATCGTCAAGCCAATAATCATCTCTGGAACATTCATACGGCGGGCCAGCGACGAGGCGCCCTCCGTCAGTCGGTCGGCGCCCCACAAGACGAGCGTCACACCGAGCACTATAAATATAATATCAAATATCATCATCGTCATCCCAATCAAAGTCATCAAAGAAGTCACCCTCCATGGCGGGACCCACAAACTCGTCCAGCGCACGGCGTTCCTTCTTTGTCGGGCGCCCCGTGCCGCGCTGGCGGTTCACGAAGCCGCTGATGCGGTTCATCTCCAGCAGTTCATACTGGTCGGCAGGTGTCACATTCTCGTAGACCTGTGGCACCAGCTTGGCACCCACACGCTGTTCGATGGTCTGCAGAATCTTGAACGAGTACGTCACGGGGGGCTTGCGCACGCTGACCACCTCGCCCACCTTCACCATGCGCGACGGCTTCACGTTCACGCCCTGTATCGTCACGCGTCCGTTCTTGATGGCGTCGGCAGCAATGCTCCGCGTCTTGAAGATGCGGGCAGCCCACAGCCACTTATCTATTCGGGCCAACCCACCCCCTGCCCCTCCCGTCGGGATGGGAGTCTTATTACCTTTCTCGTCGTTACTCATAAAACACCAATCATCTTCATCAATTATCTACTTACCCCCTTCTCCTTACCCCTTTCTCCTTTATCAATTATCTCCTTACTCCTTACTCCTTTCTCTCTACTCCTTACTCCTTACTCCATACTCTCTAAATTCCCCTCCCCTGGGGAGGGGTTAGGGGTGGGTTTTAGGGGTGGGTTTTAGGGTTAGGGGTGGGTGTTTTTTCCCAGTCTATTATACTGATTCATCGTGATGTCGATGCCCGCCAGTACGAAGCTCTTGATGATGTCCACCGCAACGTTGATGGCAGGCTGCAACTTCTCCATTTCCTCAGCGGAAAACTTGCCCAGCACGTGGTCTATCTGCATGCCGATGGGATAGTCGTTGCCGATGCCCATGCGCAGGCGGGCATACTGCTGACCTATCAGCTGCTGGATATGTCCCAGTCCATTGTGGCCGCCATTGCTGCCGTTGGCCTTCAGGCGAAACTGTCCCACGGGGATGGCCACGTCGTCGCTGACCACCAGCAGACGGCTCTGGTCAATGTTCTCCTTGTTCAGCCAGTAGCGCACGGCATTTCCGCTGAGGTTCATAAACGTGGTAGGCTTCAGCAGCAGCACCTTGCGGCCTTTCACCGACGTCTCTGCCACGAAGCCATAGCGCTTATCCTCAAAAACGATATTGGACGCCTTAGCAAAAGCGTCCAATACCATAAATCCAGTGTTGTGGCGGGTTCCGGCATATTCTTCTCCCGGGTTTCCCAAGCCAACAATTAAGTACTTTTCCATTCTTTTATTGCTTTTGGCTTTATCCCCCTCCTTTTCCCCCTCCTTTTCCCCCCTCCTTTTAGGGAGGGGTCGGGGGTAGGCTCCTTACTCAGCCTCAGCAGCAGCTGCAGCAGAACGAGAAGCACGAGTAGCCTTCACAGAGCAGACGATAACCTCCTTAGGAGTAACAATCTCCAAGCCCTCGAAGCTCAGTGAGCCGACCTTGATAGCCTTACCCAGCTGCAGCTCGGTAACGTCGATGTCCAGCTTCTCAGGAATCTGCTTGTAAGGAGCGCGAACGTCAATCTTACGGATAGACAGGTTCAGACGACCACCGTCGCGAACACCCTGAGCGTGACCTACGATGTTTACGGGGATACCAACAGTGATAGCCTTGGTGTCGTTGATCTCGAAGAAGTCAGCGTGCAGCAGTGCGTCCGTTGTGGGGTGGAACTGCAGCTCCTTCATGATAGCCTTGTGCTCCTGACCATCGATGTTCAGGTTTACAACATATACGTATGGGGTATAGACAGCCTTGCGCAGCTCAGCCATTGAGGCGCAGAAAGCAAATGCTTCGGGCATGCCGTTCTCACCCTTCTTCTCACCATACAGATTGCAGGGTACCAGACCCTCCTTACGAAGCTGCTTAGAGGCCTTCTTGCCTGTGTCGGTGCGCTTCTGACCGTTTACGTTAATCTCTTTCATAATTAAATAATGTGTTACTCTAAAATTAAGTTGTTTGCGCTTAATCCACCATCACACGATGCGAAAAGCGGCTGCAAAGGTACGAAAAAAAAGGTAACTACACAAGAAAAAAGGGAAAATATTAGCCACGAAAGCATTTTTTTCACTCTTCTCTCTTCACTATTCACTTTTTTTTGTACCTTTGCAAGCGATAAGAGTATCAAATAGCTATTTTTTTACACAAAAATTATGATTAACAGAGAACTCATCAGGATTAAGGTCGTCCAGTTAACCTATGCGTACTATCAAAACGGAAGCAAGAACATCGACACCGCTGAGAAGGAGCTGACATTCAGCTTGTCGAAAGCCTATGACCTTTACAACTACTTGTTAGCACTCATTGTAGGCATCACGCAAGAGGGCCGCCGCCATGTGGAGGTCGCACAGTCGCGTGCACAGCGCGAAGGCACTGCCATGCCCTCTCAGAAGTTCGTCATGAACCG
This sequence comes from uncultured Bacteroidales bacterium, assembly GCA_902798425.1. GTDB lineage: Bacteria > Bacteroidota > Bacteroidia > Bacteroidales > Bacteroidaceae > Prevotella. The sequence continues at coordinate 62,741 of CADBWR010000006.1, forward strand.
TTTTGCCCTGCAGCTGGAAGAGAACAAGATGCTCAACGAGTTTCTGGAAACCCAGAAGAAAAACTGGAACGACCACCCCGAATTCCTCAAGAAGATTTACACACAGATCACCGAGAGCCAGATCTATCAGGACTACATGGCCTCACCCGACGACAGCTACGATGCCGACCGTGAGTTGTGGCGCAAGCTGTATCGCACCCTCATCGAGCACAATCCCGACCTCGACGCACTACTCGAGGAGGAGAGCATCTATTGGAACGACGACAAAGAGATTGTCGACACCTTCGTCGTCAAGACCATCAAGCGTTTTGACGAGAAGAACAAGAGCCACCAAGAGCTGCTGCCCGAGTACGACAGCGAGGAAGACCGTGAATACGCCCGCAAGCTGTTCCGTGCCAGTGTGATGAATGCCGACGAATACCAGCGCTATATGAGCGAAGCCTCCCGCAACTGGGACTTCTCGCGACTGGCCTATATGGACATCGTCATCATGCAGATAGCCATCGCCGAGATGATGACCTTCCCCAGCATCCCCATCAGTGTCAGCATCAACGAGTATGTCGACATTGCCAAGCTCTACTCCACCCCACGCAGTGCCGGCTACATCAATGGCATGCTCGACGCCATAGCCCGCCATCTCATCGAGAAGGGCCATCTGCTCAAGCCCATTGCGCCGAGAAACAACAAACAATAAACATCAGACGTCAGACATCAGACGTCAGACATCAGACGTCAGACATCAGACATCAGACATCAAACATTAAACATCAAACATCAATATGACACAGCTTTTTCTCGCTGCACAATCCGCCCAGGGCGGTGGCAGCATGACCAGTTTCTTTATCATGATGATAGCCATCTTCGCCATCATGTACTTCTTTATGATTCGTCCCCAGCAGAAGCGCCAGAAGGAGATTCAGAACTTCCAGAACACGCTGGCCGAGGGCACTCCCGTCGTTACGGGCGGTGGCATCTATGGTACCGTCAAGAAGATTGACCTCGCCACAGGCATCATCGAGGTGAAGATTGCCGACGGCGTCGTCATCAAGGTCGACAAGTCCTACGTCTATAAGGACACAGCCAGCACTCCCATGCAGAAGTAAAACCCACCCCCAGCCCTCAGACCTCAGACCTCAGGCCTCAGACCTCAGACCTCAAAGAGATGGCAGTAAAGCAGATATTCACCACGATTAGGAACTTCTTGTTCAGCAGCGTCAACAAGCAGTTCCTGGTATTCCTGTTCTTTCTCTTCCTCTCCGGCATCTTCTGGCTCGTCATCACCCTCAACGAGACCTACGAGAAAGAAGTCAAGATTCCCGCACAGGTCGTCGGCATCCCCAAGAATGTCGTGCTCACCTCAGTACCCGTCGATACCGTGCGCACCACCATCCGCGACAAGGGGTGGCTCATGATGGCATACCTCTATACCGACCAGCTCGGCACCATCAATATCCCCTTCAAGAGCTACGACAACGGCCGTGGCACCGGTACCGTGGGCACTGCCGACCTGAAGCGCATGATTGAGCAGCGCCTCGAAGTGTCGTCAAAGATTACCGCTGTCAAGCCCGACCACCTCGAATTCTCCTACAACAATGGCGAATGCCGCCGAGTGCCCATCCGCTGGACAGGGCGCGTCATCCCCGACCAGCTCTACTTCATCTCCGATGTAAAGTATGTCCCCGACAGCGTAGAAATCTACGCCTCCCGCGAGAAGCTCGACAGCATCCATGCCGTCTATACCGAGGCCCTCAACTACGTCAATTTCCGTGACACGCTGACCGTCGACTGCAAGTTAGCACACATCCCCGATGTCAAGGTCGTCCCCGACCATGTGCGCATCTGTTTCCATACCGATGTGCTCACCGAGGAGACCATGAGCAACATCCCCATCGAGTGCATCAACCTGCCCCCCGGCAAAGTGCTGCGCACCTTCCCCCGCACCGCCAAGGTCCACTTCGTCGTTGGCGTCAGTCAGCTGCGCACGCTGAAGCCCGAAGACTTCAAGGTCGTCATCGACTTCCGCGAAATCATGCTCAACCACGACGAGAAGTGCACCCCCATCCTGCGTGAGGTACCCCGTGGCATCAGCCGAGCCGTCCTCGACACCAAGAGCGTCGACTACCTGATAGAAGAAGAGTAAGAACCCAGAAGTTAAGAACATTATTTATTTAGTTAAGAGTTAAGAGTTAAGAGTTAAGAAAAATAGACCACAGATATTTTAAAACCACTAATTAAACGAATGAATTTATTCACGACCACAGATTATTTTATTTACGACCACAGATTGAACGGATTACACGGATTATATTTAAACAGAAATTTTTAGAAATATATTGATGAATCATTCATGTTCAATTCATGTTCAATTCATGTGAAAAAATCCCTGTGGGGCGCAGCTAAAAATTAGTGAAATTAGCGAAATTCGTGGTTAAAAAAGTAATTCGTGGTTAAAAATAAAAAGATGAAGATCGGCATAACAGGAGGAATCGGTTCCGGCAAGAGCTACGTCTGCCAGTTGCTCAGCGCCCATGGCATCCAGGTCTACGACTGCGACCAGGCAGCCAAGCGCATCATCCGCACCTCCCCCACCGTGCGCCAGCAGCTCCTCCAGCTCATCGGTTCCTTAGAGAAGGCCGACATCGCCCGCTTCCTTTTACAGAGCGACACCAATGCCCGCCAGATTGACGCCATTGTCCACCCCGCCGTCTTCCGCGACTTCCAAGAGAGCGGCATGTCATGGATGGAGAGCGCCATCCTCTACGAGTCCGGAGCCCACCACCTCGTAGACCGAGTCATTGTTGTCACCGCCCCCGAGGACGTGCGCATCCAGCGCATCATGCAGCGCGACGGCATCAGCCGTCAGCAAGCCCTCCTGTGGCTGCAGCGCCAGTGGCCCCAGAGCGAGCTAGTCCGCCGAGCCCACTACCACCTCGTCAACGATGGTGTTGCCGACCTCCATGCACAGATAGAAACATTATTAAAGACATTAAACAACAAATAATATGAAACAAACCATTTTAGCTATTTCCGGCAAACCCGGACTCTACAAGTTAGTATCACGTGCCACCAACAGCCTTATTGTCGAAGCCCTCGACGACACCCACAAGCGCCTTCCCGCTTTTGGCACCGACCGCATCACCTCCCTGGCCGACATCGCCATGTTCACCGAGACCGACGACGTTCCCCTTATGAAGGTTCTCGCCTCCATGCGCGACCTCGAGCAGGGCAAGCCCAGCAGCATCAATTTCAAGAAGGCCACCCCCGACGAGCTCCATGCCTACTTCTCCAAGGTGCTCCCCGACTGGGATCAAGACCGTGTGCAGAACTCCCACATCAAGAAGCTCATCCAGTGGTACGACATCCTCGTCAAGGCAGGCATCACCGACTTCGAAGACTCCATGGCACCTACCGACGGTGACAATATCGACGACAGAAAAGAAGATTGAACAGAATAATTCAACAAAAAAGTGGAATTGCTTTTGGCAGTTCCACTTTTTCTTTATATCTTTGCAGCGCTTTACAACAGTAAGCAGATATTACAAAAACGATAAACCACAAACAACGACCATTAGCTATGAAGATACTAATGTTTAGAGCTTACCTTTTGTGCGCCCTTATGCTGGCAAGCGTGAATGTATGGGCAGGCAGTAGCAATGTAACCATTTGGGCGGAAAATTTCACGGGACTTGCAGATGACGCCACTCCAACGTCACCAACAGACAACACCTACACAGGTGTTACCTACCAATGCGTGAATGGGACAGGGGACAGTCCAGGTAGTACTAAAATTTATAATGAAAACTATGCCCAAGGCACTGCTCCTGAACTGATGATTGGAAAGAAAGGCAGTGGCAAAAATGCGAAAAATGGCTATTTCAAAATAACACTCACTACATTACGTGGTGCTGCTTCTGACTTCGTTTTAACATACAACTCAAACAACAACAAGTTAGACCTTTCATCATCCACGGAAGGCGTAACCTTTACCAAAGACGAAACGGCCTCAAGCGGTCAGACCTATGTATATAACGTCACGATACCGAGCGAAACGAAAGCCATTGACATTAAAATGCAGACCAACTCGACCAGCAATGTTCGTGTAGATAACTTGTCCTTCACAGGAAAGGCAGGCTCTGACAAAGCATCCGCTGGCTTATTCGTCATTGACGATTTCGACATGTACAGAGAGACTGAACGGAATGTGGAAGACCTCTTCAGCGTAATGTCTGACGGCATAGCGACTGTTGAGTCCAGCAACGAGGATATTGCCAAGATTGAAGATGGTAAACTGAAGGCCGTGGCTGTTGGCACAGCAACCATCACCATCAGCGTTGCTGCCACTGAAGACTACGATGCTGGCAGTGACAATATTGTCGTAACGGTAAAGAACAGAGAGGCCATCGCACCAGAAGGGGCAAATGCAGGCTTGGGATACTTCTTAGTCAAAGATGTCCATTCATTGGCCGATGGAGACCATGTGCTGTTTGTTGGCACAGACGACAACGGCGTGACAAAGGCGCTCTCCACAGAACAGAAAGCCAACAACAGAGGGGTAACAGACATCACCGTCTCAAACGGCATGATTGCCGATGTGCCCGATGATGCACAAGTCATCGCATTGGAGAAATCATCAAACTATTGGTATTTCAACGTAGGCAACGGCTATCTCTACGCCGCATCGAGTAGTAGCAACAACATGAAGACGCAGAGCGGAAAAGATAACAATGCCAAGGCTAGCATTAATCTAAACAATACCGGTGCAGCTACCATCATTTTCCAAGGCACTAACAGCCACAAGCAAATCATGTATAATGCACAGAGCTGCTTATTCTCATGCTACTTAAGCATAAGCGATATGGATGATTTCTATATCTACCGATATGCTAATAACCCCACATACGATATCACCATAGGCTCTACAGGCTATAAGACACTGATTTCTGCCGTTAGTGCAACGCTGCCCGACGGACTGATAGCCTACAAGGCGGTAAGTGCAGGCGAAGGAAAGATACAGCTGACGGCCGTTGCCTCCGTCAAGGCAGGCTGCCCCTATGTGCTGAGAGGTACTGCAGACACAGACTACACCCTGACCATTACCGAGACGTCCGAGGAGCCTACAGGAAACATCCTTGAGGTTAGCACCGAGCAAACAAGTAATGGCGTCTTCGTCCTGGCCGACGGCACCAATGGTGTAGGTTTCTACAAGTGGATGGGAGGCTCACTGGGGGCTGGGCGCGCCATTGTCCCTGCCTCTGTTGTTACGGGCAGTTCACGCGAGTTCCTTAGTTTCGACTTTTACGAGGACATCACCGCCATTGAAAGTCTCTCCCCGGCCCTCTCTGAGTGCAAAAGAGCATGCTTCGACCTACAAGGTCGTCGTGTGCCAACTGTCTCCAGTCACCCGTCAACGCTCTCGAAGGGTCTGTACATAATGAACGGCCAAAAGGTTTTAATTCAATGACAAGATGAAGACAATGATAAGAACATACATCACCCCTGCCATAGCGATTATCAGGATACAGCCACACCACATGCTGGCATCATCGGATGCTGCATCACGGTCACTCCATCTAAACACAGACACGGAAGTCAGCGACGACACCGTCCTGCTCTAACAAAGGGGGCGGAGGGCTGACAGGAAAAGAAATACAGCTATCTTGGCGGATGGGCAAGATAGCTGTACTGAATAGGGTGGAATATATCACTATATCGCTATGTCACGCTGGCGCCAGAAGCGGTAGGTGATGTCCTCGAAGGAGCCGTCCTCACGCTGGCGGTAGAGGCGCTGGTTGGTGGTGGGCGACTTCAGAGGTCCCAGATGCTTGATGTAAGGACCTATCTTGAGGTAGTCGAAATCGGCCTTGTTGACAGCTGACGAGACGCGGAGGCGCCCGCTATACCACGCCACCTTGAACTGGGGATAGGTCTCGTGGATGTACTGTGCCAACTGGTTGACACCGACGGGGTCTGCATCGCCGCCCATAAAGGACAGGCAGGTGATGTCGGTGCCATAGCGCTCGATGAAGGCATCGATAGCATCGGTATCCAACGGCATGCCGACGTCGTCCCAGAGGTAGCGGCTGTGGCATCCTGGGCAGTGGCATGGGCAGTTGGAGATATTGATAGCTAAGGTAACCTCATCGGGAATCTCCTGAAAAACAATTCCTGTGTTGACGTATTTGAGCATGATTATTCTGCGTGTGCATAGTAACGGCGTGAAGCTTCTTCCTGACGTGCCTGTGAGAAGTTGCTGACGCGCTTCAGATAACCGATGATACGCGTCATGTAGTCAACATTCTTGGAATGGCAGTGGGGACACTCCTTGAGGTAGCGCTTGTCGATGTGGCCGCAGTCGTTACATACGGTATTGGGGATGTTGAAGGTGAAGTAGTTGCAGCCTTCCTTGGCGGCGACCTTCAGCAGGTGCAGGTACTGCTCCTTGGAGAGGTGTTCGTCGAGGTTCATGTGCAGGGCAGAGCCACCGGTGAGGTGCTCGATATAGGGACGCCCGTGCAACTTGAACTTGTCGATGACACTGAGCGAGTCGTCTTCAACAACATAGAAATAGCTGTTGTAGCAGTCACGGGGTACGAAGTAGCCGTCTTCACGGTCCCACTTGGCGTGCTTGACACCGACATTCTCGGCGGGAATCATCTCGCAGTTGAACATGATGTCCTTGGTGCGGTACTGCTTGTTGTACTTCTCGATGAGACCGAGGATGCCCTGGACGAAATTCTTGTAGTCGTCGTTGGGGGTAATCTTCAGACCCATGAACTCGGCAGCCTCAACGAGTCCGTTGATACCGATGGTGAGGTACTGACGGGCGATATTGATGTAGCCGGCATCGAAGAGGGGGAGCATGCCGTGGGCCTGCAGGTCCTTGAGGTTCTCGTTGTAGGCGAGCTGTACCTTGTGGCAGAGGTCGATGACCTGACCAAGGTACTCGAGGTAGTCCATCTTGTGGTTGACGGCATACTGTACGCAGCGGTTGAGGTTGATGGTGAGCACCGACTTGGAACCTGTCGACACACCACCAGCACCCAACGTATAAGAGAAGCCGTTGTCAGTAATCTCGTTGCGCAGACGGCAGCAAGAGCTGAGCGAGTCGGCATTGTCACTCATATAGGTGAAGAACGAGTGGCCCTCGGCATACATCTCGGCAGTGAACTCGCCCCACTCTTTGTCCTTGGGCTCGCCATTCTCGTCGACGAGCAGTGCCATGGTCTCTACGGGGAAAGTCAGCAGGGTCTTGGTACGCTCTTGGTTGAACCACTTCATGAAGCGCTTCTGCAGCCAAGAGAGACCGTCCCAGTCGGGCTTGGAACCGTCGGGGAAGTAGAACTCGCCGAAGATAGACTCGAAATAGAACTTGTCATAGTAGGCGACATTCCAGAACACAGCCTGGTAGTTGCGGGCACCGGTGGGCTGGTTCAGCGAGTAGACAATCTGCTCAAAGTAGTCGGTGATGACCTTATCGATGGTGCGCTTCTTCAGTGAGAGGTCGGCCTGCTGGTCGGGGTGCTGCCAGTAGTCGAGGCCGTACTCCTTGCCGATGAAGTAGTTCATGTACATGAGGAACTCGGGGGTAGCGCAGGCACCAGCAAGCATAGAACTAACCATGAACACCATGTTGATGAAGCCACCGGCAAAGGACTTCAGATTGGTGGGAGCGGTAGAGTTGCCGCCAATGGCTGTGGTACCACCGATGAGCCAGGGGTACATGGTGATAGAGGCACAGTAGTTGGCCAGCGAGGTCTCGTCGTTCTTATAAATAAAGTGGTGGGTCAGCAGGTCGATGTACTTGTCGGCCAGTTCCTTGCCAAACATCTTCTTGCAGCGCTCGGTGAGCAGACGGCGGTTGAGACGGATGAAGTTGGACTTGGGCAACTCGCCAATGAGCGTGGCAATGTTCTTGTGCTCCACATTGGCATTGGCGTCGAACTTGGAACTGGTGGCGGCATTGGCAGACTCCATATAGTCGGACAGGAACTGCAACTTGGCCAGCGTCTCACGGTCCTCGGTATGCTGCTGGCGATAGAGCATGAACGACTTGGCAACCTTATAGAAGCCTTCGCGCATCAGCGCCTCCTCTACCTGGTTCTGGATATCCTCTACCGTGATATCGTCCTTGATATCGAGGTGGCTGAGGATTTTCGAGATGGTACCCAGGTCAGAAGGTACATTCACACTCTCGAACGCCTTGACGATGGCGTTCATGATCTTGTCCAGCGAAAACGAGTCTTTTGAACCGTCGCGTTTGGTAATGGTAAAGTTCTTAATCTCCATTGTTATATGTCTGTATTATTTTTTATGTTTGTTGCTCTCAAATTTTAGGTTAAGTCCTCCATTTTGGATAACTTTTTAGTTTTTCGCTCGCGAAAAGTTTCCCATTCCGGGAAACTCTTTGCGAGTGCAAAGTTACAAAATATAACTATAATACAAGCATATTTTGGAGAGAAAAATTTGCAAAAAATCGTTAATTCACGGTAAAGCGTTGATGGCCGGTTAGTCCGTCAGCGAATAAGTCACTGTAGTCACTACGCGTAACTTTTTTATATACGGCGTGTTATCGTCACGGTTCTCGATAGAGAACTGTCCCTGGTCGGCCGTCACGATTTTGCCAAGGTCGCAGTTGCTGGCCTCAGCAAACTGTGCCCCGGTCTTCTGGGCGTTCTTGATAGCCTCCGCCATCATCTCCGGTTTCATCTGCTGGAACGACGCATATTCGTACTGCGGATAGTTCTCGCCCAGCGCCACGCCCTGCTTGAGCAGTTCTGCCTGGTTGGAGATGGCCTTGTTGACCTCTGCCACCTTGCTGGTAGCCACGGTGATGGTGGTGTTGACGATGTAGCGGAAGGCCTTCTGATTGTCGCCCCACTCGCGGGCTTCGAGGTCGTTGATGGAAGGCGGATTGACGGTAATCTCCTTCTCGGGCAGTCCGTACTTCAGCAGGAACTGCTTGATTTTCTTGGTCTGCACATTGATGTTCTCATAGAGCAGGGGCAGGTCGTTTCCTGTTACCTTGGTGCCAATGCTCCATGTCACCTTGTCGGCTGGCACTTCGCGCTCAGCCAAGCCCTTGACCGTCACATGGCGGTCTTTGTTGACGATGTTGTCAATACCTGCCTTGACAAACCAGCCGAGGCAGAAGATGCTGGCAGCAACAAGGGCTGCAGCGATGATGGTTTTGTTTGAGGTCATTGTTTTTATTTTTTAGAAGTTAAAGAAGTTATTCAAGTTTCGCATGTTTCACATGCTCCACTTTTCTTGGGGCAAGGGGCATGGAGCAGGGGGCAAGAGGTTAGTCATTCCCCTTCTATGCCGCTTCCTTGCCCCTTACGAGACTGAGCAAGCGGAGCTTGCGAAAGTTGAATTAAAGAAGTTAAAGAAGTTAAGGAGTTAGAGAAGTTAAGAAGTTATTTGTCGGCAAGGACGAAGTCGAGCTGGCGCTTCTCCAGGTTGGCACGAGCCACCTTGACGCGCACGGGGTCGCCCAACTGGTACTTGTTGTGGTGGCGACGGCCTACCAGGCAGTAGTTGCGCTCGTCGAAGTCGTAGTAGTCGTCGTCCAGGTCGTGCATAGACACCATGCCCTCGCAGTGGTTCTCGTCGATCTCGCAGTAGATGCCATAGGACTGGATGCCGCTGATGTGAGCATCGTACTCGTTGCCAATCTTGTCGGCCATGAACTCTACCATCTTGTACTTGATGCTGTCGCGCTCAGCCTGCTGGGCAGTCTGTTCCATATCCGAGCAGTGTTCGCAGAGCTCCTCATACTTCTCCTGATTAGCCGAGCGTCCGCCATCCTGGTATTTCGTCAGCAGACGGTGTACCATGGTGTCGGGATAGCGGCGGATGGGCGACGTGAAGTGGGTGTAGTACTCGAAGGCCAGTCCGTAGTGGCCGATGTTGTGGGTAGAGTACTTTGCCTTCATCATGGCGCGCAGGGCGACGGTCTCGATGAGCTTCTGCTCCTTCTTGCCCTGGCAGCCGTCCATCAGTGCGTTGAGCGACTTGGAGATAGCACCCTTGGTACCTGCCGTCTTCATCTTGTAGCCGAACTTGACGACAAACTCGCGCAGCATCTCCAACTTGGTGGGGTCTGGCTGGTCGTGGATGCGGTAGACCATGGTCTTTGCCTTGGGCTGTTGGCCGTTGGCCTTGGCCTTCTTAGCCTTGCCGACGCTCTCAGCGACATACTTATTGGCCAGCAGCATGAACTCCTCGATGAGTTGGGTGGCATCGTTGGACTTCTTGAAGTAGGCACGGATGGGTTTGCCCGTCTCGTCGATATCGAAGTGCAGCTCCTCACGGTCGAACTTGACGGCACCGCCCTTGAAGCGGCGCTCACGGAGTTTCTTGGCGAGGCGGTCTAATGTCTTGAGACAGGAGTCATACTCACTCTCCTCCCTTGGGGAGGGGCTGGGGGAGGTCAGTATCTCCTGTACCTCCTCGTACGCGTACCTCTTATTACTCTTAATCACCGTATGAGCGATGTGGTAGTCCTTGACGTTGGCCTCGTCGTCGAGGGTGAAGATGACGCTGTAGCAGAGCTTCTCCTCGTCGGGGCGCAGCGAACAGATGAAGTTACACAGGCGCTCGGGCAGCATGGGAATGGTGCGGTCGACGAGATAGACGCTGGTGGCACGCTTGACAGCCTCCTTGTCAATGACAGAGCCTTCCTTGACATAGTGGCTGACATCGGCGATGTGGACACCGACCTCCCACAACTTTCCCCTCTGGCGGATGCTGAGCGCGTCGTCGAAGTCCTTGGCATCCTTAGGGTCGATGGTGCAGGTGAAGACATCGCGGAAGTCCTCACGACGGGCTATCTCCTCGGGAGTGATGCCCGGCTCTATCTTCTCGGCAGCGTCCTCGACAGCCTTCGGATATTTGTATGGCAGCCCATACTGTGCCAGGATGGCATGCATCTCGACATTGTTGTCGCCCTCCTTGCCCAGCACGTCGACGACCTCGCCGACGATGTTCTTCGACTCCTTGGACGGCCACTGCGTAATCTTGACAACCGCCTTGTCGCCCGTCTTGCCGCCCTTCAGCTTCTTCTTCGGAATAAGAATGTCGTGCACAAAGATGTTGCCCTCGGTAACCAGAAAGGCATAGTCCTTCTCTACCTTCAGCTTACCGACAGCCTGGTCGCGCTTGTGACTGAGAATCTCGACGACCATCGCCTCCTTGATATGCTTCTCACGGCGAGCCATATACGTTACCCGTACACGGTCGCCATTCATGGCAAACAGCGAGTTGCGCTCACTGACAAAGACCGGTGTACCGCCATCGTCGGGCTGGAAGGAGTTCTTGCCGTTGGCCTTGCGGATAAAGGTGCCCTCCTGTATCTGTGTCTTCTGATTCAGACGGTATGAGTTGTCACTGACCTTCGACAGGTAGTCGTCCCATGCCATCTCTTCCATGAGGTCTATGGCCAGCATCTTGGTGGGATGCGTGTCCAAATTCAGCGCCTTGAAAATCTGCTTGAAGGAATACGTCTCGTTGGGATGCTGCTGGAACAATGTCTGCAACATCTCGGCTATTTGTTTCTTATTCAGCCTCTTGCCACCTTTTTTCTTACTCATAGTATTCAATATTTAATAGTTTCTGACAGCAAAGATACGAAATAATTATGAATTGTGTATTAATTATTATGATTTATTTTATATGGCATACTTAATGTCTCAATACGATTGCTGATGAGTTCCTTGAACTGCGCCTTCTGCTGTTCGGAAACGAAGGAAGCGTCAATGCAGGCAAACCATTTGTCTTTGAGAGGAATGAAGCGGTTGAAGATGCGCTGCACCATCTTTCCGTCCAGCCCCGACTGCTCCATAGCCTGTGCAAAGTCCATGGAGAGGAGTTTTTTCTGGAAGCCGTTCAACGGCAAAGCCAGTTGGTCAGTATCCTCTGGCATAACAATGGCCGTAGAAACCTGGTCGTAGGTCGGCGTCAGCACATATCGGCCAGACTTCTCGCTATACAGGGAGAAGTTCTTGAGGTGCATGTCGGCATTGCCTACAATCCATGAGAAGACAACCTGCTCCCAGAAGTTAACAATGTCAAGTTTGGGGACGCTGGAATAACGTTCTATCAGTTTGGCTATCAACTCATAACTTCCTTGATATTTCTGCTCCGTCAGTTTGCCAGCCAGTTGACACATATCCTCCATCGGCAACTTATGCCCATCGTCTGTACGGTCTATGCGACGGGTGATATAGTTCAGTTCGCCGTCTGCAAAACGTATCAACGCATGAGGAACGGTAGGAATGCGGACTATCTCTGCCAGGTGCATGGTCAGGTCTTCCATCTCTGGCAGGCATTCGAAACGTTCTGTTTGTGGTTTCAGAATGTAACGTCCCATCACACCGACAATGGTCAGGCGCTGAGCACGTCCGTTAGCATCGTGTTCCAAGTCCATCGACAGCTTGGCCTGCACACCTGTTACCGTTGTGCGACTCTCCACAACCACCTGTGCCAGTTTGTTGATGTCTTTTCGAGTGTAAGGCAAGCTAGGAGCAATGGACTGACCGAAGAGTCGCTTGGCGCAACGTGGGTGATAGTCAACCTCACCATCGTGTAGAGGCTGATAGCAGCAAAGACACTTTTTCATACGCGCTCCTCCTTCATTTCAACAGGTTCCACACTGACATTCCCGATACAGTCGCGACAACAGGTAAGCAGTAGCGCCATTCGGTCACGACGATTAATCTTCCAGTTACGCTCGGCAATGTTCAGCATCCACCCCTCGGGAATCAGGCCGTCGAAGAACGAGAATAACACATTGTTGACATACGGCTCCTGACGAAGGGGTAGTGTCAAACTGATTGGCAGTGCATCAGGCGTATTGAGGTAGCCCTCGTCATAGACGAAGGTATAGCCCTGTGCGTCCTCGGTGATAATACCAGCGGGGATGCCGTTACAGATGACTCGTCCTTGTCTCATTCGTCAGTCCTCCTTTCTATGGGCACAGGGGCCAACTGAAGATTGAAGAGCTCAAGTACCTGGTTTACCTTATCCATACGTACGGTGGGTTTGCCTTGCTCCAGCTCACGGACAAAACGCAGGCCCACTCCCGACTTGTAGGCAAGGTCCTGCTGCGTGAGATTATACTCTTTGCGCAACTGTTTGATAGCAGTAGATAATGGTGTCTCATTCATGTCAATTATACCTTTTCGGGCGCAATTTAGGCATATTCTTTGAAACAAACAAGAAAAAGTACCCGAAAGGGTGTAATTTTAACTTTATTTATCTATATTATACCCTATAGGGTGCCATATAAATGTGCCTGTGCCTGCTTTATTTGCTACAAAACAGGGATCCTGTGACCTGTGTGGAACTCATGGGGAATGGGTAGAAGTGTGGCGTTGCAATCGGAAAAGCCCCAAAAAAATTTGGTTTTTCGTTCGGTTTGCACTACCTTTGCAGGCAAAGTATCACTTTTAACCAATTAACTGCTTATGGAACCAACCACATTCATCATTGTTGCCGTGGCCATTCTCGCACTGGTCATCCTGTTGTTCATCTCTTATGTAAAGGCACCCCCCTCGGCAGCTTTCATCATCTCCGGTCTGTCGCGTGAGCCCCGTGTACTCATTGGTTCCGGTGGTTTCCGCATACCGTTCTTCGAACGTCTGGACCGTGTCTACTTAGGACAAATTACCGTAGACATCAAGACAGAAGAGAGCGTGCCCACTACCGACTTCATCAATGTCGACGTAGACGCCGTGGCCAAGATTCGCGTCATGCCCACCAACGAGGGTACCCGTCTGGCTGCCAAGAACTTCCTGAACATGATGCCTAACGAGATTGCCGAGCAGTTGCAGGACTCGCTGCAAGGTAACATGCGTGAAATCATCGGTACGCTGGACCTCCGTTCGCTGAATACCGACCGTGACGGTTTCTCTGACCAGGTGATGACCAAGGCACAGCCCGATATGGCGAAGCTGGGTATCGAGATTATCTCTTGCAATATCCAGAACGTGACCGACAAGGAAGGTCTTATCAAGGACCTCGGTGCCGACAACACCGCCAAGATCAAGAAGGATGCCAGCATCAACCGTGCCATCGCTGAGCGCGACGTGAAGATTGAGGTGTCGAAAGCCGACAAGGAGGCCAACGACGCTCGTGTGGATGCCGACACCGCCATTGCCATCAAGAACAATGAACTGGCACTGAAGCGTGCTGCACTGAAACAGCAGGCCGATACGGCACAGGCTGACGCCGATGCTGCCTATGCCATCCAGCAGCAGGAACAGCAGAAGACCATCAATATCAAGACTGTTGAGGCTGAAATTGAGAAGACGAAGCGTGAACAGATCCTGTCGAAGGAACAGATTGAGATTCGTCAGAACCAGTTGGCCGCTGAGGTGGAGAAGAAGGCCGATGCTGACAAGTACCAGATAGAGAAGAATGCTGCCGCCGACCTGGAACAGCGCAAGCGTGTCGCCGAAGCCCAGAAATATGAGGCTGAACAGCGTGCCCTCGCCCAGAATGCAGAGTCTGATGCTGTGCGCTATCGCTTAGAGCAGGAGGCTATTGGTATCAAGGCCAAGGGTGAGGCTGAAGCCTATGCCATTCAGAAGAAGGGTGAAGCCGAGGCACAGGCCATGGACAAGAAGGCCGAAGCCTATAAGAAGTATAACAATGCCGCTGTGGCTCAGATGATGATTGAGGTACTGCCTCAGATTGTCGAGAATGTCGCCAAGCCCATCTCTTCCATCAAGGACGTTCACGTCTATAGTGGCGGTCAGGATACGGGTGCCGGTGTGGCAGCTATGAGTGGCGGTGTACCCGTAGCCATCAAGCAAGCCTTCGATGTGCTGAAGTCTGCCACCGGTGTTGACATGGCGGACATTATGCGTGCCGGAACCATTGATGCCAAGGTAAACCGTAACATCAACCTCAATGACGAGGCCCGCAATGCCGTGGACAACATGATTAAAGACTAAACATCAAGCGACCACAGATTACGTGGATTACAAAGATTCTTTTAACAACTAATTAAGACGAATTACACCAATTGAAGATATTGATTACAGGAGCCAGTGGGTTCATTGGCTCCTTTATCGTGGAAGAGGCGCTGCGCCGTGGCTTTGAGACATGGGCAGCAGTACGCAAGAGCAGTTCGACGGCGTTCTTGCAGGATGAGCGCATCCACCTGATAGCGCTGAACCTGTCGGACGAGGAGCAGTTGAAGGAACAGCTGAAGGACCACCAGTTTGACTATGTGGTGCATGCCGCCGGTGTGACGAAATGTCTGAACAAGGAAGACTTCTTCCGCATCAACACCGAGGGTACCAAGCACCTGGTGCGTGCGCTGATGGCTACGCAGCACCACCTGCAGCGCTTTGTCTACATCAGCAGTCTCAGCATCATGGGAGCCATCCGCGAGGAACAGCCCTACCAGGAGATTCGCGAGAGCGACGAAGCAAAGCCCAACACCGCCTACGGCAAGAGCAAGCTGGAGGCCGAGCAGTGGCTGTCACAGCTCCCCCTCTACTTGGAGGGGGACGAGGGGAGGCCCTTCCCTTACGTCATACTGCGCCCCACGGGCGTCTACGGTCCCCGTGAGCGCGACTACTTCATGATGGCCAAGAGCATCAAGGCGCATACCGACTTTGCCGTAGGTTTCAAGAAACAGGACATCACCTTCGTCTACGTCACCGACGTGGTGCAGGCCATCTTCTTAGCCTGCGAGAAGGGTGTGACGGGACGGCGCTACTTCCTCAGCGACGGCGAGGTGTACCAGTCGTCGACCTTCAGCGACCTGATACGCAAGGAGTTGGGCAACCCCTGGTGGATACGCATCACCGCCCCCATCTGGCTGTTGCGCATTATCACCTTCTGCGGAGAATACGTAGGAAGGCTGACGGGCAAGGTGACCGCACTGAACAACGACAAATACTACATTATGCGCCAGCGCAACTGGCGCTGCGACATAGAACCGGCACGCCGTGAACTGGGCTACGAGCCGCAAGTGAAACTGGAGGAGGGCGTCAAGCGAAGCATAGCATGGTACAAAAAAGAGAACTGGTTGTAAGAGGGCTGATGGCTGCCGAGTGGGCAGGCATGGGCTACCTGCTGTTTACGCTGGTCTTCATGGTCTGCGTATGGTCTCAGCTGCCGAACATCACCGACATGCTGGTGCTGCGCGGCGGCTATGTGGCAGCAACACTGGCGGCATGGGCGGTCTATCGGCACTATCCCTGTAAGCTGACCCTGTTTCTGCGCATCCTGGTACAGATGATATTCTTGAGTTGGTGGTACCCCGACACGTATGAGTTGAACCGTGTGCTGCCCAACCTCGACCACGTCTTCGCACAGTGGGAACAGACACTCTTCGGCTGTCAGCCGTCGCTGCTCTTCTCGCAGAAGGTGCCCTATGGGTGGTTCTCCGAACTGATGTGTCTGGGCTATGTCAGCTACTTTCCGCTGATGCTGGTGGTGTATCTCTATTATTTCCTGCGCCGCTATGAGGAGTTCCAGATGGCAGCCTTCGTGATGCTCGGCTCGTTCTTTGCCTACTATGTCGTCTTCGTCCTGCTGCCCGTCACCGGACCGCAGTTCTACTACTTGGCAGTGGGCACCGAGAAGATTGCCGCAGGCATCTTCCCCAATCTGGGCGACTGGTTTCTGACCCACTCCGAGCGCATGGCGGCACCCGGATGGAGCGACGGCTTCTGCTACCACCTGCTGGACATCACCCACGATGCCGGCGAGCGCCCCACCGCCGCCTTCCCCAGCAGTCACGTAGGTGTGACAACGGTACTGATGATGCTCGCGCTGCGTACCAAGAGCTGGAAACTGACTGGCGGCATGCTGCCTTTCTATTTGCTGATGTGCCTTTCTACCGTGTACATCTATGCCCACTACGCTATTGATGCCATAGCAGGTCTCATCACAGGAATCCTCATCTACTACGTGCTGTGTGCGCTGTACAGGGCGAAGGGAAACGGACAAAAACAAAAAATGGGACTCCGCTGAGTCCCAAACCTTTGTTAACCTTAAATCTAATACTATGAAAAACACGCTGCAAAGATAACACATTATTTATAATAAGCAAAAAAGGCAGGTTAAAAAATGGTGTAATAGCGACACTTTCTTGACATAAATCAATCAAAACTGAAAATAATGAGGCGAAAATTTGGCTGGTTGAAAATTATTTCCTACCTTTGCAACGAATAAAAAACATAGCGAGATACAGGGATTCCGACATAGAGTAGAGTCGGGATTCTTTTATTTTTTGCACAATAAAACCAGAATTGTAAATAGTAAATCGTAAAATAGAAAAACTATGGCATACATGTCACAAGAAGGCTATGACAAGCTCATAGCCGAACTGCACCGCTTGGAAGCGGTAGAACGTCCCAAGGCTTCAGCAGCCATTGCTGAGGCTCGCGAGAAGGGCGACCTGAGTGAGAATAGCGAGTATGACGCCGCCAAGGAGGCGCAGGCCCATCTGGAGGATAAGATCAACAAGCTGAAGGCCACCATTGCCGAGGCCAAGGTTGTGGACACTTCGCGTCTGAGCACCGACTCTGTACAGATACTGACCAAGGTAGAGATGACCAATCTGACCACCAAGGCTAAGATGTCGTACACCATCGTCAGCGAGAACGAGGCCGACCTGCGTGCCGGTAAGATTTCTATCAAGACACCTATTGCACAGGGACTGCTGGGCAAGAAGGTGGGTGACGAGGTAGAGATTCAGATTCCCCGCGGCACCATCAAGTTGCGCATTGAGAACATCTCGATAGCGTAAGGAGTTAAAGAAGTTAAAGGAGTTAAAGAAGTTAAAGGAGTTAAATAGTCAAATCACAAGATGGATATTTTCAGCAAGATTGCCGCTGGCGAGATTCCCAGCTATAAGGTAGCAGAGAATGAGGAATTCTATGCATTTCTCGACATCAACCCGTTGGTAAAAGGTCACACCCTCGTGATTCCACGTCGGGAGGTAGACTACTTCTTTGACATGGAGGACGACGAACTGGCCCGCTACCAGCAGTTTGCCAAGCGCGTAGCCACCGCCATCAAGAAGGCCTTCCCCTGCAAGAAGGTTGCCCAGGTGGTACTCGGCTTGGAGGTTGCACACGCACACATCCATCTCATCCCCATGCAGAGCGAGGCCGATGCCGACTTCCGCAAGGAGAAGCTGAAGCTGAGCGAGGAGGAGTTCAAGGAGATTGCTGCCAAGATTCAGGCAGCCCTCTAACGGTTTTTCGCCTATTGGTCAACGGTTATTGTCTATGATTCTACTAAGTTTCGATACCGAAGAGTTTGACGTACCCCGTGAGCACGGTGTGGACTTCACACTGGAGCAGGGCATGGCAGTAAGTAAGGTGGGCACCAACCGCATCCTCGACGTATTGAAGGAGAATGGTGTCAAAGCCACCTTCTTCTGTACAGGCAACTTTGCCGAGCTGGCGCCGGAGGTGATGCAGCGCATCATGGACGAGGGGCATGAAGTGGCTTGCCACGGCGTAGACCACTGGCAGCCCAAGGAGACCGACTTTGCCCTATCGAAACAGATAGTAGAGCGCGTCACAGGCCGTACCGTGAACGGCTATCGCCAACCCCGCATGTTTCCCGTCAGCGACGAGGAGATAGAGAAGGCAGGCTATCGCTACAACTCCTCGCTGAACCCAGCCTTTATTCCCGGGCGCTATATGCACCTGACAGAGCCACGCACGTGGTTTATGAAGGGGAAGGTGATGCAGATTCCTGCCAGCGTAACGCCCTGGATACGTTTTCCGCTGTTCTGGCTGGCACTGCATAACCTGCCCGAGCGCCTTTACCACTGGATGGTGCGCCGCACCGTTAACCACGATGGATATTTCGTAACCTATTTCCACCCGTGGGAGTTCTACGACCTGAAAGAGCACCCTGAGTTCAAGATGCCTTTCATCATCAAAAACCATAGTGGCCAGCAGATGGCGCAACGCTTAGGTCGCCTCATCAAGATGCTCAAGGGCAATGGTCACGAATTTATCACCTTTACCGACTTTGTAAACAGACACGTATGATTAGACTTGCCACCGTATCACCCTGCTATAATGAGGAAGCTGTGCTGCGCCACTCTGTAGAACGACTGACAGCACTCTTCGAGAAGATGATTGCCGACGGACTCATCAGCGACGACTCAATGATGGTCTTTGTCAATGATGGCAGCAGGGACAACACATGGCAGATTATCCGTGAACTGCATGGCGAGAACAGATTTGTACGCGGCATTAACCTGTCGCGCAACGTAGGACACCAAAATGCCATCATGGCGGGCATGAAGACTGCCAAGAACTGGGCCGACGCCATTGTAACCATCGATGCCGACCTACAGGACGACATCGAGTGTATACCACAGATGGTACAGAAGTTTGCCGCAGGGAAGGACATCGTCTATGGCGTCAAGGTATCTCGTGAGGCAGACCCTCCGATGAAGCGTATGACAGCACAGGCCTTCTATAAGCTGCAGCGCTCGATGGGTGTCGAGGGAGTCTACAACCATGCCGACTTCCGCCTGATGAGTCGCAGAGCGCTTGACATGCTGGACGAATATAAAGAGCACAACCTCTATCTGCGTGGACTGATACCCCAAATAGGGTTGCAGAGCGACACCGTTAACGACATCATCAGCGAGCGCTATGCCGGTGCATCGAAGTACACCGTCAGCAAGATGCTGAAATTAGCGTTGAACGGCATTACGGCATTCAGCGTAAAGCCGATGTACGCCATCTTCTATTTAGGACTCATCTTCCTGCTGATAGCCTTCGGCATCGGTATCTATGTGACGCACGCGCTGATAGTTGGCACCGCCGTACCAGGCTGGTCGTCACTCATTCTCAGCATCTGGTTAGTAGGGGGATTCGTCCTCGTCTCTTTAGGAACCATGGGTGTTTATATCGGCAACATTTATACGGAGGTCAAGAGTCGCCCACTTTACCACGTCGCAGAGATATTAGATTGAGAGCAACATTTTAACCCAACACCCTCATTTATAGTGGAATCATGATTAGCAAGCAAGTCTTCAACAGAATGGTTTACTTCTATACGGTGCCCTATCTGGTATTGTTAACAGTAGTGCTCGGGATGCTGTATATGTATCCAAAGATTGAACTTCATTTACTGCTAAATTCCTACCATACGAGTTTCTTAGATACTTTCTTTAAACATTATACGGTGTTGGCAGAATGGCCATTGTATATAGTGGCACTGCTGCCCCTACTGTGGAAAAAGGGCAAGATAACACTGTACTATGCGATAAGCGAGGTGGCGGGAGGAATCTTCGTGCAGCTATTAAAGCACTTGTTCAGTAGCGACCGTCCTGTCAGCGTGTTCGAGAATAGCCATTTGGTGCTGCCGCTGGTGCAGGGCGTAGAGATGCACCACAGCAACTCCTTCCCTTCTGGACATTCCTCTACATTCTTTATGTTTTTCACGTGCTGTGCTATTGTTTTGGCATATTACTACAGCAAGGACAACAAGCCCCACACGCTGAGGACGAGGATTCTGTTTAATGCGTCGCTGTTGTTGCTGCTGTTCCTTGCAGCATTAGGCGCCTACTCACGCGTATATCTTTCCCAGCACTTCCTATCGGATATCTGTGTGGGCAGCATCATCGGTTTTACGACACCATTCCTGATGTTCTATTTCTGTGAGAGAAAACTTCTGAAATCCAAAAACAAAGAGATAAAATGATGACAATATTCCGTAAAGCGAAAAAGAGATTGCTACGCCCTGTTTCGCTTTTTACCTTCTCTTGTATCGTCACAATAGGCACTTTGCTGCTTTACAACCTACCCTTCTTCCGTTTTGCCATTGACAACAGCAATGAAAGTACGCTTGGCGTAGCATGGCTGATGTTTTCGTTGACGGTTATCATGCTGACACTGAATTTCATGATGACATACCTGACCATGTTCTGCATGAGGGTTGTGGGACGTATCTTGTTAGCGATTCTGTCGGTTATCAATGCAACATCGGTCTATTTCATCTTGACATATAATGTGATCATTGATGAGACCACCATAGGGAATGTCTTCAATACCCGATACTCGGAAGCCTCGGGATTCTTCAGTTGGGGATTATGGCTTTTCATCCTTTTCCTCGGTGTTTTACCGGCATTGTTCTGTCTGTTACAGCCGGTGAAGATGGGGAAGGCGAAGAAACTGGGAGTCTATTGCGGCAGTTCGCTGGCCATCGTCCTCATTACGGCATTGCTGAACATCAACCAGACGCTGTTCGTCAGTCAGCACGACACGGAATTGGGCGGTTTGCTGCAGCCATGGTCCTACCTTGTCAACACGTGTCGCGTCATCAATCTCCGCCAAAGCAAGCAGGCAGAGGAAATCAAGCTGCCCGACGGCAAGATTACAGACAACGAGAAAGCCGTAGTGGTGCTGGTTATCGGTGAGTCTGCCAGAAAAGCCAACTTCCAGTTGTATGGCTATCAGCGTGACACAAACCCGCTACTGTCGAAGCAGAAGGAGCTGAAGGTTTTTCAAGCCAACTCATGTGCCACGTATACCACAGCAGGCACAAAAGCTATCCTTGAACCGCAAGACCGTAGCGACCTGTACGAGTTGCTTCCCAACTATGCTTTCCGAATGGGTGCCGACGTGTCTTGGCGCACCTCCAACTGGGGAGAGCCGCCCATACATATAGAAGAATATCTGACGGCCATGGATCTCACAAAGGAGTATCCTGATATGGACAGCAACTACGATGCTATTCTCTTTGCAGGACTCCGTCAGCGCATTGAGTCAAGCAACAAGAAGAAGGTATTGATTATTCTGCACACCAGCACCAGTCACGGTCCTCAGTATGCCAGCAAATACCCCAAGGAGTTCGAGGTGTACAAACCCGTAGCAGCCAATGTAGAGGAAGGCGAAAAGAATATCGGTCTGCTGGTGAATGCCTACGATAACACCATTCGCTATACTGATTTCCTTTTAAACGGGCTGATCAACACGTTGCGTGACATGAAAGAATGGAAGAGTGCGATGATTTTCATTTCCGACCATGGCGAGTCGCTCGGTGAAAACAAGATATTCATGCACGGTCTGCCCAAGAAGATGGCCCCCAAAGAGCAGTACGAGATACCGTTCTTGGTATGGACGTCAAAGGACTTCAGAACGTACAAGAGCGAACTGCCAGCAGTGCTGGAACAGCATTACATTTTCCATTCTGTTCTGAACCTGCTGTCCATCCAATCGCCTGCCTACGACCAAGCTCTTGACATCTTCAAGCCTGTTTCAACACCGTTGAAGAATCAAGAATAGAGATTCCATTATGTTGTCAGCGCTCAGTAAGCATATCAAGGAATGGTGGCCGCGCCCCATCGTACACCAATGGCCATTCATGGTAGCTTATATTGTGCTCATTGGATGGGAGTCGGTGCTGCAAAACCCCATACCACGCTGGATGATCATCTTTTTCCAAGCATGGCTTGCCGCTACCGTCATCGAACTGCTGCGCTGGCGCATCGTCAAATGGTTCAGCTACGCCATCGTCTATATGCTCTTCTGCATTGAATTGATATTGGAATGGCATTTTGGCATGGAGCTATCGCCATCTGTCCTAATCTTGTTTATAGAAACCAACATACAGGAGAGTAGCGAGTTCTTATCCACCATAGCCCAATTGCCTGGTATCTGGACAAGCATAGCTTATGTCGTTCTGCTCATAGCGGCGAACATTACACTGGAACTGACACACCACCATATTAATGCTGCCATCAAGAACGTCAAGACCATCAAGATACTGAAAGGCACTGCCGCCATATTGTTGGTCAGTGGTGCCATTTTCGCCACCATCAGCTATGTACAACTGTTCAGCTGTCAGGAGATGAACGATATCGACGAATGGCGCTCCTACCATCGCAACCCAGATGATGTCGTTACCAAACTTACAGTAGCACTTTACGACACCTACCTTGCCGGTTGCGAGATGAGCAAAGCCAACGAACAGGCACAACATGTTGACGTGATGCCACAGCAAGATCACAGCGACTCACTGAACATCATTCTCGTCATTGGAGAGTCCTATATCAAGAACCATGCATCGCTCTATGGGTACCCCTTGCACACCACCCCCTTCATGGATGCTGAGCGACAGGCAGGCAGACTCTTTGCCTTTACGGATGCCGTCAGTCCCTATAACCAGACGACAAAGGTAATACGCAACCTCATCAGCTGCAACTCACTGGGCGATGGTGAACACTGGTCGTCCGCACCACCTCTAACAGCCGTCTTCAAGAAAAACGGCTACTGGGTAAACATGCAAGACAACCAGAAGCCAACAAAGGGCAATATGCTCACGGAACTTTTTGAGTTCTCGCTGGCCACTTATTTATATAGTAAGCAGATGAAGGAGGCCTGCTACAGTGAGACAAATGATGAGACCTATGGTCTGGACGGAGAATTTATTGATGCCTACCGAAAAGGCATGAGGAGGGATGCTGACGCCATCCGCCGCCTCGCGGTATTCCATCTCATGGGACAGCACGTCAGTTTCACATATCGTTATCCGCATGACCACATCTTCAGTCATTTTACTCCCGACAGCACGACATTCCGAAAAGAGGAATGGCTCACGGCAGAGATGCGACAGGAAATTGCCGACTACGACAATGCCACGCTATACAACGACCATATCATTCGCAAGATAACCGAGCTGTATGGCAGCGGCAATACCGTTATGCTCTATCTCTCTGACCATGGCGAAGAGGTCTACGACTACCGTCCCCGTTCAGGACGCGACGATTTCTCTTATGGCACAGACATCCAGCAGGGCATAAGCCACCAATACTGCATACCCTATATCGTATGGTGCTCAGAGAAATATATGGAGACGCATCCTGACATCGTCAATCGACTGCGCCAAAGCATCAATCGTCCTGTAGCTATTGACAACACTTGCCAGCTGCTGTTTCACTTAGCAGGACTTGAAACGCCTTACTACCGCTCTGAACGCGACGTACTCTCTGACGACTACCATTGTCCGCCACGTATGCTCAACGATGCCGTTAACTACGAGGAAACAATGGGGCGTTGAGGAGTTAAGAGTTAAGGGGTAAGAGTTAAGGGGTAAGAGTTAAGGGTTAAGCGTTTGTAGTCTTTGGTGTACATCTCCCAACATAGTTTTAGCCAGACCACAGTGACGGGCAATGCTTTCAAGGCATAGGGCTGTACCCACTCCTTACGCAGATAGGCAGGGAACAAATCGCTGGGTGACATACTGCTCAGCACAAAGACAAACACCATCAAGGCGACATCCCATCCCGTGCGCTGCCACGGTGCTGCGGTATACCATATCACAACACCCACCAATGCTATGATATAGCCACTCGACTCACTACCGGTAGAGAACAGCACGGTGAACATCAAGACCGACGCCAGCAGCGTCTGGCGAAATGCCATGTGCTGATATTGGCTGATGCGCAGATAGGGAATGGCAAATGCTATCAGTCCAGGAACAATCATCCACAAATCACTAAATACCAGTCCTGTCACACGGTGAGCCATGCCAAGCAGCGAGATGTTCTGCATCAGCGACTCGGCGTTTTCACCATTCTTCTCTAACAAGCAGACGATCCACTCCTGATACTGCCCGATGACATACTCGGGACTGCTCAGCACCATAGGGGCAACGAACATTACGGCACCCCACCCGATGAGCGACAGCACGAAACGCAGCTTATGTTTCGAGAAGAAGAAGAAGGCTAAGCCCACAACACCATATAGCTTCACCAATGTGCCCAGCACAATAAAGAAAGCCGCAGTAGCATCGCGCTCTTTCTCTATCAAGAAGAAGACCAACAGGATGATGGCGGCAATAGCGATATTGAACTGCTGCATATAGAGTGCCGTCAACAGTTCGTGAGCGCAGAACCACAGCACGAAGAGCTGTTGCCCACTGGTCAGCAGTGAACGGCGAACAGCAACATAGAGAAACAAAGACAGTGCTATGCACCACATCAGCAGTCCCAGCCACTCCGGTACGACAGCAAAAGGTGCTATCACCAATGAGAACAGGGGGCCGTAGTGGTTGACGTCCCAATATTCGTTCGGATAAGCAGCATACAGGGACTGTCCCTGCCATGCATGCCAGAACACGCCTCGGAATATCAAGAAATTGTTATGGCTCTGCTGTTTCATCACAGCAGCCAACAAACCTAACAGCAGCCACAATCCCGCCAGCGTACGGAAGTCACGAAAGAAGGGTTTGGCCAGTATCTCTTTACATTTCTCAATCATAATTCTTTTATTTTGCTTGCAAATTTAGTGTTTTTTTTTTAATTTTGCAAACATGAATGGAAAGATATCTGTAGTTATCAACACATATAACGCTCAACAGCACTTAGAACAAGTGCTGGAAGCTGTCAAAGGGTTCGACGAAATAGTGGTTTGCGATATGGAGTCGACAGACCAGACCATTGCGATTGCGCAGCGCTACGGCTGTCGCACCCTTACTTTCGAGCGTAAGGCATACAGCATTGTAGAACCTGCCCGCGAATATGCTATTCATGAGGCACAGCACGAGTGGGTCTTGGTGGTTGATGCCGACGAAATTGTCACTAAAGAGCTGCACGACTATCTATATCAGCGCATCAGCGAAGCTGACTGTCCCGACGGTCTAGCTATTCCGCGCAAAAACTACTTTATGGGACAATTCATGCGCAGCCACTATCCTGACTACATTCTCCGCTTCTTTCGTAAGGACAAGACACACTGGCCGCCCGTCATCCATTGTGCACCCGAAGTGGACGGACGCATAGAGCGCATCGACAAACATCGCAAGGAGTTGGCCTTCGAACATTTAGCCAACGATTCCGTCAGTGACATCCTACGCAAACACAACACTTACTCCACCAACGAGGTGCCTCGCCGCCGCCATAAAAAATATGGCATCACGGCAATGCTGCTACGCCCCTTGGTGCGTTTCATCAAGTCGTATATAATAAAAGGTGGCTGTCTTGACGGAAAAGCGGGTTTGATACAAGCCCTGCTCGATGCCCACTACCAGTTTGCCGTGGTGGCCAAGCTCATTGAAGAAAAAGGCAGTTAGCTGTTAGCAGTTGGCCATCAGCCATCAGCCATCAGCCATCAATGGTGCCAATAGCTGCGCCATCCCTTCATCTTGGCGTACTCTTCTTCGGTAACCTTCTCGTAGACCTTACCTTCTTTGATATAGAAACGGATATCAAACTCCTCCTTGGTGCGCGACCAACGATCGTGGCTCCACAGCCACAATGCGGGATCGCGACGAATCGTGGTCTCCAGTTCTTGCATGTAGCGCTCCGTCAACTGATAGTCTGGGATATTCTCCGAATGTGCCTCAATCAGTTTAAACTCACACTCGTAATAGCCGCGCTTCACACGACGCACATCGCCATAGAAGAAAGCCTGCTTCGTACGCTTGATGATACGCTCAGAACCCGTAAACACTGGCGTCAGGTGGTTCAGGAATGGTACCCACAGGTGGATGTTACGCCAATTGGGTTTCTGGTCAGCTATATATCCAATAACCAATGGTTTGCCCTCGCGCTGATATTTCACGATATGGCGCAGCGTCTCTTCCATCGGGATGCAGACACTGCCAAAGCGTTGGCGAATATACAGGAACAGTTTGTCAAATTCAGGATTCTCGATAGGATGATACAGCTCCGCACAGACGCCCTTGTCAGACATGGCTAACGGCAGCGTGCTGACCCATTCCCAGTTGCAGTAGTGGCCCAGCATCACGCCACACGACACACCCTCACTCCACAACTGCTCAATCTGCTCAGTGCCTTTGAACACCATGCGACGACGCATCTCCTTTTCGCCCATTGTCATCAACTTGACGGTCTCTACCAGGTAGTCGCAGAACCAGTGATAGAACTGACGTTCTATCTGCTTCAGTTCCCGTTCTCCCTTCTCAGGAAAGGCGCTGCTAATATTCTTACGAACAATCTTGGTGCGATAACCGGCAATGCGATAAAGAACAAGATACATGATATCTGAGAAGATATAATGTACCCACATAGGAAAGGACGACGTCACCCAAAGGAGGGCAAAGCAGCAATAAGCCAATATCTTATTTAACCTTCTTTTCATATCGCCGATGCAAAGATACACATTTTCTTTGAAACCTCAAAAAAAAATAGTATCTTTGCACT
This sequence comes from uncultured Bacteroidales bacterium, assembly GCA_902798425.1. Taxonomy (GTDB): domain Bacteria; phylum Bacteroidota; class Bacteroidia; order Bacteroidales; family Bacteroidaceae; genus Prevotella. The sequence goes on from CADBWR010000006.1 coordinate 89,904, forward strand.
CAAAACAAGAAAAACATGACGAGAATTCTGTTTCTGCTAAGCCGTTTCCTGGACGGAGGCATCGATGCCGTACTACTGGACTACCTGCGCTATTTGGCGCAGCGTGAGGACTACGACATCACACTGGCCGTCAGCATCCACATGGGAGAGTTGGAGGTTTTCCGGAAACAGATTCCTGAGCAAGTCAAGGTGGTGTACCTGGTAGACCAGCCTTGGCTGACACGTTGGCGCCAGCAGAAGATAACCCGACGGCTACCTTTTTATATAAAGATGTACGACGAGGCACTGCTCTCCCCTATCCGTCGACAGATGATAGGCAGCAAGCTACGGCAGTTGGCTGCCCAGCACGACGTGGTCATCGACTTCGACTGCTGCCACTATGCCTATCTGAAGCATGTCAGAACCTGGAAGGTGGCGTGGTTCCACTTCAGCTTCAAGCAACTCATGGAACAGAACAGACGGCGCACACAGCGCATCGGCAACCACCTGCGCTACTACGACCGCGTCGTCTCCATCTCGCAGGCCATGCTCGACGAGGGCAAAGAACTGTTTCCTTGGCTGGACGGCAAGTGGCGCCTCATCTATAATGCGAAAGACGAGAAACTGCTACGTCAACGTGCCAACGAACCCATTGACGATGCTCGTATCAACGATAGTTACTTGCTTGCCATCGAACGACTGGAAGAGACGCAGAAAGACCTGTCGACGCTGATTCGTGCCTACCAGCTGTTGCGGAAACAATACCACCACACGGAGAAGCTCTACCTGCTGGGCAAGGGGCGCGACGAACAACTGCTGCGCCAACTGGCAAAGGAATTAGGCATTGACGACCAGGTAGTATTCTTAGGGTTCAGCGCCAACCCCTACCCATGGATAGCCCATGCCAAAGCCATCGCCCATAGTGCCAAGTTCGAGGGACTACCAACGGTGATGATAGAATCGCTCATCATAGGCAAACTCATCGTTGCTACCGACTGTCCCACAGGACCTCGAGAGATATTGGACCAAGGACGCGCCGGACTGCTAACCCCTGTAGGTGATGCAGCAAAGATGGCAGAGGCCCTGCACCTGTTGCTTACTGACAAAGCCCTTCAGACATCCGTCCTCACCCAAGCTAGCGAATATAAGCGACAGTTCTTATTCAACCATGCTGGCAAGCTATTCGACGAAGTGATACACCCCTAACAACTCACATCCTATGACTCCCACCGTAAGCGTCATCATCCCCAACTATAACCATGCGCCCTATCTGAAGGAGCGCATTGACAGCGTACTGAACCAGACCTATCAGGACTTCGAGGTCATCATCCTTGACGACTGCTCGCCAGACAACAGCGTAGAGGTCATCGAGCAGTACCGCAGCAATCCGCATGTGGCGCATATCATCGTCAACGAGCAGAACACTCGCAACACCTTTATCCAGTGGGAACGTGGCATCAGTCTGGCCAAAGGCAAATATATCTGGATTGCAGAGAGTGACGACGTGGCAGAGCCTCAACTGTTGGAGGCACTGGTGGGACAGTTGGAACAGCACCCTGATGCCAGCGTCGCATTCTGTCACTCACAGATGATAGACAGCAACAGCAAACCACTGGATATAACATGGCATCCGCATGGCAGTTCTGGACGAACAGAGATATACGACGGCTTATGGTATAACAAGAAGAGGATGTTGGTGAAGAATCACATCTACAATGCCAGCATGGTCGTTTTCAAAAGATCTGTTTTCAGTGCCATTCCATCAGACTACAAAGAATACCGCTACTGTGGCGACTGGCTCTTTTGGACATACGTTTGTATGCATGGACAGGTCATTGAGGTATGTCGGCAACTGAACCGTTACCGCCAGCATCAGGTAAAAGTAACCAATCAGTCGAAGAAGAACGGTGGAATGTGGCGCAACCTTGGCGGTATTATGCGCACTTATATCGTCCTATTCCATCTAAACCCTCTGCAAAGACATTGTCTGCGTGGACGATGGACCAAGCGTTTCAATAAGGAGGCACTGCCTGAAGACACGCTCATTAAGAATGAATACCCCGATATCTATGGAGGTCGTAGACTGGACATTATACTTTATGAAATCGGCAAATTGTTTGGTTTCCTAAGAAATTAAGACCGTAATCTTAGCGTCCAAAGTTACGTACACTGGCATGAAAGAACCATTGGAAAGGAAGGGTTATGACAAAAACGTAAAAATAAGCTTTCTTCTTATAATGTTTAAACATTCTATTCCATGTGCCAGTCGTGTCATATTGCCACAATGATGCTGTCCGACATATCAAGGCCTGAAACAGTTCAGGACGGAAACGCTTTAAAAAACGCTTCTTATCTCGAGCAAGTGTAGACTGACTTACCAAGCCCTGTTCAACATATTGCTCCATAATAGTATAATAGTTGTCAAGCATCACTTCAAAATAATTATATCCACTACGCACAGAGCGTAGCATACTATCTAAAAACAACAAGGTTTGACTATTATATAAAAGCGCTCCTCGATTTCCAACTAAACTATATGTCCAATCAACCTGTAACAATTTCAATTTAGAATAGCGTTCTTTATTTTTCAGTTTCTCCCAATCAGTGCGCCATGTACCAAAGACATTATTAAATGTTACCATGATAGACATCTCGCCAATATACTCATCTAAGTTGCTGCAATCAATAATCTCAGTATTTTTTGAGCGAGCCCATCCAGATGTAAAAAATACCGGTTTCTTAGCGTCAATGTTAGCCATCAAGAATTGTTTCATCTTGGCTAATCCATCTTCAGTAGGCAGACACCAATCATTCTGCAGTTTCAAATAGCGACCTACCCCTAAATCAAGTACCTTCACGAAATTTCGATCTAATATATTCTCCTGATTACGATAATATTTAATATTGGAGTACTGTGAAGCATAACGCATCCCCACCTCTTGAGTATTATCATTAGAACAATTATCTGAGATAACAATCTCTACTGTTTCATCGAAACTATCATAGGACACTATCTTCCCTAGAGCCTCATCCAATACTGAGGCTCTATTATAAGTAGGGATACACAGCGAAAGGATAGTGGAATTATCACTCATCTATCATCGACCTATTTGGTGAATAAACACATTCTTCTTGAAGAGCATCACTTACAAAAGGAGCCATCTTCTCGAGTGGAGCAGATGTCATACGTCCTGTTTCTTTGTCCATAAATGATGCTGACTTGGGGTACAATGTCTGTTCTGGATGCATGTGTATTTCACATATCACAGGGCCATCTGTTGCTAAAGTCGCAGAAATAGTGTCAGTCAATTTGGGGCCATTTTCACTGACACTCATATAAGGAATGCCATAGGCTGCCGCAATCTTAGACAAATTGGGACAAACAACACCGCTATTGGGGTTAGAACCAGTAAACTCTCCTTTAAAGAATGCTTTTTGCGTCGTCTTTATCGCCAGATAACTCTCATTCTCGATGACAAACAATTTAAGTGGAAGACGATATGTCACAAGAGTTTGTAGTTCCTGAAGATTCATCTGTATTGATCCATCACCAGTAACACAGATGGTACGACCATTATCGTTGCTGACGCAAGCGCCAATGGCGGCAGGCAGTCCATAGCCCATGGCAGCACAGCCCTGATTTGCAAATACACGCACGCCTTTCTTTACTTTCATTGCTTGGTAAGTGCAAGTGTAAGCAGTACCATTACCAGTCACTACGACATCACCTTTTTGTAACTGTTTAAACAACTCATCCGCGAACTTGTAGCTATTGGCATAACCTTCGCAATCTGGATTATCATCGAAAAGCGTAGGTAGTTTTTTCTCTATACTCCTACCCCATTCTCTCCAACACTTGAAATCAGGAATATGATTCTCTGTTTCCAGTGTTTTCATCAGTTTATCAATAAATTCAGAGAGATTAACATGGATAGGCATATTAATATTCAATGTAGGCTTTTGCATCTCAGCCAAGTCAATATCTACCATTACTTTATAAGCTTTGGGCGCCAGTAAATCGTATGCATAACTAACCTGTCGAATGCTCAGTCGAGTACCCATAATGATTAGCAAATCTGAATTCTGCACCATAATATTACCGATACGATCGCCACAAATGCCAGGCTTTCCATAACAAAGAGGATGGTCAAACCAAATAATATCTGAACCGCTAATAGCTGTAACAACTGGGATATTTAACTTTTCTGCTAATGTAATGAATTCCTTCTCACGTTTTGCCAAGCGAACACCATTTCCGACATAGATTACAGGACTTTGGGCAACCTTTATCTTTTCGACAAGCTGTTCAATCTGTTTATCAACCAAAGCATGTTTAACAGAATCAATTATCTCAGTTTCTTTATCAAACTCTCTGAATTGCGTTTCATCAACCATAGCCCCTTGCACATCCAAAGGAATGTCCAACCAGACAGGGCCGGGGCGACCATCCATGGCTATAGCAATAGCTTTATCCAACTCATACTTAATATCAAGAGGGTTATATACTGTCTTGGCGTATTTTGTTATAGGGGTCACCATAGAAACAATATCGGCCTCCTGATCTCCTAACTGACGAAGATTTAAATAAGGATATGTGTGCTTATATGTAGACGTTTTAATCTGTCCAGAGATATATAGTCCGGGAATGGAATCCAAGTACTGTCCAAGTACACCTGTAATCGCATTTGTTCCACCAGGCCCAGTGGTCACACATGTTACAGCCAATCGACCACTAGCACGATAATAGCCTTCACCAGAAATAGCTGATGCCTGCTCATGGTGATTACAAACATAAGTCAATCCCTTGGTATGTCCAATTGAGTCATTCAAGTGCATAGCTCCACCGCCAGTAACAAGAAAGCAATGCTTAATACCATGGATCTCAACAAGATGCCTGAATATAAAATCAGAAACTTTTATCATATGCGTTAGTGTATTTATTTGTTACTATTATTTTTCGTGTTCTAACAAACGCTCTTTCTTAAACTTCTTATATCTTCTAACATGTCCGTAAATGCGGTATTCCCTAAGTTTACGATACAGTAAGTATGTCTTTAATATTAGTCGTTCATTCCATTTCAGTTCATTAATCATCGACTCATCACCATCACCAAATGTTATCTCAGAAATGATGCGCACATAGTTATGGTGTGCCTTAATAATGATGTTCAAAATAAAATTCGGTACAAACAACTTACGAGCAATAATCTTCTGAATTCTGCTGTGGGCATTGGCAAATTGCGTATACAGCAACATAGAAGCATTCTCACCTATACGATACTTGAATATCGGAATATTGTTCATTATGCACCCATAATAATGAGTATACGACACCTGAAGGGCGTAGTCTGTTACTGGCTCATAGTCTTCATCGAATCCTCCAATGGCTATGAGTTTATTCCGGTTAAACAAGCTACCTATCAGCAAACCTCCAGATGCCAAGAATTGATCCCAAAGTGTATATCTAAAGTAATCTTTCTGAATTAAAAAAGGACCATTCTTAAAGTTAGGATAACATGTATCATTGAGGATATTTCCATCAGCGTCTATTGTCTTATATACCGAAATAATGCATTTGTCACCACATTTTTCCTGCAATTCCATCAGACGTGATAAAGCAAAAGGGAGAAAAAGGTCATCATCATGACAGAATGTGATATATGGAGCACGGGCTAGTTCTATTCCTCTGTTGCAATTCCCATTATAGCCGAGATTTGCTTCATGCCTATAATACATTATGTTTTTGGCCCCAACCTCTTTTACTATTTCCAGATTGGGGCTATTATTATCTTTATCGTAGTTGTCCACAACGACAATCTCATAAGGGAATTTGTAGTCCTGATTAACAACTGACAACAGAGATTCCCTAAATTTATCACCTCTATTGTAGACTGGCATAATGACAGAAACGCAAGGAGTCTCACAATCAGCATCACCGCCATATTGCAGAACGCTCTTTACACCTGCTATTTTGCTGAAGCGACTCTCTTTTGAGAACAAATCATAATGCGGTATTGGGAAAACTGCCTCGCTATTTTTCTGATTCATACTTACTGACAATTCTTTTTATTACGTCTTCAAAGCTTACAGTATCAACTATACCAACTATAGCTTCCGTCTTGCCCACATCAGGTGTAAGAGATACTAAATTCTCGGGGGTAATAACGCCAAAATTCAATACACTACTAGACTGACAGATGCTTTTTATCAGCAAGACGAACTCTCTTAATTGCCTAGTATCTCGCGATGCTATATGAAATATCTCATTTCTAAAAGTTGACTCTGACAATGCGTATGTCACCAAGCTTTCAATCAGCCTTGCTGCATCATCAACATAGAGAAAGTTCCAATTCTGTGTACAACTTGATAAGTCTATCGGATTATTATGCAACATCTTATCAATACAACTCATTACAAGCGTCCAGGGATGGTCATCTTCGCCAAACAGACTAAAAATACGCAAATGCATATACTTAATCTTTCCTGACTGAGCGACCTCACAGCCATAACGACATACTTCCAGTTTTGCCTTACCGTATTCAGAGAAAGGTCTGCATTCCGAATTTTCCGTTATTAGCTCTGTCTGTGTGCCATACTCCGCCTGAGAACCCGCCTCAACAAACAACTGGCAGCCCATAAGAATTGCTTGATTTATTGCTATTTTGCTATTTGCAATATTCTGCTGTTGTATCTCTTTATTATTTCTACCATCATGCCCTGTGCCATCCCATGCCAAATTCACAAAAACATCGGCATGTTCAATTTTCTCGGCCAAGCAAGCGTAGTCTTTCATCTGAACCTCCACGACATGCAACTTGTCACTGTCACCCAAGACTATCTTACACTTTGCTTTGTCACGGCAGACGGCATAGACAACATCTCCTTTGGACAGCAGCATATGAATAAGATGTCTACCCAAAAAACACGTGGCGCCTGTTATGACGATACTTCTTGGCATGAATAGATAGAGTTATAACGATAAGAAAAACTTAATCTGTTCACAGCACAAGTTATAGACGTCTTCTGAGCGATAACGTTTATACCAATCCGCTGTCAACTGGCAACACTGTTCGATATTGGTACGTGGTTTCCATCCCAACAACATCTGGGCTTTAGAGATATCCAGCATCAGAAGGTTGGCCTCATGCAATGCGTTAGGATCAGAGACATCTTTCAATGTACCATCACCATAATAATTAACAAACATTGTAGCTACATCCCATACAGGGGTTATGCTTTCTGAGCGTGGTCCAAAATTCCAGCCTTCACAGAAACGCGTAGGTTCTTCGTACATTTTGACTGCCAGCTGCAAATAACCACTTAACGGCTCCAAGACATGCTGCCATGGACGTATTGCCTTAGGACTGCGTATCTCAATCATTTGCTGTGCCTCAAGCGCCCTAACGCAGTCGGGTATTATGCGGTCTTTTGACCAGTCGCCACCACCTATCACATTACCGGCACGGGCACTAGCTATTGAGACATGGTGCTTGACGGCATAATCCGAAGCATTAAAGAAACTGCGTCGCCAGGAATTGATAGCAATTTCTGCCGCACCTTTCGATGAAGAATAAGGGTCGTAGCCGCCCATAGGCTCGTTCTCACGATATCCCCATATTTGTTCGCGATTCTCATAACACTTGTCTGTCGTTATCATAACCCCTACACGCACACTATCAGTATGCCTGATAGCTTCCAATACATGTATGGTTCCCATAACATTTGTCTCATACGTCTCAACGGGAATATCATAACTAAGACGTACCAATGGTTGAGCAGCCAGATGGAAGACAATCTCTGGTTTATATTGCTGGAATATCTCTAAGAGTTGCGCTTGATTACGGATATCAGCACGAAGATCTGCAAGAATCCTCTCACCAATTCCGGAAAGGACATAGTTATCACGTTCACTATAGGGATCTAAAGAGACGCCAACGACCTCAGCACCCATCAAGTGTAACCATATAGACAACCAACTGCCCTTAAAACCAGTATGTCCTGTTACTAAAACGCGTTTCCCCCTATAAAAGTTTTCCATATCTCTACTTTTGCCTCTTTTTGTTTTCCATAGGAACGGTCCGTTCCCATTTTTTCCAAGGAGCATTACCGTTTCTAAGCATTTCCTCCAACAAGTCTCGTTCTCTGAGATTATCCATGCACTGCCAAAATCCTTGATGAATATATGATTTCAGCTGACCTTCTTGTGCTAACCTTGCCAGCGAATCTTTTTCAAAAACGGTCTGGTCTCCTTCTATGTAATTAAACACCTCTGGTTCTAGTACCATATATCCAGCATTAATGGGCTTACCGTCTGTTGCACTCTTCTCACGGAAAGAACGTACAGAGTTAGCCTCGTCAATATTCAGTACGCCTTTATCTTGCTGCTGAATGACTGCAGTAAGTGTTGCCAGTTTACCCTCTTGCCGATGAAAATCCAACAACTTCTTAATGTTTACATCACAAACGCCATCACCATATGTCATAAAGAACGGCTCATTACCAACATATTTCTGTATTCGCTTGATTCGGCCTCCCGTCATAGTATTATAGCCAGTATCAACAACCGTAACTTTCCACTTTTCTAAGTGACTTTGGTGTACAATCATCTCATTCTGACCACCTCTAAAATCAAAGCTCACATCAGAGTTGTAGAGAAAATAGTTCGCAAACCATTCTTTGATATATTCCTGTCGATAGCCTGCACAAATAATAAACTCGTTATGGCCATAATATGAAAATTCTTTCATAATATGCCATAATATAGGCATACCCCCAATTTCTATCATCGGTTTTGGCTTAAACATAGACTCCTCGCTGATTCGAGTTCCAAAACCTCCTGCCAAAAGTACAACTTTCATGTCTCGATTTTTTAATTACTGATGTTGCGAAACAAAATCTTTTATGACTTTTATCATGTACTCCAGACGTTCACGTGTCATACCAGGATAGACTCCCAACCAGAATGAGTCACGCATGATTCTGTCCGTAACGGGTAACTCATCACCAATGACACGATAATCAACACCTTGCTGATACTGTTCAAAGGCAGGGTGACGCAACAAGTTACCTGCAAAGAGATTTCGCGTTTGCACTTTGTTATTTTCCAAATATGACGTCAACTCATTACGAGTGAATCTGGCATTTTCTTTTACTATGATGAAGAAGCCAAACCAACTAGGATTACTGTTCTTCTGAGCTCGGGGCAACAACAGTTCCTTGACATCCTTTAAACCTTCATACAGGATATCGAAGTTCTCACGACGACGAGATACTATAAAATCAAGTTTCTCAAGTTGGGCACATCCAATTGCCGCTTGAAGATCTGTCGCCTTGAGATTATATCCCAAATGACTGTAAACATATTTATGGTCATAGCCATTGGGCAACTGGCCAAATTGCCCTGTAAAGCGACAGCCACATGTATTATCCACGCCTCCTATGCACCAGCAATCACGTCCCCAATCACGATAACTGTTTACATATTTATGTAATTCAGGATTATTGGTATAGACAGCGCCACCCTCACCCATCGTCATGTGGTGTGGTGGATAGAAAGAACTAGTACCTATATCACCTATAGTACCAGTTTTTTTCCATTCGCCATCAATAAAGTATTCTGACCCAAGGGCATCACAATTATCTTCTACTAACCACAGGTTGTATTTTTTGCAAAAATCAACCACTTTCTGAAGATTAAATGGGTTTCCAAGACTATGAGCCACCATCACGCATTTTGTCTTTTCGGACAATGCTGCTTCTAGCTGTGTCGTATCAATATTACCCTCTGCAATATCCATATCAACGAAAACAGGTACAGCTCCATACTGAACAATACATGCTATAGTCGTTGGGAATCCTGCAGCAACAGTAATCACCTCATCACCCCGCTTTATCTGACGATCGCCCAATTCTGGAGCCGTCAAAGCACTAAAGGCTAATAAGTTAGCTGACGAACCTGAATTACATAGTGAACAATATTTAACCCCCAACCACTTGGCCAAACGAGTTTCAAACTTATGCGCCCAAGGGCCTGCTGTCAGCCAAAAGTCCAACGAAGCATCCACAAGATTTACCATTTCCTCGTCATCAAAGAAGCGTCCTCCATAGTTTATACGACTCTCACCTGGCACGAACTCTTGCTTCTGAGAATGCACTTCTTTATAATAGTCACGAGTTAACTCTAATATTTGTTTCTTAAGTTCTTCTTTTTTACTCATAGCGTTATTTAGCAAGAAAACCAAACTGTTTTGGCCACAAAAATACAAAAAACATTATAAATATCCAAATATAAATCATCTTTTTTACAACTGCTGCATGTCATACAGGCGTTTGTAGTAGCCGTTCTTAGCGATGAGCTCATCGTGCTGGCCGCGCTCCACAATCTCACCCTCGTAGAGTACGTATATCTCGTCGGCATTCTTGATGGTCGACAAGCGGTGGGCAATGGCGATGGTGGTGCGCGACTTCATCAGGCGCTCCAAGGCCTCCTGTACCAAGCGCTCCGACTCGGTGTCCAGTGCCGACGTAGCCTCATCGAGGATAAGGATGGGCGGATTCTTCAGGATAGCGCGGGCTATTGATACGCGCTGACGCTGACCGCCAGAGAGACGTCCACCACGGTCACCTATCATCGTGTCGTAACCATGTTCAGACTCCATGATGAAGTCGTGGGCATTAGCAATCTTGGCAGCCTCAATAACTTGCTCCATCGTGGCATTCTCCACGCCAAAAGTGATATTATTATAGAAGGTGTCGTTAAAGAGGATAGCCTCCTGGTTGACGTTTCCAATAAGGCTACGTAGCTCCGAGATGCGTACCGTCTTGATATTCTTGCCGTCAATCAGCACCTCACCCTCGTTGACATCGTGATAGCGGGGAATGAGGTCTACCAGCGTGGACTTACCAGAGCCCGACTGTCCCACCAGTGCGATGGTCTTACCCTTGGGCACCGTCAGGTTGATGTTCTTCAGCACGGGACGCTCAGCGACATAGCTGAACGACACGTTGCGCAGTTCGATGTCTTTTTCGAACGAAGACATCGGCTGTGGTTCAGCAGGTTCCTTGATAGGATTGTCAGCCTTGAGGATGAAGTCAATACGATCCATTGAAGCCAGTCCTACAGGAATCTGGTAGGTAGCCTTCGACAGTTCCTTGATAGGATTGATGACGCTATAGAGAATCACCATGAAGAAGATGAATGTCGAAGCATCGATGAGGTTCGACTCACTCAAGATGAGGTAGCCACCGAACCACAAGACGACAACGATGATGACCGTTCCCAGAAACTCCGACATGGGGTGTGCAGCACTCTGGCGGATAGCCATTGCATTGGCATCCTTACGATAGCTGTCGTTGATATTGACAAAACGCTGCAGCATCTTGTGCTCGGCAATGAACGCCTTGATGATGCGCAGTCCACCCAGCGTCTCGTCAAGCTGAGCCAGCATATCGCCCCACTTGCCCTGAACCGTTGCCGACTGGCTCTTCAGTTTGCGGCTCACAGAGCCCATTATCCAGCCCGCTAAAGGAGCGACGACAATAACAAACAGCGTCAGTTGCCAACTTACAGTTATCATGGTGGCAAAGCAGACAATGATAGCGATGGGCTGTCGTATCAACATGTCGATACTGCTTGTGATAGAGTTTTCCACAGCACCTACGTCCGATGACATACGGGCTATGATATCGCCTTTACGTTCGTCAGAGAAGAAACTCAGCGGAAGACGCAGCACCTTCTCGTAAACCTCTATGCGAATATCACGAACCACGCCTGTACGCAGCGGAATCATAATAGCTGACGAGGCGAAGTAGCCTAACGTTTTCAGTCCCGTCATTATAATCAACGCCATACCCATATACACCAGTGTCATAAAGGCACCATGGATACTGATTAGTTCCTGCACCCATGCATAGGCATTGTTGACGAGGACATCCTTGTCCAGCGTGTCCCATGTCCACGGCTTATAGGTATATACCTGTTGGTCTATCTTAAACAAGATATTCAGGATAGGTATCAGCACAGCAAAGGAGAACACGTTCATCCACTGTGACAAGAAGTTCAGCACCACCGACCATCCCAAGTATTTTCGGTATGGCCGCAGGTAGCGTGACATTACGGAGAAAAACTGTTTCAGCATATCTTATTCTTTCTTATCTCTTCACTTTTCACTCTTCACTAGCAAAGCGCCTACGGTGTCAGTCTGTTCTGGGTCATTCGTTCCATGTACTGCTGGATGATGGCCTTCAGCTCACGCTCCATCTGGTGCTGGTGGCTGGTGCCATTTTCCATCTTCCATCTTCCATCATCCAGCAGATTGTGCTGCATCAGCGAATCGCTGAGAGCATAGAAGCCTGTAGCCTTCTGACCGTCAAACTGCAGGATATGGCCGTGCTTCACATACTGGTAGATGCCATTCAGATAGTTTACTGCCCACGTATCCTCAGCAGGTGTCGTCAACAGGTCTTTGCCAAACGACAGGTAAGGCTTGTCGTACCCCAGATATTCCAGGATGGTAGGCATGATGTCCGTCTGTTGGGCAATGGCATCCACCATCCCCTCGCCCATTTCACCACTGGGGTCATAGAAGATAATAGGCGATGCGAAACCACCAATATCTGTGCGATAGTGCTGGTATTTCGTCATATTCGTGTGGTCGCTGGTAATGACAAAAATGGTGTTCTCGTACCACGGCTGTTTCTTGGCACGCTCAAAGAAGTGCTGCAGAGCCATGTCCGTATAGCGTATCACCTTATAGATAGGCATCTCAGGGTCTTCCTCCTTGAAGACGTGCTGCCAGGCTGTGGGCACACGGAACGGATGGTGGCTGGACAGTGTGAACAGTGCCGTCATAAAGGGTTCCTTCATGTCCGTTATCTTCTGACACATATATTGCATGAAGGGCTCGTCGCTAATGCCCCACCAGCCGTCATACTCCTCGTCGCCCTTTGTCCGCGGGTCAGCATTGAAATCCTCACGACCATAGTACGCCTTGAACTTCGTAGCACGGGCAAAGGCCATGAAGCCCATCGAGCCGCGCTCAGCGCCATGGAAGAAAGCCGTCTCGTAGCCTTTGCCATTCAGACAGTCTGCCAGACCCGACACGGTGTTCACGCTGTAGGGCGACAGGAAGAACGGCTCTACAAACATCGGTATGGAAGACAGTATCGAAGGCATGCCGTCTATGGACTTACGCCCGTTGCAGTATGAATAGCGATAGGTCAGTGCACCGTTGGCCAGCAGCGAGTCGGTAAAAGGTGTCTGCGACGGATAACCGGCCTCTTTATTATATGTTCCTATATATTCTCTGCCAAAGCTCTCAATGATGATAACCACCACGTTCTTCTTTATAAACGGATGGCGGCGCTGCGGTTGTTGGATGGGGTTGAATATCTGCTCCAGTTGTTTGTCATCATAGTAGGCTATCACCTCGAAGTTGTTGGTGCCGAGAGTACGTATCAGCGCGAACGGTGTGTTCAGCACCAGTCCCGTCTCCGTAGGGCGGTCACAGTAGTTGTTGGCGTTACTGACAGTGATAGGACGGATGTCACGCGTCCAACCGCCACGCATGCCGGCTACGCAGAACGGCGTAAAGCCCAGCAGTGATACAAAGAGCGCCAGTGCACACCAACGCCAGTCCACCTCGTTTCTGTCAGTGGTAGGTTTCACATAGAGCCGCCACAAGCCCCACGCTATCAGTGCCGTCAACAGGAAGAAGTACCAGTGGCTGACCATCTCTGTCCAAAAGATGCCGCCAAGGTTGTTCTCGTTCTCAAACTCCTGGAAGATGGTTATCGTGGTACGGCGCATGGAGTAGCGGAAATATACCGTATCGGCGAGGTTGACGATTAAAGTCAGCGTATTGATACCCACAAACACCCAGCGACACACCTCATGGTACTTCTTTGTTTCCTTCATGGGCAGGGGGAACAGCACCATAACAATCCACAATGCGTTGGTATACAGAATGGCTGAGGTGTCAAACATCACGCCACCACGCAGCATCTCCACCAGGTGCGGCCACGATAAGTTGTCAGCATAGAAGTTCCAGTTCTCCGCCAAGAAGGTCATGCGTGCTATGAAGTACACCACATATACCAATAGCAGGTTCAGCAGCATGCTAAGCAGTGGTGACAGATAGCTGAATGCCATTTTTCTATTCATGGGTGCAAAATTACTAAATAATTATGAATTCTGCATAATGAATTATGAATTATTTTGTAACTTTGCCCCCATGAAACTCATCAAACAAGGATTTATATACTATCTGTTAGCTACCCTTATGGGTGGTTTGCTGCTGATGTTCTACGTACAAGGAGATAGCATGGCCTCATCAATCGACGCGACAGGCTGGGTGTTCTTTGTGCTCTCCTGCCTATCGCATGCAGGCATTCTGCTATTGGCTCTGTGGCTGGTTTTCTTCCTGCCATGGGCGCTGTTGAAGTGGCGCCCTGTGGCTGCCACACTGTTTGTTACGGCAACGAGTCTGCTGATGATGACGGGGTTCATCAATATGCAGGTGTACAAGATATACCGTTTCCACCTGAACGGCTTCATTCTCAACATGTTGACAGGTCCTGCGGCAGGAGATATCTTCGACTTCGACTGGAAGTTATATGCCATCGAGGGACTGATGTTGGTGGCCATCGTAGCGCTGTGCATCGGTGGCTGGTGGCTGAGCGGTCGTATGGTCCGCCATTGGCAGAAGCGCTACACCATCACAGCCATTCTCTCACTGGTTGGCACGTTGCTCATTGCCAACGCCATCCATATCTACGGTTCGTTTGTCGTCAAACCGTCTGTCATCAAGGTTGTCAAACTGGTACCTTATTATTTCCCGCTGTCTACCACTGACCTCCTGGTGGATATGGGCTTCGAGCGCCACGTCCTGCAAGTTGACGAGGAGGGAGGGGGCGAACTGGTCTATCCGCTGCATGCCATCAAGAGCAACTCCTTCAAGAGCAAGCGCCCCAATATCGTCATGATTCTCATCGACTCATGGAGCCGTCTGTCGCTCACCGAGGAGTGCATGCCTAACCTCTGGCAGCTGGCCCACGAAGAGCAGTGGTACCAGAATCACATCAGTTGCGGCAACGGCACCTCCTACTCTGTCTTCGGCATGTTTACCGGTTTGGAGCCCTACTACTGGACAGCATGGGAAAGCAACCGCAAAAGTCCTGTGCTGATAGACCAGATGCTGTCACAGGGCTACAATATCCGCACCTACCCCAGTGCCTCCCTGGTAGACCCGCCTTTTGCCCGCATCATCTTTGGACATGTGCCTAACCTCAGGATAAACACAGCCGGCAACTCGTCCTACCAGCGTGACATGAATATCAAGGACAACCTCATCAACGACCTACCCACCCTGAAGGATAGCGACAAGCCCTTCTTCGCCTTTATCTTCTTCGACCTGCTCCACGCCTACAGTCTTCCCAAGGAGTTGCTGACACGCTTCCAACCATCGTGGGAGTATGGCCGTTTCGATGAGCTGCACAACGGCATGGACCCCACGCCTTTCTGGAACCTCTACCGCAACTCGGCCTACCAGACAGACAAGATGGTGGCGGAAATCATCAACCGGCTGAAGCAGTTGGGCATGTACGACAACACCCTTGTCTTCATTACCGGCGACCATGCGCAGGAGTACAACGAAAACCACAAGAACTACTGGGGCCACAACTCCAACTTCACCAAATACCAGATTGGCGTTCCCCTCATTGTACATCAGCCATCAGCCATCAGCCCTCAGACATCAGACATCAGCCATCAGCCCCCAGCCATCTTCAAGCATCGCACCACGCACCTTGACTTCGTACCTACGCTGATGCACGACTATCTGGGTGTAACCAATCCCATTGAAGACTACAGCAATGGTCACCTGCTTAGCGACACGGCGCCTCGTCTGTGGCACTATGTCGGCAATGAGCTGCGCTACGCCTTTATCGTCGAGGGTGATACCATTCTTACCAAGGAGGGTGCCGGCTATATCGAAGTGACCGATGAGCGCTTGAATCCCGTTCCGAACTACCACATCAATGCCAAGGCATTTGATGGTGCCATCAAGCGTCTCAACAGGTTCTATAAGAAGTAAACAGGATTATCACTTCTCCTTTAAGTCGTAACTGGTCAACTGCAGCAGTGCTCGTGACAGTCGCAGCAGTCGCTCTGTGTCGTCCCCCTCGCTGGTTATCACGCTGTTAGCATCCAGATCGTAAGCCATCCATCCTGTGCTATCATATACAGAGACACAGCTGGTGGAAGTGTGGTAAGCCATCGGCTGTCGGTAGCTGCTGCTTACGATGTCGCGACTGAAGCGGAAGTCGTCGTGATTGATTCCCATCTGTCCCAACAGTGTTGCTGCCAGGTCACTCTGGTTGCAGAGTCGGTCAATGACAACAGGCTGACGGACAGCACCACCCACCCACAGCATAGGGATATGGTTGTACAGTCTTGTAGCCTCATCGATGCCTTTATAGCGATAGCCGTGGTCGGGCAGTATAACGATGAGCGTATGCTGCCAGGCTGGCGTCTTGCGCAGTGCATCGATAAAGCGTCCGATGCACTGGTCCAGATAGTTAAAGGCATTATATACCTCGTCGTCCAACACCTTGGTCGGCACGTCCCATGGTTCGTGGCTCGACAGTGTCAGCAGCGTCTTCATCCACGGCTTGCCTGTCTGTTCATTCTTAATGTCCCGCAACAACGTGTCAAACATAATCTCATCTTTGACACCCCACTGACTGGTTGTCTGTTCCTCACGGCTAAAGTCCGACTTCCACGTCAAGCGGTCGTAGCCCGTACCCAGCACATAGCTGCGCATATTGGTAAAGTTGATGTCGCCACCATAGTAGAACGTATTCTGATAGCCTACGCCCTGCAGTGAACGGGCTATCGACGGCATCTTACGGCTCTTCTCCGGCAGCTTCATGACGGACGTCTCGGGGAAAGCGGGATAGCCGCTGAGGATGCTCACCATCCCCTTGTCCGTACGCCACGAGTTGGCATAGCACTCGCTGAAGCTGACGCCCTCACGAGCCAACTGGTTCAGATGGGGCGTTATCTCCTTGTGACCGCCAATCTCCGTAAACTGTCCACCACAGCTCTCCATCACAATGAACAGGATGTTAGGACGTTGCGTATTCAGCAGTGTGTCAGCATCGGTACTATCCGTATAGAAAAGGCTGTCCGTCAGCTGGTGGCATTCCTCGTCTGTCATGTAGTCGTAGGTGAGAACATAAAGTCCCAAGTCCTCTACTGACGACAAAAACGAGAATACGGGATTCACTGCCGAGTGGTTCAGAAACTGGTTCTTCGAGAAATACACCTGTCCGATGTTCGTTACCGACTCGCCCAGTCCACCACGTATGCCTACGACGATAGGACCTATCAGCAGCAGGGCTGCCAGCGTAGCCAACAGTCGATGGCGCACGGGCTGGAAGCGGGTTCGCCACCAAGAAAGCGTTATCCATATCAGGACTATCAGCACCAACAGCAATAGCAGCCTACCTATCAGGTAGCCCGTCGTCACACTGGCCATCGCCTCGGCAGGCGTTTCCAGATACAGCAGACAAGAGGCATCCAGTTTGAAGTGCCAGAACGGATAGAGGCTGGTGTCCGCCACGAAAACCAACGAGAAGACCACCGCCACGAACCCGTAATAGATAAGGTATGCGATGCGGGGCACCCTCACCCATAGTGACAACATCGTCAGCAAGTAGGGAACACCAAAGAAGTAGAGTGCCGTCGAGAGGTCCAACGAAAGTCCGTGCCACACCACTGCGGTATAATCGCCCAGCGTCAGTCCCTCGCCGCATACCAGCATAAATGCCACCTTGGCAACCACGAACAATGCGATGGTTGCCAAGTAGTATTCCAGCAAGTATAAGACTCTCTCCTTCATTCTTCACTATTTATTCTACGATTTCTCCTAAGAGTGTTGCACTCGTACTACCCGTGATGCGCACACGCACCGTCTCACCGATATGGTGCGAGCCTTTGTCGACGACGACGGCCTTGTTCTGCTCCGTACGTCCCATCAGCTGCTCACGGCTACGTTTCGAGAACGACTCCAGCAGTACGTCAAACTCCTTGCCCTCATCCTTCTTGTTCTGCTGGGCAGAAATCTCCGTCTGCAGAGCTATCAGCTCGTTCAGTCGGCGTATCTTCTCCTCCTCAGGAACATCGTCGGGCAGATGCTTCGACGCGTAGGTTCCCGGGCGCTCTGAGTATTTGAACATAAAGGCGGAGTCGTAGCCCACCTCGCGCATCAGCGACAGCGACAACTGATGGTCTTCCTCCGTTTCTGAGTGGTAGCCCACAAAGATGTCTGTCGACAGACCGCAGTCAGGGATGATGCGACGAATGGCAGCCACACGGTCCAGGTACCATTCGCGGGTGTACTTGCGGTTCATCAGTTTCAAGATACGGTCCGAACCGCTCTGCACAGGCAGATGGATATGCTTGCAGACGTTAGGCATGTCGGCAATGACCTGCAACGTCTCGTCGCTCATGTCCTTGGGGTGGCTCGTTGTAAAGCGGATGCGCATTTCGGGAACTTCCTCTGCCACTCTTCGCAGCAACAGCGGAAACGATGTCCCATCGTTTCCCTGATAGCTGTTCACATTCTGTCCCAGCAGCGTCACCTCCTTGAAGCCACGGTCGCGCAAGTCGCGCACCTCACGGAGAATGCTCTCCACTTCGCGGCTGCGCTCACGGCCACGCGTGTAGGGTACGATGCAGTAGTGGCAGAAGTTGTTGCAGCCACGCATAATACTGACGAAGCCACCTATTCTGGCACCATGCAGGCGCTGTGGCACGATGTCCTTGTATGTCTCTGTTGTCGACAGTTCGATATTCATTGCCTTATGCCCCGTCTCAGCCTGTGCTATCAGGTCGGGCAGCGACAGATAGGCATCTGGACCAGCCACCAGGTCGCAGTGGTGGTTCTGCAGCAGGTCGTCCTTCACACGCTCAGCCATACAACCCAGCACGCCAATGATGAACCTCCCCCCATCCCCCTCCAAAGAGAGGGGGTGCTTAGCGCGTGCTCTACGTATGGCGTCCAGCGCGTCCAGGCGGTGGAAAATCTTCTGCTCGGCATTGTCACGTACCGAACAGGTATTCAAGAATACGGCATCAGCTTCTTCCAGCTGTTCCGTTGTCTCGTAGCCAGCCATCTGCATCACGGAGGCTACCACCTCCGAGTCTGCCACATTCATCTGGCATCCATAAGTCTCTATATACAGTTTCTTCATATTCGCGGCAAAGGTACGAAAAAAATGACAATAATTGGCATTCTTAACCAATTATTGTCATAAAACGGGGTTTTTCTACCTCTTTTTTTACTTAGGCTGTTTGCCGATGTAGGCGAGGATACCGCCATCAACATAAAGGATATGACCGTTGACAGCATCTGAAGCGTGCGAAGCCAGGAACACAGCGGGGCCACCCAACTCAGAAGGATCGAGCCAGCGACCTGCGGGGGTTTTGGCACAGATGAACGAGTCGAAGGGATGGCGGCTGCCGTCTGGCTGACGCTCGCGGAGCGGAGCAGTCTGTGGTGTAGCGATGTAGCCCGGGCCAATGCCATTACACTGGATGTTGTACTCGCCATACTCTGAGCAGATGTTGCGGGTCAGCATCTTCAGACCACCCTTAGCAGCAGCGTAGGCGCTGACAGTCTCACGGCCCAGCTCTGACATCATAGAGCAGATATTGATAATCTTACCTTCCTTGCGCTCCATCATCTCGGGGATGACAGCAGAAGCACAGATAAACGGACCGACGAGGTCGATGTCGATAACCTGCTGGAACTCGGCACGCTTCATCTCGTGCATGGGGATGCGCTTGATGATACCGGCATTGTTGACCAGAATGTCAATCTGGCCCACCTCCTGGTGAATCGTCTCTACCAATGCCTTGACAGCATTCTCGTCGGTCACGTCGCAGACGTAGCCCTTCACGTTCTCGATGCCAGCCTCCTTATAGTTGGCCAGGCCACGCTCCAGTGCCTGCTCATTGATGTCGTTGAAAATGATGTTCTTGATGCCGGCAGCTACGAAAGCCTTAGCAATGTTGAAACCGATACCATAGGATGCGCCAGTAATCCAGGCGTTCTTTCCTTCCAGTGAAAATAGATTTGCCATAATTAGTTTGTTTTATTAAAAATTATTGTGAATACTGATTGCAAAGGTAATCATTATTTTTGAATAATCACCTATTTATGATACGTTTTAATCAAGATTAATACTTAATATTTCAAAAAACAAAGATGCAGACCTCCCTAAAAGTCTGCATCTTTCTGTTGTCCAAGGCGGATTCGAACCACCACAAACAGAACCAAAACCTGTTGTGCTACCATTACACCATTGGACACCGTTTGCTTATTAAGCGGGTGCAAAGGTAGGAAAAATTTGGCATACGACCAAATTTTTCCACCATTTTTCACTTCTCACTTCTCACTTTTCACTTGACTATCAGCAGATAGTAGTTCTTCTTGCCCTTCTGAGCCAGCAGATACTTACCATCGATGAGGTCGTCAGCAGTGATGAGACGGTTCTGGTCGGTCAGCTTCTCCTTGTTCAGCGAGACGCCACCACCCTGCACCATCTTGCGCATCTCTCCCTTCGAGGGGAATACGGGTGCCACGGTGGTCAGCAGTTCGATGGCGGGCTGTCCCAGTTGGTCAGCGCCAATCTCGTGCTTCTCCACACCGTCAAAGACATCGAGGAAGGTCTGCTCGTCCAGACGCTCCAAAGCCTCTTTGGTAGACTTGCCGAAGAGGATGTTAGAAGCCTCGATAGCCATATCCAGGTCTTCCTTCGAGTGAACCATTACGGTCACCTCCTCAGCCAGGCGCTTCTGCAGCACTCGGCGACCGGGATCCTGCTTGTGCTCCTCCACCAGTGCGTCGATGACGTCCTTCTCCAGCGAGGTGAATATCTTGATATAGCGCTCTGCGTCGTCGTCGCTGACGTTCAGCCAGAACTGATAGAAGCGGTAGGGCGAGGTGCGATTGCGGTCCAGCCAGATGTTGCCGCTCTCAGTCTTGCCAAACTTCTTGCCGTCGCTCTTGGTGATGAGCGGACAGGTCAGTGCGAAGGTCTCTACCTCGTTGCCCAGCGTGCGGCGAATCAGTTCTGTACCAGTAGTCATATTGCCCCACTGGTCGTTACCGCCCAGCTGCAGCTTCACGCCATAGTGCTGATAGAGATACAGGAAGTCGTAACCCTGCAGCAGCTGATAGGTGAACTCGGTGAATGACAGACCATCGCGGGCAGTACCGTTCAGGCGCTGCTGCACGCTCTCCTTGGCCATCATGTAGTTGACGGTGATGTGCTTACCAACCTCACGGGCAAAGTCCAGGAAGGTGAAGTTCTTCATCCAGTCGTAGTTGTTAACCATGATGGCTTTATTCGACTCCCCGCCTTGGGAGGGGTTGGGGGAGGTTTCAAAATCCAGGAACTTTGCCACCTGTTTCTTGATACATTCCTGGTTGTGGCGCAGCGTCTCGTCGTTCAGCAAGTTACGCTCCTGTGACTTACCAGAGGGGTCGCCTATCATACCCGTAGCACCGCCCACCAAGATGACAGGACGGTGACCACAGCGCTGCAGATGGCGCAGCATCATAATGCCACAGAGGTGACCAATGTGCAGTGAGTCTGCCGTAGGGTCTGTACCCAGATAGGCGGTCACCATCTCTTTCTGCAACAACTCCTCCGTTCCTGGCATCATCTGTGCCAGCATACCACGCCAGCGCAGTTCTTCAACGAAATTCTTCATATCTTTTATACCTATTATATTCTTTTGAGGTCGCAAAATTACGAAAAAGAAAGCACAATACAAAGCAAAAAGACATTTTTTTGCTTTTATTGTCGAGCGAAAGTACTTTCGAGACGAAGTCTCAAAGTTACGAAAAAGTGAGGACGAGGTTTCACTGCACTCAGTCAAAACACCCGTCCTCTCAGCATTACTACTATAAACGTCTATTTAAAAGTTATCATAGTCAACACCCGACTCATCAAAGAGCGACGACTCGTCATCGCCAAAGAACTCGCGGGCTCCGAAATCTGAGGAATCCGTAATAGTGGCATCCGTTGTATCCAGACCTCCAGAGAGTGCCAACATACCTTGAGTCTCTATCTTTACCACCTCAAGTTGTGGTGTCATATATATCTTTTTCATTGTCTATTCTTTTTTCATTCTTCATTCTTTATTCTTCACTCTTCATTTCAAAACGACCTTCTTGCCGTTCACGATGTACAGACCCTTCTGAGGCTGAGCGACCTTGCGACCCTGCAGGTCGTACCAGGCTCCCTCGCCTTGGGAGAGGGCTGGGGTGAGGTTCTTCACTCTTACCTCGTTCACACCAGTCACCTCGTCATCAAAGACGAACTCCAGGCCACGAGCTAAACCATCTACTGAGCTCTTCGACACCTTCAGATAAGCCTTGTCGGCAGGAATAGCGGTAGTACTTGGAACAAATTTGCGGAAGGTCAGCGGATTTGAATCCTTCACCAGTCCGAAGTAATAGTAAGAATCCTCGCCTGTGAATGTAGTGCCATCATTATTAACCAGGAAGTCGTTGCCTTCTACAGCAGTACCAGTAGCAGCTACAGGAATGTTCACCGTGCCAGTACCCGTCAGCAGCACACCCGTGTTAGCAGGCACTGTCTGGTTCAGAGGAGTAAAGGTCACTGTCGTTCCGCTTACGCTGGCCTTATAGGCTATCACACCGCTTGGCAGATTAGCCGTTGTCAGGTCAAGAGCATACGGACTTGCAAAGGTTGCATAGCCGTTAGTGCCGAGAGTGGCGGGAACGGTAGCGGGAACAGATTCTACATAGACATAGTCTAATTCCAAGTTACTATTATACGCTGTATTGTTGTTGATTACGATAGAATACTGTTTACCATCATTAGGAATTGTAATAGTAGCTGTATTTGCCGCTTCATAACCACCTCTTGCCCATCCTGGGAATGAGGTGCTAAGGTCTGTCAAGTCACCATCTGCATCGCGTAGGAACAATGCAACAGATTCTGTTCCGTCACCAGCAGACCTATTGTTTCTTGCTTGCAGTGTAATATTATAAATACCCGCAGCTAATTCATCTGTATATATATAACTATTTGCGCTCAAGCGTTTTGACATACCATTAGAGCGCCAATTGAGATAATTTCCATTAGCAGACCATGAGCCAGCACCAAGTGTCATATTTTCAATCTCAGCAAAATAAACTACGTTATCCCATGCTTCAAATGTCGTAATATTTACTGCTGTAGCAGCACTTACATTCTCAAATGAAACACCATATCCAGGAGAAACTGCATTTACAGCGACGAAATACCACTTACCGTCATATTTATATGCCTTACTATAATAGAGGGTTTCGCTTTCACCTTCATAAACATCTGTACCTATAGAAGAAAGAGGTTTGTCACCTGCCAGCAAATTTACCATACATGAGAATTTAGCTGACTCAGTCACATTAATATCAAGATTGTTATCTCCCTCAGCTACTGTCAGTTTTGTAACTTGGCCTCCATCTGTGACATATTTTTTACCACCCTCAATGAAAGTGCTTAAAATAGGTATTTCTGTTCCAACTGCCACATCCGTACCAGAAACAGTCTTCACTGTTTCACCAGAAGCCTTGTAGTTTATTGTATAATTACCAGTTTTAACAGTATTGTCTTTCTCCATCACAAAGGCAGCCATAATACCAGAATAGCGATTTAGAGTAAAAGACACACTCGTTCCTGCACTAGTAATATCATAAACTGTGTATCCAGTAGATGTGGATAGGCTACTATTTGGGGTACCTTTGTCAATAGTTATAGTTACAGCGTCACCATTAGTGTTATATGTTTCAATAATCAATATGTCTGTTGCAGCTACAGAAATAGTTACAACACCAGAGCGGGTACCGCTTCCAAAATTATGAAGTCCATATCCACCACCATCACGATAGCGCACGTCATTTGATGTTGGGAGAACTGCTGGAGTATTGTTCTGGAAATTGTAAAAAGCCTTGGCTTTATAACCAGTAACGACAAGACCATCAGTCAGGGTTTTTGTGTATCCCCACACACTCTGCCCCACAAGGCACAATAAAGCCACGAGAAGCGTCTTAGTTAGTAAAAAATGTTTTTTCATAAAAGTGATTTGTTAGTATTTAATTACGTTTTATTCAGTAGTAGAGGCTCGCATCAGGCAAGCTATTGGTCCGCGCACAACACACATTCCGTTGCAAAGGTAACACTTATCTTTGTAATTACCAAGCATTTTGAGAATTATTTTGGTTCACAAGCAATTAGGTGACAACATGCTTCAACACGAGAAGTGCACCTAAAAAAATGATGTATTTCCAATTCACACAGTTTTGTTTAAGACACCACACTCCACACAAATCTCTCGGAACGCCCGTCTGCAGAGGGGGGCAATGGTGTGGAGTGTTGATTTAAGACTCCACCAACACTCCACCGACACTCCACCGAGACATCCCCTGTTTCTCCTCGTTGACAAACCAGTAAAGCAATTCTCAGAACCGTTTTGAGGGAGGGGGGAGTGTGTGTGGAGTGTTGGGGGAGTCTTGGGGGAGTCTTGGGGGAGTGTTGGAGCAACACTCCACACACCGCAAACCCTTTACACATCGGCGTTTCAGAAGATTGGGGGGAGTGGTGAGGTCTTTGGCGATTTTCGCCTGTTCTGCGTCAACCCTCTCGAAAAAATACAGCTATCAGCCTATCCCGCAACTGGCTCAGCCTGTCCCACGTCTGGGTCAGCCTGTCCCGCATCTGTATCAGCTGTATAAAAAAAAGAGCGGAGCCCCATTACGAAGCTCCGCCCTCACTATACATGAATGTCTGTTATTAATACTCGTCCTCCCAGTCGTAGCTACGAGACATACCTGGTCCCGTAGCATTTTCGCCACTCATGGGCACTGATGCAGCAAGCATCTGATTAGTCTGTATCTTTACCACTTCCATCTGTGGTGTCATATATGTCTTTTTCATTGTCTATTCTTTTTTTGTTTGGAAAGAAATTTTGATTAATTATGGGAAATTATTTCACCATTACCTTCTTGCCGTTCACGATGTACAGGCCCTTCTGAGGCTGAGCAACCTTACGGCCCTGCAGGTCAAACCACTCACTTCTTACATCTTCCTTCTGACTTCTTACCTCGTTCACACCAGTTACATCGTCATCCTCGAAGATCATTGTCATACGGGCAGTAGCAGCTGGGGCAGGAGCCAAAGTAGTAGCAAAGTGCAGATAAGCACGGTTTGTAGCTACTTCCTGATCATTGGCGAAGTAGAAGCCGACATTACCACCAACTTTGTTAAGAATCATGTTGGTGTAATCACCGACTGTTGTTGCGACAGCAGCGCCAGTTCCTGCTACGAGGTCGTTGTCGCTTACAGCAGCAGCACCAGTCATTACAGGAATATCCTCTATCTTGCCACCATCCTTATAGAGAAGGACTGGAGTGCCTGCAGGAACATTGTTTACCTTTGTAAGTGTAGCAACACCCTTTGAAGAAACCTTAACCTTGTATGCCTCGATTTCTGTAGCAGAGAAGTCAAGGTCATAGTCGCTGTTTACGTAAGTAGCAAAGCCAGCCTCGGTAACGGTGACAGAAACTTTAGGAGTCAATACCAAATAGTCAATACGTCCATTATCATTATATGTACCATCCGTATTCTTAAATTTCAAAGCAGCACCATCAGGAATTGTTACAGTCTTTGTAACCGTTCCATTTCCGCTGGGACAATCAATCGTTAATTCAGTATCAGTTTCAACTCCACCTTTTACGGTATAAAGATACAACTTTCCTGCTGATGAATTGCTATTTGCATAAGGAATTGTCAGTGTATAAACACCACCTGCAATCTCTTCAGGAGTAGAAAGAGCGTTTGATTTGTTTACTCGCGAACGAACTCCTCCTGAATAAGATTTATTTGTTTCATCTGTTCTTCCACCAGATAAAGACTCAAATTCATAGAAGTATTTTGCAGCTGTAGCAGTATATGTTACTTCATTATCACCAGCCGCAGTTACATCAACATAACAAGTCGCTGTAGAATACCAAGTTTCTCCTACTTTAATATATTTGTGTAACTGAAGGGTTTTCGTTTCTCCTTCATATCCCGAAACTGAAGCAATATCGGCTTGGAGAGGTGAGCCTCCGCAGACTGCACTGGCTGTTGCCGTGAATGCTTCATGCTTATCATAAACAACCGTTAACTCAGCCGTTCCGCCAGCAACGACTTCTACGCCACCGCCATCATTCTTATAAGTATATTTATTGCCGCCACCATAATAAACGGCCATATCACCAGAATTTGCATTCACGATTGTTCCTACTTCTCCAACACGAACTTCATCAGACTTCACTGTAGCGCCATTATTGTCTTGGAAGTGAACGGTATAATTAGCATAAGTTACGTCAGAGGGCTTTTCAGATACCATAAAACTTACCAACCCCATATCTTGAGAGTAGTTCTTTTGAGCCTGAGTATTACCCATTGCTATAGTATTATAGGTTGCAGAACCGGATAAGGATATATCTGAAAGAGAAATACTTGCCTGCTTAGTTGTTGAGCCATATGTTGCAGATAAGCCTTTAATAGTAAGATTTGCCACAGTATTTGTGGCAGTATTTATTTCAATATGAATATTCCAAATGTCATTGTCACGCTTGTAATTTTTTAAGCAAGCATCAGTTATTGCATTAGACACACCATTCAAGACAACAAAGCCGTTCTGATTCTGTGCAGAACATTTGATTTCTATATCACTACCTATTTTCAAATAATTATAATTATTAGTGCCATAAGCAGAACCTACATTCCAAATAGCATCAATAAATAAAGTAGAATTTGCTGATGGACTTAACTGTGAAGAATTGGTGATTTCATAAGAATTAGTATGACCACTATCTTTTGTTGATGCAATATACAAGCCTTTTGTTGCATTTATAGAAGCTGTACCATTTGAATTAGTCTGTACCCACTTGCCATCGGCAATATCAGCAGCAGTCCAAGCTGTTGTGTATCCACGCTCATAAAGAGGAGTATAGTTTGTTACATTGCTTTCTGCATCTGTATATGTAACACTTGTTACAACGAAATGAGCCTCCTCTTCAGTGATGTAGATATCATATTCTTCTTCGGCACCTACAGCCACGGTCCATGTTCCACCATAGTATTTTTCAGTATTACCTGCAGTAGTTCCAAGAACGTTAGATGTATGAGTAATAGTAAATTGATTGCCTGCAGCATTACGCGAAATAGTAATGGTTACATTCGCGCCATTATAGGCAGTCTGGAAATTCTCAACATCTGTATAAGCCATTACTGGTGTATAACTTGGAGTAGGACCATCACCTGCTTGCCATTGATTGCCACGAGCTTCGCAATCGAAGTATTTACCTCCCAGATTACCTTCTACAACCCAATTCTTCCAATAATTAGCATTATTGCCATCATTAAAGTTTGTCAGAGTGTACACATAAGTCTCACCTGCAGCAATCTTGACTTTCTTTGTTGCATATTCAAAGTTTCCTGAATTTGTTGCAGTACCGACTTGTCCAGTCCATGTTGTCAGAAAGTTGCTAGCACCCCACACCGAACTCGTCCCTCCCACGAGACATACCAATGCCACGAGGAGTGTTTTCATTAGTAGATGTTTTTTCATTTTGTTAGTTTTTAATTATTTGTTATTAGACATAAATATTTAGTAGTCGTTTTCAGTATCTGTGGGCATCGCTACACCCATGTCGACACACAGCACACTTGTTGAAACAATTGCACTCGGCTGCAAAGGTAACACTTATCTTTGTAATCTCCAAAAAAAAGAGAGAAATAATTTAGTCTACTTACTAAATCCTTCTTTCAAGTCGCTTCCTATCATGGTTGCAAACACTGAATGCATCTCTCGATAGATTACATGGAAGAAATATGTTTCCTCAATACCATTTATTTCTACCACCGATAATCGAACATCATGAATGCCATGCAACTTCGCATACCTTTGGAACATCAAGTCGAACAACCTACTTCTATATTCCTGAGGAGGCATCTTGTTCTTCTTAGTTTTAGGAATAGGGTTAATAAAATCGCAATAATAACAGAGAATAACGTCGTCATTTTGAAGAAAGACTTTTGCAATGGTATCCTCAAGAGCAGCCAATACTTCGTGTCCAGTAGTATTGTTACCTGATAAACGACGTAATTCGATTCCGACTACATGAATGTTACCAAGAGATTTTAAGACCTCAGGAGATAACACTCTGCCTTCTTCGGTTATGGTAATATGGTACACGTCACCCTCTGGCGACTTAAATATTCTGATTAGGTCTTCCATTGTTACAGCTGGACGACCTCTACATCTTTATAGTCACCTGCATCCCAACGTTCTTGAATAGTTTGGAGGCGTTGAGCTTTATCCTCTCCTATCGTACGCATCTTGTCCAAGACTTTTCTTGATGCATTCTTGATAGTTATATATTCAACTTGTACCATATTGATAATGCTTTTATACTGCAAAGGTAACACTTATCTTTGTAATCTCCAAAAAAAACGGCAAATAATTTAGAATACAAGAACTATTTTGTCATGTTCGACATTCTTGTAGAAAGGAGTGAAATGGTAGCCGTCCCACTCTTGTTTGGAATAGACCTGTGCATTGATTTCTTCATTAATTTCCCAGCCTAACTCACTAAAGGGGTATCCATAATCATAGTCACGAAACGTCAAGCTCGGTTTGTCAAGCAATATCAGCAAATCCCAATCAGAACCTTTGTGATAGTCACCACGAGCACGTGAGCCATACAAGTACAGCGTGCTACCTTTAGGTAATACGCTTGCAGCAGTCTGCTTGATGCGGTCTATCATGGCGGACTTATCCATATCCTTTCAAATTTACTTACAGCGTTCTTTTTAAATACACTTCCAATTGCAAAGATAGTACTTATCTTTGTAATCTCCAAGAAAAAAGAGAGAAATAATTTAGTCTACTTACTAAATCCTTCTTTCAAGGGACCTTATCACGACTAATCAGAAGAACCTTGCTCTCCTGGCAAACAAGCATGCCGTTCCAGTTCCACTAATTCGTTGGCTATATCAACTTGATGTAACACATTAGAACGACTTTCGTTCACCATCTCCAAGAGCAATCGACTATACTCCTGCTCTACTAAATCAACAGCAGACTGAGGACCTCGTTTCGGATAAACGCGCAGTAAGACAACGACATCGTTCTTCATCGAAATCCAATAAATGAGTCGAAAACCATTGGCCTTCGGCAAATGCTGACCAGAATTTGGAATACGTAATTTTACAACTCGATATTCTGGAAATTGCCTAACTCTGTCGTTTGTATCACGGAGAATATTGTCGGGCATACTCTGTAACCCCGCACAAATATCTTTCACTACCGACATATATCCATCTTTGCTCTTCTTCGTTAGAGCTGCAAGGGTTTCGCGGAAAGTACTTGTTGTATAAAATATCATAGCCTTTAAGCCAGTTTTCTAAGAAGTTCCTCCACCTCCTTACACTTCTCGTCTCTTGGAATATCAATATTATATGTCTGTAAGTCACTACACAGCTCTTGAAAATCACTCACACAATACCGGTAGTTCTCGACAACAGTTTTCAGGCCCGGATAAAGCGAAGAGTCCAATAGTTTCTGACTTAGCTGATCCATTAAAATAAGAATAGGAGTAGAGTGAGCCAGCAACTCTACTGTCTCCTGAACATCAAATTCTGTAAAGTGACAACGCACTGTTTCTATCAGATTACTTGTTTCAGCAGTAATCTGTTCCAACTTATTACGGACGACATTGACCTTGTCCAAATAATCATCCATATCAAAGTTTTGCTGAGCCACCTCTGCCGTTTGGTGTCTCACCTTCGTATACGATTCCTTTATTTCAGCAATACATGTACACATATCTTTCCGCTTTTACTTTTCCGCTGCAAAGATAAGTATTATTTCCCTAACTTCCAAATATTTGGGAGGGGAAAAGCAAGTGGGGCAGAAAGGATTTAAGGTACGGGATCATAGCCGGAGCCTCCCCAAGGATGACAGCGGAGCAGACGGCGGATGGCGAGGTAGAGGCCCTTGAAGGGTCCATGCTTGATGATGGCCTGACGAGCATACTCGCTACAGGTGGGGGTGAAGCGGCAGGAAGGAGGAGACAGCGGAGAGATAGCCGTCTGGTAGAAACGGATGGGCGCTACCAAGAGCAGCACCAGGAAACGACGGATGAAACTAAACAGGGATTTAAACAAAACCACGAATTAAACGAATTAAACGAATTAATTTATTCACGACCACAGATTTATTTAAAACCACGAAGGCCGAAGGGCTCGCGAGCGACAGCGAGAACGAAGTGGCAATTAAACGAATTTTACGAATTCATCCTCTCGGCGATACGACACGTCAAGTTAGCAATGCGTTCTTCCACAGCGGAAGTAGCAAGGTGCTGGCTGGACTGCCAGACAAAGGCAACGAGTAACTGCTTGTCAGGGGCTATAGCCTCGACAAGCAGTTGCTTATGGAGTCGCCACGCCTCACGAATCTGACGCTTGACGTGGTTGCGATCGACAGCATGATGGAAATGTTTCTTGGGAACGCTTATCAGCAGTTGCACAGGAGCGGCGGCATGGTCCTCGCGTACGCGTACCTTAAATATTGCGCGTAGAGGGAAGGCTGCCACTGAGCGGCTACTGCCTCCTCCGAAGAGATCGTCGATGAGTCGCAGACTGACCAGACGCTCCCGCTTTCTGAACGTTAAACGCTGAACGTTGCCCATTGAAACCGTTGAACGATGAACTACCCTTGCTTCTCCAGCAGATAGTGTTGCAGCGCACCCGTCATAGAAGGATACTTCTCAGAGGGAGCCTCAATGTCGAGACGCAGACCGGCAGCCTTGGCAGCCTGTGCGGTGGTGGGGCCAAAGGTAGCAATAGCAATCTCGCCCTGCTTGAAGTCGGGGAAGTTCTTAGTCAGCGACTCAATACCGGAAGGACTGAAGAAGATGAGCATGTCGTAGTCGAAGGTCTTCACCTCCTCAGGGGTGAAGTCGTTGCTGACGGTACGATACATGACGCACTCCTTGTGGTTCAGCTTCTTTGAATCAAGCAAGGTGGAGACGCTGTCGTTGTGAACGTCGCTCATGGGCACCAGGTACTTCTCTGACTTGTGCTTCACCATGGTGGGCAGCAGGTCATCAATCTTACCGGTAGTGCCGAAAAACACCTTACGTTTACGGTATTGCACATACTTCTGGATATACAGCGAAATAGTTTCCGTCACACAGAAATACTTCATGTCCTCAGGAATAGCGACTCGCATCTCCTTCGCCAAGGTGAAGAAATGGTCAATGGCATGGCGCGACGTGAACACAATGGCTGTATAATCCAGGATATTCACCTTCTGGGCACGAAAGTCCTTAGCAGTGATTCCTTCAACCTTGATGAACGGACGGAACACGAGTTCAACGTCAAACTTGGTAGCGATGTCGTAGTAGGGCGACTTCTCGCTTGACGGTTTAGGTTGTGAAACCAGAATCTTTTTTATCATTGATGTCCTAAAAATTTATTTTCAAACTATTTGCTGTTAAGTCCAGCACTTCCCACAATGCCAATAAAGGCACTATTTCGAGCGCACAAAGGTACAAAATAATTTGCAGACTAACGACATTTTGGCGGAAAAAGATGATATAACACTTATAAAATGTCAACATTTTGACCAAAAAGAGCACTATATAGAAGTATATCTCTACTTTTTCGATAGACATGTCGAAGTAAGGACCCATAATAATAGCAGGGACAGACATAAGGCACTCCAGGGCTACTACAAACAGCAGGGCCTTAATCCATTGTTCATTTCTTTTACTGTCAAAGAACACCCTGTTAACGATGGCATAGAGCGACATCTTGATAAAAAAATACACCAGGAAGATGACCAGGAATATCAGGATGAGGTAGTACGGCGAGTCGAGAATATAGGAATCGCCGTGATAGTGCAGCGAGTAGAAGTAATAGAGCGTCGAGAACAGCAAACTGGTCAGAAAGACAATGAACAACTGGAAGCGTGCCTCGTTGGCCGTCTCCGTTGTGGAGGTCGGCGCATCGTGCTGCATATAGAAGAAGCTCTTGACCTGACGGGTAAAGAAGCCACGAATGTTGGAGTAGGCAATAACAGCCATCACAAAGAACATCAACAGAATCATAGTGATGGTATCGTCGCCACGAACAGTATAGGGAATGGGGTCGCCCATCGTACCGTAACGACCACCCTCCAATTCAGGATGAAAGAGGGAATCTTTAGAAAAGAATCCCTCCTTATAGTACTGGGGCAGGTCGACACGTAGCTCGCCCACCGGTTTCCCTATCAGTGATATGCTGTCTGACGATGCCAACGCTTACAGTGCAAAAGCCTTCTTGATATCCTCTACCCTATCCAGCTTCTCCCAAGTGAAGAGCTCGACATCGATGGTCTTGGTCTCGTGGTAGCGGCTGGTAAAGGTCTTCTTGACAACCTCTGACTGGCGTCCCATGTGGCCATAGGCGGCAGTCTCCAGATACATGGGCTGGCGCAGCTTCAGTGTGCGCTCGATGGCCTTCGGACGCAGGTCGAAGAGCTGGTCAATCTTCTTGGCAATCTCGCCATCCGTCATGTTGACGTGTGAGCGACCATAGGTATTGACGTAGATATTCATGGGCTTAGCGACACCGATGGCATAGCTAATCTGTACCAGCATCTCGTCAGCAACGCCGGCAGCCACCATGTTCTTGGCGATATGGCGGGCAGCATAGGCGGCAGAGCGGTCTACCTTGCTGGAGTCCTTACCAGAGAAGGCGCCACCACCATGGGCACCCTTGCCACCGTAGGTGTCGACGATAATCTTACGACCTGTCAGACCGGTGTCTCCATGAGGACCGCCAATGACGAACTTACCTGTGGGGTTGACAAAGTACTTGATGTCGTCGCCAAACAGAGCCAGCACCTTCGGAGAATGAATCTTCGACTTCACACGAGGAATGAGGATGTTGATGACGTCCTCGCGAATCTGGGCAAGCATGCGCTCGTCGTCGCTGTCGAACTCGTCGTGCTGGGTAGAGACGACGATGGTATCGATGCGCTCAGGAATACCGGCATCACTATACTGGATGGTCACCTGACTCTTGGCGTCAGGACGGAGGTAGGTCATCTGCTTACCCTCTTTGCGAATCTCAGCCAGGGTGCGCACAATGAGGTGTGAGAGGTCGAGCGAGACAGGCATAAGGTTCTCTGTCTCGTTGGTGGCATAGCCAAACATCATGCCCTGGTCGCCAGCGCCCTGCTCGTCTTCATCACCGTTGTCCACGCCACGGTTGATGTCCTCGCTCTGCTCATGGATAGCAGTGAGGATGCCGCAGGAGTCACCGTCGAACTGATACTCAGCCTTGGTATATCCTATCTTCTTGATGGTATTACGCGCTATGGTCTGCAGATCGATATACACTTCACTGCGCACCTCGCCCATCAGCACTACCTGACCAGTGGTAACAAACGACTCGCAAGCCACACGGGCATGGTCGTCGTAAGCCAGGAACTGGTCGAGAATGGCATCACTAATCTGGTCGGCCACTTTGTCGGGATGGCCTTCTGATACTGATTCTGATGAAAATAAATATGACATAATTTCGAAATTTGGGTGCAAAGGTACGAATAAGTGAGCGAAAATGCAAATTTATTTGCAATTTTCCGAACGAGAGATCGCAACGCCACACTTTGTACCTTTAGGTCAAAGAACTTTCGACGAAGTCAAAGGTACGAAAAAACGGCGAATTATACAAATCCGCCGTTTAAAAATACCTAATAATGAGGTAATTTACTTACTCTGCCGGCATCATCACCACCTCGGCGCGATGGCCCGACTTGAGCAGGTCCTTAGCGAAGGCGGCAATGCTCTCAGGAGTCTGGGCATTGACCAGTGCCTCATAGTCCTTGTCGAAGTCGACACCCTTGTAACGCCACATATCGATGGTCGTCAACCAGTAGTTGTTCTGCTTCAACTGGTCGGCATGGCTCTTGATCATATACTCCTTCACCTTGGCCAACTTGTCAGGATCGCAGCCCTTGGTCAGTGCCTGTACCTCGTCGCGCATAATCTGCAAGGCGACATCGGCCTTCTCGGGCTTCATGGGGCAATAGACATAGATGGTGGCATTGTTCTCGAAGTCGTCCGTGCTGAGATTTCCACTGGCACCTACGGTATAGGCGGCACTGGCGTCCTCACGAATCTTCTTCAGATACTCCATAGACAGAATCTGTCCGACAATGGAAGCCTTGATGCTGTTCTCTGAGGTGAACGCAACGTCTTTCGTATACCACAGCATGACGGCAATAGACTTCGGTGTCTCGGCCTTATGCTTGAAGCTGTTGATGACCTCACCCTTGAAGTCGGTATCAATCTTCTTTGACTTCTCTACCTTCTTCTGTGAGGGCAGTGAAGCGAGATACTGCTCGATGAGGGGACGGATGGTTTCCTCGTCGTAGTTGCCGACGATGTCGAACGTAAAGGCAGCGGCATTGGCCATACGCTCCTTAGCAATCTGCAGGATGCGGTCGTAGTTCACCTTCTTCAGGTCTTCGAGGTCGAAGGGCTTTACACGGGGATGGTGATTGCCCAACGTCAGCGTCAGTGAGTCAGAGAAGACATTCTCGGGCTGCAACAGGCGGTTCTTCAGCGTTACCTCCGTGGTCTGCATCAGGTTGTCATACGACATCTGGTCCTTATTGATATTGGTGAACATCAGGTACACCAGCTGCAGCATGGTCTCCACATCCTTAGGTGTCGAGCTACCATTGATATACTCACGATAAGCATCCAACGACATGGAAGCGCTGGCAATCTTACCAGCGAGAGCCTTATCCAGCTCAGTATGTGAGAAGTTGCCCAGACCACTGGCCCCAATCACGTCGTTGAACATCTTCAGGTTAGGCAGGTCCTCATTGCCATACAAGCCACTACCACCGTAGCCATAGCCACGCAGCAGCACCTGGTCTTTCTTCAGGTCGGTCTTCTTCAGCACCACGATGGCACCGTTCGACAGGGTCAATTCGGTATAGCCGAAGCGGTCGTTCTTCACCTCTTTCTTGATAGAACCCTTCTTAGGCAGCGTAGTCATCAGAGGCTCGTCTTTCACATTGTCCACATAAGCCTCTATCTGGGCAGTGCGGGCAGCGGCAATGGCCTTCTTCACACCCTCCTCGGTAGGATATACGGCACCCTCCTTCTCGTTGTTGAAGTTCAGCACCACCAGATTGGTGTCGCTCTTGGAAACGAGTTCCTTCATCACCATGTTGACGACTTCGAGAGGTAGCACGGGAACAAGCTGCTTCATATTCTCATGGGTGAAGTCGATGCTGGGAATAGGCTCGCTGTTCAGGAAGTGCTGCACATACTGACCCACAAACTGGCTGTTGAAACGCTTGTCCTTGTTAGAATACTGCTTGTCGAGATTGCTTTCATAGTTGGCCTTGAAACGCTTATACTCGGTAGGAGTGAAGCCAAACTCGGCAGCACGGCGGGCCTCGGTGAGGACAGCAGTCAGTGCGGCATCCACCTGACCGTCCTTGGGAAGGACATCGAGTTCGAAGGCATCAACGGAACGGGACAGCAGATAGGTTCCGTCGTCTGCGCTGGCCTGCAGGAAGGGGCTCTCGGGTTTCTCAGCATATTCGCGCAAACGGTCGTTGAGCATGCTGACGGCAGCATCCTTGATGTAGTCGGCAACCATATAAGTCATCGAGCTCTTCAGCGAATCGGGGAACGTCTCGTGCTTCATCATCAGCGACACGATGTTGTAGCGCTGCTCCTTGTCCTTATCGATGACGATAATGGCCTCGTTATTGTCGGGAACAGGTTCTGTGGTAACCAGTGCACGGTTGGCGGGCAGCTGGATGGGCGAGAAGAGGTCTTTAATCTTCTGCTCTACCTTGTCCACATCCACATCACCGACGACGATGATTGCCTGATTGTCTGGACGATACCACTTCTCGTAGTAAGCCTGCAGGAAGGGGCGCTCGAAGTTGTCGATAATCTCCATGAGTCCGATAGGCATACGATGGCCGTACTTGGAATTGGGATACAACTTGGGCAGGTCGCGCTCCAGCATACGCATCTGGGCACTGGTGCGCAGGCGCCACTCCTCGTGAATGACACCACGCTCCTTCTCAATCTCCTCCTGTTCCAGCAGCAGACCGTCGGCCCAGTCGTAGAGAATCAGCAGACAGGAGTCGACGATGCTCTCACGCGTGGTAGGAACATTACTGATATTGTAAACCGTCTGGTCGATAGAGGTATAGGCATTCAGGTCGGTACCGAACTTCACACCTACGCTCTCGCACCAGCGCAGCATTTCGTTGCCCTTGAAATGTTTAGAACCATTAAAGGCCATGTGCTCCAGGAAGTGTGCCAGACCGCGCTGGGTATCGTCCTCCTGAATAGAACCGACACGCTGGGCAATATAAAACTCAGCACGCTGTTCAGGCCAGTTGTTGTGACGGATGTAATAGGTCAGACCGTTGTCCAACTTGCCGATACGTACGGCGGGGTCGACGGGGATTGGCGGCATCTGCATACCCTGAGCCACCATGACTGACGAGCATACCAATGCCCACGCAGCCACAAACATTCTCTTCAGTTTCATCATTTTAATAGTTAGAAATATTGGATTGTTATAAAATGTTCCAGAATGAGCGTACAAAGATAGGAATAATTCTTGACTCTCGCACACGTACCTATATATTATTATGTTTTTTTATACATCTATGGAACATAAAAAAAGTCCTTTCAACCACTTTCTGTGTAGCTGAAAGGACTTTTTTAGTTTTACCGGAACGGTTTAGTTGAAGAAGTACTTGAAACCAACCTGTAAGCTCCAGCAGTTGCTATAGCTCATGGAAGTACCATAAGTATTTGAATAGTACTTGCCATTAGAATTCGTATTCATCGAGAAGATTGGCGTATTCTGAGCATCAACGCCCTCATACTTCAAGATGCGTCCGTAGTTGCAGACTTCATCAGTCTTGGGAACACCCCACTTGGAGTTGAGCATGTTGCCAAAATTGATAATGTCAAGAGATACCTGGAACTTCTGCTTGGTACCAAAGACCTTCATCTCAAAATCTTCAGCGACACGCAGGTCTACACGATGCAACCAAGGAGAACGGCCGCTGTAAGGCTCGGCATACTCGCCCTTATGGTTCTTCAGATAGTCGTCCTGCTCAACAAAGTTCCAGAAGGCGACGCGGTCTTCATCGGTCTTGAACTTAATCTCGCTGTCGTCCTTAGGAATATACATCAGGTCGTTAGTCAGACCATCACCGTTCATATCGTTAGAATACATGAAGCTGGTACCGGTAGAAGAGTAACCCTTATAGAAGAGGTTGATATGGGTACCCAGTGTCGTCTCCTTGATTCGGATGGGGAGATAGTAACCGATAGAGGCTGTGATCTGGTCGGGAGTAACGAAGACAGAACGCTGTGCTGAACAGAAGTTGGCACCCTCAACAGAGAGGACACCCTGCCAGGCTGATACGGGGTCGCTGCCAGGCAGACCTGAAACTTCCTTGCTCTCGGTATGGGTATAGGCGGCCATCAGCTTCAGACGAGGGATAGGCTCGGCATTAACGGTGATATTGGCGGTATAGCCATAGCCCTTAGAGGTATTGTCAAGCATGATAGCGTTTTTGCCAGAATAGTACTGGTAGTTCTTGGGGTAGATTAAACGGTTGTCGGCACCATTGAAGCGCTGCCAGCCATCTGCCACAGGATCCTTGATATTGACATTGCGCATATACACGGCATTGATGTTCTTGGTATAGATGAACTCACCGGTAACAGACAAGGGGAATGAGACAGGAATCTGATAATCGACAGCGATGCTTGACTTCCATACCTGAGGCATCTTGAAGTCGCTGTAAACGCCTGAAATCTTAGAACCTGCAATATGCTTCTCATTCGTGGTAGGAACCTCGAAATGCTGCATCAGATCATTAACGCCCAGGAACTTACCTGCCAAGCCATTCATCTTGTTCTGAATCCAAGCTTCATCATGGCCATTGGTGTCAACCCACTTGCCGGTCTTGTAGTTGTAGCCTACGCTATAGGTAGTCTTGTCAATATTGGCATTACCGGGCTGGTTGGTGAAGAATACCAGAGGCAGACGACCGGTAAATATACCCGTACCACCACGTACCTTCAGGGACTTGTCGCCAAGGACATCCCATGTGAAGCCGACACGCGGAGAAATCTGGATACGGTTGTTGGGCCATGAGCCAGTATCGATTCTATAGCCGTCGAAGCCATAGACTGTATTGCCGCTGGCATCCTTGTAATTCAAGTCGTAGATGGCGGTGTTGCGGGCAATATCCTGCTCATCGAATACCAAGTTGTCGAAGCGGACACCGTAAGTCAGCTTGAACTTGGAGGTAACGTTCCACTCATCCTGCAGATAAACGCCATACTGATTGAAGCGCACTGCTGAAGTGGGACTGTCGTTGCCGTTGAAACCATAAGTGAAGTTGACGGCCTCGGGGGCTGCACCACTCAGGAATTCAGTGATATTACGGAAACGATACTGTCCTGTTCCCTCACGAATGTAGGAGTTGTCGGCAAACTGGTGCTCAAAGTTGAATCCTGCAGTAACCTTATGGTTCCCCAGGTAAAGGGTGAGATTATCTGTCAGGGTGTACACCTTGTTCTCTACATGGTTCTTCCAAGAGAACAACTCATAGCCAGCACTGATATAAGGCTCGATAGCGGGAGATGTCGAAGAGGCATCGTACGGATAAGAGATATCAATGAATGGGAAGGTGGAAGACTCAGAAGTACGAGTAGGATCCTTTATATAAGAATAGGTGAACAGCAACTGGTTGCTGACGACATCGCTAAAGCGGCTGTTCAAATCAACAGAGACAGACTTGACAGACTTCTCGTTGCCGTACATTGAATTGGCAAAAATCATGGCTTTATCGCCTGTACGGTAGTCGCCAGTACCTTTGTACTGGTAGTCGCCGGTAGAACGGCTGGCACCAGAATAGCTGGTATCCTTGGTACTGTTATAGCGTACTGCCAAGTGATGGTTGTCTGTGATGTTCCAGTCAATGCGTGCTAAGAACTTCTCATTCTTCTGGTCAGCAGGGAAACTGGT
This sequence comes from uncultured Bacteroidales bacterium, assembly GCA_902798425.1. GTDB lineage: Bacteria > Bacteroidota > Bacteroidia > Bacteroidales > Bacteroidaceae > Prevotella. Next base: position 129,099 of record CADBWR010000006.1, read on the forward strand.
CCATGAGCCTGCCTCGTAGCCGTAGTTATTGAGCAGGTAGTCGTGTACCTTCTGCATGTCGCTGGCCAATACGCGAGATACCATACCACCGGCAGCCTCACCTTCCTGACGGGCACGATACTTGATAATCTCTCCTGGTACTTTCTCGTACTCATAGTTGGCAAAGAAGAACAACTTGTTCTTGATGATAGGACCACCCAGGGTGAAACCATAAATATTCTTACGGTCTTCAGGTCTCGGACCAAGGTCCTCGCCGTCAATCTTATTACCGCGCATGTGTTCGTTACGGAAATAGGTATAGGCTGTACCCTTGAAGGTGTTGGTACCTGACTTCGTGACAGCGTTGACGCCACCACCAATGAAGTTGGTCTGACGAACATCGTAGGGGGCAATAACTACCTGAACTTCTTCAATAGCATCCAGTGAGATAGGACTGCCACCACCAGGGAGAGCATCATTCAGACCAAAGTTATTGTTGAAGTTGGCTCCGTCAACAGTGAAATTGCTCATCTTACCGTTTGCACCGGCAAAGCTCATACCACCACCAGCATAAGGAGACAGTTTAGCGATATCCGTAATGCTACGGGAAATCATTGGCATGGACATCATCTGCTCATTGCTGATGTTGGTGGAAGCACCTGTCTTGTCACCTGCAAACTTGGAAGCCTTACCGCTAACAACAATTTCTGTAAGTTCATTGGCATCCTCAGAAAGCCATACATTCAACTCGTAAGTCTCAGCCAACTGAAGGGTGATTTGACGGAACGTCTTGGTCTCGTAGCCGATGTAGCTAACGCTAACGGTGTAAGGGCCACCGCTACGCATACCTTGGATGGCAAAACGACCACTGACGTTGGTCACTGCTGTGTACTTGGTTCCCGAAGGTTCATGGACAGCAACAATGGTAGCACCAATAACCTCTTCTTTGGTGTCCTGCATGGTCACCTTACCACTCAGGGCAGAGGTTGTTACCTGTGCCACGACAGTCAACGTAAATGTCAACATCATGGCGGTTAAAAATAGGATTCTACGCATATTAAAAATTGAATTGATATTTTTCGGGTGCAAAATTAATGTTTTTTTCTTAATCTACACAACTTTTAGGCATCTTTTTGACGTAAACCCATACGAGCTTCAACAACATTTACCACATAGTCGCCCAACTTCTCACACTCATTGATGAGATCCATGTAGATGGTACCCACTGCATAAGTGTATTCGCGGTTGTTGACATCGTTGATATTCTGCGACTTCAACTGATTGCGGTAGTTGTTGATCTCGTTCTCGATATTGAACGTGCGATTGACGTCGAAAGCCTCCTTGCGACCACCCATCAGACGGTTCATCTGCGAGAGTGACTGGTCTGTCAGCTCCATCATCTGATGCAGATGATCATACTGCTTCTCCACGAAGTGGTCTTCCTTGGTATTATATTTGCGGGAAATGGTACGGGCCATATTGAAGCAGGCGTCACCAATAGACTCCAGCTCAGAGACCTCACGCAACATGGCACGAATCTTAGCTTTGGTATCGTCGGAAAGGTGAGCATCACTGACGGAGTTGAGGTAGTTAGCAATTTCCAACTCCATATTGTCTGAGATGCCCTCGTACTTCTCGATACGGGTGTACAGCTTATTGAATTCGCCATCCTGACCGGACTTCTTGTTTGAACTGGACGACAGTGTGAGCAACTCACGAACCATGCCGAACATGCGCTGCATACGGTTGGAGAACTGCTGAATTTCCTTCTGTGCCTCCAAGACAGAGAGCTCGGGGGTCTTCATGAAGCCAGCGGTAATGAAATGCAGGCGGAAGTCCTCTTCCTCGTCGACCTTCTTAGGCTTGATAACCCAGCAGACGAAGCGCTCAATCTGCGGAATGAACCATATCAGGATAAAGGTGTTGGCCACATTGAACGAGGTATGGAAGGCTGCCAGCACGAAACTCAGTTTAGCGGCATTGGCCATAAAGGCCTCAGCGCCAGCAGTCTCAGTGGTCATATCAACATCGTAACCGACCCAGCCACAGACCATATCGATGAACGGACGGAACACAAAGAGTATCCAGACGACACCGAAGACATTGAAGAACATGTGAGCCAGGGCTGCTCGACGAGCCTGCGTATTGGCAGACATTGCTGCCAGGTTAGAAGTAACAGTGGTACCGATGTTCTCACCCATCACCAAGGCAATACCCTGATAGATAGGCAGGGCACCACTGGAGCAGAGTATCATTGTGATAGCCATCACCGCTGCTGACGACTGCACACAGAAAGTCAGAATGCCACCCAACAGCAAGAAGATGAGCGTCGTCAGGAACGAGTCAGGGTCGAACGATGCGAAGAAAGCGAGAACGGACTGATTCTCACCCAGATGCATGCTCTGACCTGTTGCGCGCAACGTTGCTAACGCAAAAATCAGGAAGGCCAGACCGAAAAGGAAATCGCCAATGTAACGGTAGCGCTTCTGATAGATAAGAATGATGCCCACCAGGAAAGCTGGATAGGCCAGACTGCCAACATCAAACGACATACCTGCCGACATAATCCATGCCGTCAGCGTAGTACCGATATTGGCTCCCATAATAACAGAGATTGCCTGGGCGAGTGTCAGCAGGCCGGCATTGACGAAAGACACCGTCATCACCGTAGTTGCCGTAGACGACTGCACAGAAGCCGTCACCAACATTCCAGTAAGCATTCCCGTAAATCTGTTTGTGGTCATAGCGCCTAACACGTGGCGTAACTGGGGACCAGCCATCTTCTGCAAGGCTTCGCTCATTGACTTCATACCATACATCAGCAGTGCCAAGGAGCCCAGAAGCGTGAAAATTACCCAAATGGACATAAGCTGTAATTTAAGCGTTTTGAAATATTTCGCTGCAAATTTACAAAAAAAAAGTCTTTTTCAAAAATAGTTTGCATTTTTTTTCCTATCTTTGCATCATCAATAACATAAATCTATGTCAGAACAAAGCGTAAAAATCATTTGCCGCAACACTAACCAGACCTTGGACGTGACCGTTGGCAGCACATTAGAGGAAGTTTTTCAACAAACAGGACTGACCATGGACTTCGGCCCCGTCAGTGCTAAAGTTAACAATAAGGTAGAAGGCATGCACTACCGCATATACAAGCAGAAAACCATCGAGTTTCTGGACTTGCGTTCATCCAGCGGAATACGTACCTATACCCGTACACTTTTCTTCGTGCTGTGCAAAGCAGCCCACGACCTGTGGCCACAGTGCCGTGTGATGATTGACATACCCATCAGCAACGGATACTACGTGGATATAGAGCGGAAGGACGAGCAAGGGAACAAGATAGAGATTACTCCCGACGACATTGCTGAATTACGTGAACGTATGACAGCCATCATTGCCGCCGACCATTCTGTTCACCGCTATGAAGCCACCACGGAGGAGGCCATCGAGATGTTCCGCAAGGAAGGAAGCATGTCGAAGGTCAAGCTTTTGGAGTATTCCGGCAGACTGTACACCACCTATTACGATTTGGACGGCTACAAGGACTATTACTATGGTTCGCTGCTTGCCTCTACAGGCAAGTTACACCTGTTTGGTTTGGAGTATTACTATAATGGTATCTTGCTGCGCATACCCTCTCGCGACAATCCGGCAAAGTTGGGTGCTTTCATCCGTCAGGACAAGATGTTCGATATATTCCAGGAGCACCATAAATGGCAGGAAATTCTGAGAGTACGCACTGTGGGCGACCTGAATGCAGCCATTGAGCATGGTCACACCAATAGCCTCATACAGATTAGCGAGGCCCTGCAGGAGAAGAAGATAGCTATGATAGCCGACGAGATAGCCCACCGGAAGGGTGTCAGAATGGTGCTCATTGCCGGTCCGTCATCGAGTGGCAAGACGACAACGTGTAAGCGACTGTCCGTACAGTTGGCCGTCAACGGCATACAACCTATCGGCATCTCATTGGACGACTACTTCCTGGATCGTGAGCAGACACCGCTGGACGAGAACGGCGACTACGACTTCGAGCACCTGCATGCGCTGAACATACCCTTGCTCAACGAGCAGATGAACGCTCTGTTCCGTGGCGAGGAGGTGGAACTGCCCCGCTACAACTTCCAAAAAGGCAAGAGCGAGCGGAGTGGCAAGAAGCTGAAACTGAAAGGTAATGAGATACTCGTTGTAGAGGGCATCCATGCGCTGAACCCTGAATTGACGGCACAGATTCCCGATGAGCAGATATACCGTATCTATGCCTCAGCACTGACCACTATCCTTCTGGACTCCCACAACTACATTCCCACAACAGACAACCGTCTGCTGCGCCGCATCATCCGCGACCATAAGTACCGTGGCGTGTCTGCCAAGGACACCATTCACCGCTGGCCCAGCGTGCGCAAGGGTGAGAACCGCTGGATATTCCCCTTCCAGGAGAATGCCGACGTCATGTTCAACTCTGCCATGCTCTTCGAATTGGCCGTCATCAAAAAACAGGCAGAGCCACTGCTGGAGGAGGTCTCTGAGAATTGCGAGGAACACGCAGAGGCTTACCGCCTGTTGAAGTTCCTGCGCTACATCAAACCCATACCCGAAGACCAGATACCACCGACATCGCTACTGCGCGAGTTCCTTGGCGGTTCTTCATTCAACTATTAAGTAACCAACACGACAAAATCGGGCTTCACAAACGCTTTCTGTCGCAAAAACGACCAACAGTCGCAACAGATAGAAAAAAAACACGGCCTTAACCTTGGCTGGAATGAAATCCCTTACTAACTTTGCGACGTATTACGAACCAAAAACGATACACATATGGCACTAACGGCATATATAGAATTCGGAAACAACGATTCGAAGCGTTACTTCAAACAGTACATGATTTCGGATTGCTACATTGTTAATGAGAAGCCCTTCAACAAGTTTTGCCCTGAAGGCAATGCAAGCTGTGAGCGCTTGGAAGTCAGCATTATAAGTCCGGGGCGCGACGACCTGGATCTCTATGAGTGGTACGACACCCAGAACTTCCAAGACGGGCGTATTGTAATTACCACTATGTCAGTAAAGACCTCCGACTTCGACGCTGAGCACATCATCTATTTTGAGAATGCGCGCTGTTTCAGGCTGAGCGAACACTACGACGCATCTACCAACCGTCGTAGAATCATCAAGCTGGCTATAGAAGCTGAGAAAATCTGTATAGACGAAGTTGAATTTAAACGCATTTAGACTATGGCAACGACAAGATTATATTCTAACGAGCTCAGGGTAATCGTCGTACCAGAGAATATCCTGACAATGAAAAGTGTGCTACAAGAGCATTTTGCATCAGTAGAGAAATTCAACTACGAGTGCACACGCCAGCGCAACAACAAAGGAGAAGTATATGGTCCCACAGACTCTGTGCTCCTCGAATTCAGCATCCGCCTGAATAATCTTTTAGACGCCAAGCCCTACTACGAGTGTCTGGCCAGCAATGAGCACTTTACGTTCTCGTTCGTCTTCAATGCGGTATTCGACGCCAATACCAACCTGAAGGATTATGAAGACGGTATAATTTGCGAAGGCTATGTCGTAAGTATTAAAGAGAAATACAGCAACGCACAAGAAAAAATGTTCCAAGGTGGTAAGCGTGCTGAAGCGACTGATGAACAGATGCAGCTCTCCATCACACTGCTACTGAAGAGCAGTACCTATCTTGGACGCGATAAGAACATTATAAGTGAATTCATCCAATAACTTTTTAGGCTATGGCAAAGGTCACATCATTAATCCTCACCATTGAGGGAACAAATCCTGATATCATCCTGACTAAGGACCATAAGACACAGAGCATCGCTTTAGGTGGGAACACGTACGAGCTGAGCATTAAGGAACTGGGCTATAATAAAAAGATGTATATGCCCGGAGAAATTACTGCAACCATCCAGTTACGTGTCACATCAAGCGCCACCTGGGTGGCAGCATCGAAAATCTTCTTGGAGGCATTCTTCCGTAACAAGAAGGTGTCCTTGAAGTATGGCGATATTGAGAAAAAGCCTACAGGCGAATGGTCTATCACGAATGACAGCACAATATGTGATGGCTACTTCATTCATGGAGTAGAGCCACGCTATCATATTTCCAGCATGTTTGTCACACTGAGTATCTTCAGTCCTGACAAGCTGCTCACCATGGAGAAAGGTTGCAAGTCATGGGTGGCTGAGCAATTGGGTGCCGGCATTATTGAGGGAAACAAAGAAAAGTTTAAGCTTCCTTACGACTCGACTAAGGAACTTGCCGTAGACTACAGCAACTGGAAGATGCTGAAAGCGGACGGACAAGAGGAGATATTCCCTTACCTCGTACAATACAACGAGAGCTATTACGACTTCCTGGTACGCACCTGCAACCGTTGGGGTGAGTTTATGTATTATGAGGACAACAAGCTGAACTTTGGCTATCCCCAAAAAGACAGCAAGGATATCACTCAGTTTGATACGCTTACTTACTTCGACATCAACGAGGATAGCACCGCTCCCGAATCCACAGGAACCATTGCTGACGGTGTGACACACGACATACGCATCCTGAACAATCCCCTTGCAAAAGACAAATACGCCCAAACACTCGGTATGATTGGAAGCGACTTAGATCATGGAGGAGACAAATGGGCTACCAAGGTTATTGGCAGTTTGCTATCGAGTGGCAAGAACCTTTACGACTATCTCGTTGACACCACGGTTGACGAGCTTATTGCACGCGAACAGGCAGACACAGCAAATGATAAATTGAATAAAAAATTCAATCAAAAGTATTTCAACACCGATGGTCTGAAGGATGGCGACAAAATATCATTGCAATACGACAAGTCAAAGAACCAGTTTAACCAGTTCTCGACCATTTCTCCTCGTATCACCAGTGATAACTACAAGCAGATTGTTGCTAATGAGATTCAGGCAGCGAAAGATGCCGTCTGCATCAATTTCGACACCAGCTATCAGGATCTGAAGCTTGGTGACATCATTACCATACAGTCTAAAGGCCAGAAGATGTTAGGCGAGAAGAAATATATCGTCGTTGAAGCCAGCACAAAGAATGTCGAGACACTCTCTATCGACAGCAAGAACAACATTGTCAAAGAGATAAAAACCACCTACCAGATCAAGGCCATTTGCAAGTGCAAGACGGGGTTCTTTCCCACCTTGCACCCTGCAGGACATGTTCGCCTCTCTGGTCCGCAACGTGCCAAGGTTGTAGAAGAAAGCGTGGACGACCCTATACGCCAAAACCGCGTCAGGGTACGATTCCCTTGGCAGGGTAATAATGATGAGACCCCCTGGCTTGACGTCGCACGTCCAGGAGGTAACAAATCAACAGGTTCCTATAATCGTCACTATAAGGATGAAGAAGTCATTGTTGCCTTTGTCGACAACAACCTTGAGCGTCCTTATGTAATCGGTTCCCTCACCACGAAGGAACAGAAGGCGCCGTTTGCTGCTGCTATCAATGACATTCTTCATGTCACCCCAGGCGGACAGGCTATCAAGATGTCTGACGGCTTGAACAGCGGCTTCTCTGCTTTCATGTCCAATATCAGTCCTGGTTGGAAACTCGTCACTGGATTTATGCCAGGTTTCACACTTCCCGGATTAGACTTTGACGGCAGCAATAGTTTCGAAGGTAGCATCGAGCTGACCGACAAGTACGGCATCTATAGCATCAAAGGAAGCACTGACGGTCGCAATGTCAGTATCAAGTCTCCTTATGGCGACATCAAACTGGGTGCTTTTACCGGCATCACCATCAGTGCCCCTAACGGTGATGTCAAAATACAAGGTAAGAACGTGACTATTGAGGCTGGAAACAACCTGACACTCACCTCTGGCAAGAACGTGAAAGACGGTTTCTGGCTAAGTTACAATGACAAAGACATATCAAAGATGGGCAGTTGGGTCACAACATTAGGTGCAACCGTCGCTAAGAAAGTGGCCGCTGCAGTGGGAGGATTCATCGACCTGAGCGTTGCACGCCATGCTGCAGAGATATTCATGCGCCCCATTGAAGGCAAGTTGCAGGTGAAATCTAACCGCTACCTCACTCTTGAGGCCGGAAAAGGAAAGGCGAACTATCCTGTCGATGCCTATATCAAGCCAGGCCACAAGGATCCTAATCTGGCTGCTGCCATTATGCGAACAGGCGGAAAGTCTTCAGAGCAGGCTCAAAAGGACACTGCAACGACAAACGTCTTCAACGCCATTCCAGGTATAGCAGTAGCTGCTTACAACGACACGAAGACCCTTTATAACAGTTGTAGAAACCGTGCAGAAGGTATTAACAATATAATTATGGATAATACAACTAGGAAGGATAACAAGGACTTGCTTCCGACCAAGACTCTCCAAGAGATCATTGATGCTATATGGTCTAACCCCGATGCTGACAACAATAGCATCATGGGATACCAAAATATGCTGCAGGATGCTACAGAGCAGAATATCAAGCCTGAACAAGTCAATTTCTACACTGCAAATATTCCCAATTTGGATAACGCATCTCAAAAGAAACGCGCTAAGTACGCCATCAAGCGCATAAAAGCAGAGAAGACAGAAATCAATCTCATATTAGATGCCATTAAAGGGGAGATTAAAAGGCTGAAAACAATCAAGATAGACAGTTATGTAGACAATGCCAATTTGCCTGACAACATCAAGAATGCCTTGAAGGCTGAAAATCTCTATACTGATGCCTATTTCAAGAAATGCATGCAAGATGAAGACTTCAAGTACTTCAGATATCAGCCCAACCAAATTGAAGAGAAACTTCAGGCACAGCACAAACCGTTGCGCAGACGGATGTTTATCACAGCGGTAGACACTCTCGGATTCGAGCGAGCAGCTGTTGGAGGCGTTATGGGTGTCGGTGCAAAAGCACCAGATGCTCCCAATCCTTTCAAGGACAACATTGAGGCAGACTGGAACACCTATGTCAACAGCATACAGAAAATGCCAGGTATTCCTAAGCAAGATCCAACGAAAACAGAGCTTTTAAAGGATGTTGTCCAAGGTGGTCTTGACCAGATTCTGAAGCAGAATGGCATCCAGCCCTTCATTAAGGATGCTCAGGACTGCTACTCTTTCAGCACTACCAAGAGAGGTGAGATTCTGTTCACCAACGGTGGAGACACCATGGTGCTGGGCAAGCAGATTAGCCGTGCCAATACCGATGGAGCGGAAGATACGGAGTTCCAGGATGCCGGCGTCGTGCATGGCAAGGTCAGCAACATCAGAAGAATCATGTCAGAACCATGATAAACGGATAGTCACAAGATATGGTATCATCTAATAATGTAAAAAGGCATGGCAAACTATATATTTGACGACTGGAAAAAGATCTTAGAGAATTTCCAGAGCAGTGTCTCAAAAGACCTGGAAGAGATACATAAGCAGAAGAGTGAAGTCCAGCAGATGAAGTCGGACATCTTTGACCGTCTTGACAGTGGACAATACATCACCGACGAACGTCGTATCGTCATCTCTGCACCAGAGATTGTCATTGGCAATGTGGACAAGAGCGGCATGCTGAAAGATGGCGGTAGCAAAGTGATTGTCCGTGGCAACGCCATCAATCTGGAGGGTGCTGGCGAGATGGGTTCTATCAATCAGCGAGCATCTGTTATCAGACAAACCGCTGTAGACCCAGGCGTCGATGGTGTGGAAGAGGTTGTGTACCCCCACTCTGCCATCATCAACCAGGCGCGTTCCATCAGCCTTGAGAGCAGCGATGCTAAGGACGCTTTCTCCAGTGTTGCACCAGTAGCAGGCGGAAGCGGTATCCGCATTCATGCTGACAAGACTTTGCAGGTAGAAGCCGCCGTGTCGGCTGACAATCGGAAGAAGAGCATAGAAGACCTGCTTAAATCCCTCGGCAACCAGAAGTCAGACTTAAAAAGTCGCTCTGACGGCCAGAAGAAGGAGATTGACAAGTTCTTCTCCAGCTTGAAGGAACTGATGGACAAGGAAGACAAGCTGAATGGCGACAACGACTTGATTCGTGCCAATATGGTAGAGATGGAGAAGCTGCGCGACCAGGTGGAAGGCATGCTTCCTGCCCTCTATCAAGCTACGCAGGACTTCATCCACACGGTTTCTCAGCTAGCAGAAGTAAGCCGCCAGGAGAAAGCGTTGAAGGCAGAAAAAGATGCCATCAAGACGGGCGATGAGTTCCGCAAAGATGCTTCTGGCGCCTCACTGACACTCACTGCCGAGAGCATCGACATCTCTACGAAGGATGGCGATGGTGTTCTGCGCACAAACACTGGTGCCGGCATCAATATCCAGACGCCAAGCATGGGTATCGCCATGAACAAAGAAGACGGCACACTTATTAAAGACAGCACCTTCTATGTTACCAGTGAGAATGTGGGTATCAGCACCGACAGTCCCAAGGAGGACGGATCGGAAATCACCGGTGGAGGTAAGGTGGCTATTATGTCCAAAGAGATTACACTGGAGTCCATGGACTACCAAAAGAAGGACGAGTTATACACAGAGAAGGGATTGGCTGCTGACGGTAAAATCAGTCTGGCAGCAAAGACCATCGAGGTGTCTGCTGCCAAGCCTGCCAATGTGGAACGCGACGAGAACGGCAAGATTACCAAGGGCAACTATACTGCCGAGGGCGATGTCATTGTGAGATCAAAGAATGTCAGTATCGAGACTGTTGACTACGACATTGCCGACGGTAAGGCAAAGACCAAGGCTGTTGCCAAGGACGGCAAGATGCTGCTGCTCGCCGACAAGATGATGCTCGGTTCAGAGAAGAAGGATGTCAAGAGCAAGAAGTTCCAGATAGTCACGGAGGAACTGGGACTCTTTGCCGACAAGACACTCGAGGCTCAGCAGGGCGACAAGAAGGCCGTCATGCAGTTAGCCGACGGAAAGGCTGGACTGGGCAGCGATGGCAACACCATCTATGGCGACCTGGAACTGAAAGGTGCCGTCAAGGGTCCGAAGGGTACTTTCGACAGTGTGGAAGCCAAGTCGGCGTTCAAATCGCCCAACATCAGCGACGGTGTGGCTGCTGGTGGCGGTGCTGGTGGCAGTATCAGCGCCAAACTCACGCCAGAAGAGGAGAAAGAATAGTTGCAAATGAAAAATGAAAAGATATGAAAAGAAGTGTTATCAGTCAATATGACCAGCTGAAAGGTCGCATGGAGGGATATGCTGCCATGCTATACTACCGCTATGCCAATCTCTGCATCAAGGCAGATGAGTTGTCACTCCTGCCCATCGTCATTGTCATTGAGGGCGAGACAAAGAAGTTTGAGGATGTTGCCAACGTGGCAAAGGATGGAGAGTATGCCTTCAAGATATTCCCCAAATACGATGATGACTTAGAAGCAGTGAGCATGGGTATCACCCATGAGCACCCGGAATTCAAGCAAGAGCGTAAGACGCTGGAAGTACAAACGGAAGACGGCAAAAATGTGGAGATACCCTATCTGCTGGTCACTATGCCTCCTGTCGATAATGACCGCCACGATGTGTTGAAGCAGGGAGCTGACGCTTTATATCAAGAGTGTAAGGCACAGATGGAGGCTGCCAAGACACAGGCAGAAGCAGAGATTGCCATGCTCATGGCTGGCGAGAGCAAGGATGCCATTGACAATGTTAACGATGCCGTCAAAGAACTCATCAAGACATGGACTGAGAAGCGTGACCAACTGCACGACCAGAAACTGAAGGAGATAGACGATGCACTTGCTCACTATCTGCAAGGCAAACAGCAGGAGGAACAGGAACGTCATGAAAGCGAAGAGGCCGCTGGTGATGGTGGAAATAGCTTAGACTTGAGCAAGATGGCAGAATAGAAGTTGTATAAGAATACAAGAAAAGTGTATATTTCCTAAAAGATAGCGGAAAATATACACTTTTTTTGTATTTTTTTTGGATAATTCGCATAAAATGAATAATTTTGCGGGCAATTTAGCACACACCTTCATACAGGTCTGCAAAGTATCGTTATTATCAAAATATAATTATGGCTGAACAATTAGAAGTGAAGGAGCTGGACCAGGTTGTTGTCCGCTTCTCAGGTGATTCCGGCGATGGTATGCAGTTGGCCGGAAACATCTTCTCTACGGTAAGTGCCACCGTTGGTAACGGCATTTCTACATTCCCCGACTATCCTGCCGACATTCGCGCCCCGCAAGGTTCGCTGACGGGTGTCTCTGGTTTCCAGGTACACATTGGTGCTGGCAAGGTCTACACCCCTGGTGACAAGTGCGACGTGCTGGTAGCGATGAACGCTGCAGCCCTGAAGACACAGTATCGCTATGCCAAGCCGGGCGCAACAATCATCATCGACACCGACTCCTTTGGTCCTAAGGACCTGGAGAAGGCACAGTTCCAGACGGAGGACTATCTGGGCGAGATGGGCATCGACCCAGATCGCGTCATCCAGTGCCCGCTGACCACGATGGTCAAGGACTGTCTGGCAGACTCTGGCATGGACAACAAGGCGATGATGAAGTGCCGTAACATGTTTGCCTTGGGTCTGGTCTGCTGGCTCTTCGACCGCGACCTGAACCTCGTAGGTAATTTCCTGAAAGAGAAATTCGCCAAGAAGCCCGCTATTGCCGAGGCTAACATCAAGGTTATCCAGGCTGGTTGGGACTACGGACACAATACGCACTCCAGTGCCATCAACGTATATCGCGTAGAGACCAAGAACAAGGTACCTGGACGCTATATGGACATCACAGGAAACAAGGCTACCGCCTACGGCTTCATCGCTGCTGCCGAGAAGGCTGGCCTGCGCCTCTACCTGGGTTCTTATCCTATCACTCCTGCTACCGACGTGCTCCACGAGCTCTCTAAGCACAAGTCTTGCGGTGTTATCACCGTTCAGTGTGAGGACGAGATCTCGGGTTGTGCCTCTGCCCTGGGAGCATCGTTTGCCGGTGCATTGGGTGTAACATCTACCTCTGGTCCTGGTGTCTGTCTGAAGAGTGAGGCCATGAACTTGGCGGTTATCATGGAGCTGCCTCTGGTAGTCCTCGACGTACAGCGTGGCGGTCCTGCCACTGGTCTGCCTACCAAGTCAGAGCAGACGGACCTGTTGCAGGCATTGTTTGGCCGTAATGGTGAGAGTCCCATGCCAGTGATGGCTGCCACCAGTCCTGCCGACTGCTTCGACGCAGCTTACCAAGCTGCCAAGATAGCGCTGGAGCACATGACACCTGTCGTACTGCTCACCGATGCTTATATCGCTAATGGTTCGGGTGCTTTCAAACTGCCCCAGATGGCTAACCTTGACGCCATCAATCCTCCTTACGTTCCTGAGGAGCTGAAGGGCAAGTGGACACCCTATATGCGTGCTGAGAACGGCACCCGCTACTGGGCAGTGCCTGGTCGTGAGGGCTTCACGCACATCCTCGGTGGACTGGAGAAGGACTCTAACACGGGTGCTATCTCTACCAATCCTGAGAATCACGACTTGATGACACGTCTGCGCCAGCAGAAGATTGACAATATCCAGGTTCCCGACCTCGAAGTTGAGGGTGACGTCAACGACGCCGACCTGCTCATCGTGGGCTTCGGCTCTACCTACGGCCATCTGCACGCTGCCATGGACGAGCTCCGCGCTGCCGGCAAGAAGGTTGCCCTGGCTCAGTTCAAATACCTAAACCCGCTGCCTAAGAACACGGCTGCCGTGCTCTCCAAATATAATAAGGTGGTAGTGGCCGAACAGAACATGGGTCAGCTCGCTGCCTACCTGCGCATGAAGGTCGACGGCTTCGTACCCTACCAGTTCAATCAAGTCAAGGGTCAGCCCTTCGTAGTAGAGGAGTTAGTCAACGCATTCAACGAGATAATTAACAAGTAAATAATAACGGATTAACTTTTAACCACGAATTAAACGAATTAAACGAATTATTCTACTATGCATAGAGACGATTTACTTTTTCGAGATGAGGTGCACAAGATAGTCGGTGCGGCAATGGCTGTACATCGGTATTTCGGATGTGGCTTTACTGAAAAGGTATATCAAGATGCTTTAGAGATAGAATTGAAAAATCAGAATATTCCTTTTGAGAGAGAGGCAGAACTCCATGCCGTATATAATGGTAAAGAACTAGCTACAACATTTAAACCAGATTTTATTTGCTACAGCAAAATCATTGTTGAACTAAAAGCTGTTCAAGAACTAGACGATATTCATCGAGCACAAGCCCTCAATTACGGAAAAGTTGCAAATTCCGATATTGCTTTGCTTATCAACTTCGGTGAAACTTCTCTCAAATTTGAACGATATTTAATAAAAAAATAAAATTCGTATAATTCGCGTAATTCGTGGTTAAAAATAATCTGTGGTAAAAAAATAAGAAGTTATGAGTAATTACAGTGCAAGTGATTTCAAGAAAGGCCAGCCTCGTTGGTGCCCTGGTTGTGGTGACCACTTCTTCCTGGCTTCACTCCATAAGGCTATGGCAGAGATTGGCGTAGCCCCCGAAAACGTAGCAGTAATCAGTGGTATCGGCTGTTCCAGCCGTCTGCCCCACTACATGGCAACCTACGGCATGAACACCATCCACGGTCGTGCTGCCGCCATCGCCACTGGGGCCAAGGTGGCTAACCCCAACCTCACCGTATGGCAGGTGTCGGGTGACGGTGACGGATTAGCTATCGGTGGTAACCACTTCATCCATGCCAACCGTCGTAACATCGACCTGAACATGATTCTTCTGAACAACCGCATCTACGGTTTGACAAAGGGTCAGTACTCCCCCACCTCACCCCGTGGCTTCGTCTCTAAGTCGAGCCCCTACGGCACTGTCGAGGATCCGTTCCGTCCTGCCGAGCTCTGCTTTGGTGCCCGCGGCCACTTCTTCGCCCGCTGTGTGGCTACCGATGCCCAGGGTACTGTCGAGGTGCTGAAGGCTGCCTACGAGCACAAGGGTGCCAGCGTCACGGAGGTACTGCAGAACTGCGTCATCTTCAACGACGGCTGCCACGAGGCCGTCTATAACAAGGAAGGCCGTAAGAAGAACGCCATCTACGTCAAGCACGGCGAGAAGCTCGTCTTCGGTGAGAACAACGAGTTCGGACTCGTCCAGCAGGGCTTCGGTCTGAAGGTGGTAGAGATCGGCAAGGACGGCTACACCATCGACGACGTACTCGTTCACGATGCTCACTGCGAGGACAACACCCTGCAGCTGAAGCTCGCCCTCATGGGCAATGGCGACGGTTTCCCCGTAGCGTTGGGTGTCATCCGCGACGTGGAGGCTCCTACCTACAACGATGCCGTACACGCTCAACTCGCTGAGGTCAGCGCTCAGAAGAAGTACCACAACTTCGAGGAGTTGCTGGAGACCAACGACATCTGGGAAGTTCGCGAGTAAGCGAGCACAGAGTGAATTGATTCAGTCTGTCGAGCGTGAGCGAATTCGAAACATAGTTTCAAGTTCGCGAGTAAGCGAGCACAGAGTGATAAAAAGTCTTTAAGGCCAGCAGCCTTAAAGACTTTTTTATATGCATACCCCACAAGTTCAAAGTGTTAGTAGACCTTGTACCATTGGCACTTATGACAGCATTTTTCTTCGTTTTTCTTTGCTATCAACAGAAATCCGCAGCACCTGCGCGGTTGGTAGGTGCTGCGGACGATGTTCAAGCGAACCAGGTACCTGTCACCTGTTTCACTTCTGGCCGTAATGAGAACGCAAGGAAATAACAGCAACAAAGACTTCGGCATCGTGGATCTCGTAGATCATCCGATACTGTTTGTTGATACGACCCTACAGCGAATTGATAAATTCGGTAATGTCTTCTTTGCTTTCAAGACGCGTGAATTTGGCTCCAGGCTGATGAGCCTTAGCTATATCTTCCTCAACAGCTTTCACATTACGAGAGTCGGCAAAGAAAGAATCGCCCGAAGGACTTATTTCGATGTTAAGAACAATCTGTGTCATAAGCAATCAATCTCTATTTGAGTGCAAAGATAGATATAAATTCTGAAATAACAAGTAAAAGTTACTGAAAAAAGATACTGACGACTATAAAATCATCATAGCGAAACAGATACCTGTCACCTGTTTCAAGCGCTGTAGCACCTCAGCTACAACGCTTGTTTTTTGTAGAAGTTATTTGTACGTTCCGATTAATAGTATTTGTTTTATTTGGAAGGTAAGCATAAAAATACTATCTTTGCGCCATAACATACCTAAAACAAAACGCTTTTGAAGAAGAATTTACTCAGAAAGCTGTTGTTGACCATCGTGAAGCACATCGGCAAGGGCCTGAACAACGCCAATGCTTCGCTGTTCATGACCTACGACGCAGCTATGCCTATCTTCCGTGTCTTCATCGGCGAGTGTAAGAGTAACGAGTAATCGGCAATAACAATACATTTCATAATATTCAACTTAAATTAAGAGACAGTGAAAAAGATGATGAATTGGGTGATGGCCGCCACCCTCGTATGCGGCGCAAGCGTATTCACGACATGTACTTCGGACAACGGTGACAATCCGAAAGTAGAATGACAAAATAAAAAAGTTGAAAAGCGTTATGGATATGTTTAGCAATGTGACTGAGAGCTTCAGCAACAACCTGATTGTGGAGGATCGCTACAGGATGATTCTCGACGGTCTGCAGGTGACGCTGCTTATCACATTATGTGCCGCCGTGCTGGGTACGCTCTTAGGTGGACTGGTGTGCTGGATGCGCATGAGCCGCTGGAAGTGGCTGCAGGAAGTGGCACGGGTGTATATCGACCTGATGCGGGGCACGCCGGTGCTGGTGCTGCTCATGCTGATGTACTACGTGGTGATGGCGCCAGTGGATGCTACCGGCATCGTGGTGGCCATCGTCACCTTCGCCATGAATACGGCGGCATACATCAGCGAGATGCTGCGGACCACCATCCAGGGCATCGACCGCGGACAGACGGAGGCAGGACTGGCCTTGGGCTTCACCCCGAGACAGACGTTCCTGAAAATTGTGCTGCCACAGGTGGTCCGTGCGGTGATGCCCGTCTATCAGGGCGAGATCGTCAGTCTGCTGAAGGGCACGAGCATCGTGGGCTACATCGCCGTGGCCGACATGACGCGAGCCTCCGACCTGATACGCTCGCGCACGTTCGACGCCTTCTTCCCCCTCATCGTGACGGCAATCATCTACTTCGTCGTGGCATGGCTCATCGGAATGCTGCTCCAGTCACTAGTGCAGCGGCAACGTATGAAGGCTACGGTTGCGGCAGTGGTGCTGACACTGTTAGGCCTGGCGGGCTATATGCCCACGATGGACGGAGGCGATGCTCCTGCCAACAGGTCTGGCATTTCGTCGGCAGAGGTGCCTCCCGTCTTCAAGGCGCTAAAAGGCAAGAGCGTGGCCGTCATCATCGGCAGCATCCAGGACATCGCCGTCACCAGCATGGCTCCCGATGCCGACATCCTGCGCATGACCACCACGACCGACCTGCTGGCT
>CADBWR010000007.1 GCA_902798425.1 uncultured Bacteroidales bacterium
AATTTTTTCATTTTCATATAATTTTATATCTTACCGCATCATACTCTCGCGGCATTTTCCGCTGCAAAGGTACAAAAAAATAGACTAGTTCAGCACAGTCTCCCTGAATTATTTTTCCTGAGCATCTAAATTCTTGCAGATTTCTTCAGCTATCCCGTTCAAAGCCACGCATTCACTACGGCTCCTGCCATCGCCATTGTCCCAGTTCCACCATATACAGCCTTCGCTCTTTTTGCTGGCACAAAATTACATAATAATCTATTACCAGGCAAAGAAAAGGCAGAGAAAAACAGTTAAAAGACAAGGAACATGCCATAATATGACAGGTACCAGGTACCTGTCATATACTTAGCTATTCCCGTGTCTGTATCAGCTATTATGATTCTCTTGTTCGAAGAAATCCTTGGATTTCCTATTATAATATGTGATGTGTCCGAATAGAGGAAGAACCACCAACAATCCTGCAAAGAAGGCTGGCCACCCACCCATAATAGTGATGACAATAGTAATCACTATGGAACCCCAGAATAGCAGTATATCATCCCAACATACATACGGCCAAAAATCAAGGAAAAACCTTCTCTTCTTTTTCATCACTTCACCAATCTAAAAAACAACTCTTGTTCATCAACGCCATTATGGTAAATTCGTATGGAATTAACCTCATCAACAAACAATTCAAGTTTCATGTTGAGTCTTTCGGCAGCAGCAAGATAAGCGTAGAGTGCAGCCTTATCGCATAAAGGACTTTTGTAATAATCTACTATTGAAACAACAGATTCACGTTCTTCGGCAGAAGCAAAATCTCTCTCCACCACCCTACGCTCATAGTTTTTGAATATCTGCCTTCCTTTGGCATAATTATATCGCTTTATTGGGTTGTTGTATAACTCTAATGTATAACTGTCACAGTGCAAATCTGCCTCACCGTCCAACACAGTAATGTATTGAGGAAATCCATCGTCTCGAGGAATATTGTCTTCATACATTGGCTGAAATACAAAGATATCTCCATGCAAGACGTAAAAATCTTGGCATCTACCAATATACGCAGCAAAACAATAAAGGTCATCTTCTCTGGCACACTGGTCTGCTAATGCTTGTATCTGCCCGTTATATCTCATTGTTTATAGAATATTTTGGGGTGCACTAAAATTATCGCTTCCCATTCTCAAATACTTGCTGCCAATCCGTATTATCACCATAAGGGTTCGACTTCCCAGGCAGGTATTCTTCAATAAACCCAGCTTTCCACTGACTGTATGCTTCTGCTAAACTGATGCTCATATCAGCCTTGTCCAAATACCTCATATGGAACTCTTTCTCGTATTCCCAGAAAGCAGCGGCAAGTGGTCTTTCAATATCTCCTTGATAGGGATTCACATTCTCACCCTTATACCACCTGTAATTCGAATAGTCCTCTGTAATACCAGAGAAGAATTCATTATCATCTAACTCGCTCATTCTTCTTTGTTTAGAGCATTAACGGTTTTCTTCGATGTATTTTTCAAGATTCGCTACTATCTCGGGAACCTGTCGCATCATTTTTTCAAACTGAGCTTGATTCCAATTCTCAATACTCAGCAAGTTATTGGCTATCTCGTTGAATATCTCAAAAGGAGATTCAAAATATGGTCCATCAAAACGGATACGACGCTTGCCGCAAATGACTACACACTCATAACCATCCAAGACATGCCAAGGTTCCCCTTTGTAAGCATTAAAGACATCAACCATTAAGGCAAAGAGACTTTCAAGTGCTTTAGCATCATCATCGGATATAGACGCTGAGAACTCCATCTCCTTCTTGCCATTATCCAGGAAATCAATTAGTGACGCCTTGTACTTATAGTGCAACGCTTTCTCTTTCCTACTATAATATAGCAAGCTCTTACTTCCGAATGTCATGCTTTCTACAGAGTAAGCAAAAGCATAATGTGGTCTTAGGTCTATTTTCATAATAATATCATTAGGTTATAAAATTACGGCCGTAAAAGTACATTATTATTTCCAATTCGCCAAATATTCCCAGCCTTTTTATTTTCCCAAAGTGTTATTTCTTACTTAGCTCCCTTTCTTCTGTTACACTCACGACACAGCATCTGGCAGTTCTCTGCCACCGTTCTACCGCCTTCTCGCCAAGGAGTGATGTGGTCGCCTTCCATGAATTCAAAGTCAAACTCTTTACCGCAGAGTGGGCAGATGTGCTTTTGCTTCTCCCATACTGCCAGTTTGATGTCTTCAGGGAAAGCACGCAGGTCGAGATAACGCTCATCACCTGTCAATACGAATGGAATGATACCTGATTGTTTTTGTATCTCGCTATCACGCATCAGTTCTGAGATACGTTTGGCAAGAGCAGCGGTATCTAGTGTTTCCGAACCATATTTATCATAGAGCCAAGCCCAATCCAAGCCCTTCATAATCTTCTTAAACTTCTTCATGTCGAAGTTTGTAATGGCCCAGTTCAATACTGTCTGAAAATACGACCACAGGTTATTGGCATTGGGATCATGCTGATGGGCTGCCATATAGCCGACTACTGTCTGACGATGACCGCCTCGTGTCTCGTGGTCAGCTATCCACTCTAAGGCAACCTTCAAGAAGTCTTGGCGAATAGGCGTACCATTAACGAGGTCTTTACCCAGACGAGCAGCACCGCTATTCGACTTCGAGAAGTGACGCTTGGCATCGCTCACAAAAGGACCTGCATAGATGGCATTGTTTATCTCCTGGTCATTCAGTGGTTTTCCTGCTATATTGATGGTCTTAAACCATTCCAGTTTTTCTGACGCTTCACCCTCGCAGACATAGATAGTCAGTGGATAGTTAAGGATGCGCTTCTGAATATCCTCAGGCTGATTGAAGAAGTTCTTGAAATCATATGAGAACTTACCATCTACATATTCGCAGAGCGAAAGTGTACGCTGCTGCCCATCCATCACCTCGTAGGGACATTCTGCATCCTCACTACGTTTTACCCAGTACATCACGTTCAGCGGATAGCCTTGCAATACCGTATGTATCACAGCTTGCTGTTCCTTTTCATTATAGATAAACTCACGCTGATATGGTGGGCGAATATCCAGCAGTCCGTCATAGCCACGAACGCCTTGCTCGTCATTATTTACATAGCCCTTGGTAATATCTCCAACGGTTACTTCTATTTGTCTAATTGTCATCATAGCTTTTGAGGTTTTTGTTACGGATGAAGATTCTTTGATAAACGACTTTTGCATTACCTTGTCCATCTATAAGATATGGATTCTGTATTCTCCACGTTTTATCTTGTTTCTTAAATTTATCTGCATCTTCTTTTGAAGGAGGTGTATAGAAAGAACATTCTTTCTCTGCCCATTCGATGTCTCCACCACGCCAGATTATTTCAAATTGCTCTGGGTTATATTTATCCAAGAATGTAATAGGAACTCCTATAATGCCTTCATAGTCATATGGAATATCCGAAGTTTTGTTTACATTTATTGCATCGTAATTGTGATAAGTAGGATATTCATTTGGAGAATAATGACAAACTAAATCCAAATCCTCGTTTCGCTTAGGTATTTCAAGATTAGTAAACCAATTCACACCTGATACGCGAATCATATCTTTTTTGTGGTCACCAGCAGTTGCTGTATCTTCATAAGGAGAGTAGAAATGTGCTGCTCCACCTTTAAATCCATATCCCAGCCATACTTTATTCTCTTTAATAAGGGGGAAAACTTCTCTATAGGTAATGGAGTTTTGATGTCCTACGATCAAGAATTTCTTTTCGTACTTCATTAACTGTCCTATATATTCTCTAAATAAAGAGAACGGAGGATTAGTAACTACGATATCTGCTTGTTTCAATAATGCAATGCATTCTGGGTCTCTGAAGTCGCCAGTTCTTAGAATAGAACAGACATTCTTATCATTTTTCAATAGGTATTGAACATCTGAAAGGTCAACAGCCCCATCTCCATTAAGGTCTTTGACTTCCGTAATCTCAACCTTATAAGCAATCTTCTTTGGCTCATCAGTAAAATCGCCAAAGTCAATCATCAATTCATTGCCTTGTACAGGTGAACCGTTATAACACGTGCAAATCAGCTTCTTCAAGCCCAGCTGGTTAAATCGCAAGGCAAAGTACTTGAAGAAGTTACTTCAGGTTTTTATTGGCCATACGCTATGCATTATGCGTATTGCTTATCTTCGGAGGCAGGCAACTACAACAAAAAGCATGGACGATATTCTCACCCATGCTCTGAGGTTGTAGGATACCCACCAAACCGGATAAGTCACGCCCATGCATTTCGCATGAGCGCTTGCGACTTATTCATTCGGTTTGATTTTTGAAACTTCCTACATTTCAGAGCAATTCCGAATAACAGCAAACGCTTGTTAATATTTCCAACCAAAATCATACCGCCACCCTGCACTCAGGGACCACGGGCTGTCTACAGCCATCGGCAGTACTTGAATGCAAAGTTACAAAAATAATTTGAAACGAAAGACAAAAGGAACTTATTTTTTTTTCTAACCTATCTATTTTTGCGTAACAAAAGTGAGGAAAGACTTGCATATTTACAAAAAAATTTGTAACTTTGTAGTTGAAAAATGAGTTTGAGACTGTCAGACTGACAAAATGCCGATGGACAAAGGGATTGCAGTCTTTTTGGAGACTGACAAGACTGACAAGAGACTGACATGATTCGGACTCGTTTTAGCTGTAGAAATGACAAATTCTCTAGAGAATTTATGTCGAATACAGCTGATATGCAGAAAATTCTCTAGAGAATTTCATGCAAGAACAGCTGATAGCGGAGAGTGACAGCTGTATAACGTAAGAAACTGATTATCAACAATATTAAAGTCAAAGAAAAGAACATGAAAAAGACCCAAACCAATGAAAAATCAAAGCAAAAGGTACTCTTTAGGTACATTTATCGCGGTCAACTGAAGGAGAAAACACTCGATATTGCGGATATTTATGCAATAATCAGCAGTAAGAAGTACGAAAAACAAGTAACTTCGCTGCGTGAAGAGTTGATAGGCGACACCTCTGAGCGTGAACTGGCAGAGACGGACGCTATCAACAACATACCCTCCGTCCAGACGGTTCCAGGAATGGTCGTACTGTCGCTGCCGACAAGCAGTCAGCAGCAACTGGAGCAGTTGCGCAGCAGAGTACAGCTTTTTCCGCAACTGCTGATGGCCTTTCAGAGTTGCGACGGACGCCACCTGATGGTGCTGATGAGCTATGAGCTGAGCGACGGCACCCTACCCGTCAAGAAAAAGGATGTGCGACTGTTTCAGCAATACGCCTTCCGCCGTGCTGCCGACTTTGTACTGGCGTCGA
Organism: uncultured Bacteroidales bacterium; assembly: GCA_902798425.1. Taxonomy (GTDB): domain Bacteria; phylum Bacteroidota; class Bacteroidia; order Bacteroidales; family Bacteroidaceae; genus Prevotella. Next base: position 5,342 of record CADBWR010000007.1, read on the forward strand.
CAGGCATCAAGGCGGAGGAGGACGACGCAGCGCAGGACCAGCAGTTCTATGTGTCGAGTGACGACAAGGCAATATGGAACGAGCAGGTGGTGGCAGTCAAGATGGACCAGCCCACAGAAGAGTTGACGGAGCAGACTGCCAGCATTATGAGCGCCCCCAAGGAGCACCCGTTGGAGAAAGGCGTGCTGCCAGGCTATACGCAGTTGGAGATGGACATCGTCAAGTTCAATGCCGTCTGCAGACAGCTGGCCTTTGGACGTCGGCAGTCCATCGACGCGTATCTGCTGGCTGTTGCCGCCGCATGCCACAAGGCAGGCATCGACCAGGAAGTAGCCACGAAGTGCCTGCTGAACGTGGGCAACTACTGGGACAAGGAACCGCTGATAAGATCGACCATGGAGAATGCCTACCAGAAGCATCGCTATGGCCTGCACAATCCGCTGGAACCCTCGCTGATGCACCAGCAACTGATGAAGGAGTTTCTCCAGCGCCGCTATGTATTTCGCAGAAATGTGGTGACAGGCGAAGTGGAGTATCAAGAGAAAGGACGCTACATACTGAGTTGGCGACCCCTGACCCAAGAGGCTCGCAACGACATCAACAATGCAGCCATCGACGAGGGCATCAAGGTGTGGGCGCGAGACATGGACCGACTGATAGGAAGCAGTCAGGTGAGCGACTACGACCCCGTGCGCGAATGGCTGGACAACCTGCCCGAATGGGACGGACGCGACCGCCTTGGCGAGATGGCCGACCGCGTGCCCACGCTCCTACCCAACTGGCGTGACAACTTCAAAGTATGGATGCGTTCAATGGTGAGCCAATGGACGAGCGGAGCCGGACAAATGTATGGTGCACAGATGGTTATGATGTTTACCGGCGCACAAGGAACGCACAAGTCAACCTTCATGCGCATGCTACTGCCAGAGGAGTTGAGACAGTTCTATATTGACCGTATCGACTTCGCCAACAAGAAGGAAGCCCTGCACGCGCTGAGCCGTTTCCTGCTCATCAACATCGATGAGTTCGACCAGATTTCCAAGTCGCAGACAGCCTATCTGAAGCACCTCATACAGCGCGCAGACGTGAAGGAACGCAAGATGTACGAGACCACCTACGAGCAGTTGCAACGCTATGCAGCGTTCGTAGCCACCACCAACTCGCTGACACCCCTGAAGGACGAGACGGGTTCACGCCGCTATATGGTGGTCGAGGTGACAGGCGTGATAGACACCTCGACAGAGGGCGACAAAGCCATCGACTATCAGCGGTTGTATGCCCAGGCGCTGGCAGAGATTCGTCGTGGAGAAGACAGCTACTTCGATGGCGAGCGCGAACGACTGATAGTAGAGATGGGCGCCGAGTACTACGAGATGCCTGATGTGGTCAGCATCTTCTGCGACCACTTCTGCAAACCCGTTGCTGGCAGCGAGACACTGTTGATGATGCCTTCTGAGATAATAACCTACATACGCGACAAATGGCACATCAACCTGGTGAACCACTCGAATTCCGTCGAGCTGGGAACCTACCTGCGCAAAGAAGGCTACAAGCGTGGAAAAGGCAAAGACAGAAGACGCTACTACGTGTCAGTCTCTTGTCAGTCTTGACAGTCTCTAAAAAGACTGCAAACGCCCTCACCATCGGCGTTTTGTCAGTCTGACAGTCTCTAACTCAAAATTTTCTACTTTACAAAAGATATCAATGAACCCAACCTCAAGAACTACGGACGCTACAAGGCCGTAGCCGTACACTACCAAACTGTTGACACAGCACGCCTGTGCCGAGAGATACAAGACAACTGTTCGCTGAAGAAGAGTGACGTAGAAGCCGTGCTGGCAGAACTGTCGGAACTGCTGGTGCGCCATCTGCAGGACGGGCACCGCGTGCGCCTGGACGGCATCGGACTGTTGAAACTGGAGATAGAGAGCGACAAGGTGGACCGTGCGGAGGAGTTCGACCTACAGAAGAACATCCGCAATTACCGCATCCACCTGTTGCCAGAGAGTCGTGAGGGCTACCAGGCCCTCTATGAAGGCATCCAGCTGGAACCAGCGGTGAAATAACGATATTGCCTATACATATTAAAAATAAGGTTAAAAAGTTGGCAGTTTCAGAAATAATGTGTACCTTTGCAGTCGAATTCAAGAAAACATGCTTCCGTCCGCGAAGTATTCTTTCCAAAAGTTTTCATTTTCCACATCAATCGAATTTTTAATAACGATTTACTGTATACTTATATGTACACGAAAGAAGAATTAGAACAACTTTCTATCCCCGAACTCATGGAGATAGCCAGCGAGTTGGGTGTCAAGGTATCGCAGAATGACGAGCTGGAAAGCGTCATCTACGCCATTCTGGACAAGGCCGCAGAGAACTCTGCCGCAGGCATACCCACCAACAAGCGCAAACGCACACGCATAGCCAAGAAAGACACAGACAAGGTGTACACCGTCAATGGTACCGACGGCGAGAACCTGGATGCCAAACCCAAGAAGAAAAAGGCCGAGAAGAAGCCCACTATCGATAGTCTGTTTGCTGAACAGGAGGCTGCCGAGCAAGCCGCCGCTGCAGAACAGGAAGCCGCAGAGGCTCCCGTGGCTGAGCAGGCTCCCGCAGAGGAAAAGCCTGCTCCCAAGAAGCGTGGCCGTAAGTCAAAGAAGGAGCTCGAAGAGATGGCTGCTGCCAAGGCTGCCGAAGAACAGACTGCCAATGCTGAGACAGCGGCAGACATCATTCCGGAAGCTGCTGCAGCAGAAGACTCAGGAGAGCCCATCGAAGAGAACATCATCAGTCAGCTGCAGGAGAAGATGTCGCAGAACAATGCTTCATCAGTAGCTGCTGAGGGTGGCGAAGGAGCCTATGAGAATCCCGCCAGCACAGACGACGTCTGGGAAGGCGACCCTGGCGACGGCACCGACTTCATTCCCGTAGTAGACCTGCCCATCGAGGACCAGGCTGCCATTCCTTCACTCGACATCTTTGACCGTCCGATGACACAGCCTATGGCTCAGGATATGATGGTTGCCCCCATGCCCGCTGCCAACCGTAAGGCTAACGAGCACTTCGACTTTGACGACCTCATCAGCGGCAATGGTGTGCTGGAACTGCTGCAGGACGGCTATGGATTCCTGCGCTCCAGCGACTACAACTACCTGTCGTCACCCGACGACATCTACGTATCGCCCCAGCAGATCAAGAAATATTTCCTGAAGACGGGCGACGTCGTAGAGTGTACCGTACGTCCACCCCACGACAACGAGAAATACTTTGCACTCAGCACGGTGAAGACCATCAATGGCCGTCAGCCCCACGAGGTGCGCGACCGCGTAGCCTTCGAACACCTGACGCCACTGTTCCCTGAAGAGAAGTTCACCCTCTGCGGCGACCCCGCCACCACGAACCCCTCAGTACGCATCGTCGACCTCTTTGCTCCTATCGGTAAAGGACAGCGTGCCCTCATCGTCGCTCAGCCCAAGACTGGTAAGACCATCCTGATGAAGGACATTGCCAACGCCATCGCCGCCAACCATCCCGAGGCATACATCATGATGCTGCTCATCGACGAGCGCCCTGAGGAGGTGACAGACATGGCCCGTACCGTCAATGCAGAGGTGATAGCCTCTACCTTCGACGAGCCCGCCGACCGCCACGTGAAGATTGCCGGCATCGTGCTGGAGAAGGCCAAGCGCATGGTAGAGTGTGGACACGACGTGGTTATCTTCCTCGACTCTATCACCCGTTTGGCTCGTGCCTACAACACCGTCAGCCCTGCTTCTGGTAAGGTGCTCACGGGTGGTGTCGATGCCAACGCCCTGCAGAAGCCCAAGCGCTTCTTCGGTGCTGCCCGTAATATTGAGGGTGGCGGTTCACTGACTATCATCGCCACAGCACTGACAGACACTGGCAGTAAGATGGACGAGGTTATCTTCGAGGAGTTCAAGGGTACTGGTAACTCTGAGTTGCAGCTCGACCGCATGCTGGCTAACAAGCGCATCTTCCCGGCTGTCAACCTGGTACAGTCGTCTACTCGTCGCGACGATCTGCTGCAGGATCAGACCACACTGAACCGCATGTGGATTATGCGTAAGTATATTGCCGAGATGAACCCCATCGAGGCTATGAATACGGTACACGACCGTCTCATCCAGACACACTCCAATGAGGAGTTCCTGCTCAGCATGAACGGGTAGTATTAATGCATAATGCTTAATGCATAATTCATAATGCAGAATTAAGGCAAATGGAGATCATACAGAAATATTTCCCCCATCTTAGCGAGAGGCAGCAACAGCAGTTTGCTGCCCTCGACGCTTTGTATCGTGACTGGAACTCGAAGATTAACGTCATCTCGCGCAAGGACATCGACAACCTCTACGAGCACCACGTGCTGCACTCGCTGGCCATTGCCAAGATGCTGCCCTTCAAGGATGGCACCAAGATACTGGACTTCGGCACGGGTGGCGGTTTCCCAGGCATTCCCCTGGCCATCCTCTTCCCCGAGTGCGACTTCAAACTCATCGACGGCACGGGCAAGAAGATTCGTGTAGCCCAGGAGGTGTGCAACGCCATCGGACTGACCAACTGCCACCCTGAGCATCTGCGTGGCGAGGAGGAGAAAGGCAAGTACGACTTCGTCGTCAGTCGTGCTGTAATGCCCCTACCCGACTTGGCGAAAATCGTGAAAAAGAACATAGCCAAAGAGCAGCATAACGCACTGCCCAATGGTATACTATGTCTGAAAGGTGGCGACCTTCAGGCTGAACTGCAACCCTTCCGCCACATTACAGACTCGATGGAGCTGACCCAGTGGTTCGAGGAAGAGTGGTTCAAAGAAAAATATGTGGTCTATCTGCCCCTGTAAAGAGGCGATAGACCACATCATTTATACCTTATATTATTTATACCAGCGAGAAGGCGACATCCATCATGTGAGTAAAGCTGTTCTGGCGCTCCTCGGCAGTCGTAGCCTCGCCTGTCAGGATATGGTCAGAGATGGTCAGCAGACCCAGGGCACGATTGCCCGAACGGGCCGCATTCATATAGAGCGCTGCAATCTCCATCTCCACGGCCAGCACTCCCATGTTAATCCACTTGTCGGTGTGGGGGTTGTCGCTGTAGAACGTGTCGGAAGACACCACGTTGCCCACCTTGTAGTGGTAGCCGAACTTCTCGCACGACTCGACAGCAGCACGCAGCAGTTCGAAGTCGGCGATAGGCGCAAAGGTTCCGGGCAGTTCAAACTGAGCACCGAAATTGCTGTTGGTACAGCAACCCATAGCAATGGCAAGGTCGCCAATATGCAGGTCGTTATTGATAGAACCGGCAGAGCCCACACGGATGATGGTCTTCACACCATAGAAGTTGTAGAGCTCATAGGTATAGATACCGATAGAGGCCATACCCATGCCGTGACCCATCACGCTGACGCGCTTGCCCTGATAGGTACCCGTATAGCCCAGCATGCCGCGCACCTGGTTGAAGCAAACGGGATTCTCCAGATACTTCTCGGCCATGAGTTTCACACGCAGCGGGTCGCCCGCCATGATAACAGTCTCGGCAATGTCGCCATACTGAGCCCCAATGTGGGGAGTAGGAGTATTTTTCATAAGCTTTATAATAATTAGTTAACAACTGATGTTGCAAAGATAGTAAATACTTTTTAAAATAGAAACAAAAAACAGAAAAAATACTACGATGACGAAGAAACAACGATACGAGGCTGTGCTCAGCTACTTCCGCCAGGAGATGCCTGAGGCAGATACAGAACTGGAGTTTGGCAGCATCTTCCAACTGCTGGTGGCCGTTGTGCTCAGCGCACAGTGTACGGACAAGCGCATCAATCAGGTAACTCCCGAACTGTTTCGCCAGTATCCGGATGCCAAGGCGATGGCGAAAGCAGAAGTCGACGAGGTGCTGGAGTATATCAAGAGTGTGTCGTACCCCAATGCCAAAGCAGAACATTTGGTGAAGATGGCACGCATGCTGGTGGAGCGCCACGGCGGAGAAGTGCCTGCCGACATGAACCAACTGCTGGACCTGCCCGGCGTAGGTCGCAAGACGGCCAACGTCATCCAGTCGGTAGCCTTTGGCAAGTCGACCATGGCTGTCGACACCCACGTATTCCGTGTGAGTCATCGTCTGGGGCTGGTCGCTGCCAAGGCCGACAATCCCTTGAAGGTAGAACAGGAGCTGGTAAAAAATATACCCGTGGAAGATATTCCACGGGCACATCATTGGTTATTGCTGCACGGCCGCTATGTCTGTACGGCGCGCCGTCCTCATTGCGAGCGTTGTGGTCTTAGCGCTGTCTGCCCCTCCTTTGCCAGCCTTTCATCATCTGGCGATGGAAGCGCTTCTCAGCCTTCATGACCTCATAGACCTTCGAAGGTGCTATCACCTTCATCATCTTTTTATGATAGGTGGCATCCAGTTCACCCAACTCAAGGTTTAGCTTGTCATACTCCAGGATAACCTGCTTACAGGCATCATCGCCAGAGGGTTTGTTCATACTCAGCTTGCGCATCTTGTCATAGATGCCACGCTGCTTCTCACGCATCTCACGAAATACAGGGAACAACTTATCGGCCTCCTGCGGAGTCAGCGAGGCTTCTTTCATGATGAAATCTTTCAGGTCTGCCTCAAACTTCTCCGGAGAGAAGCGCTTGTCTTGAGCGCTCATCATGATAGTCATCATCAGCAACAGGCTGAGAGTTATAAGCTTTTTCATGTCGTTACTTTTTTAGTTTTCTTACTCTTCTGCTAACAACTGGTAGATATCCGTATTGTCAAGCATAGCATAGTCGGCAGCCTCATCAATATAGGTCTCAGAGAATGCGACCTGCTGCTGGTTGTCGGTAGTGTTGTGGAAATGGAAGGAGAAAGCCGTAACAAGCAATGCAGCCACACAGGCGGCAGCATAGAACCAGTGACGGATGGGCATAGCCACCTTCTTAGCCACGGACTTACTCTCCATTGGCTGACGTTTGGGCAGCTGAGCCATGATATTTGCCGTAAACTGGTCGAAATACCCTTCTGGCGTGCGGAAGGGATTCTTCTGCCCTACTCTTTCCTTGAGGTATAATTCTTCGTTAGTCATTGACATACTCCTTAGTGTTTGTTTTATTGTTTGACGTATAATCATGTAGAAAGTTTAATCACGGTACTTAAAAAATTCAGAAATCTTTTTCACCGCAATATGATAGGATGCTTTCAGGGCACCTTCAGAGGTATTGAGAAGTTTACTTATATCGCTGTATTTCATGTCGTCGAAGTAGCGCAGGTTGAAGACAGTGCGCTGCACATCAGGCAACTGGCTTATGGCTTCCTGTAGGAGAGCCTCCGTCTGGTCGCCATCAAAATAGCGGTCTGCCATCAGCGTATCAGCGACGCCACGTTCTGCCTCGTCAGCACTGGTTACCAACTGGTTTTTCTTGCGGCGAAGGAAGTCGAGACTCTCATTGACAGCGATGCGATAGAGCCACGTGGAAATCTTGGCATCGTGATGGAAGTCGTCCAGATGGGCCCATGCCTTCAGAAAGACGTTCTGCATAACGTCGTTGGCATCCTCATGACTGAGCACCATGCGGCGTACCTGCCAGTAGAGCTGTTCGCTATACTCGCGCACCAACCGCTCAAAGGCTTTCCGTTGACTCTGTGGGTCTGTCAACAGTTGCATCAGCAACTGTTCTTCGTCTTTCGTCATGGTAGGAATGGTTTCAGATGCTCTAATATCACGCGGTCATAGCCATAGACATCCGGCCAGGACTGTAAGGCACCGTTCTCGTCAGTCCACAGCGTGAAGTATATAATATAAAGAGGTACGTGAGGTTTGACGGGCACATAGCCTATCAGCTTGTGCTCTTCCTCTTCCTGGTGGGTACGCAGATATTTCATGCCACGTTCAGTAGCGGGCTTCAGTCCCATCGAGATACGGATGCGATCTAAGAGCCACTCGTCGGGCTGGTCAAGCACGAACGCTGCCAGTTCGTAAGGCTTGGCCACACGCACACAGCCGTGGGATATGGAACGTGAGTCGCGCTGGAACATCCAAGGTGTGGAGGTGTAGTGCAGAAATACGGAGAACTGGTTCTTGAAGCGGAACACGATGCGCCCCAAAGAATTGTCATCGCCACTCTGCTGTGCCACACGGTATTTGCCACTGAGCAGCATACTGCCCGTCACCTCGCTAATAGCCATCTGCTTATTGGTGGCACGTTCGTATATCTCGTATCTGTTGCGGGCAAAATAGGCACTGTCGCCAGCATGGCGTACTACGTCCTTCTCCAGAATACTCTGCGGAATAATCCATTGCGGATTGACCTCCATCCATTCTATGGCACTGGTCAGCAAAGGGGTCTTCGTCTTCATAGCTCCACAAACGATGCGCATGTGCAACACACTGTCACCGCCATAGGCATAGAGCTGGTAGGCAGGAATATTGACGATGATGCGTTTGCCCTCCTCAGGGACGGGATTATGCAGACGCCAACGGGTGCGCTCCATATTGGCAAGGATGCGCTGCCGTTGCATGCTACTGCTGTCACGTTGCAGCATCTCCTTCAGCTGACGGTAGAACTTATCCTGTGTTTCGATGCTTGCCAGATACTGGGAGAGGCTGTCGTGCTGAATTTTACCAATAACGGAGAGATAGTAGTCAGCAGGTGCCTTCTCCATATCCATATCAAAGAGTCCACGATAGCGGACCACATGGGCTGGCTGTCCTTCCTTTCTTTCTTCTTCGTCCAAACGATTGAAGACGCGCAAAGGATTGATAAAGCCGTAGCGGTAGCCGTAAGCATAGCGTAGGCAAGCCTTGGTGAGGTGATATTCCAATCGGGCTGCAACATGGTTGATATCGTCAGCACCCTCGCCGAACTGCAACTGGCGCAGGCACTGCATGTCGCGCTCAATAGCGTCGACGTAGAAAGCATGTTCAGAGAAACCTATAGCAGACACTCCATGCAGATAAGCCAGCAGCGAGTCAGCACGATGATCCACTCCTGCCCTGTCGACCCACAGCAGTTGGGCTTCAGGCTGTGCATAGTATTCGCGTACACGACGGTCGGCTTCTGTCTCAATAGCTGCTGACTGTGCTGTGCTGCGTACCAAACGGGCTACTTGCTGGAAGTCAAAAACAAACGTAGGCGCCTTCATATCAGAAAACGCCTCCATTGTTATGTCCTTGTTCTTAAAAGAGTTGTCCTTGCCACATCCCATGAGAACCAGTGCGGCTAAGGCGAGTAGTCCGATTAGCGAACAGAAACCTTTCTGACTACTTTTCCGATTTTTAAGATATAGCAACCTTTTGGTATATTTAGTTCAATTTTCTGTGCGGGGCTTTCAATCTTCTCCGTCATAATGCAACGGCCTGTCAGCGAAATGACCTCTAACGTCTGTCCCTGGGCACCATTGACCATTACCGTCTGTCCTTTAACGGTAATAGTAACCTCCTCATCAACAAATTCCTCAATGCCTGGAGCAACAGGAATAGCGGTCATCATAGATGGCCATGCAATGATAAATGAGAGGGTTATAGAGAATATAAGTAATGATTTCTTCATACGCATCAACAGATTATTTGGTGCAAAGATAAGAATAATCTTCGATTAATCCAAATTTTTAGGCCAAAAAGTAAGCATCAGACGTCAAAAACATCCATTTCATTGGTTAGACGGCTGTTTTCAAACACCTCACGGGCCTCATCAAGCAAGACCTCCTCACGTTCATAGCGTGAAGAATAGTGCCCTAACAACAGCTGTCCCACCCCAGCCTCGCGAGCTACCAAAGCAGCCTGACGGGCGGTAGAATGGTTATACTTCTGAGCCATCTGCAGATTATCCTCGCCATAGGTACTCTCGTGATAGAGCGTGCTGACGCCTTGCAATAGAGTGGCCAACGACGGTATATAGCGAGTATCGCTGACATAGGCATAGCTACGCACAGGGTCGGCAGCCTCCACCAGACGTTCATGGGGAATCTCCTCACCCTCGGCAGTAGTCCAGCCAGCTCCAGCCTTGATGTTATTGAACTGACTGACGGGGATCTCGTAGAAATCTGCTACATCACGACGGATATGGGGCAGCGAGGGTTTCTCACGGAACAGGTAGCCACAACAGTGTACCCGATGCTCCAATGGCAATGTCTCGACAGTCAGTGAACGGTCGTCATAGATAACCTGCTGCTGTGTCGTGTCTACTGCCACAAACTCGACCTCATAGTCCAGGTCACGACAGAAAAAGTCTATCTGTCGCTGCAAGATATCGGCCAGCTCTGCAGGAGCATAGACCGTCAGCTTGGCAGTACGTCCCAACAGTCCGAAGGTGCTCAGCATGCCAATGAGTCCAAAGCAATGGTCGCCATGCAGATGGGTGATGAAGACAGCACTAATCTTCGTAAAGCGCAGACGCGAACGGCGCAACTGTATCTGCGTCCCTTCACCACAATCTACGAGAAACAGCTTGCCACGAACCTCCACGACCTGCGCGGAGGGGAAATGCTTCAGCGTAGGAAGGGCACTGCCGCAACCTAAAATGTGTACTTTGAATGGTTCCAAGGACGCTTACATTTTAAAGTCATCGTAATCAACATCTTCCAGCTTCACATCATCGCCATAGGTCTCCTTGGGCTTCTGGCGACTATATTCGAAGACTTCCTCAGCATCTCTGTAGACCAATGAGTCGGCAGTCAACTTAGTGATATCGTAGATATTGAGCTCTTCTACGTCATTGGCTCCATCGCGCACCAAGGTAATCTCCAGATGTCCCTTGACCAGTCGCCAGGTACGATAGATAATAGAACCTTGCTCGATGCTCTCTGCTACACCGCCTTCCTTGATACTGATGCCAACTTCATCGCTGCCGTCAATGGGGTTTGGCATTACCCAGTTGCCTAACAGTGCCGTCTGGTTGATTACCATCTTCGCAATATCCCTGGTATAAGAAGGTATAATAGCCATACGATCACCTGCCTGCAGTCCGCCAAACACCATGTCACGGTCCTTGGCATCGGAAATGTCAAGCATCAGCGTATCACCAGTATCAGTAATCAACTGCAACACATTCATGGATGTCGCTTCGCCACAGATACCATACAATGTAGAATCTATGGACTGGTCTAACGAGTCGCCATTATCAAAGGGCACTGGTTTTGTATTGTTACCACAACTGCCCATTGACAGTACGACTGCAGCAACCAAAAGGATGATTCCAAATTTTTTCATATCTCTTACATCTTACTTCTTACATCATACATCACACATCACACATCAGCCTTCTCCCCTCTCTTCGCCTCATTCCACAAGGCATCCATTTCCTCCAGCGTCATCTCCGTCAGCGGACGACCAGCCTTGATGCTGTGCTGTTCGATGTAGTTGAAGCGACGGATGAATTTCTGGTTCGTATGCTCCAATGCGTTATCGGGATTCAGTTTATAGAGACGGGCGGCATTGATGACAGAGAACAGGAAGTCACCTAACTCCTCTTCAGCGTGCTGTTTGTCGTCGCGCTGAAGCTCAGCCTCCAATTCGCCAAGTTCTTCGCGAACCTTAGCCCAGACATCCTCGCGGTCCTTCCAGTCGAAACCCACATGACGCGCCTTATCCTGGATGCGATAAGCCTTGATGAGTGACGGCAGCGCTGCTGGCACTCCAGCCAGCACGGTCTTGTTGCCACCCTTCTCTTTCTGCTTGATCTGTTCCCAGTTATCAAGCACCTGTTCGACGTTGTTCACCTTGGAGAACTCACGCTCTTCCTCGTTCTCGCCATAGGGCAGCGGACGAGGATTCTTGGCACCGATCTGCGAAGGATGGTACACATGCGGATGACGAAATATCAGTTTGTCAACCAGATGGTTACAAACATCCGCTATATCAAATTGCGACTTCTCCTCACCAATCCTGGCATAGAATGCAATATGCAGCAAGACGTCGCCTAACTCCTTGCAGATATCCTCCACATCGTCCTTCATCAGTGCGTCGCAGAGCTCGTAGGTTTCTTCTATCGTATTAGGGCGCAGACTCTCATTTGTCTGCTTGCGGTCCCACGGACATTTCTCGCGCAGCGCATCAAGCACGTCAAGCATGCGTCCGAAGGCTTCCATTTTCTCCTCACGTGTATGTCTTTGTTCCATATCTTTTGCAAAGGTACATCTTTTTGCCATAAAAACAAAGACATAAACGAGAGGCATGAGGTTAAAAAAATATAAAGCGGCTGATTCTTCCGCAAAAAATAAGTATCTTTGCATGTATTTCAAGATAAATAGACGATAGAAGCATCCGATGAATTCAGAGAAAGAAGAGACACTGTTTCTATATCAGAAGATTAGAGAACAGATAGCACCCTCACTGATAGAAGGTGACGAGGAGAACATACGACAACTGTTGCTGGACGCCATTGACACGAACCAGCTACAACGTAATGTGTTCGGCCTGAACCCTATCCTACTCTCTTTCCAGACTGCCCTCCTGGTAGTAGAAGAGATAGGACTGAAGCGCGACAGTGTACTTGCTGTACTGCTACGTCCCTGCGTCGAGGGAGGCATGCTGACTGTTGACGAGGTAAAGGACAAGTTTGGGGAGAGCGTTGCCCGCATACTGCATGGTCTGCAGCGCATCCAGGAGCTCTACCAGAAGAATCCCGTCATCGAGTCAGAGAACTTCCGCAACCTGCTACTGTCATTTGCCGAGGATATGCGCGTCATCCTCATTATGATTGCTGACCGCGTGAACCTGATGCGACAGATAAAAGATACTGACAACAACGATGCCAAGCACGAGGTGTCGCAGGAGGCCGCCTATCTCTATGCGCCACTGGCTCATAAGTTGGGTCTTTACAAGTTGAAGAGCGAGCTGGAAGACCTGTCGCTGAAATACCTGGAGCACGATGCCTATTACCATATCAAGGAAAAGCTGAGCGAGACAAAGAAGAGTCGCGACGCCTATATCGAGCATTTTATTGAACCTGTCAGTCAGCGACTTACGGAGGCCGGCATCAGGTTTCACATCAAGGGACGTACCAAGTCGATACACTCCATCTGGCAGAAGATGAAGAAGCAGAAATGCCCCTTCGAGGGCGTCTACGACCTCTTCGCCATCCGCATCATCATAGACACCCCTATTGAAAAGGAGAAGATGCACTGCTGGCAGGCTTTTGCCATTGTCACCTCGATGTACCAGCCCAACCCCAAGCGCTTGCGCGACTGGCTGAGCGTGCCGAAGTCCAACGGCTACGAGTCGCTACACATCACCGTATTGGGGCCAGAGCAGAAATGGGTAGAGGTACAGATACGCACAGAGCGCATGGACGAGATTGCTGAACGAGGCGTTGCCGCCCACTGGCGCTACAAAGGTGTGAAGGGTGAGTCGGGACTGGATGAGTGGCTCACCAATATCCGCTCGATGCTGGAGACCAGCGACGGCATGGAGGCGATGGACCAGTTTAAGATGGACCTCTACGAAGACGAGGTATTTGTGTTCACACCCAAGGGCGACCTGTTTAAGTTTGCCAAGGGGGCTACAGTGCTCGACTTCGCCTATCATATCCACTCGAAGGTGGGCAGTGCGTGTACGGGTGCCCGCATCAACGGCAAGGTGGTAACCATCCGCCAGCCACTGCAGAGCGGCGACCAGGTGGAGATTATGACCAGTGCCAACCAGAAGCCTAAGCAGGACTGGCTGAACATTGCCCAGACCTCGCGAGCACGCTCAAAGATTCGTCTGGCACTGAAGGAGACGCAGGTTAAGGAGGGGCTCTTTGCCAAGGAGATGCTGGAACGAAAGTTCAAGAACCGTAAGTTGGAGATGGACGACAGCATCATGCAGCTGCTCATCCGCAAGTTAGGGTTCAAGGAGGTCAGCGACTTCTACCGTCAGGTGGCGAATGGCGAGTTAGACCCTGCCGTTATCATTGAGAAATACATAGAACTGCAACAGGGCGACCAGCCCGTCACGGGCAATAACGTGGCTGAGAGTGCTGCCAACTTCGTGCTGGAGAACTCGAAGCACTCGGTAGCCACCAACCAGATGGCTGACGATGTGCTGGTCATCGACCGCAACCTGAAAGGCATCGACTACCAGTTGGCACGCTGCTGTCAGCCCATCTATGGCGACAAGGTGTTTGGCTTTGTCACCATCAATGGCGGCATCAAGATACACCGTGAGGACTGTCCCAACGCCCCAGAGTTGAAGAAACGCTTTGGCTACCGCATCGTCAAGGCAAGGTGGAGCGGCAAGGGTGCCTCGCAGTATGCCATCACGCTGCGCATCATCGGCAATGACGACATCGGCATCGTGAACAACCTGACGAACATCATCTCGCGCGACGAGAAACTGATACTGCGTAGCATCAATATCGACTCGCACGACGGACTGTTCAGTGGCAACCTGACCATCATGATTGATGACAACACCCGACTGGAAGCACTCATGAAAAAGCTTCGCACCGTGAGGGGTGTGAAGCAGGTGGAGCGCATATAACCAAAACGATAATGAGAGAGGCGGACGGCCTCTCTCATTATCGTATACTATTACTCCAAACTGTTCTCCAAGTCCTTCAGGTATTTCTCCGTCTGCTTGGTGACGTACTCCTGTAGCTTGCGGGTAGTTTTTCCATGCGTGATACTATCCTTAAATGCATCATTTAGGGCCTTGTTCTGATCTGTATAGAATTTCATGATTGCCTTGTAAAGGTTCGGCATTTCTTCGACAGGACAGTTCAGCTTCTTTGCCAGTTTAATGACATCCTGATATTTCTTGTCCAACTCTTTGTTCTGCTGGAGAATCTGGTCAAAGATTAACATGATTCTGTCACGACTTCTGAAGCCGCCCATAATCTCACCAATCATTTGATATTTGGCCTTAATGTTTTCTATATCCATCTCCACCAGTTCAGTCTTCAGTTTAAGCTGTGCCTGTTGCTGTGCAGTAAGCGAGTTTCTCCAGCCCTGAAGTGGATCTGAAGCGACAGTTCTGAACTGTTCAGGCACTTTGTCTGAAACCTCTACCGATTGGTCGTCGATGCCACGTCTTTGCAAATTGTTTAGAAGGCTATGGCCAGAGTAGCGGCCCACACGCTGCTCATAGTCGCGATCCTCGTCGTAGTACCCGTTGTGGGTGGTGATGCGGTACGTTTCGCCAGGCACAAAGTCGAGGTTCGTCCATAACTTGCAGAGCGAGCCATCGGGCATCACGGTACGGATACGACCCACCTTGGGCTTGTCGAGCTGCACACTGAAGCTGAAGCGTTTGTTCACCACAGGCATCGTTGCGACATAGGCATCGTCAGCCACATTGTCCAGTTCTTCAGCTGAATCGGCCATATAGACCACATAAAGGGAATCGTTCAGGTCATAGCCCACACGTCCGTCAATCGTGAAGGTATTCTGATTGTCACTTATGAGACCTGCACTGCTCATGTTTTTCTCGTACATGTCAGGACGCAGCGAGGTAATCATAAAGACGGTGCCCGCGACATGATTATCCTTGGTTTCTTCCCACACGATGGCGTATGCATCGCGCAACTGAGGATTGGCAGGGTTCTTACAGCACATGAACCACATCTCCTGCTTAGAATTGATGCGAATACGTACATTCTTGCTCTTCTGTCCGTTGTTAGTCACCACCTTCAGGTCGAATAGTTCTGTACTGCCTGGCTGCAGGTGCATATACTGATACGACAAAGGCTCATCTTCGCGGAAACCGATGGGTATGGCCCACAGGTCTTCT
Organism: uncultured Bacteroidales bacterium; assembly: GCA_902798425.1. Taxonomy (GTDB): domain Bacteria; phylum Bacteroidota; class Bacteroidia; order Bacteroidales; family Bacteroidaceae; genus Prevotella. Next base: position 21,063 of record CADBWR010000007.1, read on the forward strand.
TTTTCGCAGGTGAATGGCACGATGCGTACACTTGACTCAATAAGACCTGTTTCAGGATTTTTGGTAATAGACGTTGTCTCGCTTCCCTCTTTAGCATAAAATGCGATAATGCCTTCCAGATCTTTGACAACGCTCTTTGCCTTCTTCTGCGGGGTAGCAGCAGAATCGGCACTGATGGTTGATACAGCGCTGCAAGCAATGAACAGCATAATGAATAAACGTTTCATAATTATTGATTTTGGGCTGTTTGTTCTAAATTGTTTTTTGCTATCTCTAACTCCAGTTCCACCCATTTCATGTAGGCTTCGTTAGCTTGTTTCTTCATGAGGGCAATCTCCTCTGGAGTGTATTTGTAGTTCTCTGGGCGAGTGATGGGAATGTCGCGCTCAGTCAGCGTCACAGACTTCTGCTCTACTTTCTGCTCGACAGGTTTCGTTTCTTGAGCCAAGAGCTGTTCTGTCGTAGCAGGCTGTTCCTGTGGCACCACGCTTGGAGTTTCGACCTTCTTGGGCTCCACCTTGGCAACGATGCGCTTGACGGGAGTCTGTACAGGTTGCACTGCAGGCTGTTCAACAATGGTCTGCGTTGGTTCAGCAGCGGACTGTTCCACCTTTGGCTGACTGTCTTTCTGTGCAACCACTTCCCCCTCTACTTGGAGAGGTGTTGGGGAAGAGGCTCTTGGTGGTGTCAGGTAGACAGCAATGACTCCTGCCACACAGGCTGCTGCTATCCAGGGCCACAGCATGCGACGACGCTGGGGCTTAGCACTCTCCTCGCCCACCCGTTTCATCAGTCGGGCATTGAGGTCGGCAGGCATCTGAGGACGCTCCATCTCGTCCATACGGATGGCATCACGCAGATTCGTATCCTGCTGTCGTAATGTGTTTAGCTTGTCCTCATTCATGACTGTAACATTTTGATGATTTTATATAGTTTCTTTCTCGTTCTGCTTAGCTTCGAGGCCACCGTTGTAGGTATGGACTCTGTCACGTAAGCAATGTCTTTCAGACTCATTTCTTCATAGTAGAACATGGTCACTATAGCTCTCTCATCGGGTGGCAGATGTTGCAGGGCGGCCCTGATAAGTTGTACCATTTCCGGATTGGGTTGTCCGAAGGTGTCCTCTACTTCTGCGTCCGACAGTTTTTCTGCCTCACCCTCACGGTCTTCATAGTAGACCATGGGCAGACGCTTGTGGCGCAGGAACGTGATAGATTCGTTGTAGGCGATGCGCGATATCCATGTTCTCAGCGACGACTTCTCTGCGTCATACTGCCCGATGTTCCTAAAGACCTTGATGAACACATCCTGATAGACCTCCTCAGCATTCTCGACGACGGGAATGAGCCTTACCACTTGGGCAAAGACATCGCGGCCATAGCGATCGAGTGTCTGCTGTTGTGCTTGTGGACTTTGCTTACGCAGTCCCTGCAGGAGGTTTATGTCGGTTTCTGTAGTCATCTATTTATGTTCTTCTGTCTATATATACGACAGGATATTGCAAAACATTGCAGCGATAGCAAAAAAATCAGAAAAAAAATACGGAGCACAGCCCATGCTCCGTATTGTTCAGTTCTGCTTGCAGGCTACCACGCCCATGGTTGAGGGGTCGAGGTAGAACGTCGTGCTACAGGTATCATCGTCCAACAGATACTTGGCACGAATCAATAGCAGTGTCGTACTGTTACGTTTCTGGAAGGTCACCTTCTTGCCGGCCTGCTGTTGCAAGGCATTGATGAGGGAGTCGCTCAGCACCTTGGTGGAGTCTACGTCCGAGAATTCCAAGTAGTCGACATCGCCCTGCTGGTAGGTCTCCATAAAGTCCTTAACAACAGACTTGGCACGCTGTTGCTGACCACAAGCAGTCAGCAACAGCATTACACCTATTATATATATAAGGTTCTTCAACCTGAAGGTCGAAGTGTGGCACGCATTCTTCATTTCTGGGGAATGTTCTTCAGTACGTCAAGCAGGTGATCCCATACCATCTGCACCGTAGGAATGAGCAGACGTTCCTCAGGAGTATGCACAAAGCGCAGCGTAGGACCGAACGATACCATATCGAGATTGGGATAGCGCTCAGAGAAGAGGCCGCACTCCAGACCAGCGTGGATGCCACGTACATTGGGTTCCTTGCCAAACAGCTTAACATACGACTCCTTGACGATGCGCTGCAGGTCGCTATGGCTGCGCATCTTCCAGGCAGGATAGCCATCAGAGTGCTTCACCTCTGCACCAGCCAAAGCAAAGCAAGCCTCAATGGTGGCACACATATTGTCGAGGTTCGACATCACGTTAGAGCGCTGTGAAGAGACGATGTTGATAGCGTCCTCGGTGGTCTCGATGCTGGCGATATTGCTGGAGGTCTCCACCATTCCGTTCAGTGCAGGGTCCTGGCAGATGGCATAGATACCATTGTCGACAGCCTGCAGGGCATAGATGAAGTTGCGGGCAACCGTATTCTCGATGACGGGCTCGGCATCGGTAGACTCCATCGTCCATACCATCTGTGTATCGGTAACGCAGAACTCTTCCTCCACCTCAGCGGCAAAGACATTCCAGTCGGCCTTGACATTCTCCTTCAGTGCGTTGGGAACAGCGATGACAAACATACCATCGCGAGGAATGGCATTATGCATCTTACCACTATTGAACTGAGCCAGACGGACACCCTCATAGCGGTTGATGGTCTGGAACAGGAAACGGCCTAACAGTTTGATGGCGTTGGCACGCTGCTTGTTGATGTCGTCACCAGAGTGGCCACCCACGAGCCCCTTCACCTGAGCACGCATAAAGAAATAGCCTGCAGGAACCTCTGTGCGCTGGAAGGAGAACTTAGCGGTAGTGTTACGGCCACCAGCACAAGAGACGAAGATCTCACCCTCGTCCTCTGAGTCCAGATTAATCAAATAGTCGCCTGTCATGAATCCTGCCTTCATACCCTCAGCACCCGTCAGACCCGTCTCTTCATCACGTGTAAAGACGCACTCGATAGGACCATGCTCGATGTCGTTGCTCTCTAACAGCGCCAGCTCCATCGCACAGCCGATACCATCGTCGGCCCCCAGTGTGGTACCTTCGGCAGTCAGCCATTCACCATCAATGTAGGTCTTGATGGGGTCGTTGTCGAAGTCTATCTGATAGTCCACCAGTTTGTCACACACCATATCCATGTGGCTCTGCAGGATGACGGTCTTACGGTTCTCCATACCAGGAGTGGCAGGCTTACGGATGATGACATTGCCCGTCTCATCAACGTTGGTAGCCAGTCCGCGACTCTCACCCCACTCTTTCAGGTAGGCAATCATCTTCTCTTCACGCTTTGATGGACGTGGAATCTGGTTAATCTTCGCAAATTGTTCGAAGACCACAGCTGGTTTTAACTCACTTTTATTCATATTTAATGTTTATTTTAATGTTTAATCATTAATGTTTAATCTTTTATTTGTATCTTTGCACCCGCAAAAGTACAAAATTATGGCGAAAATACTGCTATTGACCACGTTAATAATTGCTATAGGCATGGTTTTTTTACTGGTAAAAGTGCTGTCGCGCAAGAACGGGACGTTTTCATCGCAGCATATTCACGATAGTCAGGCTATGCGTGATCGTGGCATCCACTGCGTGATGGACCAAGACCGTGAGATGCGCCGCAAGAGCAGATTTGCTGTCAACGAGAGAACATCATAAAGGAATAACAAAAGAATAAATAACAATAACAAAACAATGAAAAAGTACATGTTTCTGGCCGCTGCTGCAGTAGTAGCACTGGCTTCTTGCAACAATGCAAGCCCCAAAATGGACGAACAGCCTGCTGCAGCTGCCGCAGGAGAGAGCACTGGCAACGTCAAGATTGCTTATGTGGAGGTTGACTCGCTGATGACTCAGTACGAGTTCTGCAAAGAGTTTACTCTCATCCTGCAGAAGAAGAGCACCAATGCCCGCAATACACTGAACCAGAAAGGTCAGGCACTGCAGAACGCCGCTGCTAACTTCCAGCAGAAGTTGCAGAACAACGGATTCACCAGCCGTGAGCAGGCTGAGAGCCAGCAGGCAGCTATCCAGCGCCAGCAGCAGAGCCTGCAGGAGTTGCAGGCTCGTCTGGAGAACGAGTTGGCTAACGAGACCAATAAGTACAACGAAGGTCTGCGCGACTCACTGCAGCACTTCCTCGCAGCATATAATAAGGATAAGAAGTATGACCTCATCCTCACCAAGCAGGGTGACAACATCCTCTATGCCGCTAAGCGCTTCGACATCACCAACGATGTCATCAATGGTCTGAACAAGCGCTACAAGTCTACACTGAAGACTGAGACCAAGAAGGAAGAGAAGAAGTAAAGCCTCCCCCCACCCCCTCCAAAGGGAGGGGGCACTTAGTATGGACATTCAGAGAATACTGAATAAGCTTGGTATTACTGAGCTTAACGAGATGCAGCAACACGCCGCCGAAGCCATCTTAGGCTCCGACGGTGATGTTGTTTTACTGTCACCCACTGGTACAGGAAAAACGCTGGCCTATCTGCTGCCCCTTGTGCAACTGCTGGATCACAGGGACGGTTCTGATGATCCTTGTTGCGAAGCGACTGTGATCACGCAGAACCGTCCCCATGATCCGCAGGCGCTGGTTATCACCCCAGGCAGAGAGTTGGCACTGCAGTCGCATCAAGTGCTGCAGAGCATGGGCTGCGGCATCCGCTCGACAGCCTGCTATGGCGGACGCGCTGCCATGGAGGAGCACAAAGTGTTGAAAGAGGTCAAGCCACAGATTGTCTTTGGTACACCAGGACGTCTGAACGATCATCTGGACAAAGACAACATCTCGCGTTACGGCATCCGCTATCTCGTCATCGACGAGTTTGACAAGTGTCTGGAGATGGGTTTCCAGGCCGAGATGCAAAAACTCATCAAGAGTCTGCCTGGCTTGCAGCGCCGCATCCTGTTGTCAGCAACTAATCTGGAACAGATTCCTCAGTTTGTCAACATGTCGAAGAAAGGCACGTTGATCGATTTCCTTCCCGATGACGAGCAGACTTCTGAGCGCATCACACTCTATGAGGTACACAGTCCCCAGAAAGACAAACTGGAGACGCTCAAACAGCTGTTGCTTAGTTTTGGCGATGCCAGCAGTATCGTATTCTTGAACTACCGCGAGTCAGTGGAACGTGTCAACAACTACCTGGTGGAACAAGGATTTACCACCAGTTGTTTTCACGGCGGACTGGAACAGAAAGAGCGTGAGGCAGCACTCTACCGCTTCAGCAATGGTTCTGCCAACGTACTGGTCAGCACCGACTTAGCATCACGTGGCCTCGATATTCCCAACATCGAGAATATCATCCACTATCACTTGCCAGAGAGCGAGGACGGCTACATCCACCGCGTAGGCCGTACTGCCCGTTGGGATGCCAAAGGACGCTCGTTCTTTATTCTCCATAGCGAGGAACATATTCCCGACTATGTTGAAGGCGACGTGGAGGAATATGTTGCGGCTGAATCGCAACACACAGAGCCGGCGCATCCCAAGATGACAACCATCTATATTGGCAAGGGTAAGAAGGACAAGATATCAAAGGGCGACATCGTAGGATTCCTCTGCAAAGCCGGTGGTCTGACATCCGACATGATAGGACGCATCGATGTGAAAGACCGCTACACCTATGCTGCCATCAAGCGCGAAAAACTACAACAAGTATTACGCCAAACACGTGGTGAAAAGATAAAAGGTATCAAGACTATCGTCGAAGCAGTGAGATAATTGCCATGCAGAGTTGACAAAATGCAAGGAAAAGTATATATTTTACTTAATTTATGCTCAAATATTTGCCCAATTCAAATAAAAAGTGTAATTTCGCACCGCAAAAGAAAAACTATAGAACGTATCACAAATAAAAATCAATCAAAAATGAAGAAGTACAACTTTAACGCAGGTCCTTCGATGCTTCCCCGCGAAGTTATTGAGAAGACCGCACAACAGTGTTTAGACTTCAATGGTTCTGGTCTCTCGCTGATGGAGATCAGCCACCGTGCCAAGGATTTCCAGCCCGTCGTTGACGAGGCCGTAGCTCTGGTAAAGGAACTGCTTCAGGTTCCTGAGGGTTACTCCGTTATCTTCCTCGGTGGTGGTGCCTCACTGGAGTTCTGCATGATTCCTTACAACTTCCTGATTAAGAAGGCTGCTTACCTGAACACTGGTGTTTGGGCAAAGAAGGCCATGAAGGAAGCTAAGCTGTTTGGTGAGGTAGTAGAAGTTGCTTCTTCTGCCGATGCCAACTATACATTCATTCCTAAGGATTGGACCGTTCCCGCTGATGCTGACTACCTGCACATCACAACGAACAACACCATCTATGGTACTGAGATTCGTAAGGACCTCGACGTTCCCGTTCGTCTGATTGCTGATATGTCTTCAGATATCTTCAGCCGTCCTATCGACGTTGCAAAGTACGACGCCATCTATGCTGGTGCTCAGAAGAACCTCGCTATGGCTGGTGTAACTATCGCCATCCTGAAGGACGATGCACTGGGCAAGGCTCCTCGTGAGATTCCTACCATGCTCGACTACCGTACACACGTCGACAAGGGTTCTATGTTCAACACCCCTCCTGTAGTGCCCATCTACTCTGCTCTTGAGACCCTCCGTTGGATCAAGAAGAACGGTGGTGTAGAGGCTATGGATAAGCTGGCTCAGCAGCGTGCAGAGATTGTTTACGGTGAGATTGACCGCAACAAGATGTTCCGTGGAACAGCTGTTGAGGAAGACCGTTCACTGATGAACATCTGCTTCGTGATGGCCGACGAGTACAAGGAACTGGAGAAGGACTTCCTCGACTTCGCAACCTCTAAGGGTATGGTTGGCGTCAAGGGTCACCGCTCAGTAGGTGGTTTCCGTGCATCTTGCTACAACGCCCAGACCATCGAGGGTGTTAACGCTCTCGTAGCTTGCATGAAGGAATTTGAGAACAACCATTAAAAGATAATCAAGAAAGAAATTATCATTAATTATTCAGAAATTTCTGTTTAATTTCTGGTAATTTCTTTCCTTTATTTAATAAAAAGAAATGAAAGTATTAGTTGCAACAGAGAAGCCATTTGCAGCAGCTGCCGTAAATGGTATCAAGGCAGAAGTAGAGGCCGCTGGTAATGAGCTGGCCCTGCTTGAGAAATATACTGAGAAGGCTCAGTTGCTGGACGCTGTGAAGGATGCTGACGCACTGATTATCCGTTCGGATAAGGTAGATGCCGAGGTACTTGACGCTGCCAAGCAGTTGAAGATTGTAGTTCGTGCCGGTGCTGGTTACGACAACATCGACCTTGCTGCTGCTACTGCTCACAACGTAGTAGCTGAGAACACTCCTGGTCAGAATGCTAACGCAGTAGCTGAGCTCGTGTTCGGTCTGCTGGTAATGGCCGTTCGTGGTTTCTACAACGGCAAGAGCGGTTCAGAGTTGCTGGGCAAGAAGCTCGGTATCCTCGCCTTCGGTAATGTAGGCCGCAACGTAGCTCGTATCGCTAAGGGCTTCGGTATGGACGTATATGCTTACGATGCTTTCTGCCCTGCAGAAGTTATCGAAGCTGCTGGCGTACACGCTGTCTGCTGTCAGGAAAAGCTGTTCGAGACCTGCGACGTTGTTTCACTGCACATCCCTGCAACTCCTGAGACCAAGCAGAGCATCAACTACGCTCTCGTTGGCAAGATGAAAAAGGGTGGCATTCTGGTGAACACTGCCCGTAAGGAAGTCATCGACGAGGCTGGCCTCATCAAACTGATGGCTGAGCGTGAAGACCTGAAGTTCGTTACCGACATCATGCCCGATGCCAATGACGAGTTCCAGAAGTTCGAGGGTCGCTACTTCTCTACTCCTAAGAAGATGGGTGCTCAGACAGCTGAGGCCAATATCAACGCTGGTATTGCTGCTGCTAAACAGATTAACGCCTTCTTCAAGGATGGTGACACCAAGTTCCAGGTGAACAAGTAAGTAATTAAACACTACCATGATAGAGCCCCGATTCGGAATACCGAGTCGGGGTTTTACTTTACACTCATTTTATTTGGCATTTCCCTTGATTTTTATTATCTTTGCAACCAAATTGAACAACAGATGAAAAAAATACTAACTATAGCTGTCATGGCACTCACCCTGCTTGGCAGTTCAAAAGCGCAAGAAACGCAAGTGATCGGAAAGAGTAACATCAAGTTAAGCAGTAAACTGATGACTCCCGAGGCCATGTGGGCTATGGGACGCATTGGTAGTTGTCAGGCTTCACCCGACGGCAAACATATCATTTATCAGGTAGGCTATTACAGCGTCAAGCAGAACAAGAGCCACCAAGTGCTCTACATGATGAATCCCGATGGTAGCGGTCAGCAGTTGCTGACCAAAGGTGCCAAGAACGAGACAGACCCACAATGGCTGGACAATGAGACAGTGGCCTTCATTACTGGTGGAGAGATATGGGCTATGAAGTTGGACGGCAGTGAACGTCGCCAACTGTCAAAGACTGACGGCAACGTAGAGGGCTTCCAGTTCTCACCAGACCGCAGCAAGGTGATTATTCTGAAGTCGCTGCCTTTCCATGAGGTGATCAAGAAGAATCCCGACGACCTGCCCAAGGCTACTGGTCGTCGTGTTACTGACCTGATGTACCGCCATTGGGACCATTATGTAGAGAGCATCCAGCACCCCTTCGTTGCTGATGTTGAACGTTCAACGTTCAACGTTCAACGTTCAACGCTAACCGACCTCCTCGAGGGCGAGCCCTACGAGTGTCCCATGGAGCCTTTCGGTGGCATGGAGCAGTTGGCATGGAGCCCTGATTCGAAATTCATCGCTTTCACTTGCCGTACGAAAACTGGCATCAGCTACAGCATCTCTACCGACAGCGACATCTTCCTTTATGATGTTGAAAGTAGAGATCTGGATAAAACAAGAAACCTCTGCAAGAATGGTTGCGAATTTGGTGCCATGACCGATGGTGGCTATGTGGGTTCTCCCGATGGCACCTGCAATCCAACGAAGACGCTGAAGGACCAGTTTATCAACAAGAAGCTGGCAGACTTCAATGTCGGCTACGATGTCAACCCCAAGTTCTCTCCCAACGGCCGCTATGTGGCCTGGCTGTCTATGAAGCGCGATGGCTACGAGAGTGACCGCAACCGCTTATGTGTCTACGACCTCAACGAGTTGTCTAAGGAGCCTGCAGCAAACGCAAAGACCTACATCACAGAGAGTTTCGACTCCAGTGTAGACGATTTCTGCTGGGCTTCCGATTCACGAACCATCTATTTCATTGGTGTATGGCATGCTACCGAGAACCTCTATCGCACCAACCTAAAGGGCGAGGTCACTCAGTTGAGCAACGAATGGGCAGACTTTGGCTCGCTGCAGATGCTGAACGACAAACAGATTCTGGCAGAGCAGCACTCATTCCTGGCTCCTGCCGACCTCTATATCGTTACCCCTGGCAAGACCATAGCAAAGACCTCAAAGCAACAGATTACGGAAGTCAACAAGCACATCCTTGACCAGTTGGACAAGCCCTCTGTAGAACAGTATTGGGTAAAGACCACCGATGACAAGGAGATGCTCACATGGGTTATTCTGCCACCCAACTTCGACAAGAACAAGAAGTACCCCACCCTGCTCTTCTGCGAAGGTGGTCCTCAGAGTCCTGTCTCTCAGTTCTGGAGCTACCGCTGGAACTTCTTCATCATGGCCTCACAAGGCTATGTTGTCGTCGCCCCCAATCGCCGTGGTCTGCCTGGCTTTGGCCAGGAGTGGCTTGAGGAAATCTCAGGCGACTGGACAGGACAGTGCATGAACGACTATCTGTCAGCCATCGACTTTGCAAGCAACAACCTGTCGTACGTCGACAAGAACCGTCTTGGCGCTGTTGGTGCTTCGTTTGGCGGTTTCTCCGTTTACTATCTGGCAGGTCACCACGACAAGCGCTTTAAGTGTTTCATTGCCCACGATGGCGCTTTCAACCTTGAAGCGATGTACACTGAGACTGAGGAAAACTGGTTCTCTAACTGGGAGTACGACGATGCCTACTGGAACAAAGACCAGACAACACGTGCCAAGAAGACCTACGAGAACTCTCCCCATCGCTTTGTTGACAAGTGGGACACACCTATCCTTGTCATCCACGGCGAGAAGGACTATCGCATCAATGCCACACAAGGCATGTCGGCCTTCAATGCTGCTCGCATGAAAGGCATCCCTGCTGAGTTGCTCATCTTCCCTGACGAGAACCACTGGGTACTGAAACCACAGAACGGTATTCTCTGGCAGCGCACCTACTTCGACTGGCTTGACAAGTGGCTGAAATAGATCAGAAATCAGAAATCGAAAAAAATAATAAACAGAAATGACACAAGCAATTCAAAAAACACTTCGCGACAGTGCTGCTATGCGCTGGACCGCCCTGCTGCTGTTGGCCATGGCCATGTTCTGCAGCTATATCTTCATGGATATCCTCTCGCCTATCAAGGACCTGATGCAGGAAACCCGTGGCTGGGATTCTACCGCCTTCGGAACCATGCAGGGTTCAGAGGTATTCCTGAACGTGTTTGCCTTCTTCCTCATCTTCGCAGGTATCATCCTCGACAAGATGGGTGTCCGTTTTACTGCCGTCCTTAGTGCTGCCGTCATGCTCATTGGTGCCTGCATCAAGTGGTATGCCGTCAGCGATGGTTTCGTAGGAAGCGGACTAGAGACCTGGTTTACCAACAATCTCAACTACATACCTCTGTTTGACGAGTTAGGTGTCTCACCGTTCTATCAGGGCATGCCCGCCTCAGCAAAGTTTGCTGCCTGCGGCTTCATGATTTTCGGCTGTGGCTGTGAGATGGCAGGTATCACCGTTAGCCGTGGTATCGTCAAGTGGTTCAAAGGGCGCGAGATGGCTCTGGCTATGGGTTCTGAGATGGCCTTGGCCCGTCTGGGTGTAGCCACCTGTATGATCTTCTCACCGTTCTTTGCCCGTCTGGGTGGCGAGGTCAGTGTAAGCCGTTCTGTAGCTTTCGGTGTGGTACTGATGTGCATCGCCCTCATTATGACCATCGTCTACTTCGTCATGGACCAGAAACTCGACGCACAGACTGGTGAGGCAGAAGAGAAGGACGATCCCTTCAAGATCAGCGACATCGGTCAGATTCTCACCTCTAGTGGTTTCTGGTTGGTAGCCCTGCTCTGCGTACTCTACTATAGCGCCATCTTCCCCTTCCAGAAGTATGCTGTCAACATGCTGCAGTGCAACCTAACACTGGTTGCCCCCGATGCCGACTCTTTCTGGGCTACAGATACTGTCACCTATATCCAGTACGCTTTGATGCTCTTTGTGGCTGCCACAGGTTTTGCCAGCAACTTCCAAGAAGCCAAGAACAAGAAGTACGGACTGCTGGGCCTCAGCATTCTGGGACTTATCACCTACTGCTATATGGGCTTCATGCAGCAGACGGCAGGTAGCATCTTCGCTGTTTTCCCCCTGTTGGCAGTGCTCATTACCCCCATCTTGGGCAAGTATCTGGATCATCACGGAAAGGCCGTTAGCATGCTGATGTTGGGTTCCTTGCTGCTTATCTTCTGTCACCTGACGTTTGCCTTCATCCTCCCCTTATTCAAGGGTAGCGCCACTGGTGGAATCGTTATCGCCTACGTCACTATCCTCGTTCTCGGTTCATCATTCTCGCTGGTACCTGCATCACTGTGGCCCAGCGTTCCCAAGTTGGTTGATGCCAAAGTTATTGGTTCTGCATACGCTCTGATTTTCTGGATTCAGAATATCGGTCTGTGGCTGTTCCCCCTGCTCATCGGTAAAGTGCTTGATGCCACCAACCCTGAGGGCACCAGTGCTACAGAGCTCAACTATACCGCACCACTAATCATGCTGGCATCGTTAGGTGTTGCCGCCCTGCTGCTGGGTCTGGTACTGAAGGCTGTCGACAAGAAGAAGGGACTGGGATTGGAAGAACCGAATATCAAGTAAACAGCTGTGAACAAGAACGTTAAAACAGACAATGCACTGGCTGAGGTATTCAGTTTCACCAGTGATGGCGAGGTAACAGAATACCACGTCATGATACACGCCAAGGCTGACGGGCGGACATTCCAGCAACAGTTGGATGCCGTACTCGACAGCTATGAGCAACTGAAGGCTACCGAACTGCAGGGGGCCACCGCTGTGCTGAAGCGCTACTTCCTCAGCGATGTGGCCAACCAGGCTGACGACGTACTGCTGGCAGACACCAGCGACTGTGCCAAAAGCATCATTGGGCAGGCTCCCCTCGATGGTTCCAAGATTGGACTGTGGGTATACCTGATGACGAATGTCAGTAGCCGCCAATTGTCCAGCGGGCTCTATGAAGTTGCCCATGGTGACTTCCGCCATTTGTGGAATGCCTCAGCGCACAACACGGCTCAGAACTCTGAGTACCAGACACGCCTGCTCTTCAATGAGTATGTCATGCAACTGGCACAGGAGGGTTGTACACTGGCCGACAACTGCATCCGTACGTGGCTTTTCGTCAATGATGTCGATGTCAACTACGCTGGTGTGGTAGCTGCCCGCAACAAGGTATTCTTCACACAAGGACTCACAGAAGACACCCACTACATTGCCTCAACAGGCATCGGTGGTCGAGCCTGCGACCCACAAGTGATGACACAGATGGATAACTATGCCATAGCAGGTATAAAAAAAGAACAGGTACATTATTTATATGCGCCTACCCATCTGAACCGTACCAGCGACTATGGTGTCAGCTTTGAGCGTGGTACGTATGTTGACTATGCCGATCGCCGACACGTCATCATCTCTGGTACTGCCAGCATCAACAACAAGGGACAGATAGAGCATCCGAAGGACATCGTGAAACAGACCCACCGCATGTGGGACAATGTCGAAGCATTGCTAAAAGAAGCCGATTGTGGATACGAAAATGTGGCTGTGATGATTGTCTATCTGCGCGATGTTGCCGACTATGCCATCGTCAACCGCATGTATGACGAGCGTTTTCCCCATCATCCACGCATCATCGTCCACGCTCCAGTATGTCGTGCAGGATGGCTCATAGAGATGGAGTGCATAGCTGTCAAGAAGCAGGACGCTACTGATATGCCGGCATTCTAATTTATGAAACGTACCACCAGCGGCAAATGGTCACTGAAACCACGCTGGTAACGATAACCATTAAAGGTACGGAGGGGTTTTACTCCTCCGTATTTTTTGTCTTCTTCCAACAGGAAGGGGGCATCGTTGATAAAAGCCTTGTCGACGCAATCGACAAGCGCTGTGCTGACAAAGACATGGTCGATGCTCTGCCATACCCCTTGATAGCGATAGGTTGCCTTGGCACCATGTGCCCCTGTGGCCTTGGCAGTAATATTATGCATACCACCGTTTTCCATGAAGCGCAAGGCAGCATCTGTAGCCCCGTCATTGAAGTCTCCGACAATGATGACTTTAGCCTCAGCAGATAACTGACGGACAACACCCATCACGCGGTCAGCAACAATTTGGCGATTGGGCCGCGAGTGCTTCTCGCCACCAAAACGGCTGGGCGCATGAACAACAAAGATGTGCAACGTATCTCCCTTCAGCGTCTCTCCCTTGACATAAAGGATGTCGCGGGTAGGGCGCATACCTTCTAACGGTGTCACATCCAGATAGTCATAACAGAGGGGATGAAACGTCATAGGCTGATAAAGCAGAGCGACATCAATGCCTCGCACATCAGGCGACTGCGTCATCAGATACTCATAGCCAGCGCCACGCAACAGCGAGCGCCTCGTCAGGTCAAAAAGGCAACTGTCATTCTCTACTTCTACCAATGCCACTAGATCAGGTACGCCCTCTTGCTGACAAGAAAGTATCTCCTGCCCGATATAGTTCAGCTTACGCCAATAACGAGCAGGTGTCCACTTCCGCTTACCTTCAGGCATCCATTCCACATCGTCTTTTAGTGAGTCATGCTGACAATCGAACATGTTCTCACAGTTCAGTTCAACGAGCGTCAGGAAACCTGTCAGCAACAGACTCAGGAACATGCTCTCTTGATTTTCCACCCTGTCGATGCGATGAAGATACTCATCAGCGGCGACAGGTAGTTAAAGAAGCAGTATGGCAGATAAGTCAATGTAGCAACACCCAATACGGTGCTCTGCGTCAAGCCACACGTATTCCACGGAATCAACACAGAAGTTACTGTGGCACCATCCTCACACGAACGACTCAGCAGCTGCGGTTCATAGCCACGCTCACGGTAGGAGTCCTTGAATACCGAGCAGGAGAGCATGATAGACAGATACTGGTCGGCAGTGGCGATATTACAGAACAGCGCCGTGCCTACTGTTGATGCTACTAACGATGCCGTTCCTCTGACAAAGCGCAGCACAAGTCGCATCAAGTCCTGCAGCTGCCCTGTAGCCGTCAGAGCACCACCAAAGGTCTGTGCACAGATAATCAGCCAGACGGTAGGCATCATACCCGACATACCACTGGTATGCACCAGTTCGTTGAGCATGCTGTTTCCTGTATCAATGTCCGTACTATCATAGCATACACGCATCATACCTTTGTACGACTGCAAGAGCCCCCTACTCCCTTCACCCGATATGGTGTATACCAAATCTGACTGCACCAGCAAAGCCACGACGACCGCCAGCAGTATAGCCAAAAACAGCACCACCATCGATGGCCATCTGCGAGCAATCATAATACCTGTCAGCACAGGAACGATGAGCAGCCACGGAGAGATGACAAAGGTATGCTGTAAGCCATCCATAAACTCAGCGACGTTGCCATGTCCAGAGACGTCCATCGTAAAGCCAGCAATGAGGAAGATAGTTAATGAAATCAGGAAGGTGGGTACTGTGGTGTAGAGCATATAGCGGATATGCGTAAACAGAGGTGTTCCTGATACGCTCGATGCCAGCACCGTGGTGTCCGACAGCGGCGACAGCTTGTCGCCGAAATAGGCTCCCGTAATGATGGAGCCTGCAATCCATCCGTCGTCAAAGCCATGAGCCTTGCCAATGCCCATCAGCGCCAAACCGATGGTAGCTACCGTTGTCCATGACGAGCCAATCATCAGACTCACCAATGCACAGAGCACGCTGCTACTAACCAGGAAAATCTCTGGCTGTATAATCTGCATGCCATAGTATATCATGGTAGGTACGATACCCGCCACCATCCATGTACCACCGATGGCACCAATAAGCAGCAGGATGATAATTGCCGGCACACAGCTGGCAACCTTTGCTGCTATCTCTTTCTCCAGATTCTCCCATTCCAGTCTTTTTGAGAAATGCCCTACAAGCACACTCACCGCAGAAGCCACCAAGAGCGACACCTGCGAAGCACCATCAAGTGTTGCATTACCAAAGACAGCAATGCAACACGTGACGAGTACTATCAGTACGAGGAATGGGATGAATGAAAGCATCTGTTAATTAAGCATTAAGCATTATGCATTAAGCATTATCAGCACACTTTCTCCAGGCGCTTCATCATGGCAAACATGAAGATGGCAGCGACGAGGCAGACACCGAGGAATACGCTCCAGCAAACCCAGAGAGGAACAGCACCCCAGAGAAGACCACCTACGACTACCAACTGGTTACCTATGGCAGTAGCCACAAACCAGCCACCCATCATCATACCCTTATACTTGGGAGGAGCTACCTTAGAGACAAATGAGATTCCCATAGGCGACAGCAGCAACTCACCAAAGGTAAGGATGAGGTATACGCTAATCAGCAAGTTAGGTGTCACGTCAGCCACATGAACAGCAACAGGATTGCCATCGGCACCCATCTCAGTCTGAGGCATAGGCAGTCCCAATGAAGCGAAGGCCATCAGTGCATAGGCAACAGCAGCCACAATCATACCGTATGCTATCTTGCGTGGAGCAGAAGGCTCCTTGCCTTTGGCTGCCAACGAACCAAAGATGGCCATTGATACGGGAGTCAGAGCAACCACGTAGAAGGGGTTGAACTGCTGGAAAATTGGAGCAGAAACAGTAATGCTGCCATCAGCATCGTACGACAGACAGAGGAAAGCCAGTGCAGCAATAATGACAACAGCAGAGATGCCCTTAGCCTTACCAGTCTTCGACTGGAACAGTGAGAACAATGCATAGACAATAAAGATAACAGCTACCAAGTTCCACACATTGAAGCACATAGCCTGCAAGCCTTCAGCCGACTGAGCGGTAAACTCGTCCGCAAAGTAGGTCAGCGACAGTCCGTTCTGGTGGAAGGCCATCCAGAAGAAGATAACAACAGCAAACACCAGACATAGTGCCACAATACGCTGTTTGGTTTCTTCTTTCGACAACTCTTCAACGGGTGCGGCATCGGCAGCCTTGGCGTCCTTCTTTGCGCCACCCTCCGTATGACGGAACGTGCTGCGGAAGAGATAATATATGGCAATAGACAGAATGAGCGATGCACAAGCTACAGCAAAAGAAAAATGGTAGGCATCGTTAGAGCTATAGCCCAGCGAAGTCTCTGCATACTCCTTTATCTTGATGGCGGCAGTAGGTGCAAACAAGGCACCGATGTTGATAGCCATATAGAAGATGGAGAAACCAGCATCGCGCTTATCCTTATACTGCGGATCATTATACAAATCGCCTACCATCACCTGCAGGTTACCCTTGAAGAGTCCAGTACCAAAACCTATGAGCAACAAAGCTGCCAGCATCACGACCAGTGCCACGCTGTCGCCACCAAGGGGTACCGACAACAGCAGATAGCCTGCAAACATGATGATGATACCCGTTGTCACCATCTTTCCGAAGCCGAACTTGTCGGCCATCATACCACCGATGAGCGGGAAGAAATACACTAACATAAGGAACGCACTATAGATGGTACCTGCCATAGCGGGAGACAATCCGTAGTTAGCTCTCAGGAACAGGGCAAAGACAGCCAGCATGGTATAGTAACCAAAGCGCTCGCCCGTGTTGGCCAGTGCCAACGCAAAAAGACCTTTCGGTTGATTTTCAAACATAATTTTTGTTATTTTATTTTAGGATTTCGTGTTCTGACGATATCGAAGAGATAGGTGGCCTTGATGACTATTTGTCCGTGGTTGGACTTGCCGAAATAGTCACTCTTCGAATTCTTGAAGATATTGCCCAGACCGTAGTAGTAGCGGCCCTCCAGAATGAAGTGTCCCACCTTGGGAATGGACAGTTCTATGCCGCCACCAGCAGCAATACCATAGTCAAACTTGTTCTGTATCCCCAGCGTGTCCTGTGCCACGACCTGCGACGCACGGGCATTAGCCACGCCACGCGTCAAGTCGATATTCGACTTCACAGACTCGTTAAGATACACGCCTATCTGCGGGCCAGCCTGGATATAGGCCTGCAAGCCCTTGCGCTCACGTCCCCACCCCAGTCGTGCCATGAAGGGAATCTGCACATAGGTCATCTTGCGCTCATAGCTCAGCGGATCTACCTTGTTGACATCATCGGCATAGTATACGGGATTGTCGTCAACGTCCATAATATTCTCTTTCCATCCTGCCTGGGTTATGTTTACCTCGGCAAGGATAGCACAGATGCTGTTAAAATATTTCTCGCAGGTATAGCGCACTGTCAAACCTGCCGTAATACCTCCCAACTGTCCTTGGGGCACATCGGGCACGAAACCCACATTGCTCATCACATAGCCGGCACTACCACCCACAGCCAAGTCGTTACGGTATTCACCCACCTGAGCAACAGCCGTTGCAAAGAAAAAATGGAATAATGAAAAAATGAGAAACAAACGCTTCATAATTATTGCATTCTTACATTTTTTAATTATTACATTTTAGAAATTGATGGTTTCTATCTTGTTGTCCTTCGTATAATGTACGAAGAGGATGGCACGGTTCTGCATGCCGCCATTACCGATGCGCTCAAAGTGCAGCGGAGTCTGCAGCGGAGTATAGCCTACCATTCCTGATGCTCCCGTGAAGTGCTTGCCATACATGTGCAGTCCTTTTATCATGAAGTATGCCTGATCAAAACCCGTCACAGCATAACGCTGGTGGTAGGCCTGCATATCCTGATGGAAGTTCCAGCGGTATTTCTTCTGGAAATGTTCAGCACGTGGCGACAGCGGATTCATGTAATAGGTAGATGGGATATACGTATCAAACTTGAAGAAGTTGTCCAGATGCTGGCGGATATACATCAGCCACTCGGGATATCCGAACATCGATATCTTCAGCGACGGTACCGTCATCAGCAGACCGTTGAGCTTGGCAAAGGCTACGTTCAACTCTTGGGACCGACTGGTGTTCAGCACGACCACATTGTGTTTGGTCGTTGAGAAACTCTGCTTGAACTTCGCCTCGCTCGACTTCAGGTTGGTAATGGTGTATGTTGCTCCCTCCTGTTCCAGTTTACGGCGCAGCACGGTGGTGAAGCTACCCTTCGTACTCGTCGAGTCGTTGCAGTCAACGATGATCACATGGCTGTCCTTAAAACGCTGGAAGAAGCGGAACACGTAGCCATTGTTGGTCTGGTTGCCGTTTTGGAACACCTGGAAGATATTAGGATTGTCGAACAGTTCGTTAGAGTTGATAGAGAAAGGTATCAGCACGCGGATATCGTTCTTTACGGCAAAATCTCCCAGTGCCTTCAACTGTTTGGTATACAGCGGACCGATAATCATGTCACACTCCGCAGCCTTTGGGTCTTTCAGTACCTGCTGGATATCACTGTGCTCAGCAACGTTCCATGCACGGATATCGGTTGAGATGCCATGAACACGCAGACTGTCACAGGCCATCAAAACGCCACGATAGTATTCCACCATGCGTTTGCCGTCACCATTGTCGTTGTGCAGGGGCAGCATGACGCCCACCCTTATCTCACGATTGCGCATATCACGCTCCACCACAGTTGGTTTCGTGGGCATTTGGGGTTGCTCGTTGACACTCTCCAACTCAGGGTGTCTTGGTGGAAAAGGTATCTTGATGTAGTCACCCTTGCGCAACTCATAGCCTGGCAACTTCATCTCCGGATTGGCTTCTATCAGTTCTTCAATAGTCAGTCCATTGTCGCGGGCTATGCCAAAGATGGTCTCTTTGCGCTTCACCTTATGCAGTTCCTTGAATTTCGTTACCTGGGCCAACGCTGTCTCAGTGACAAACGACAGCACTGTCAACATCAAAAAATATCGTAATAATTGTCTCATAAATCACAATTTTTCTTTTTTGCGCTACAAAATTACGAAATAATTCATAATGCATCATGCGAAATTCATAATTATTTTCTAATTTTGCACAAATATTCGCATATCAAACATGAAAATCGGTCAATTATTAACCCTTTTTGCCTTTTGTCTGATGGCTACAACGGCCAGCGCAGACATTACGCTGAAGGCTACATACACAGACAAGACTGGTGTAGAGGTCGAGGCGACAGACAATTTTGATGCTGAGGCGCCACTCTATGTGCGCTTCACGTCAAACCCTGAGAATTTGGACCCCTCAGCGTCCATCGAGTGGCAGATTAGCAACTCCTCAGCGGGCATCAGTGTTACGCGCTATGAGGAAGATACTGACTTCACCTTCACGGCTGCTGGCAAGAATATCATCACGCTGAACGTAGTGCTCGACGATGAAGTGATAGACACGAAGAGCATCACCATCACCATTAGCGACAGTCACCTAGAGATGCCCAATGCTTTCTCGCCCAATGGCGACGGCATCAACGACTACTTCCAGGCAAAGGCCAATACCAAGAGTATCGTTGAGTTCCACGCGTACATCTTTAATCGTCATGGTCAGAAGCTCTACGACTGGACAGACTGGTCTACTGAGTCTCGCGGATGGGACGGCACCCACAACGGTCATCCCGTCAAGGATGGTGTCTACTTTGTCTATGTCAAGGCGCGTGGCGCTGACGGTATGGACTATGAGATCCGACGCGATGTCAACTTGCTGCGTAACTTCAATAATGTAGAAAACAACACGAACCCATAAAAAGGCCCATCTGACCCATTACCTCTTTAAATAAAATGGAAAAAATCCAAGTTTTCGGCGCCCGTGTCCACAATCTGAAGAATATCGATGTCGAGATACCACGCAATTCACTGACCGTCATCACAGGTCTCAGTGGCAGCGGGAAGTCCAGTTTGGCCTTTGACACCATCTTTGCCGAGGGACAGCGCCGCTATATAGAAACCTTCTCTGCTTATGCCCGCAACTTCCTGGGTGGCATGGAGCGTCCCGATGTCGACAAGATTACGGGACTCTCGCCTGTCATCAGCATTGAACAAAAGACAACCAACAAGAATCCGCGTTCTACGGTGGGCACCACCACAGAAATCTATGATTATATGCGTCTGCTCTTTGCCCGTGCCGGCAAGGCCTACAGCTATGAGACGGGCGAGCCGATGGTGAAATATACCGAGGAGAAGGTCATCGAGATGATTCAGCAAGACTATGCGGGCAAGAAGATTCTCATCTTGGCGCCACTCGTCAAAAGCCGTAAGGGCCACTATCGCGAACTCTTCGAGTCGATGCGCCGCAAGGGCTATCTCCACATACGCATTGATGGCGAGGTCAAGGAACTGACGCCAGGCATGAAGGTTGATCGCTACAAAAACCACGACATCGAGGTCGTCATCGACCGATGTGTGCCCCCTAAGTTAGGGGGCGACAGGGGTCTGAACGATGCTTCTGACCGCCTGAAGAAATCTGTCTCCATCGCCATGAAGCAAGGTGATGGTCTGCTAATGATTATGGACCATGAGACGGGCAGCGTCAAGCACTTCTCGCGCCGTCTGATGTGTCCCACAACAGGCATCTCCTATGGCGACCCTGCCCCCAACACCTTCTCGTTCAACTCACCGCAAGGTGCCTGTCCACGCTGTAAGGGACTGGGATTCATCAACGAAATAGACCTCACCAAGGTCATTCCTAACCGCAAGTTATCCATCTATGAGGGAGGCATCGTGCCACTGGGCAAGTACAAGAACCAGATGATTTTCTGGCAGATAGCAGCCATCCTCAGCAACTACGAGTGCGACCTGAAGACCCCCATTGAGGACATTCCCGACGATGCCTTCAACGAGATACTCTATGGCACCCTCGAACCCGTACGCATCGATAAGGAACTGGTACACACCTCAAGTGACTATTTCGTCGACTACGATGGTGTTATCAAATACTTGCGCTCCGTTATGGACGATGACGACAGCACTTCATCCAGTCGTAAGCCTGCCTTAGGTTCCGAGAAATGGGCTGAGCAGTTCCTGGCAGAGTGTCAGTGTCCTGAGTGTCACGGCCAGCGCCTCAACCGCGAGGCACTGTCGTACAAGATATGGGATAAGAACATCTCTGAGTTAGCAGCGATGGACCTCAGCGAACTGCGCCAATGGCTCGACGAGGTGGGGAAACACCTCGACCACCAGCAACAACAGATAGCTACTGAGATTCTCAAGGAGATACGCACCCGTTTGGACTTCCTGTTGGATGTGGGGCTCGACTACCTGTCGCTGAACCGCCAGTCAGCCAGTCTCTCTGGTGGTGAGAGTCAGCGCATCCGTCTGGCTACACAGATTGGTTCGCAGTTGGTCAACGTGCTCTACATTCTCGACGAGCCGAGCATCGGACTGCACCAGCGCGACAACGAGCGTCTCATCCGCTCCCTCAAGGAGCTGCGCGACCTGGGCAATACGGTCATCGTCGTCGAGCACGACCGCGACATGATGCTAGCTGCCGACTATATCGTCGACATCGGCCCCCGTGCTGGCCGCAAAGGTGGCGAAGTGGTCTTCCAGGGCACTCCCGCTGACATGCTGAAGGCCGACACATTAACCGCCCGTTACCTGAATGGTTCCGTATGCTGCGACAGTGTTACAGCAAAGGCTACCACCAGCAGCCAACGACTCGTACTGTCTGGCTGTCGCGGCAACAACCTGAAGAACATCGACGTAACGTTCCCCTTGGGTCAGCTCATCGTCGTCACGGGTGTCAGCGGCTCGGGCAAGTCGACGCTCATCAACGAGACGCTCTACCCCATTCTCTCCAAGCATTTCTACCGCTCGCTGCAGGCTCCTCTGCCCTACGACAGCATTGAGGGTTTGGAGCATATTGACAAGGTGGTCAACGTTGACCAGACACCTATCGGTCGCACGCCACGCAGCAATCCTGCCACCTATACAGGGGTCTTCTCCGACATCCGCTCGCTGTTCGTCAACCTGCCCGAAGCACAGATTCGCGGCTACAAGCCAGGCCGTTTCTCGTTCAATGTCAAGGGAGGTCGCTGCGAGACGTGTGGCGGCAACGGCTACAAGACCATCGAGATGAATTTCCTACCCAACATTCAGGTGCCTTGCGAAGAGTGTCACGGCAAGCGTTATAACCGTGAGACACTGGAGGTTCGCTTCAAGGGTAAGAGCATTGCCGATGTGCTCGACATGACTATCAACCAGGCTTGCGAATTTTTCGAGAATGTGCCCAGCATCCTGCAGAAAATCAAGACCATCCAGGATGTGGGACTGGGATATATCAAACTCGGACAACCCTCAACGACACTCTCTGGTGGTGAAAGCCAGCGCATCAAGCTGGCCGCTGAGCTATCTAAAAAGGATACAGGCAAGACGTTCTACATTCTTGACGAGCCCACCACGGGTTTGCATTTCGAGGACATCCGCATCCTCATGCAAGTACTTCGTCGTCTGGTAGAGCGTGGCAATACCGTTCTCGTCATCGAGCACAACCTTGATGTCATCCGCCAGGCTGACTACATCATCGATATGGGTCCCGAGGGTGGTCGTGGTGGTGGCACCATACTCTCTACGGGTACGCCTGAAGAGGTAGCCAACAGCGCCAAGGGCTATACACCCCGCTTCCTTAAAGAGGAATTAGAACGAAAATAAAGTAATGAAAATAATATGATTGCGCCAACCTATCATATCTCATCGGAAATGCTTTGTCTGGTTTCCGCCATTTCCGAACAAATAGGAATTCTGAAAAGTCTCACCTGTCGTGAACCCAAGACACCAGAGCTGTCGTACAATCCGTTCTCGGAAGACGACCTGCAACGGGCACAAGAGAAATTTGCCACAGGACTGAGCCAAGGCGTCGGACGTTATAATACAGCCGATCAGCATGCGCGTCTGCACATGGCTATGCTCTTCGACTGGCTCATCAACAGCCAGGAGCATCCGCTCGTCAAGAGCTGTATTTTCCATTACGAACTGATAGCCATTCATCCGTTCTCCGAGGGCAACGAGCGCCTCGCACTCTACTGGCAAAGCCTTCTCTTGGCACAATGGCAACCACTCTTGGCTGGACTACCCTTGGAAACGGTGGTCATTGAGCGCCAACAGGAATATCGGCGCATACTTGCCTATCATGGTGAAATGGCTAAAATCACCCATTTCGTCGAGTTCATCTTGCAGTGTCTGCTGGACATCACCCTACAAGAGGTGAAGAACAAAACAGAGAACAAGGCAAGGGAGAGAAGCAGAGAGAAAGCACCTTCCAGCACAGCAGACAACAGTCTTCCAGAGGGTGCCGAAGCCCTCCTCACCAAGTCTGAACAGCGCATTGTCAAACTGCTGGTGGCCGATCCGCACATCACCATTGGCATACTGGCCCATCGTCTACAGCTCTCTGAGGCAGGCATCAACAAGGCTTTGGCCAATCTGCGCAAGAAGAAAGTCATCGAGCGCATTGGCGCCAATAAGAACGGCTCGTGGAAAGTCAATCTCTAATGAATCATTAAACAACGAATAATCAAATATGTATTTTACTGGCATCGTCATTGCATTAATGACATTCCTTACCATAGGAGTATGGCATCCTATCGTCATCAAAACCGAATACTATTGGGGCACGCGCCCATGGGTTGTCTACCTGCTCATTGGCATCAGCTGTTGCGCTGCTGCCCTCTTCATTGAGAACATCTACCTCTCCTCCTTCCTGGGCGTCTTTGGTGCCTCCTCGCTATGGGGCATCGGCGAACTCTTTGCCCAGCGCAAGCGCGTCCTGAAAGGCTGGTTCCCCATGAACCCCAAGCGCAAGCACGAGTATAGTTAGCAGTATTTCTAAAAGAAAGCGCAAAAACTATTAACCTATTAATATGACATGCCTCAAACCCTCAGCACATCGGGGTTTGAGGCATGTTAAATGTTTGCGAAACATTTAATGTCCATTTAACAAACATCGACAAGTCCGTTAAATGTTTCCTCTACGGCGTCACGTTGAATAACGTGAAACTCGTAATACAACTCCGTATACAGCTGATAACGATAAAATTCTCTAGAGAATTTATGCGAAATACAGCTGATACAGATGCGGCTACAGCTGATACAGATGCGGCTACAGCTATTACTTCACCACAACCTTGCGGATGGTACCATCAGGCTGGCGAATAATATTGAGGCCACGGCGCAGATGGGACTGTGGAGTGCCCTGCAGGTCGTAAATGGCAGTGGAAACCCTACCCTCCTCGCTCTGTAAGACAGAGGGATCTACGGCAGTAGACTCCTGAACGGTGCGAGAACCAGAGGAGAGCAACTCCGCATGTATGGTCTCAGTGAAGAGATTGACACGAATGCGATAGATGCCAGGGGTATTCACCTGCCACTTGGTATCGTCGCCACCAATGCGCAGCTGGGAGGCCTGCAAGATGTCCTCGTTGTTGACAAAGGGATGAAGCTCGCGAGGGCCCCACGTCATCTGACCCTCTAACTTGAAATGGCCAGGTTCTACGACATTGTCGTAGATGCCCAACTCGCCCGTCCACTCAAAGACGTAAGGGTCTTCATGGTCGCGCAGGAAGGGCAGCATGTTGTCGCGCTTCCATTCTTCACTGTCAGAACCGCCAGGGAAGGCGCTACCCGCAATGAGCAACTCGTTCCACGGCAGGAAGAGTTCGCCACGAACCGTCCTGGCAGCGGTATCGACGATGAAGCGGTAGGTATCCTCACTAAATGGCACTACCCAGCCGGCACTGTTCTTGTCGGTGGTAAGGGTGTAAGAGAGTCCATAGTTGATGAGGTAGCTGTCGACCAGCTTAGGAGTCAGAAACTGGGTAACACCCTCCTGATATGTAGGGGTAGTCATCAGTTGCAGTTCACCCTCGGCAAGGGCGCCGGCAAAACGGAACTTGCCATCAGGACGCGACACCAATTGACAGGGACCATCAGGCAGTGCTGTACCTGTAGCCCACAGCTGAGTCTGGCACTGTGATGTGCTACACACAAGCGTTAACAGAAATAATATTATACTTCTAATCATATTATAAGACGACTTTGTGGTTAGTGACACGCCCATCGGACCATACACGACGGACAATGCAGGGAGTAGCGGGTTGGACGGTCTGCAGCGGACGACCTTGCAGGTCGTAGTAGTGCTCAGACTGCAACTTGCGACTGTCAACCTCATGGATGCCTGTCGCAGCACGCTGCACCTTCACTGTGACGGCCTCGTCGCAAGAGGTGGCGGGGATGTTGACGGTGAGTTCTCGACGCTCAGCATCGTAGTTCCAGCTGTCGACTGCCACGTCGTTGACAGACACAGACTGCGGCAGGTCTTCTGACAAGAAGCGCACCTGATAGGAGCGCTCAGAGAGCATGCCGTTGAAATGGCCCTGACGAGGGTCGATGGTCAACAGCAGCTGATGGTCGTTGCGCTGCTGACGAATCAGCGTCGTCGTAAAACCGTCGGTGGTATAGTTCTGCGTGTCGCCCTCATCCTCGTAGAGCGAGGTCTCGCCATCGGCACCAGGCACCACGAGGAGGTGCAACTCGGTGGGGCGCGTCTTGAGATTGTCTACCAACGGATTGCAGGGAACGATGGCTCCGGCACGATAGAAATAAGGTATCTCCTCCTGTCCATACCAGTCGCTGAGAGTCTGCGAACCCGGTACCAAGGTACCACGGCAGACGTCAAACCACTGGCCTTCGGGCAGCCACGTCTGGTGATATGCCATGCCCTCGTTCTCAGCGGCCGTCACCACGGGCGATACCAGGATGTCGTCGCCAAACATATACTCCTGTTCAGCACGATAGGACTCGTTAGCCTCGGGCCACTCGTAGTAGAGCGGACGACAGATGCTGATGCCCGTATCGTAAGCCTGACGGGCAGCGGTATAGATGTAGGGCATGAGCTGGTAGCGCAGGTTGACACACTTCAGCATGGAAGGGAAGTTCTCGTACTTCCAGATGCGACGCTCATTGCCTGCCTGACTGGCACCATGGGTGCGGAAGATGGGCGAGAAGACGCCAAACTGCAGCCAGCGCAGCATCAACTCTGGGTTGGGGTCGCCCAGTTGCATATGACCGCCAAGGTCGTGGCCCCAATAGCCAAAGCAGACGTTAGAAGCCGTAGCGGTGAAGTAAGGCTGGAAGGCCAAAGAGCCATAAGTGCCATAGGTATCGCCCGAGAAGCCAATGGGATAACGATGGCTGCCCAGTCCACCCCAGCGGTGGAAGATGAGCGGACGACGTTCTGGGCGGTTCAAGCGCATGTCGTTATAGAACACGTGGTTGCACCAGAAGGTCTCTCCCAACCCATTGATATAGTTGCTGGTGAGATTCTGCTGCCAGTCGAGCCACCAGAAGTCGACGCCCTGGCTCTCACGATCGCGGATGATGCGTTTGAACATGGAGCGATAGAAGGCGGGATCCTCTAACTTCCAGGGTACGCGGTCGGTAGAGGGCTCCATTCCCAGGTCGTCACGAATCTCGGCAAAGTGGTCTTCGTATTTAGCCACACCATCGGCAGGATGCAGGTTCAGACTGACCTTCAGACCCTGCTGGTGCATCCAGCGAATGAGTCCATCGGGGTTGGAGATGAGACTCTTGTTCCAAGTCCAACCTGTCCAGCCATCGAGGTGCCAGTCCATATCCATAATCATCACGTCGATGGGAATATCGTTCTGCTTGATTTCGTTGGTCAGATTCATGAAGTCGCTCTGTGAGTAGCGCTGATACTTGCTATACCAGTATCCCAGGGCATAGAGCGGCGGCATGGGCTGGCGTCCGGCAATCTGTATATAGTCGCCAATAGCCTTCTTATAGTCGTGAGCATAGCCCATGAAGTAGAGGTCGAGGGCATTACGGTCTATGGGCTGAGCTACCCAGTCGATGCCGTCGACTGGCGTGTCGAAGGCAAAAGTCGTGGAGCCGTCGCCACGCTTGGTGGTTGGCGACTCGTCAATGACGGCCCATCCGGCACGCGAAATGATGCCATCCTCCAAGTCACCACGTTGGTTGTCACCACTGGCTGTGTCGAGGGTACGCTTAGTACCCTTGAGGTTGAGGGCATCCTGCTTGCCAGGGTACCACGTTACATTGTGAGCACCAACCTTCATGGTGATGCAGAGGTTGTCGGGTTTCTGATATTGTGGCGAGATGATGCTATTCTTCTTGTAGCGCAGCGTCAACTTAGCTGTCTCAATATAGAGATAGTTGTCTTCCTCACGAACGGTATATGCCGGTACAGGGAGGCGACGGTTCACGACAGCAAAGGTGGCACGGTCTTCAAACTTAGCTGACGAACTGTACTGAATGCGAATCATCTCAGGAGTGAGCACCGTAAAGCGTGCCCTACCCGACGTGACCACAGCAGCAGGATCTGCCACTGGGTTAGAAAAAGCTGTCTCTGCTGACAGCTGCACGAGGCAACACATCAGCAGAGACGTTAGAAGAATGATTTTTTTCACTTGATAACTACCTTTTTGCCATTGATGACATAGATTCCCTTATTCATAGCACCAGCAACCTTGCGGCCCTGCAGGTCGAAGAACTGACCGTTAGCAATTTGCTTTTGGCTCTTGACTTCGGCAATGCCAGAAGGATTCGGGTTATAGAGTATGGGGTGACCGTCAGCAGCCTGGAACCAAACGCCAGGAGCAGCCTTAGAGAGTGCCTGGAAGACGATGCCGTTGGTGAAGTCTTCGATAGGACTCTTAGGCAGTGCGGGCCAGTCAGTAACAGGGTCGAAGCAGTTGGTAATCTGGATATTGTTGCCACGAGCGAACGACTCACCATTGGTGACAGCACCCATATTGTAGCAGTTGGTAGTAACAGCATCGTCGCCAAACCAGCCAGACAGACCGCCAGCCTCCCTTCCAGAGGTGATGTCGCCAGCGTTGTAGCAGTTGGTGAGGGTCAGCTTCAGACCGCCAGAGAAGTTGCAGCCCACCATAGCACCAGCATTCTGAGCGACAGAGGTGACGTTACCCTCGTTGCCAAGCTGAGAGAGGAAAGCCTCGCCATTTCCACTGGCACGACCAATGAAAGCACCTACGAAGTTCTTACCACGGATGCTGCAGCTATTGTCGATGGTGATGCCAGAAATCTGAGCACCAGCAGTGATGTCGCGGAAGAAACCAACGTTAGCCTCATCAGGCATATCGATGGTCAGATTCTTGATAATGTGGTTCTGACCTTCGAAGATACCAGCATAAGGATGGTTGTTGTCACCAATACCAGGATAGTAGGAGACCTCAGCCATATCAATGTCAGCAGTGAGCTGAGCGTTGGCGCTCTGATTCAGTTTGGTAACATAGTGAGCAAACCAGAAGAGATGCTTGTCGGTAGACAGCTGATAGAAGCCATCAACGGGAGTGAGGTAGTCGGGGTTGACAGCGTTACACTTCTTGCAGAGTCCCCAGTCGTTGAAGGTGTGAGGAGCAATATTGCCACCAGCAGTATTGCTATAAGTAACAGAGCTGCCAGCAATAGGTGTAATACCATCGCAGTCGAGGTTACCGTTGGCATAAACCACAGCAGTACCGAAGGGTACGGGGTGGTCCTCAGTACCGATAACCTGATACCATGCTACGTCGTCGCTCTGCTTGCCATTGAGCAAGTAAGCCAGTGCACCACTTGTCAAATCTGCCTTAGTGAAGGCGATACCCTGGTCACCGTCCATTTGATAGAGGTTCTCGCCCTGAACAGAATTATGTCTGTACAGGCCAGCGCCATCGTTGACGAGACCCGTGCTATAACAGTTCTTGATGGTTGACTTGTCGCTACCCATCCATGCGCAGATACCTGCGTTCTCGTTTGAACCAGTAATGGTACCCAAATTGTAGCAGTTCTCAATGTGAACCTCTTTCTCAGAACAGCCGATGATACCAGCTGCATTCTGTGCGGTACCGTTGATGTCGGCCTCG
Organism: uncultured Bacteroidales bacterium; assembly: GCA_902798425.1. Classification (GTDB taxonomy): domain Bacteria; phylum Bacteroidota; class Bacteroidia; order Bacteroidales; family Bacteroidaceae; genus Prevotella. The sequence goes on from CADBWR010000007.1 coordinate 50,215, forward strand.
TTACCACAGTTGCGAACGATGACACCGTCGCCCCATACATGACCGAGGATACCAGCGGCGCATGCGTTACCCACCATCGTACAAGAAGCATCAATGATGACATTCTCGATGATGGCACCACCTACGGCCTGTCCGAAGAGTGCCTGGTTGTTAAGTCCAGCGTTGGTGGTCAGATTCAGAATACGATGACCCTGACCATCAAAGTGACCTTTGAAGTCACGACCATCCTGTCCGATAGGAGTCCATGCAAGACCATCCATATCTATATTTGCAGTCAGCTTAGCATTAGCATCGCCCTTTCCCTGATTGACCATATAGGCAAACCAGTTGAGTTGCTGACCATCAGCAATAGGATAGTTTCCTTCTGTATCAGCCTCGATGAAATCTTCCTGCCACTTGCCACAACCCGTGCAGAAGCCACCAGCGAAGACATGCTCATCAACAGTGCTACCCTCGTGATTAGAGAAAGCAACGTCAGTACCAGCCTTAGGAGTGATACCATCGCACTGCAGGGTACCATTGGCATATACCAAAGAATGTGTAGGATCGAAAGTAGGCTGAACATCCTTGATGTCACTCTCCAGATTCTGACGCCATACGCCAGCATCCTTTTTGCCATTCAGCTGGAAAGCCAACTTACCAGAAGCGAGGTCGCCTTCTTCGATGATTGTTGCGCCTTGAGTATCATAAAGATTGAAGATGCGTTCTTTAGTAAAGGCATCGGTATTGTTGCGATAGAGGTCCTTGCCTTCGTTCTGACCGCCAGAGAGCATGTGGCCAGTATTCCAGAAACCCTTGATCTCTACGTAGCTGTGACCACCGAACCAACCGGTAATGATGGCACTCTCGCCAGCAGCATTTACATCGCCCGTGTTGTAGCAGTTGATAATGCGAGTAGCAGGACCGCCGCTCCAAACAACACCAATCAAGGCGCAGCAGTTGTTGCGACCTTCTACATAGCCCTCGTGACCTACATTCTCGAGTGTTACCCAGCCTGAGCCGTTGCTAACACCAATGATTCCACCGATGTGGTCATCGCCAATGAATGAGTTTCCATGACCTGCAATGAGGTTCTTGATGATGCAGCCACCATCGACAACACCGAAGAGGCCAATGTCTGAAGAGCCAATATACATTACGTTGTCAATCTTGTGGAACTGACCGTCGAAGGTGCCCTTGTAACGAGCCTGGTCGTTGCCGATAACAACATAGTTAGCGTTAGAGAAATCGATGTCGGCTGTGAGCACGGCATTAGCCTCAGTCTCACCACCGTTCACGATGTTAGCAAATTCTACCAATTGAGCTGCTGTACCAATCTCGTACACCTCATTGGCATTCTTCTCCAATGCAAAGACATTGGTACATGTCAGGCAACATAGCGCCCACATGCAGAGGTAAGTAAATCGTTGATTCATAATTACTTTTGTTTAATAGGTTAATAATTATTTTAACTTAAAAGAAAATTCGTTTCCTTGTTGCCAAGCGGAATACTGCACACGCCCACCAGCGACAAAGCCGATGCGTACCATGCGCGAAACGGCAGGCATCTTACCTGCAACCTGATACAGCTGGACGGTGAGTAGTTTCTTGCGCAGCGTAGCCTCGATGGAGGTCTGACGATAGCAGCCTTCACGATAGCCAAAGCCGTCGCCCTCGTCTTCGTAGAGCTGACCAACAGCCTTGCCTTCGGCATTGACACAGACGAGCAGTGTCAGTGAGTCAGTAGACAACTCGGCAGTGCTCTGAGCAAGATTAGCCAAAGGAATGACAGAACCAGGACGCTGGCGCAGTTCACACTGGTAGCCATCTTCCTGACTCTCAAGGGGTAGGCGGGGCCAATTGCCTTTAGGCACAGCCGTTTGCTCAGCCCACTGGGGACGCACTAAGAGGTCGCCACCCAAGAGGAAGGCACGGTCTTCGCTACGCAGCGAGAGGTCTTTATCATCGGCCATGAAGAGCGGACGCATGACGGGCATACCCGTCTCGCTGGCTTCACGGAACAGCGTATAGATATAGGGCATGAGACGATAGCGGCGATTGATGGCCGTACGACAGACATCGAGCACCTCGGGAGTGAAAGCCCACGGCTCTTGAGCGATGGTACCCTTGGTATTGTGGTTGCGAACAAAGGGGAAGTAGACACCTAAGGCTGTCCACTGAGCCACCAGTTCGCCATTGGAATTCTCGCAGAATCCACCGATGTCAGGACCATTGAAAGGCTGTCCGCTCAGTCCGAGTGTCAGCGTCATAGGAACGCTCAATTTCATGTGGTCAGGATGCGACAGATTATCGCCTGTCCACGTGGCAGCATAGCGCTGACCTCCCAAGAAGTTAGAGCGAGAAAGGATGAAGGGGCGCTTCAGCGGATTAGCCAACAGCAATCCCTGACGACTGGCGCGTACCATATTCATGCCATAGACATTATGGAAGCGCAGATGAGGACCAGCTGTCACACCCTCGCCACCCTCGTGGCGATTATCACGAGGCATCGTCTGTTCGGGCTGTCCGAAGATGGCAGGCTCGTTCATGTCGTTCCATACGCCATCGATACCTGTCGCCATGAAGTCCTTATAGAGAGTAGCCCACCAGCTGCGCACCTCAGGACGCGTGAAGTCAGGAAAATGGCAGGCACCAGGCCAAACATTGCCCTCGAAAAGCTTGCCATCGGCAGTCTTTACAAAGTAGTTGCCTGCCCTACCCTGGTCGTCGACGAAGTAACCCTTCTCTGCCTTCACACCAGGGTCAATCATATAGACTGTCTTGAAATGCTGCTGATGCAGATAGTCATTCAACCTATGGGGATTGGCAAAACCATTGGGGTCAAACGTAAAGATGCGGTAGCCATCCATATAGTCGATATCCATCCAGATAACATCGGACGGAATGTGGTGCTGACGAAGTTGGTCGGCAATCTCCATGACACGTCCATCAGGATAATAGGTGTGGCGACACTGGTGATAGCCCAACGACCACAGTGGAGGCAGTTCCATGTGACCAGTGAGATCGGCAAGTGCCTGCATGAGTTGGCGCACATTCTGACGCTCAATAACGATGACGCGGAATGCGGGACCCTCGCTCTCGAATACCACATCGTCAGCCGTACTGATGGTCTGATGCCAAGTATTGTCAGCAATAATGCCAAAGGCTGTACCATCGCTGCGTAAGCCCATCACCCAGGGGTGACTCTGATAGAGGTGAGAGCCTCCGTCAACACCATAGGCAGGATTGTCAATGTTCCAAAGAGAAATCTTACGGCCATTACGCTTCAGCGGACCTGTCACTTCGCCAGTGCCATAGAGGTCTACGCCTGTGCCCGTATGTATGGTTGCTATCTGTTTGCCATTGTTCTGAGAGAAAACCACTTTCAGACGCCAGTCTGCAGGCAGTGGTGACAAGGCTAATGGTTCGCGAACGAAGATGGGTGATGGTTGATGCTGCTTAGCTTCATAGCCAGCAGGATAGTAGACAGCAATGCTGTCGTCAGAAATAAAAGAGGTCTGAGCCATCGCAATCGCTGCGATGGCCAGACTTTGAAGGATGATAATCAATCTCTTCACCATAAAAACTAACTTATTACTAAACTAACTAACTACTAAACTCACGTTATTTTACCAACTCGGCGTGCACCGTCTCGTTGAACAAGTCAACGGTGATGCGGTAACGACCATCGCGGCTAATCTCCCACTTGGTGTCGTTGCCACCAGTGCGGAAAGTATTGTCCTTCAGGATGTCGGTACCCTGATGATAGGGATGAATAGCTTTGGGATACCAGCGGTCTTGACCTTGGAACTTGAAACTAGTAGGCTCTTCAACCTCAGGATGGCGCTTCAGCTCACCCTCCCACGTCCAAACGTAGGGGTTGTCAATGCTCTGCTGCATGAGTAGCATTTTGCCCTCACTCTTCCACCCTACCTCAGTAGCGCCACCGGCAATAAACAACTCGCCCCATGGCAGGACAATCTCGCCACGCAACTGTTTGTGCTGAGTATTGAGGTGGAAACGATACTGGCTATCAGAAACCAGCACCTGCCAGGCAGCACTCTTGGCATCCTTGGACTCAACATAGGCCAGTCCGTTGTTGACGATATTGGCATCGGGAACAGTGGCCACGAGATAGGTTGTCTGCTTGCCAGCCTTGCGGGTTGACATAATGCGCAACTCACCAGCATTCAGGCGTCCGGCATATTTATAGTCACCATCAGCAAGCTGTGTCAGTTTCTGGGTGCCACCAGGAACAGCTGTTCCGGAAATCCAGAGATCTTGCGCAATAGCGTTGCTGACGAATAATGAGAATATAATCAATGATAAATAACGACGTATCATAATGGGCTTCCTTTCTTACTTATTTAACTTTACTACAATAGACTGCTGGCACGAAGTGTGCGGAATATTCACGGTAACGAGGCGGCTCTGCAGGTTGTAGCTCCAGGTGTCAGAGGCCATCTGCTTGCCATTGACCATCACAGAAGAAGGACGCTGCTGAGCAAGGAACTCAACGGTATAGGCTCTGCCAGTAGGCATACCCGGGAACTGTCCCTCACGGGGATGAATAGTCAACTGATTACCCTCGTGCGAGATGCGGGTCCATGTAAAGGCTCCCTGCTTGTAACCCTCGGTATCGTTCTCGTCCTCATAGAGCGATGTCTCACCATTAGCGCCTGGTACCACTTTGAGAATCAGACGGTCAGGACGCTTATTCAGATTCATCACGGGAGGATAGTTGACGATGACGCTACCAGCACGATAGAAATAAGGTATCTCCTCCATCGTATACCTATCGGTGAAGATACGATTGCCAGCAACTACCTGGTTGCGGCAGACATCGAACCACTTACCTTCTGGCAGCCATGTACGGCGCACTGTCATACCATCGGCACCAGCCTTGGTGACTACGGGAGCAACAAGAATGTCGTCGCCAAACATATATTCATCTTCAAAGAGATAGGCATTGTTGGCTTCAGGCCACTCATAGTAGAGCGGACGGCAGATGCTGACACCCGTGTCGTAGGCTTGGCGGGCAGCGGTATAGATATAGGGCATCAAGGCATAGCGCAGTTTAACAGTCTGCAGCAGCTGCTGGAAATTGTCATACTTCCAGATGCGGCGCTCAATGCCTTCCCAGTTGGTAGCATGGGTACGGAATACGGGTGTGAAGACACCATACTGCATCCAGCGCAGATAAATCTGACCATCGTTGGGACCTGTCTGCTGGTGTCCACCGAGGTCGTGGCCCCAATAGCCAAAGCAGACATTAGAAGCTGTGGCGGTAAAATATGGCTGCCAACCCAGCGTACCAAAAGTTGTAAATGAGTCGCCAGAGAAACCGATAGGATAACGGTGGCTACCCAGTCCACCCCAGCGATGGAAGATAAGGGGACGACGATCGGGACGATTCAGGAGCATGTCGTTATAGAAGACGTGGTTGCACCAGAAAGTCTCGCTGAGTCCATTGACATACTTGCTGGTGAGGTTCTGTTGCCAGTCGAGCCACCAGAAGTCAACACCCTGCTTTTCACGGGCACGGATGATGCGGTTGAACATATTGTGATAGAAGCGGCCATCGCTCAGATTCCAAGGAACGACCTTGGTATCCTTATTCATACCCATATCCTCACGCAGTTCGGTAAAGTAATCTTCATCGTCATCAACACCATCAGCCGGGTGCAGGTTGAGCGACACGCGGAGACCTTGCTTATGCATCCACTCGATGAGTCCTTCAGGATCGGGAATTGCTGTTTTGTCCCATGTCCAACCAGTCCATCCTTGGGTGTGCCAGTCCATATCGAAAATCATCACATCCATAGGGATCTGGAAACGCTTGACATCATTGACAATCTCCATAAACTCGTCGCTGGTGTAGCGCTGGTACTTGCTGTACCAATAGCCCAGCACAAAGAGCGGGGGCATGGGCTGACGACCAGCTACCTTGATATAATCGCCTAATGCTTTCTTATACTGATGGCCGTAACCCATAAAGTACCAGTCAATAGCATTCTTGTCAACAGGTTCTGCTAACCACTCAATGCCATCAACCTGCTTGTCGAAAGCAAAAGTTGTAGAACCGTCACCACGCTTAGTGCGAGGAGACTCGTCGATGATGCTCCAGCCGGCACGCGACAGCAGACCATTCTCCATTTCCTGACGTTTGTTGTCACCTATTTGTCCATCCAGCGTACGAGTGGTTCCTTTGAGGTTCATGGCATCATCCTTACCAGGATACCACACAACACGGCGTCCATTGAGCGACATGCTCACTGAGAGGACATCAGCAGAAGGATGACGACCGTCGATGACTCCACCTTTCTTATATTTAAGCGTCAGCGCATCGGTAGTAATGGTCAGCCAGCCGTCTTTTTCCTCTGTAGTGAAAGCAGGAACAGGCAGACGACGATTCACAATGGCAAAGGTGGCACGGTCTTCAAAGAGTGCGCGATCACTGTACTGGATACGTATCATCTCAGGTGTCAGCACGGTAAAGCGAGCCTTGCCAGCATTGACAACAGCATCAGGGTGAGCCACTGGGTTCAGTTCCTGAGCGGATACAGAGTCCATACAGAATAAAATGGTTAGAAGTGCGAATATCTTTTTCATACGTTTTAGAAATTTTTCTGCTGCAAAGGTAGGACTTAATGCGAGGAAAAAGAAGTTTGCAAGACATTGTATAATCAATATCCGGTTATACAAACAAAAAGCCGCTGATAATCAGCGGCTTAACTATTCACGTTATAGTGTCTTGTATAACGGAAATATTGCTTTGTATAGCACTCTATATCTCCATTATGAGCTGTTCAAACTGGTCATTATCGACCTTTGAGCGGTTTTTGATGCGTGTCTTGTAGGTATTCACGGTATGAACCGAATAATCAAGGAAATTAGCAATGCGATCACTATCAGTAATACCCAATCGGATGAGTGCAAAAATACGCATCTCACTTGTTAATGAATGATCATTGGCAGGCTCTTTGCGGTCTTTTTCCTCGAACAGTTCGTTATACTTTGCAACAAACTGTGGGAAAAGTTTGAGGAATGTCTGGTCAAAAGACTCAAACATGTTCTCACGCTCAGCATTCAGTGCCGACTGCTTCAGGGTGGTGCGCAGGTCATCATACTGGCATGCCACAATCTTGCGGTCAAGGGCTAAGTAGAGTTTCTCTAACTTTGCAATATACTCCGCATTGGTGTAGAAAGAGCGACCAATATACTCGTTCTTAATCTTGTTTGCCTCCTTGAGCTGATGAATCACAGAAGAAAGCTGGTCATTCTTAACTTGCAACTCATCCAGCTGCTGACGAATCGTCGCACGTGCCTCTGTCAGTTTGCGATTCTTCCTATGGATGGTCCAATAGCTGCCCAAAATGCCAAGCAACAAGGCTACAGCCAAGCCCGTGGCAGCAAAGAGCCAGTTGCGCTGACTCATCAGTGCCACATAGCGGTCTTGCTCAATAATGGGCAGAATATCGTTAATTTCCACCTTGCGCAGACGCGTTCCGTAGAAGTTGACGTCCTCCAAAGCCTGGTGCACATAGCGGCTGGCTCGGTCGTAGTCTCCCTGCTTATATACCAGGCGCGACAAATGGTAAAGGGCAGTAATCTCACGTGTTGCTGTCTCGTTATCCGCAATAGCCGACTGGGCAAAATAGCTGATGGCTTTCTCCTCGTCGTCCAGATAGATATAGGCCCATGCCATCTCTGCAGTAGTCATTGCACGCTGGTGCAGGTTGGAGTCGCAGAGTTGCAAGACATTCTCAAAAGAGGCCAATGCTTCATGGAACTGATGATTGCGCATCTGGTGCGACCCCGTAAAGGACCACCACTCCATGCTGTTTTCTGGGAAGAGCTGTTTCAGCGAGTCGAGGTAGGCATTGCTCTGCGTGATGTATTTGGTATAATATGGCTCTTCTCTGACATAGTCTGCCATGGAGCGCCACAAGTTGCAGTTCTGCTGATAATAGTCTTTCAACAAGTCGCCCTTCAAATGTGAACGGTCGATGGTCTGCAACAATGCATGAGCTTCAGAGAGTATGCCCGCAGATATCAAGGAGAAGGCAATAGCATTCTTGGCCTTTACCACTTTGTCTTGGTCGCCCGAAGTCTGTGCTGACTCCAGACAAGCGGAAGCATAAAAACGTGCAGAGTCATAGCAATAGGCTCTGTATTCGTCGAATAAGGCATAGAGTTGTTCGTACTCACGACCATTCTCACGAGCTTTGGCTAATCCTTGACGCAACTGCTCTATACGGTCAGTGCGCTGATGGTCGAAATAGTCACGACGGTCAAGACTCTTATCGAGTTTGTCCAGCCAGATATTGGAATCACCTGCAAATGCTGTCTTACCGGACAGCATAAGTAATAGTAGTAATAGGTATGTCAATTTCACATTCATATCTGTTCTCCACGGTTAGTGTCGTTTCAGCATGCAAAATTAATAAAAAAATCAAGAACAGAAAAATTAATTATAGAATTATTTTGTAACAGCGCATTTTAAATGCAAATTTCATCCCGCTCTGCTCAACATCAGATGAAGAGAGAGCGGGATGAAAAGAGGTTGATGATTGATAAAAACTATGGGTCAAAGCTTCAGAAGTTTCTCTGTTCTGATGCTGTTCTTACCTTTTAATTGTACGATATAAGGGCCAGAGGCCACCTTACTGGTATCGATGATGGCGGTACGAGAGGCAGTACCCTTGCCAAGGGTGACTCCACTCATACTGATCAGTTGCCAAGAGAAAGGGCTGTCATTGTCTGCCTCGACGCGCAACATATCGCGGTTCTCGGTAGGCATGAGGATAAAGCTGTTGTCGAGTGCTGTTTCCTCCATACCGGCAGCCTCTCCAAAGAGTGGAACTTCTGCCTCTACAGAAGGTTGCGAATTCTTGATGGTAGGCCATCCGTCGCTACCCCACTCTATCTTGTCAAGGTAGACCACACGACCTGCTTCGACATCACTGGCCTGGAAACCATGATAGAGCACCCAAGTCTGACCGGCATCATCGGTAACAAACTCCGAGCAGTGACCAGGGCCAAAAACATGACTGCTCTTGGTGAGTAGCGTACTGAAGTTGTCGCCTATGGCACTACGTCCTTGTCGGTCGACATAGGGTCCGAAGAGATTGCGCGAGCGTGCAACCACCAGGCGATAGGTACTCTTTGCACCCTCACAGCAAGAACCAGCAGAGCCAATGAGATAGAAGAAACCAGCGTGTTTCACTATCATCGTGGCCTCTATCAGTCCACCAGCAATCTTCTGGGGTGTACAGCCCTCCTTGATGCTCAGGCCATCTGCAGTGAGCTCAACACCATAGATATCATGGAAAGAGCCCCAAAAGAGATAGTTACGTCCGTCTTCTTGAATGAAGAAGGGGTCTATGCAGTTCTCAATATTTACCTCAGAAGAGATAAACAATTTATGAGCATCGTGGAAGCCACCATTGGGACGGTCACTAACAGCAACACCTATACCACACTCCCAGGTCTTGCCCCACTCTGACTTAGAGTAGTAGAGCACGTACTGACCATCGATATAGTTGATATCAGGAGCCCATATACCACCATTAGGAACGAAGTCCATAGGACGAGTGCGGTCGTTGAATGCCGTACCGGCATAGACCCAGTTGACGAGGTTCTTGGAACGGTAGATAGGCACGTTATGCGTATCCTCGGTAGCATAGATATAGAAGAAACCATCGGCAGCCTTGATAATCGTTGGATCGGGAAGGCTGTAGCGGATGACGGGATTCTGATAGGTGTCACTACTGCCTGCCTTGACCGTGCAAGATAAGCAGGTCAAGGACAGGACTATTGTGAATAACTTAAAACAATTCATAGAATCAAAGGAATTTATTCTGCAGGTTCAAACGTTGTGTGCAAGTCGGTAGCCAGCAGACAGAGCGTGAAGGTATAGCGACCACTGACACTGGGTACCCACTTAATATCACCACCAGCACCTTGCAGACGATACATGTTGAGACGATGGTCTGTCAATGGGTCAGCATGATCTTCAGGTGCAAAGAAGAAGTTGTCGCCCCAGCCACCACCAAGACCAATCTTGATTTCACCACCGGCAATGAACTCACCAGTCCATGCATAGTAGTACGGCTCACGGGCACTGCCTACCATATCCATGTGGCCATCAGGTGTATTGGTATTCCAACCTACAGAGCAGCCATTACCGCAAATCCAGATAACATCCGGACTGGGCAGTGTGACAATATCGAGCACGCGGCAGTCATTGTACTCAGGATTGGTGTCTACAATAATGGTGCGACGACCAGTAAAGAGATTCTCGAACTCGGTGTAGTCGCCCTCAGATACATATGCCATCTGCTGACCATCTCCATTGACGTCCATACCATAGACAGGATATGCTTCCTCACTTGTTGTGAAATGGTAAGAGCAAGCTTTCAGGTTAACGGTAGCCTCATAGATTCCTGTACCCAACTGGCGCTGTTCCAGACGCTGGTTAGTCACAGCACCTGTCTCACTGTCGGTCATGATCATATAGAGATAGGTAGGATACTTTTCATAACCAGTAGCTGTCAGTTCAATAGTAGACACTTCAGGGCGTACATAGCGGCTCTCGTTATGGAACTCACTGACCACCTGAGCAATGACACGTACAGACTGGCCAGGCAATGCCCAACGTGCCAACATAGAGTTGAACTCATCGTGAGTAAGTGTCAGACTGAGCTGTTTGCCAGCATCAATGTAGGCCGAGCGCTGATCTTTCATGGATGCAGGATAGAAGCACAGCTTATAGGTCACTTCATCGTCAGGAGATACGGGACTGGTAGCCTTGCTCCACGTAAAGGTAACAGCAGGCTTATTGCCGAGACTCTTGTCGAGCACAATCTCCTGAACAGAACTTTGAATGTGCATCTCGTCAGCATTGTAAGGCAGCGAGAAATATTCCGGGTCTTTATTGCAGGAGCACAGCACAGCAATAAGAGCACAGACAATGCTGAATTTATATAACAGTTGCTTTTTCATAATTATCAATTATCAGTTTTCAATTATCAATTGCCTTATTTCCCAGTATCAGCAACCCAGAAGGGAGCCTCGCGGAGGTTAGGATTCTTCTCGTATTCATCAATGTAGATAGGCATCCAGTAGTATTGGCGCTTCCAAACACGAGTCTGGAAAACAGTACGCTTGAAGAACTCTGTCTGGTTGGTTCCCTGGAAGTTCATACCATAGTCATCGCCGCACATCTCAGGCAAGCTCTCTGCTTGCATCCAGCGACGGATGTCATACCAGCGGTTGTTCTCGCAGCAGAGCTCCACACGGCGTTCAGCACGTATCACACGACGCATATCTTCCTGTGTGTTCTGAACCTGGATGTAGTCAGGATCACTGGCATCAACAGCATCGAAAGTATACTGACGAACACCTGCACGCTCACGGATGCGGTTCAGATAGATGAGTGCCTCAGCACGTGAAGCTGCATCGTTGGTAGCCTCGTTGAGAGCCTCAGCATAGTCGAGGTAGGTGAAGGCCAAGCGGTAGGTAAAGCCTTGACGCTCGGTGACGGCACCAGTAAGATAGTTGTCGAGGACATTCAAACCCTTACGTGCCAGATAGCCATTCTGGGGAGCATCGTGGGGCGAACTGCTCTGCACGTTGTCCAAGCCATTCTTGAAGAAGCTGTACTTACGCTTGGCGACGGCAAGCCATGAACCATGGAAACTGACGGCATTATAGAAGCGAGGCTCACGATTGCAATACATATTATAGGTACCACGGGCAGTAATCTCACCGGGATTACCCGTACCATACTCCCAAGAGGTAACTGTCGGGCGACTCTCTACGACACGTGAGAAACCTGTCTCCACATAACCGCTGTTGGGGTCGTCGATGGGCAGACCGTTGGCCATGAAGAAGGCATCTACCAGACCCTGGTATACACCTAAGCCATTGCCACCGCCGTAGTCGCGTACTGAGACAACACGCAGGAAAGTATCTTTATAGCCATTGTTCTTGGTGACAGGGAAGGTGATTTCGTGGTTTCCTTCACTCCAGCGCTTGATATGTACGTTATAGGTAGAGAGGAAGGGGTCAATGCCACCATTAGGACCGGGCTCGGTGTAGAGTGCATAGCCAGCCTTCTCAGCTTCATCGATACAGAGCTTAAGGGCAGCAACAGCCTTGGTCCATTTTGTCTGGTCGAAATTGGGGTTGAAAATCTGCTCGCCCTTATCGTTCACGTAGTTGGTATACCAAGGATTACCGTTCACCAGCGGGCTGGCAGCGAAGAGCAGCATACGCGAACGTACGGTGAGTGCCATGATGCGGTTGATGCGACCATACTTTGAGGGGTCGTCATAGACAGCAGGCAGTGCCATAGCAGCCTCCAGCATCTGCTGGTCACAGTAGTTCACTACGTCGTCAAATTTTGACTGACCAACCATGAGGTCAGCGATATCGAAGTCGGTAGGTGCGATATAGTCAGGCTTGAAAGGTATGCCGCCATAGTTCTCGGCCATCTGCCACCAGGCATAGGCGCAAAGGAACTTCACCTCGTTCTTCATGTTGTCAACCTCCGACTGTGGCAGATCATAGTCGGGCATGGCCTTCACCTTGTCACGGAAGATGTAGCCATGACGGATATAGCGTGGCATCATGTGCCAAAGGTCGCCACCCCACTGTGAGTTGATGGTCCACTGACCGAGAATCTTTGGGATAACGCGGTCCCAGTCCCACTGCTGCCAACGGGCAGAGGGTGTCAAGTCGTCGGCAAAGACTTCATAGCCGTCTGCCTTGAGTTCCCACTTATCCGGTGTATGGATAATGTTGTATACGTAGCTGAGCCACGAATACACCTTGTCACGGTTGTCGAAAGCCATCTCTGTGGTCAATTCGGTGTCTGGCTCTTTGTCCAAATAGTCAGAGCAGGAAGAGAGCAATGGTGTGGCTGCTGTCATACAGAAACATACAGAACCTGCGACAATCAAATGCTTTATATTATGTTTCATTATGTTGGTCATTTTATCTTGTTTCATTTTATTACTCATTACTCACTTAGAAGTTAATGTCAATACCAAACATCACTGAGCGATTCATAGGATACTTCAGACCGTCGTCGGTGCCCAACTCAGGATCCCACAACTTGAATGAAGAGAGACAGAAGAGGTTGTTGCCACTGACAAAGACACGGCAGCTCTTCACATAGAAACGCTCAAACCATGACTTGGGGAAGGTGTAACCTACCTCGATGGTCTTACAACGCAGGAAACTCATATCCTTCTTCCACCATGTAGAGCGACGGTAGTTGTTCTTATTAGGACCATAGCTCAGGCGAGGCCAGAAAGCGTATGGATCCTGGTTGTCTTCTGTCCAACGGTCGCTGATATTATAAGCGTATGCATTACCCTCTGTCGTCGTACCACCACCAGGCAGGAAGTAAGGCTGACCACCGATGACACGATACATATCGCCAGTACCCTGGAAGAAGAAGTTCAGGTCGAAGTTCTTATAGCTGATGACACCACCGAAGCCATAGACGATGCGTGGGTCAACGGTACCGCCGATAAATCCTTCGTCTTCCTCAGTAATAATTCCATCACCATTCACATCGACATATTTGATATCACCAGGATGAAGCTTCACAGCACCTACGCCCTCCTGTGAGGGGATGCCGTCCTTCAGTGTACCATCGGCATTGAAGTCGTCGTAAGTGAAGAGGCGCTCAGCGGTCAAACCCCAAAGCTCATTCATCGAACGACCAGTCTGTGAACGGTGAGTACCCTTCAGTGATTCGGGTTCGTCTTTCTCTACCACCTCGTTCTTGGCATAGGTAAAGTTGGCGTATGCTGAGGTGAAGAGGTCTTTGTTCCACTGCTTATGGAAGTTCAGCGTCATCTCGATACCCTGATTCTTCACCTTACCGAAGTTAGCCCAAGGAGCCTTGACGAAACCAGTCTGTGTGGGGATGATAGAGCGCTCCATGAAGATGTCCTTACGATCTTCGCGGAAGATGTCGAAGTTGAAGTCGAGCATGTTCCAAAGTCCCAGTTCAACACCGAAATTCTTTTTGGTAACGGTTTCCCATGTCAAGTTGTCGACACCAATCTCACCCTCGGTGATACCTTTCTTGATATAGTCGCGCTGTCCGTTTGTACCCCATCTGTAACCTTCCTGATCGGTATACAAGGTGCCGAGGTAAGCAAAGCGGCGACCGCCAATGTTGTCGTCACCGGCCTGACCGATGCTGGCACGGAACTTAATCTTATGGAAGATGGGCTTCATCTTCTCCATGAAAGGCTCCTCGCTGAGCAGCCAACCAATGGCAAATGAGGGGAAGAATCCGAAGCGCTTGCCTTTGGCAAAGTTCTCGGAACCATTGTAACCGAAGTTAAACTCTGCAACATAGCGGTTATCATAGGTGGCAGACAGACGACCGGCAATACCCTGCTTGCGATAGTCCTGGATGCTACCATCGTCGTAAGCCTGCTGGTTATAGAGCAGCATAGCATCTAAATCTACCTTGCCAAAGCGACGGTTATACATCAGGTCTGCCTCGAAATATACATTGGTGTTACCATATTCCGTACCTTGCTCAGAACCCATAGACTCGTCGCCTGTCTCAAACTGTGAATAGATGAGGTTACCTTCCTCGTCGCGGCCTGTGGCAGGGAATACAGTAGCGGGCTTAGCCGTACGACTGCGACGGCTGCGGTTCCAACGGTCGAAGCTGAACAGCGCCTTGGCTTTCAGTCCTGGCGTAATCATCTTCAAGTCTTGCTCTACGCTGAACAGCGTCTGTATCTTGCTGGAAGTGATGAAGTCATAGCCTTGCTGGGTCACTGTACGCCAAGGGTTGGCACGGTTGGAAATCAAGGGGATAGCACCATCGCTATAACGGGCAGGATGGATGAAGGGCAGCGTGCGGAAGGCCTCACCAAAAGCACCGTCTGTGTCACAACGCTGTTTCTTGAAGCGGTTCAGGTAGCCACCGATGTTAACGCGCAGCATGGTGGTCTTGGTGACATCCATATCAATATTAGTACGCAGGTTAAACTGCTGGTTGTTGGTGGCATTGTCCACAATCAGACTCTTGTCCTGTTCCAGAATACCGGTCTCTTTGAAGTAAGAGGCTACAATGCTATAGCGCAGGAAGTCAGAACCACCACTGATATCCAAATTGCCACGGGTGGTATAGGCGTAATCCTTGGTGATAGCGTCTACCCAGTTGACATCGGGATAGAGGTCGGGGTCGTAACCAGAACGCGTACGGTCAATCTGCTGCTGAGTAAAGGGCAGTGCCTGTCCATCCTGTGCGGCCAACTGGTTGAGCAGTGACATATAGTCAGGAGCATTGAGGAACTCGGGCAACTTAGTGGGCTGGTTGATGCTATGCTCCAAGTGGAAGCGTACCTGTGGGGCACCAATCTTACCACGTTTGGTGGTGATGACAATCACACCGTTAGCACCACGTACACCATACATGGCTGAAGCCGAGGCATCCTTCAAAATAGAGAATGACTCAATCTCAGACACATCGACATTGTTCAAGTCGCGGGCTACGCCATCAATCAGAATCAATGGGTTGTTGCTGCCTGAGAAAGTAGAGATACCACGAATCCAGAAGTTAGAGTCGTCATAGCCAGGTTCACCAGAGCGCTGAATACCAATGACACCACTCAATTTACCAGCCAAGTTATTTGACAATGTACGCGTAGAACCGAACTGCAGTTCACCAGGATTAATGGTCTCGATAGAACCGATGATAGAGGCCTTCTTCTGACTGGTATAACCAGTGACTACGACCTCATTGAACTCATTGGCTTCTTCCTCCATCATCACGTTGAGGAGTCGGGCACCATTCACCTTAACAATCTTACGCTTAAAACCAATGTAGGTCAGTTCCAACTCTGTAGTACTCTTCTGAGGAACAGTGATGCGGAACATACCATCCAGATCGGAAATGGTACGTGCTTGACCGCCAACAACGGCAACAGTAACACCCACCAACGGTTCTTTTTGCTGGTCGGTCACCATTCCCGTCACTTGAATTTCACTGGCTTGTTGCTGCATGGCAGCAGAAACCGTCAGATGGGCACTCATGGCGAGCAATGCCACCAGACAGATGGTGCTTGCTTTCACCCACGTTCCAATGACGGCTCTGAAACCTGTTAATAGTTTTTTCTTCATGTCAGTCATTTTGTTTCTTTTATAATTTTGGGTTATTTGTAGTTTCCTGCTGCAAAATTACAGTGTTTTCACCATAGGTGTAGAAAACAAAAGAATTGTATAACGTTTTTTTCGTTATACAATTCTATTAATACTGATAATCAACTCATTACGCTACAATATATCATTATTTGTATAATGGGAATATGGGCACTATTTAGCCCTGTTTTCGCCGTTTGAGGTCAGGAAAAGACGAGAAGCGGGTGTTCCTTCTGCCAATGTGCCACTGAAAAGAGTGGCTGCAAATATGACTACATGCTCATCAGCAGGCACAACCACCTGACGGCAGCCCTTCGGCAGGTCGAGGCGTACCTTATACATATAGGTAAACTCATAAGGCTCATCTTGTGCGGCACTATGGCGATGGGTACCTATCCAGGCCACCTCGGCAGGTTTCAGGAAACCCTCGGTCTGCCCTTTATGTCCCCACTGACCAACGAAACCGCTATAGAAAGGTATGTCTACTTGCTGTTGCTGTTTTCCCATCTGGAATACTGCTTGGCGATCACCTTGATTGCTGGCTACCAACAAGTAGAGATGTGATGGTGCTGCACTTGCGGGCAAGGTCAGCGTATCTCCATGGCAAGACAGTCCGTTAAGACTTTCTCGCTCGCCAAAGGTGAACGGTACTCCACCTGCTGTCAGCGAATCGGGGAAGAGTTCAGCAGCATAGCTATATCCGTTTTCAAAGTCTGCCTCGGAACGGAACTCATTAAAGGTAGCACACTTGCGATTGAATGGCAGCGATACCGTCTGATAAATTCCTTCTGATGGCAATGGTTGTACGGATGCCAACTTCACCTTATAGGTCTTGACACTATAGGGTTCTACGTTCACGGTCAACTGACGTCCACTAAAAGAGGCGGCAGATATCGTACGCTCCGTACCATCGGCCTCAACAGCCTGCTCAATGTCGACAGGGAATGTGAGATGAGCTGTCTGATGGCTCTTTCCACTCAACTCATGGATACGCACGACATACTCATCGCTAACCTCAGCACGTTTCATGGTGCGAACTACTACATGCTCGTTGTCACTCTGCAGGAAAGACCATTCACGTCCCAGAGCTCCCTTGTGTTTAGACACCACGAAGGCACGCAGCGGACTGTTTAATGCTGTAGCCTGTTGGGCAGCATGCGTGGTAGACAAAGCACCCTGATGTCCGACAATACTATAGGAGAACACATGGTAGCCCTTGTCCTGATGCGCCTGATAAGTATAGCCACCGCCAGGCTTAGGAGCATAGAGCAGCGATAGACGCAGCGTGTTGTCCGTAGGTTTATCCCATCCATAGCGACTATCGTTGAGGATGGTAACACCATAGTCTCCTGAAACGTCTGTGAGGTCTGTCCACTCGTGACTGCACACCTCATATTGTGTATCTGTATTCGTACTGCGCTGAATACTGCCCAGTCCGAGGTCATAAGTAGCTTTCGGATTGCTGACACCCAGCGGGAACTCCGCCTTCAGCAAAGCATTTTCTGCACACCAATCTATCTCATTATCAATTCTTACCTGATCGGCAAGAGCACCTTCGTAAAGGTGAATATACTGACAAATACGCGTATCGCCATAACGTTTGCTGATGCACAGCGTCTGGCGTACAGCGCCCTGTTCCACGAGTTGCACGTCAACATCCTGATGGATGGGCAGCGGTTCCTTATCCAGTGTACGCTTGTGGATTTCCCAAGCGGGCCAAGCCTCAGACTTACAGTCGTCAAACACCACCAGACGGATGCGGCGTCCCTCTGCCACCAGTTCCTTCCCCACCCGCTTGTCAAACAGCGAGATAATGTCTCCATGCTCATCCACTTGCAGACGATAGACACTGTTTTCTATGCGCTGGATATGACGGGGATTCTGTTTTGTCGGGCGCGACGTGGAAGACAAGCTGTAAACCGCCATGCCCATAGCAGGTACTGTAGCTTCAAAGAGCAACTGTCCGTCGGCTGTCAGCTGTGTCTTCACCCGACGGCCACGAGCATCGCTCACCTGATAGCTGAGTCCTTCAGGCAGGTCTACCTTTACCACAGAGGTAACGGGGAAGCTCTCATTATTATATACCACTAAAGGCGTACCTTTCACTTGGGTGTCCAGATGTCGTGCTGTTGCTGCCACACTGTTGGTAAGCACCGAAGAGAACTGTTTCAAGCTCAGCAGTTCATCATTCCAGGAATATTCGTATGCCTTGGGAATACTGGTACCTGTCACATCGTCGTGGAACTGATGCCAGATAATGCGGCGCCAGATATCTGTCAGCTGTTGCTGAGGATATCGACGGGCACCCAGCCAGTCGGCCATCACGGCTGTGCGCTCTGCAGCATCACCGAGGTGTTCGTTCTGGCGGTTATAGAGTTTCATTGCTGCCTGCGAAGTATAGCAGCCATTGCCATGCAGGTCCATAGGCAGTTCACCGTCAAAGACCGGCAACTCAGGGTGTTTCTCATAAGGCAGGAAGTCACGATAGAGCTGATCACTGGCAGCACTGACAATTTTGATGGGGCCATCGCCATGAATACCTTTCTCCAGTGCACGAACAGACGACAGCGTGGGAGAACCGCCGATATCGCCCGTACCATAATATCTATAGGCTATGCCCAGCGGACTCTCACCAGTCTCCTGCCACAGACGCTGGTTGTGCGACAGATCGTGGTCGTTATAGCGGTCAGAGTAGCCGAAGCCATGAACCATCATAATCTGACTGCCATCAACACCCTTCCACAATCCTAATGAGAAGGGATAGCGCTTACCGTCAGCATAGAAGGGACGGGCACGCCATGCCAACTTCTGCGATGAGAAGCCGATGAGTCCGCAATGGCTGGCCAGTGTAGGCAGCGTATAGGGAAAACCGAAACAGTCAGGCAGGAAAATATCGGTAGCCTCTCTGCCAAACTCCTGACGATAGAAGGTCTGACCTAACAAGATATTTCTGATAAAAGCCTCAGGCGAACAGACCATTGTCTCGTTGGCATCCCACGAACTGCCGGCAATATGCCAACGGTCACGTGCTATCCATTGTTTCAGTTCAGTATAGAGTGACGGATAGTACTCTTTCATCCATGCATACTTGACGGCACCCTCGAAGTTGAAGACATAGTCCGGATACTGACGGAACAACAGGAAGTTTTGTGTTAAGGTGTTTTTGATATGGTGTCGTATGGTGGCTTGCACATCCCAGTTCCATTGGGTGTCAAGATGGGCGTTGGCTACCATATAAGCCTTACGTTCCTGAGCATTACTACTGCTGGTCAAGAGCAGTAAGAAGAGCAATATCTTAGTTTTCATTTCTTTCTTATCTTTTTAATGGTTTGGCCTTGTTTAACAATATAGACTCCCTCTGGCAAGGTCTCCAGCGAAGAGCCATAGCTAACGCCTTGCAAGCTATAGACTTGCTGGCTGTTGTCAGTAGACGACGTAATGGTGCTAATAGCATTGGGCACATATTCATAACCCAGTTTGTTGTCCATCCATTCGATGCGCTCACGCATGAAGCGACGAACATTGTCCACCTCAGCCTCATAGCTTCCCCAGACCATCGGGTTCTGATGGACAAAGTTGTTCAGTATGGGCCATCGCATGAAGTTCAGCTGCTGAGACTGGTCGAGTTTCGTAGCCATTTGGGTGATGTATTCATCTATCATGCTTTCAGTCAGTCCTGCCTGACGCACGGAGTCCCAAACAGCCAGCAACTGCTTCTTAACAGCCTCATCGTTGATGATGCGGTTCACGAAAGAACGCATATTGCCGGCACAGCTGCCAGTGGTACGATAGACGTAGTCTCCATTCGAATTGATGGGATAGGTACGGTAGTCATTGTCGAAAGCAATGTCAAAGTCCCACACCGGTCCTGTATAGAACAGAGGGTCGTCGCGGTGCTTATACATATAGGTACTCCAATATGTATCGGTATTGCCTGAGAGTTCGCCCACCAGGAAGTGGCGCAGGAAGGTCGGCAAGTACAGATACTGCCGCCAGTTGCGCTCCATCGTGTTAAACTGCTGTGTGATATAGGTTGTTTGCTCACTGGTTATCTCATCGTCGCTCGGCGACTTAATCGTTACAGGGTTACCTTGTTCAGAAACAAACCACGAGATTTCGTCTTGAGCATAGGCGTCAATCTCTACCAGGTAACCGCCAGTGAGTGCACTGCCACTATTGTCTTCGGGAGCCATCTCGGTAACGTTAATACGTCCTTTGCCGACTTCAATTTGGTCACACAGCTGGTAGCAGCCTTTATACTCACCATTCATCAGCACATCGACAGGCTGACCGAAGGGTGTATAGGGCATGCCCATACGCTTGCTGAGTTCAAAGGCCAGCAGATTGCGCATCAGCGTCTTGTCACCATAGTTATTTAAAAGTGTCCATTTCTTTGCCTTGGCAGGAGCACCGAGAGGCTGTTGCTTCTTGTCAAACTTGATGCGCCAAGGTTTCTTGGGGAACGATCTCGACGCATTGCCACGCTCACGGACTCCAGCAGGTTCAGACAGAAGGGTTGTACCGCCATCAGAGATGATGGTTACTTGCGAGACGATGTCCGTTTCCTTATCAAAGGGGATGACGCCATCCTGTGTATGTATGCTGACAGTAGGCAGTTGGGTGAGTTGAAAGAAGTGCGAGTCGTCGCCTGCACCCTCATGGCCATAGAATGCCACTTCAGCAATATTACAGCGACTGTCAGACGGACCGACATAGCGCACATAACGGAAGCCGCGCGAACAAGCGATATCAGCATGCGACATCTGTCCTATGGTGCCACGCTCGGAGATGATATAGAGAGGCAGGGCATCCATAAAGTCTGCCCTGTTAGCACCTTCGAAGACACCCAGCACAATCCTACCCTCGCCTAGTCCGTCGTTGCGGGGCGACCATGCCACACGGGTAATCACATGAGGACTACCCAGGTCAAGCCCTGCCCATGTGTAGCTTCGTTCGTAGGAGGCGAAATAAGTGTCCAGACTGCCGTCGAAAGCATCTGCATAAGTATTACGCACAGTGGTTGGCTGTCCGTTCGTATAGTCTACGGATGGTGTGCTGCCAATGGGTGTACCAGTAAGTTTGTCATCGGCCAGCACCACCATCGCGGTAAAGAGCATCAGAAGAGTAATGGTTGTAATCTTTTTCATATTTTTAGTGTTTTGTATACTTATGAGTGTACAAAGGAACACATTTTTTCGGTATTAGCCAAATATTACTTCAAGAAATTAACCGTTCTTTCAGGCGAATAAAGTTCCCACAAGCTGGCTACCGTCCATCCTGGTGCAAAGATGTCGTTATAGAATCCCTTACCATTCTTGCCATAGTCCCAATGGGTGTGCTGCACCACCTCGGGGTTGAAGCCAGGTACAGCAATGCCGCACAGACGGTCCTGGGTTGGCAGCAACTGGCAGAGCGACGACTCAATGACATCGCACAACAGGGCGAAACGCGCTTCACCTGTTTCCTTGGACAGCCAACGGGCAATATGGGGCAACTCAAAGACAAAGACGTCGATGTGGTTGTTCTCCACCGACACGTTGCTCCAGCCGCGACTGTGGAAGTCGAGGTCGCCTAACATCTGTCCCTGGGCAAAGGGCACATCCCACAGATAGTACCACGACAGGGCAAAATAGGTTGCCTGCTTGCAGAGGTCTACATAGTGCTGGCGCTCGTTTTTCTTGGTAACCATAGCCAGATAATAGGTGGCTGTGACGGCACTGATGGCTGCCTCTTTATCTTCACAGTTGGCATCGAGCGTGCTTGAGAAGTAGTCGCTCTTCGAGATGATGTTCTTCTCCAGATAGTCTACCGTCTTTTTGGCAGCCTGCAGGTAACGCTTGTCACCAAAGTATTTATAGCCCATCACCAGTGTTGATGTTGCTGAGGGTGTTGAACCACCCGAGGCATCGAAATCGCTCTGGTCATCACGGTACTTACGGGGGAAGCTGCCATCAGCCTTCTGTAATAGCAGCATCTGGTCCAGCAGCGTGCGCATCTTCTGTTCCCATTGCTTATGCTTGCGTCCTTGCTGCTTCTCGTATGCCAAGTAGTGAAGCACGGCATAGACGGCTTCCGACTGTTGGCGGATGCTGTGAATGCAGTCTTTGTCAGCTGGTATGCCGTGACTGATGCGCATGTCCTCCTTGAAGTAGCCACGGGCTGTGAAACCATGCTGCAGCCAACTGTCAAAGATGGCTTGTCCCATGTCCGTCAACTGCTGTTCTCCCGTCTGTTCACCATATTCTAATGAGTTGAAGGCATTGAGCAGCACACGGCCTACGAAGCCTAACGTGACATGGTCTGACGGCAGACAGTCGTCGCAGCGCACATTAGAACCGGAATGGTACTTCAGCGCATATTTGTCTACGTATGCCTTGCGGAAGTAGTTGGCCAACTGGGCCTTCATCTGTACAGGGGTATAGAGGGCACGGAGGGCTGTCGGCTGGATGCGGTCTACGCAATAGGTCCATGTGTCAGCCACAAACTGACCATAGTCTTTAGCTTCGCCCTCGTGGATAAACCAGTTCAGCGTGATGTGTTCGCCGGGCTCCAGTTTGGCAAAGGTGGTGGCGGGTTTCACCAGTGTGAGTTTGCGGATATAGCGCTTAGGTGTCTCTACCCACGGATAACCGAAGGTCAGCGAGGCTCGTCCGCGTTCGTTGTCGAAGCCCAGATAGCCCACCGAGGTCTTTCCACCCAGAATCACTTCACCATCCTGATGGGTAGTCAGTGCGTCAGCACGCTCTCCCAAACTGCGCAACACGGTGAGTGTGCGACCTGTCTTGGCATCATAGACGCCGGTGAGCGGTGACGACAAGCGGTCTTCACGGAAGTTCCAGCTCTTAGAGGTATGGAACGACGGAGCCTCTTTGGGTGAGCGCAGGTTCTTGTGATACCAGAAACCTGGCAGATAGAACTCGCAGTCTTCGGTACGGTAGTCGGTAGGAATGCTCACACCTATATTATAATAGATGCGCTCCTTAGCAGTCAGCGTCACGACGAGTCGCTTGCCGTTGCCGTCCGTCAGCAGACTGCTCTGCATTGTCAGCGGCAACTCCTTCGCAGCACGCAAGGTATTGCCATGTAGGGTTAAGGGGTAAGTGACGGCGTCGTTGCCTGGCTTCTTCAACGACAGTTTGAAATTCACATCGACGGCCTTGGTCTGTAAGCACCCTGTGCATAGCAGCATTGCGGCCGTCATCATCTTCAGCATTCTTGTTTTCATCATATTTTGTTTGTCATTGTGTTTATTGGCATCATTCATTTACCTACCTTTCGCTTACAGCTGTTCAGCAAATCTACCTTGCCATCAGCTATCAGCTTGAGAATCAATTCACCAAACAGTGTATTCTGCCAGGCAAACCATGCTCTGGTATAGTGATTGGCATCGTCTTTGTCGAACGACTCATGGATGAAACCCGTACTGCCATCCGTAGACATCAGCAGCTCTATGCAGCGCTTGATTTCGGCATCATCCTGACTGGTAAAGGCCAACATCATAATAGACATAGGCCAAGGCATATCCATGCCGACATGCGGGCCGCCAATGCCCTCTCCTGCCTTACCGCTGAAGAAGGAAGGGTTGTCCTCAGACCACACAAAGCGGCGGGTATTCTGATAGATGGGGTCGTCTATAGCGACATCACCCAGATAGGCCATTGACAACAGCGATGGCACATTAGCGTCGTCCATCAGCAACTGACTGCCATAGCCGTCAATCTCGTAGGCATAGATGGGGCCGTATTTCGGATGTTCCACCACAGCATATTTCTGCAGGGCTTCTGCCACCTCGTCAGCCAGTTTGACACAGCTCTCTGCACGTTGCTGGTCTTGGTTGACGACAGTCAGTATCTCGGCAGCCTTTCGTAACGAACTGACAGCCATAAAGTTGGATGGAATCAGATAAGGGAAAACTGTAGCGTCGTCACTGGGACGGAACGAAGAGGCAATCAGTCCGTTGGGCTTTGCAGGATGTCCCAGTCCTTCCCACCCTACTGTATCAAACTGGCGGTCGGTAACGCGCTTGAAGCGGTAGCTGCTGACACCCTCCTTATGCTGCTGCCGACGGAAGAGCACAAGGATATTGTCAATAGCTGTCAGCCACTCCTTAGCAAAAATGGTGCTGTCGCCAGTGGTCTTCCAATAGTGATAGGCCAGACGGATGGGATAGCACTCGGAGTCTATCTCGTATTTCCGTTCATGCACACCAGGCTTCATGTCTGTCTGGTCGTATTTCCATTGGCGTCCCTCAACAGGTTCTTCAAGGAACGCATTGGCATAGGGATCCAGGTTGATGCACTTCCACTGGCGCAGTATAACACCTCTGAGCAGTTTCTTCAGTTCGGGGTCGCTATTGGCAAACTGCACATAGGGCCACACCTGTGCTCCAGAGTCACGCAACCACATGGCGGGAATATCGCCGGTATAAACGAAGGTGTCGTCGTCGCCGTCCACCTGCTGATAGTGCACGGTGGTCTCCAGCGTATTGGGGAAACAGTTGCCAAACATCCATGCCAGATAGGGATTAGGCGCCAGCAGTCGCTGCACCTCTTCTATCTGTTTGTCAACGGCCTTTGAGGTAAACAGTCGTTGTTCCATGGGCAGTCGCTTAGTGGTTCCCACACTAATAGTCGTGTCGGCAGCCATGTGGATATACCAATTGAAAAAGTGCTGCTCGCTTTGCCACGTAGTAGTTTTTCCGTTAGGATGAGGGTTGCATGCTATGAGCAGAGCAACGGAGGCTAATAAAACTGTTTTTTTCATCTGTCCTTATAGTTGGTTCTTATTCTTTGTTTGCGCAAAGATAGTCATTTTAGTTGTACCTTAATAAAAACAAAAGGATTGTATAACCGGAAAACGTATTATACAATTCCGCCCATACTGGTTATCAATCACTTACGCACGTCCCCTGCATGCTGATGTATTAAGGACGTCACGCAGAAATATGCTACATATTAGCATTATACATTACGACTCTTTCCAAAGCATAACTTTCTGATAATCAGCCACTATTAACCACTTTCTTAAAAAATACGTTATACAATTCGTTGCTTTTGTGGAAAAGCAGGGGAAACAGCGTATCTTTGCACTGCTAACAATAAAACCATTAGAATACCATTAACGAAAAGAAATGAGAAAAGCTATCTTTACCTGTCTCACGCTGATGCTAACCACGATGGCGGAGGCTCAGCCGACAGACTTCTTCAAGCCCTATCAGCAAACAGCACTGCGCATGCCTGCTGTACCACTGATTGTCAATGACCCCTATTTCAGCATCTGGTCGCCCTACGACACACTGACGGATGGCACCACACGCCACTGGACAGACCAAGAGAAGCCCTTGGACGGTTTCCTGCAGGTCGACGGCATCACCTATCAATGGATGGGTGCCAGGAGCGGCCAGTCAACAATAGCTCGGCAGAAGTCGGTCAGCGTGCTGGCTACCAGCACCTACTACACCTTTGTCTGCGGACCCATGGAGCTTGACATTGTCTTCACGGCACCGATGCTCATCGATGACTATGACTTGCTGTCGGCTCCCGTCAACTATATCTCTTATCAGGTGCGGGCTACCGACGGTCAGCCGCACAACGTAGAACTGTCGGTAATGGTCTCTACGCTGTTGGCAAAAGCTGACGCCAACCAACCTACTCGTACGGAGCTGGGCAGTCAGCAAGGCATCGGCTACGGTCGTATAGGCACCATCGAACAACCCATCCTGGCTAAGAAGGGCGACCTCATCAGCATTGACTGGGGCTATCTCTACCTGCCTGCCGTCAATGGTACGGTGTCGATAGACTCCCGTCAGCAGTCGCTCTGCTATGTACACGCCTTTGGCACTACGCGCCAGGCTGCCAGCTTTATGATGCTGGGCTACGACGAAGTACAGGACATGGAGTATATGTTCCATCGCTATCAGGCCTACTGGACACATAACGGCACTGTCAGCATCTTCCAGCTGTTCCGCCGCATGCAGGCTGAATACCAGCAGGTGATGCGCCGTTGCCGCCAACTGGACCAGCGCATCTACGACGATGCCCTACAGGCTGGTGGTGCCCACTATGCGGAGATGTTGTCAGGGGTCTATCGGCATGTCATTGCTGCCCACAAGCTCTTTGAAGACCAGGACGGCAACCTGCTCTTCTTCTCTAAGGAGAACAACAGCAACGGCTGTGTGAACACGGTAGACCTCACCTACCCCGAGGCACCGCTCTTTCTCTGTTACAACCCCGCACTGCAGAAAGCCATGATGACGTCTATCTTCGACTACTCCTACAGCGGACGTTGGACCAAGCCTTTTGCGGCTCACGATCTGGGCACTTACCCCATTGCCAACGGTCAGGTGTATGGTGGCGACATGCCCGTTGAGGAAGCTGGCAACATGCTCATCCTCGCTGCTGAGCTGTGCCGACAGGATGGCAGCACGTCCTATGTCGACAAGTATTGGAACATCATTTCGACGTGGGCTGACTATCTGGCAGAGAACGGTCAAGACCCTGCCGAGCAGCTCTGTACAGACGACTTTGCCGGCCACTGGGCTCACAATGCCAACC
The DNA here is from genome assembly GCA_902798425.1 of uncultured Bacteroidales bacterium. Classification (GTDB taxonomy): domain Bacteria; phylum Bacteroidota; class Bacteroidia; order Bacteroidales; family Bacteroidaceae; genus Prevotella. The sequence goes on from CADBWR010000007.1 coordinate 76,932, forward strand.
TCGCCGTCAAGGCTGTCATGGGCGTGGCTGCCTATGCTATGATGGCGCAACAGAAAGGACTGACGGCTGTTGCCGACAAGTATATGGAGAAGGCGCGTCAGATGGCTCACCACTGGGAAGAGCAGGCGGCTGACGGCGACCACTACCGACTGGCTTTCGACCGCCCCGACACGTGGAGCCAGAAGTACAACATGGTGTGGGACAAACTCTGGGGCACCCACCTCTTCAGCGATAAGGTGATGCAGCGCGAGATGAGCTACTACCTGAAGCAGCAGAACCGGTATGGACTGCCACTGGACTGCCGCAAGGACTATACCAAGAACGACTGGATACTCTGGACAGCAGCGATGGCTAAAGACCAGAAGACGTTTCTGCGCTTTGCTGAGCCTGTCTATCAATATATGAACGAGACCAGCAGCCGCGTACCTACCAGCGACTGGTACGACACCAAGACGGCTCAGATGGTGGCCTTCCGCGCCCGTTCCGTAGTGGGCGGCTTCTGGATGCGTGTACTGATGAATAAGAACTCTTTAACTTCTTAACTTCTTTAACTTCTTAACTTCTTTAACTTCTTAACTTCTTTAACTTCATGAAAACCTCTTTCTCCCGTTTATGGACAACCGTGGGCTGCTTCCTGCTGGCTTCAGCAGCCACCGCACAGAAGAATCTGTCAGACTACAGCATCGTTGACGACTGCACCTTCCAGCCAGTAGGCTTCAACACGGACGTCACGCCGCTCTTCGACAAGAACGACCTCACCGTATTTCAGCTTCCGCAACTGCAAGGCACAGAGGAGATTATCCTCCATGCCAACAGCCCCTACGTGCTGAGGGGATTCAGCGTGGTCTGTGCCGATGACGCACTGCAGGACCTCAAGCAACTGGTGCTCTACGCCAGCACCGACGGACAGCAGTGGCGATTGGTACGCAGCGTGCAGCTGAGCTACACCGGACGCTATGCTGCGCATGTCATCAGCACAAACTACAACGGCAGCTACAACTTCTTCAAGATTGCCTTGAAGAAAACAGGTGGCGCCGCCGGACTTCGCGTTGCTGATATTCAGCTCTTTGGCTATCCGGAGACTGACGATGCCAACCTGGCCAACAGCATCAACGGAACCGTCAAGGGTGCTACCAAGGCACGCAATGCCAATGCTCTCATTGATAATGACCCAACAACGCTGGCGGAGATAGCCAATGCCGACCGCCAGCAGATAGACAACTTCAATGGTGAACGTCGTTACAACGGACTTATCAATGCGTGGTTCCAGTATGACTTCAACGAACCCACGGCCATCAAGGGCTATGCACTGGGTATGACAACCAACAACGACCGCGACAGCCGCCCCTGCTGCTGGGAACTGATGGCCAGCAACGACCAACAGCAGTGGGTGACACTCGACGTGCAGCACTATGCTCCCAACATGTTCATTGACAGCTACGAACAGCGCTACACGCTGGGAGCCAATGGTGCCCATATCGACTATGCCGACGTCGCCGACCACCTGCTGCAGTTCTGTGAGCAGCAGCTGGAGCGCAACCAGAACAATACGGGCATCTACTGGATATGCGACTGGGCGGTAGATGCCAGCAAGCGCAACGAAGACTGGGGCGGCTACTGGTGGGCAGCGCATGCCGTAGACAACTACGTCGACAACTATCGCCGCACGGGCAAGACGGAGCGTCTCACCAAACTGGTGAAGATGGTCAGCGGTGCCAAGGCACGCAACGGCAACACGCTCATCAACCACTTCTACGACGACATGGAGTGGATGGCACTTGCCATGCTGCGGGCTTGCGACCTCAATGCCAGCATCAAGCGTGAATACTGGAACCAGGTGGTGACGCTCTTCAACGACATCATCGGCGGATGGAGCGACGTGGACGGTGGCGGACTGCACTGGAACAAGAACAAGACGGGCGACGGACGATATAAGACGTCGTGCTCCAATGGTCCTGCCATGATTCTCGCTGCCCGTCTCTACCAGCAGACGGGCGAAGAGCGCTACCTCGAATGGGCAAAGCGCATCTATGAATATATGTACACGCACAACCGTTTTCCCGATGGCGTTGTCAAGGACCATGCCACCCTCGAAGACCACGAGGTGACGTTCTCCTACAACCAGGGCACCTGGGTGGGTGGACTCTTGGAGCTCTACAAGATTACAGGCGAAGAGCACTACCGCACCACTGCCACCGAGCTGCTCGACCTGCTACTCTTCGGCAAGTGGTACTCGCCCAAAGGCATCATGAACGAGCGCCAAAACTATAACCAGGACGATGGCGGCATGTTCAAGGGCATCTTTGTGCGCTACCTCACCCAGTGGCTGCTCTCAGGCCATCTCGACAGCGAGCGTCAGTACCGCTACACCAAGTGGCTCCTGGAGCAGGCTCGCGCTGCCGAACTGTCAGCCATTGACAAGACGTGGTATATCATCAATCCCTACTGGACCCACCAATACAATCTGGAAAACGACGTCCACGACACCTCTCGCCAGCAGACAGGTATGATGCTCATGGAAGCCATCGACGAGCTGCGCCGTGCAGGACTGCTCCGAGCAGACTACAGCCTGCCCAACCCACATATCGGACAGCCCTTCCGCTACTACCGCCTCGTGATAACGGAGACACAGGGTTCAGGCACCATCAAACTGGGTTCGTGGAAACTCTTAGGCAGCACGTCACCCACAGCAATCACCACACCAACCATCAAAAATAGCTCTTCCTTTGACGGGAAGAGCTATAACTTGATAGGTATCTCAGCAAGCGCCAGCACTACAGGCATCCATATCCATAATGGCATAAAATACGTCAATCGCCAATAGTGGAACAGGAGTCCCCTGTCACTCTGCTGACTTGTTCTTCGCAGAGCAAAGCGACCTTGAGGTCGATCGTGAGGGGCTCGGAGTATAAATTATTTGGAGTAATGAAAACGCATAGAAAGGACATATACATATACCATGCCATTACTGATGGAATACACCAAACGGTGTTCATCGGTAATACGACGGCTCCAGACACCATGCAAGTCGCCTTTCAATGGCTCAGGTCTTCCAATGCCAGTGAAAGGATGCTGAAGAATGTCTTCCAGCAATTTTGTAATGCGCTTCATGATGCGTTTATTGCCAGTTGCCTTCCAATAGGCCAAGTCTTCTTCAGCTTCCGGCATGAATTTTATTTCCATATATCCTCCAGCTTGATGACGCGTCCTCGACCTTCCTCAATGTCTTTCTCTCCTTGGCGTATGATTTTCACCATTTCTGGCGAGGACATGATATACTCTGTCTCATCCATTGCCTGCTTCTTGGCAGATATCTTCTTGATGGCCTTCAATGCTTTCTTCATCAGGACTTCGTCCTCGGCAATGATGCTCAGTTCACGGAACAACTCCGCGTTTAATTGTAATGATGTCATAACTTCACAACGTTTTGATTTCTGACTGCAAAATTAAGAATTATATTTGAATAATCAAAGAAAAGAATGAAAGAAATAAAGTATCAGCAAAAATATGTGCGCCAGTTGGTGGATATGACCATCGACCTGCTGAGACTGCCGAGAGCCTCAACGTAGCTATCGCCACCACCACCACCTGCGCCGAGTTCCGCCGTCGGTAACTGAATTTCTCTTCTTTTTATTTACGTTAAAAAGAAAAAGCCCCCATCCTTATTATATATAGGATGAGGTTTTTTTAACGTTTAAAGCGGACCGTGGCCCATACATGACGTGGTCGTCAGTGCGGTGGCTGCCGCCGTGATGGCTGCTACTATAACCTTCAACAGCACATCCCAAAATTCCTGAACCACGAATTTCACTGTTTCTTTTGAACACGAATCTTACGAATTTCACGAATTTCCCCCTTTTCTTGTTTTGGGAAAGAAATTATCAGAAATTAATTCGTTTAATTCGTGTAATTCGTGGTCTTATATTATTAATCCGTGTCATCCGTGCAATCTGTGTTCGTATATTATTAATTCGTTTAATTAGTGGTTTTAAATACATCTGTGGTCGTTTTTAAAAGCCCCCTCCTCTTGGAGGGGGTTGGGGGAGGTTATTCCCCCTTCTTCTCCACCTTGTTCTCAGGCAGCTCTTCCAGCTGTACGTCCTGCAGGAACTGCTTGGTGCGGTTGCCGGCAGCGTCTGTGCTGCGCTCGGGGCTGAACACCACGTGGACACCATCGATGTTCTCGCCCACGCTGAACTCCTTGGCATTGGCTGCGCCGTGGCACTCCAGTCCGATCTTGAACGAGCCGAAGCCGTCC
>CADBWR010000008.1 GCA_902798425.1 uncultured Bacteroidales bacterium
TCGAAGTCGAGGATAACAACGTTGATCTTCTGGTCGAGCTCTACTACCTTGTGAGGATCGTCTACGCGGCCCCAAGAGAGGTCTGTGATGTGGATGAGTCCGTCAACACCACCGAGGTCAACGAATACACCATAGCTGGTGATGTTCTTAACAACACCCTCGAGGATCTGACCCTTCTCCAGCTTGCCGATGATCTCCTGCTTCTGGGCCTCGAGCTCAGCCTCGATGAGAGCCTTGTGAGAAACAACTACGTTGCGGAACTCCTGGTTGATCTTGACAACCTTGAACTCCATGGTCTTGCCAACGAACTGGTCGTAGTCGCGTATGGGATGAACGTCGATCTGGCTACCGGGCAGGAAGGCCTCGATGCCGAATACATCAACAATCATACCGCCCTTCGTGCGGCACTTGATGTAGCCCTGGATGATCTCCTGAGCCTCAAGAGCAGCGTTGACGCGCTCCCAGCTCTTAGACATGCGGGCTTTCTTGTGGCTCAGTACGAGCTGGCCTTTCTTGTCCTCTGCGTTCTCAACGTAAACCTCTACTACGTCGCCGGCCTTCAGGTCGGGGTTGTAGCGGAACTCGCTGGCAGGGATGATACCGTCGCTCTTGTAGCCGATGTTAACGACTACCTCTTTCTTGTCGACGCTAATGACAGTACCGTCAACAACCTGATGCTCGCTGACCTTGTTAAGGGTCTCGTCATAAGCCTTGTCGAGCTCTTCCTTGCTGACATTTGCTGTCGTGCCATTCTCAAACTGATCCCAGTCGAAGTCCTGTAATGGCTGGACGTTCTTTGTTAATTCTGACATATTATAAATAATGTGTTGCCCAATCTCTCGATGGGCGATGGCCTGAACAGACGTTTACCAGACCGTATTTTAAAGGGTTAATAATAGATAGAAGTCAGCGCCTGTTCCGGCTCCTATTTTGCGCATGTGCGCGCAATTGGGTTGCAAAGGTACGAAAAAGAGGTGAGATGTAAGAAGGAAGAAGCTGGAAGAGTTAAAGATTTATGGATTTTTAACTTTCTTCTCCTTCTTTTTCTTGGTTGTCAGTAGGTCGTGCAGTCCATTAAAGTCTTTCTGCATAATAATACCAATGCCTTGTGTGTTGAGGCTCGACTTGGTAAAATAGCGGTCGTTGGTCTGGTTGTAAACCTTGAGGGCTAAATTACCATTGGGCAGCAACAGATAGCGGATGTCGAAGTCGCCGATGAACGATGGGGTAGCACTGGCGGTTTTTGTCGAACTGCCACTTGTGGTCGTTGTGCCGTCGCGATAGCCGAACTGTCCGTTGATGAGTAGTCGGTTGTTGAGTAGTCTTCCATTGATAATGCCCTCATATTCAGCATTGTTCCAGCCTTCATCTCCAGTAGAGATGTTGGCACCAAACGACCAGTTGTTGCTCTTGATGACGCGGTTCAAGACGTCGTTAAGCTGGCTGCTCAGCGTACCCGACAGCAGACTCTGCATGGCCAGTGAGGTTTTGCTCCGTCCGGCAGTTTCTTCGTCGCTGGCATTGTTGGCTCCTTGCGGATAGAAACGGCCTACTGCCAGCAGGTAGATAACTTGCTGATTCATTTCGTCCTCACTGTTGATGATGGAACGCAACATCTGTTTCTCGTCAGAGTTGACATTGGGAATATCCAGATCGAACCCGATGATGGGGGCGCGGGGCTGTCCGGAGATATCCATCAGACAATTGACACGTACCGTATTAGAGAAGCTCTTGCCCACATTCAGGTCGGAGAGAGACACACCATTGACGGTATGCTGTGCTTGCATGTTCAGACGGGCATCGTAGGGGTCTCCGCCAAAGTTGATGGTACCACCTTCCTTGAAGACAAAGTTCTTCTTGATGATGTTTTGTATGGTGATGCCGTAGGTTCCTTCGCTGATGCGATAGGTGCCATACATATTAAAACTACCCTTGTTGTAGAAAGATGTCTGCAGGTCGCCACTGCCTCGCAGTGTGATGTAGTCGCTGGTGCGCTCGTCCATCAGCAGACGGACGGTGGCATCGGGAGTGGCATTGATTCTCAGGCGCATGGTGATGTCTGTACGCAGGTCGCGAGGAGCAATCTGTTCGGTAGCATCTGGTGTCGTTTCTGCCGCTGACGCTGCCACTGCGGGATGGCGGGAAAAACTGCTATGCTCGTTCTTGGTGCCCCAGACAATGAATTCCTGGTCGGTAATGATATCGGGCGAGGCTGCATTATATACAAAGACAGTACCTCGCTTAGGGGTAACGTCTGCCTCGATGAGCAGACTGTTTTCTCTACCGTGAATGCCTACTGTACCGTCAGCGAAGACAGTGCCATAGAAGCTGGCATCATCGAAGTCTTTGAAGTCATAGGACAACAGGTTGCGGGCATCCAGATAGATGTCGTAGGTCAGGTTAGTCAAGTCGTTGTGGTGTATACCGCCAGTCATAATGGCCTCATTGCCGTAGATGTCGTAGAGCACACAGTTCTTGAAGACTATATTGTCGCGTGTCAGCTGTAGTGTGTCGTTGCGCATTTCGTAGGTGCAATTCAGTGTACTGACGTGGGCTTTTCCGTTGAGTACCAGTTCGCCATAGAGGTTCAGTGCACTCAGTGGACCTGCCAGTTTGACGTTACCTTCTGCATAGCCGTCAATGTGGTCGATGAACGTCTCAGTGAACGACTTGGCAAAGTCTAACCTGGTACCATCGGCCTTGAAGTCTAATTCCAAGAGGTCGCGCTTGGGCGATACGAAACCGCCAATGATGGTTCTTGCTTTTGAATCGATAGCGGTAGCTTGTATGTCTATCTGTTCTTTCTCTGTGTTCCATCTGACGATGGCGTCGAGGTTACCCATTCTGCCGTGCTCAAACTGGAATCCTTTGACCAACAGTTTTGCGTCGGCCTCCAGTTCGCCTAAGACACCTCGTAGTGAACCGCCTCCCGTCAGTTGACCGTTGAAACTGACAGCATCGAAATTTACCAGTTCGAGGATGTATTCGATGTCAATGTCGCGCATATTGACTTTTAGCGAGTCCCGTCTGCTCTCCGATGCTGTGCCGTCGACGCTGAGGAACTGCTGATCGTGGCGGATGGAGAAGTTATTGACGTTCAAGTTCTTATTCCGATAAGAAATGGTGGCGGGGGAAATGTTCCATGTCTTGTTCTTGATGGTCATCTGTGAGGATGCAATCTTGACAAAAGTAGTCTGCTCGTTGTTGAACGAACTGTCGAAGTAGGCCATAGCCGTAACACGTCCGCTGGTTCGTTCGGCTGCATGGTCGTCCCACATGGCTGTCGCTGATATCTGGTCGTTGTGTACGCTGCCCGTTACTTGCAAGTCCATGTCGTTACCTTCATCGGTATGTTTGGTAATACTGACGTCGTATTGTAAGGTGTTGATGGGCGACAGGAGGCTGATGTGTGCTTTGTCGTAGCGACTGCCATCGTAGTAGAACTGTGGAATATCGCACTCCATGACAATCTGCTGGCGCTGGTCGTTGAGACTACCTTGCAGGGTCAGCGGTTTGGGCAGAAAGAAAGGAACGCGTAGAATGCGCTCTATCCAGTCAGATTTGCGGATGGTTGCCTGGATGGAAAAATTATTGTGTACGCTCTTGTCAACATGTGGCAGACCAGGAATTGTCGACATGCGTGTTGTCACAAAATTGGTGAAGCTCTGTGCTATCGTCTTGTAGTTGAAGTCGCCGCGGATGGCGGCCTCGCCAAAGTCGCTGTTCATTGTGACATAATGTATGTCGTCCTTATAGCCGGACTCTATGTGCAAATGATCCAAGTCGTAAGACGCGTTATGGCCTTGCATGGAGAACTCCGTGATGTCAAGCGTACCTACGGCATCGTTCAGGTCGCTGGCTAAAAAGTCGGCTTTGATGTCGCCAAAGAATCGTGCCTCACCCCATTTGTCGGAGAGGTTGATGGCTTTAGGTGCGACATTGGCAAAAGTGACCTCCAACTTGACATTGTGCTTCTGGCCTGCTTGGACAATGCTGCCATCGACAACCAGCCCAATGTTGCTATCGTCGATGCTGGCATGGCCATGGATGTCGGTGGGACTATAGAGACCGTCGAGGTCAATATGCTGGTATTTGTAGCCTTTGAAGTCGAACTGATGTATCATGCCGTCAGCTTTGACAATGAGAGGGGACCCCTTGTCAGGCAGTTGCCCGCTGAGGTCTATTTCCGTAGAAAGCATGCCGAACTGCTCGTCGTCGAGCACCTTTTTCAAGTTGAAATCCTTTGTTTCAATATGGCTGCTGAAGTGGTGCTGATGGTCTATCGCCATACTCATATTGACACTGCCGGCATCTGTTTGCAATTGGTTGTGCGTCTCAATGCTGCTAGCTCCTCGGCCTTGGACTTGTCCTTTCAGATGAATGCTACCCATGCGTACCAGTTCTTCTGGCACCAGGATGCTCTGTCCTTGTAGGTTCTCGGAAATGAAGCTGACTGTCCTGGCTGACAGTGCTAGGTCGTGAATGTCTGCATTCCATGAGGGTAGGCTGTCTCGCAGATTTCTGACCCAGCCTCCGATATTGATGCCTATGTCGCCCGTCGTTGAACCGATGTTCAGCATAGGTACGTTCACCGTTTCTCCTTCGCCATTGAAGTTGCTGGACAGCGATAGCGTGCTTTGGAATGTGTTGAGAGAGGGTAGGAGACAGGACAGGTCGGAGAGGGTGATGGTGGAAGGGCTGATGCTTCCTGAATAGCGTAGTGAGGGTGCCACGAAATGATCGCCACGGAAGCGGTAGCTGGCTTTGATGTCGCCAAGTTGGATGTTGGTGCCAGGCATGCGAAGCACAAAGTCCGCCAGCAGACTGCTGGATTTTCCTCCTTCAAAGTGTAGACTCAGTCGTTTGATGTTCAAGCCCGACTGTTCCTTGAACGACAGACGTTTGATATTAACGTTTAGTGAGTCTTCGGTAAATGTCTTTAGGATGATGTGAGAACTGATGTTGCTGACCTTCAGGTGGTTGGGATTCAGTATGCCTGCTGTTTGGGGCATGTCATAGCGGTCGTAGCTGACGGACGAGTTGCGGATAATCAGCGAATTAATGCGCAGATTGAGGGTGTTGGTACTCGTCGTGTCTTTTGAAGCCAACGAGTCCAGCACAAACTGAAAGTTGGGTTTAGCCAGCGAGTCGCATTGGTAGAGTTTGGCACGGGCACCAAACAACTGGGCAGTAGAGATGGAAATCTTGCCTTCCGACAAGGGGAGCAAGTCAAGGCGTGCCGAGATGCGTCCGGCTGTCAATAGGTTCTCACCACTTTGGTCTTTGATATTGACTTGATAGAGCGTTAAATGGCTTGGCAAACCATATTTCAGCCGACCTATACTAACGCTGGTTCCTAATTGCTTGGCCAAGATGTGTGAAGCTCGCTGTCCCAGATATTCCTGTACGGAGGGTATGCTGAAAGTGAAAATAATTAGCAAATATAGTCCGAGTGCAGACCATATTATAATATTTAATATGTGCTTCAGTATCTTCAAAACTGGCAAATAGAGATAGCAAAATTTTCATTCTGCTCGTTGATGGCTACAAAATTACATCAAAAAGTTGTGAAGACAGAACTTTTCGTTGTTTTTTTGTATATTAAATGCTATTTTTTTATTAATTTTGCACCATTCTTAGAGAAAAGTGTAGTAGTAAACTATTCAAACATTCATTTATATTACCCATGGCAAATGTAATCAAGTTACACAAAGGCTTGGACATTCACCTTCAGGGCAAGGCTGAGGAAAAACTCATTCAGCTGGAGTCAAACGGCCAGTATGCACTGGTACCCGATGATTTCGAAGGAGTTACTCCTAAAGTGGTTGTCAAGGAGGGTGATATGGTCAAGGCCGGGGATGCCTTGTTTGTAAACAAGCTGTATCCCGAAGTGAGGTTTGCCTCACCCGTTAGCGGCAAGGTCTGCGAGGTGGCACGTGGCGAACGTAGAAAAGTGCTTTGTGTGAAAGTGCAGGCAGACACTGAACAGCAGTATGTCGACTTTGGTAAGAAAGATCCTGCTAAGATGGATGGCAAACAGGTTATTGATGCCCTGCTCGAAGCAGGTCTCTTTGGTTATATCAACCAGTTGCCTTATGCCGTATCTACCAACCCGTCAGTGATGCCGAAGGCTATCTTCGTTTCAGCATTGCGTGACAAGCCTCTGGCAGGCGACTTCGAGTTTGAGGTAAAGGGACAGGAGCAGGACTTCCAGATAGGACTCACCGCTCTGTCAAAAATTGCCAAGACCTATCTGGGCTGTGGCGTTCACTCATCGTTTGAACACTATCAGAACGTGGAAGTCAACGTTTTCGACGGCAAGTGTCCTGCAGGAAATGTTGGTGTTCAGGTTAACAACATCGACCCTGTGAACAAGGGTGAGGTGGTTTGGACTATTGGCGACCCAACAGTTGTACTATTCATTGGTCGCCTGTTTAATACGGGTAAGGTTGACCTTCGTCGCCGTGTGGCTCTCTGTGGCAGCGAGGTGAAAGCACCTGCCTATGTGGATATGCTGGTCGGTGAGGAACTCTCGACTCTGCTGTCGAACAGCTATGATGCAGATCACAGCGTACGTATCATCAATGGTAATGTGCTTACGGGTCGTCCCACCACGAAGGATGGTTTCCTGGGTGCTCACACCTCTGAGATCACTGTGATTCCTGAGGGTAACGATGCTGACGAGATGCTGGGTTGGATACTGCCTCGCTTCAAACAGTTCTCTGTGAGCCGCAGCTACTTCTCATGGCTCTGTGGCAAGAAGGACTATGCGCTGGATGCCCGCATCAAGGGTGGTGAGCGACATATGATTATGAGCGGCGAGTACGACAAGGTGCTGCCCATGGATATCTATGGAGAATACCTTATCAAGGCCATCATTGCTGGAGATATCGACCGTCAGGAGGCGTTGGGTATCTACGAGGTGAGCCCCGAGGACTTTGCGCTGGCAGAGTTCGTTGACTCTTCGAAGTTGGAACTGCAGCGTATTGTTCGTGAAGGACTGAATATATTACGTAAAGAAAACGCATAACGACAATGAAAGCATTAAGAAATTATCTCAATAAGGTTAAGCCGAACTTCGAGGAGGGTGGCAAGCTGCATGCTTTCCGTTCGGTTTTCGATGGCTTTGAGACCTTCCTTTTTGTGCCTAACGACACAGCAAAGGCTGGTGGCGTGAACATTCACGACGCTATCGACTCAAAGCGTATTATGAGTATGGTGGTTATCGCACTGATGCCTGCCATGCTGTTTGGTATGTATAACATCGGCTATCAGAACTATCTGGCAGCCGGCACACTGGCCAGCGCATCTTTTTGCGAAATCTTCGCATACGGCTTCTTGGCTGTGCTGCCCAAAATTCTGGTGAGCTACATCGTAGGTCTGGGCATCGAGTTTGCCTGGGCACAATGGAAGGGTGAGGAAATCCAGGAGGGTTACCTCGTTTCAGGTATCATCATTCCGCTGATTATTCCTATCGGCTGTCCGCTGTGGATGCTGGCACTGGCCTGTGCATTCTCGGTTATCTTCTGTAAGGAGATCTTCGGAGGTACGGGTATGAACATCTTCAACCCCGCCATTGCAGCCCGTATGTTCCTGTTCTTCGCCTATCCTTCTAAGATGACGGGCGACACCGTCTGGGTGGCTCAGAACAGTATCTTCGGTCTGGGTAACGACCTGCCCGATGGATTCACCGCTGCTACACCACTCGGTCAGATAGGGCAGGGCATCGCTCCCGATGCTTCTATCATGGATATGGTATTAGGATTTATCCCCGGCTCTATCGGTGAGACATCGCTCATCGCCATTGCCCTGGGTGCTGCCATGCTGCTGTGGATGGGCATCGCCTCTTGGCGTACCATGCTGAGCGTATTCGTAGGTGGCGCCGTGCTGGCATTCATCTTCCAGAGCACGGGTTCTTCTATGGAGTGGTGGCATCACTTTGTGATGGGTGGATTCGCTTTCGGTGCTGTGTTCATGGCTACCGACCCTGTTACATCGTGTCGCACCACTACTGGCCAGTATATCTACGGATTCCTGATTGGTGCCATGGCTATCATCATCCGTGTATTGAATGCCGGCTATCCTGAGGGTATGATGCTCGCCATCTTCTTTGGTAATATGTTTGCTCCTACCATTGATCACTTCGTCGTGGAGCGCAATATCTCGAAACGTTTAAAAAGAGGAGGTACCAAATGAAAATGAATACAAATTCTAACGCGTACATTATTATTTATAGCGCGGTAATGGTCGTTATCGTTGCCTTCCTGCTGGCATTCGTCTATCAGGCTCTGAAGCCTATGCAGGATGCCAACGTAGCGCTCGACGTGAAGAAGCAGATTCTCTACTCGCTCAATATCCGCGACTTAGACGGTGCCGAAGCCGAGGCCAAGTATGCCGAGGTGGTGAAGAATGAGAACGAGCAGGACGGCCAAAAGGTGTACGATTGCCAGATTGACGGTAAGAACATCGTTGTAGTGTCTCTCAAGGGCATGGGTCTTTGGGGCGGCATCAGCGGTTATCTGGCTGTAGACGAAGAGGGTAAGGTTTTTGGTGCCTACTTCAACCACGAAGGTGAGACCGCTGGTCTGGGTGCCGAAATCAAGGATTCTCAGGAGTGGCAGGAGAAGTTCATCGGCAAGCAGATCTGGGACGAGCAGGGCAACGTGGTGCTCTCAGTTGTTAAGAAGGTGGACAATCCTGAGTCACAGGTTGACTGCGTTACAGGTGCTACGCTGACTTCAAACGGCGTTGACGCCATGCTGAAGGACGGCCTGAAGAACCTGCAGAATAAATAGTAAATTGTCAAATTGTAAATTACTATGGCATTATTCAGTAAACAAAATAAAGAGGTTTTTACTAACCCGTTGAATCTCGACCACCCAATCCTCGGACAGGTGCTGGGTATCTGTTCGGCATTGGCAGTAACTTCGCAGTTGAAGCCCGCCATCGTGATGGGTCTGGCTGTAACTGTTATCACCGCATTCTCAAATACGATTATCTCTATCATCCGCAATACCATCCCTAACCGCATCCGTATCGTGGTGCAGTTGGTAGTTGTCGCTGCGCTGGTAACTATCGTTAGCCAGATTCTGAAGGCTTTCGCATACGACGTCAGCGTTCAGCTCTCTGTGTATGTAGGTCTGATCATCACCAACTGTATTCTGATGGGTCGCCTCGAGGCATTTGCTATGCAGAACAAGCCCTGGCCTTCATTCCTTGACGGTGTGGGCAATGGTCTTGGCTACGCCATGATTTTGGTGATTGTCGGTGCTGTTCGTGAGTTGTTTGGACGTGGTACGTTGCTAGGCTTCCAGATTATCCCCGATGCTTGCTACGACTTTGGTTATGTGAACAATGGTATGATGACCATGCCAGCTATGGCACTGATTCTCGTGGGATGCGTTATTTGGGTTCATCGTGCATATTTTTATAAGGAGAAATAAGATATGGAACACGCAATAAGTTTATTATTCCGTTCGATTTTTGTCGATAACATGATCTTCGCCTTTTTCCTTGGCATGTGTTCTTACCTTGCCGTGTCGAAGACTGTGAAGACCTCGCTGGGACTCGGACTTGCTGTGACCTTCGTGCTCACCGTGACCGTGCCCGTCAACTATTTGTTGCAGACCAAGGTGCTGGGTCCTGACTGCCTAGTAGGGGGTGTTGACCTCAGCTACCTCAGCTTCATTCTCTTCATTGCTGTCATCGCCGGTATGGTGCAGTTGGTAGAGATGACGGTAGAAAAATATTCTCCTTCGCTCTATGCTGCGCTGGGTATCTTCCTGCCACTGATTGCTGTGAACTGCGCCATCATGGGTGCTTCGCTGTTCATGCAGCAGCGCATCCTGATGGATCCTTCTAACTCTCAGGCCATCACTTCCATTTGGGATGCCATTATCTATGGCTTCGGCTCAGGTATTGGTTGGACACTTGCTATCGTAGCACTGGGTGCCATCCGCGAGAAGATGCAATATAGCGATGTTCCCAAACCCCTGCAAGGTCTTGGCATTGTTTTTATCACCGTGGGCTTGATGGCTATGGCGATGATGTGTTTCTCTGGCTTAAACATTTAATAAGGTATGGCACAGTTTATAGCATATAGTATAGGAGTTTTCCTCTTGGTTATCATCTTGCTGGTGATTATCCTGTTGGTGGCTAAGAAATATCTGAGCCCCAGCGGCAATGTGAATATTACAGTGAATGGCGATAAGGTGCTGAACGTACCTCAAGGCAACAACCTGATGGCTACTCTCAATGAGAATGGCATCTTCCTGCCTTCTGCCTGCGGCGGTAAGGCCAGTTGCGGTCAGTGCAAGGTACAGGTGCTGGAAGGTGGTGGCGAGATTCTTGACTCTGAAAAACCTCACTTCACCCGCAAGCAGATTAAGGACCACTGGCGTCTGGGATGCCAGTGTAAGGTGAAAGGCGACCTGAAGATACATGTAGACGAGAGCATCCTTGGTGTTAAGGAGTATGAGTGTACCGTTATCTCTAACAAGAACGTAGCTACCTTCATCAAGGAGTTCAAGGTACAGCTGCCTGCAGGCGAGCACATGGACTTCCTGCCTGGTTCGTATGCTCAGATTAAGATTCCTAAGTTTGACTGCATCGACTACGACAAAGACTTCGACAAGAGTCTCATTGGCGACGAGTATCTGTCTGCTTGGGAAAAGTTCGGACTGTTCCCGCTGAAGTGTAAGAATCCTGAGGATACCATCCGTGCCTACTCAATGGCCAACTATCCTGCCGAGGGTGACGTGTTCATGCTGACTGTCCGTATCGCCACACCTCCGTTCAAGCCCGACCGCAGCGGCTTTATGGATGTCAATCCTGGTATTGCTTCATCATACATCTTCTCGCTGAAACCTGGCGACAAGGTTATCATGAGCGGTCCTTTCGGCGACTTCCACCCACACTTCGACTCAAAGAAGGAAATGATATGGGTTGGTGGTGGTGCCGGTATGGCTCCGCTGCGCGCTCAGATTATGCACATGACGAAGACACTGCATACCAAGGACCGCGAGATGCACTACTTCTATGGTGCTCGTGCGTTGAACGAGGTGTTCTATCTGGAGGACTTCCTAGGGCTGGAGAAGGAGTATCCCAACTTCCATTTCCACCTTGCTCTGGACCGTCCAGACCCCGCAGCCGATGCCGCTGGCGTGAAGTATACTCCAGGCTTTGTTCACAACGTGATGTACGAGACCTATCTGAAGGACCACGAGGCTCCCGAGGACATCGAGTACTACATGTGTGGTCCTGGCCCGATGTCAAAGGCTGTTGTGGGCATGCTCGACTTATTGGGCGTAGATCCCGAGTCGATTATGTACGATAACTTTGGTGGTTGATGCGTTACATCATCCCTTGTATACTCATCCCTCTTGTACTGACCCTCCTTTCGTGTGGTCAGCGCAAGAGGGATGTCGTTTACTACGAACAGATGGTCGACAGCATCCGTAAGGCTGAGCAGTTGCAGGAGATGAAGCGTAAGGCGGGTGTCTACGATGACCCCGTTGAGGCTTTCTTCGATACCCTCCAGATGTGTCCGTTGCCCATCCACTCTGAGCGTGCTGCGTTCTTTAAGTTAGGACGCTTTGGCAAAGTGCCCCCTCATGTCACGTCCTTGTTGGGCTATCCTGTCTCTTCAAGGTTGAAAGCACTTTTGTTGCCCAAGGTTCATGGACTTCGTGCCATGTTGCTTTCTGAGCAGCTTGACTCCATTACCTCTACGCTCTACCTTTATACCCTTGAAACCGATGGTACACCCATCGACCATCTCTGTCTTTATGAAGAGCGTAGCGAGGACCGTGCAGACGACTTTGGCAAACTGTACGTAGACTACTATGTTACTAGCGAGTACGAAGTCACACTGCTCTATTACTACACCTCTCTGACCACCCACAAGTCTGAAAACGAGCAAAGCCGCCGTTTCCGAATTACTGCTGACGGTCACTTCTTAGAAGAGGTGATAGAGATAGAAAACTAATTTTTTGTGCTGTAGGATTAGCAAAAAATAAAAGGAAAGCCCTTAATTAGGCTTTCCCAGTATTTCTTTGCGGAAGGTGAGGGATTCAAACCCCCGATACCCGAAAAGGGTATACCGGATTTCGAGTCCAGCGCGATCGATCACTCTGCCAACCTTCCGATTAAGCGTGGACAAAAGAGAGCGTGCTCTCATTTGTTCTAGCAAGAGGAAGGTCAATTGAAAAAATGAACCTTCTCTGTTTTTTGCGGATGCAAAGTTACTATATAATTCTGAAATGACCAAATTTATTTGCAAATAAATGAATATATTTGGCTATGTCGAAGAAAATGAGTAACTTTGCAATCGATTTGAAAGTACAACGTTTTTTTTATAATAAAGAATAGACATGAAAGCATTTGTATTCCCCGGTCAGGGGGCACAGTTTGTGGGTATGGGTAAAGACCTGTATGACAACAACGAGACTGCAAAAGAATTGTTTGAAAAGGCTAACGAAATTCTGGGCTATCGCATCACAGACATTATGTTTGAAGGTACTGATGAGGACCTGAAGCAGACGAAGGTGACGCAGCCCGCCGTTTTCCTGCACAGCGTTATTTCAGCAATCTGCCTGGGTGAGGCTTTCGATCCCCAAATGGTGGCTGGACACTCGCTGGGCGAGTTTTCTGCCCTGACAGCTGCTGGCGCACTGAGCTTTGAGGACGGTCTTAAACTGGTATATGCACGTGCTATGGCTATGCAGAAGGCTTGCGAAGCTGCTCCTTCAACAATGGCTGCCATCATTGGTCTGCCCGATGCTCAGGTCGAGGAGGTCTGTGCTGCGGTCAGTAAGATGGGTAAGGGCGTTTGCGTAGCTGCTAATTACAATAACCCAGGTCAGCTGGTTATCTCTGGCGACATTGATGCTATCAACGAGGCTTGCGAGCAGTTGAAGGCCGCTGGCGCCAAGCGTGCACTGCCCCTGAAGGTAGGTGGTGCTTTCCACTCTCCCCTGATGCAGCCCGCCAAGGACGAACTTCAGGCCGCTATTGAGGCTACGGAAATCAAGGCTCCTAAGTGTCCAGTCTACCAGAATGTGGACGGCAAGCCTCATACGGATCCTTCTGAGATTAAAGCTAACCTGATTGCTCAGCTGACAAGTTCTGTACGTTGGACTCAGAGTGTACAGAACATGATTGCTGATGGTGCTGACGACTTCACTGAGTGCGGACCAGGCAAGGCCCTGCAGGGAATGATTGGTAAGATCAATAAGGAAGTTGCTGCTCATGGCATCGCATAAGGTAGTAATCTATCAGGTCTTTACGCGCCTGTACGGCAATCGTAGCACTACACGCAAGGTTGACGGTACGATTGAGGAGAACGGTTGCGGAAAACTGAACGACTTCACGCCCACTACCCTGAAGAAAATCAGGGAAATGGGCGTGAGCCATATATGGTATACGGGTGTGATACGTCACGCTACGCAGACGGACTATACGAAGTATGGTATTCCTCGCCAGCATGCGGCAGTTGTGAAAGGTAAGGCCGGATCGCCTTATGCCATCACTGACTACTATGATATAGACCCTGATTTGGCGGTGGATGTGGACAAGCGCATGGAGGAGTTTGAGGCATTGGTGGCACGTAGCCATAAGGCTGGACTGAAAGTCATCATCGACTTTGTACCAAACCACGTTGCTCGCCAATATCACTCTATATGTAAACCCAGTGGCGTGAAAGATCTGGGCGAGGACGACAACCCACAGCACGGCTTCGATCCGCAGAATAATTTTTACTATTGTCCCGGGCAGCGCTTTGCTCCTTGCTTCGACCTGCAGCAGGGCGAGAGTGAGCCTTACTACGAGGAGCCTGCAAAGGCTACTGGTAACGATTGTTTTAACAATTCTCCAGGCGGTAACGACTGGTACGAGACGGTGAAGCTGAACTATGGTCTGGACTATTATGCTGGCAGAGTGGGGCATTTTGACCCTATTCCTGATACATGGAGCAAGATGACGGAGATTTTGCTGTTTTGGGCATCGAAGGGCGTTGACGGATTCCGTTGCGACATGGCAGAGATGGTGCCTGCTGCCTTCTGGAATTGGGCTACCGACAAGGTGAAATATCGTTATCCTGAGCTGATATTCATAGGCGAGGTGTATAACCCTGCTGAATATCGTAACTACTTGGCGGCGGGCTTTGATTTCCTCTACGATAAGGTGGGCATGTACGACACGCTGAAGGAGGTAATGTGTGGCAGGCAGTCTGTACACGCTATCACGGGAGCATGGCAACAGACGGACGATATCCGCCAGCACATGCTTTACTTCTTGGAGAACCACGATGAGCAGCGCATAGCCAGCGACTTCTTTGCCGGTGATGCCCGCAAAGGTGTTCCTGCACTGGTGGTATCTGCCCTGTTTGGACAAAACCCGCTGATGATATACTTTGGACAGGAGTATGGCGAGCGTGGCATGGACAAGGAGGGATTCAGTGGACTGGATGGACGCACGACCATCTTTGATTATTGGAGCGTGGACACTATCGTAAGGGCTGCCTGCAGGAAGAGCACTAAAGACGAGAAGGTGCTTTGTGAGACCTATAAGAAGGTGTTAGCCATTGCTCAGGGTGAGAAAGCTGTGACGCAAGGCCTGTCATTTGATCTGATGTATGTTAATGGTGCCACTCAGCGACAGTATGCCTTTCTGCGCAAGACTGGGAAAGAGGTGCTGCTGGTGGTAGTGAACTTTGACGATGCGCCAGCTTTCATGGATGTAAGGATTCCGGCTCATGCCTTCGACTATCTGACGATCAAGGAGAAAAGTGTAACAGCTAAAGAACTGCTTACAGGAGAGAACCAGGAACTAAACTTGAAGCGTGATGGCACGATAGCCATAAAACTTGAGACGCTTGGAGCTAAAGTGTTGAAGTTCATAGTGTAACAGAATAAATTTGAAACGTTATGGAGGACTATCAGTTTAATGAGCACAACAAGGAGGAGTTTCCTCCTGCACACACCGCTGAACACCTGCTGAATCAGGTGATGATTAGGCTATTTGGATGTGAACGCTCTTACAATGCACATATTGAACGCAAGAAGAGCAAAATGAGTTTCCATCTGGATCACAAACCTACACGTCAGGAGGAGAAGGAGATAGAGCGCGAGATGCTGCGACTGATAGCCGAAGACCTACCCGTGACCTACGAGGTGGTAGGACGTAACAATCTGCCTGAAGGTATTGATGTTAACAGACTACCCTCAGACGTTAGTGACAGTATTCGTTTGGTGCGAATAGGTAACTATGATGTATGCCCATGTATCGGCAAACATGTACGCTCTACGGAACAGATTGGACGTTTTGAGATGCTGGGAACCAATTGGGATGAGCAGGAACGCTCATTCCGTGTACGCTTTAAAATAGTCTGAGCCTAATAGTCAATAAACTATTAGGCTCTTAATCTCTTAACTCTTAACTCTTATCTACCCCTCTTACAACGAGAGTTTCATAAAGATTGGGAAGTGGTCGGAGTAGGTTAATTCCGTTTTGTAGTAGGAAATACCCTTCAACTGCTCATCGTGGAAGATGTAGTCAATGCGTACAGGCTGCTTCTTCATTCCGCGGTAGGTATACATCCAGCCAGCGCCACACTCTTTGAAACCGTCAACAAGGTCACCCTTCACCGTATTGTAGACAAAAGAATAGGGGACGTCGTTGAAGTCGCCGCAGAGAATAATAGGCTTGTCAGACTCGCGCTTCTCGTTGGCAATCGTTATGGCCTGGCCTGAACGGAACATCATCCCCATCATATAGTTGCCAACGAGTGCATTGATAAGGCGGTTGCTGTCAATATCGTGGTGCTGCATCATCATTTTGCCAGCGCTATGTAGTGTGCGGTTGATGCCTGTCGTTTCTAAATGAACGTTGAAGATGCGAAGCGCTTTGCCCTTGAAATTGATGTCGACCCACATAGCACTATTATTAGTTTCTTCAAAGAGGATGGTCTTGTTGCCCGTGATGGGGTAACGACTGAAGATAACCATGTCGCTGCGACCTACCTGCATATAGGGGAAATATTCTTTGTAGCTCTCTGAGTTCTTTTTGTCGCCGCTTATCTCATTGTACTCCTGTATGCAGAGCACATCGACCTTCTGGCGTCGCATCTCGGCAAGAATGTCTTGTGCCATGAATCCAGAGGTCTCACGTCCGAACATGGCTACGTTGTAGGACGCTATCTTTAGTCCTGGTCGCGTGTCGTCCTTAGGGTCGTCAAAACGTAACTGGTAAAGAGTTCCGATATAGGGAATACAGCAAGCTACAGACACGACAGGAATAAGTGCCAGCAGCCACTTGCGGCGGATGAGCCAGTAGATAAGTAGTAGCAAGTTGGCAGCAATGAGTACGGGCAGGATGTAGACAGACATAGCCCGTGCAGTATTTCCCACTGGTGTGACATTACCACCAAAGAGACCAACAAGTGTTAAAATACTCACCACAATCTGAATGGACAGAAACATGGCGGCAGCGTACTTGTAGACAGCAAGTTTTCCCATAGGAGTGTGGTTATTCCTTTACGTATTTCTGTACGACATCCAATAAGTCTTCCACACGGAAAGGCTTAGCCATGAATTCGTCGCAGCCTGCTGCCTTTGCCTCGCGGATATTCTCATCGAAAGCATAGGCACTGAGGGCAACAATGGGAATGTCGTGATTGACCTCCTTGATGATGCGGGTGGCGTCAAGACCATTCATGTCTGGCATACGGATATCCATCAGAATCATGTCGGGACGGTCGTCTTCACAGAAGGTGACAGCCTCGATGCCATTGACGGCACGAACCAAACGATAGCGTTTGGAGAGTACTATCTTTACCAGTTCGTAGTTGCTGTCCTCGTCTTCAGCGACTAGGATGAGTGGTGCATTCTTGACGTCTGTCTTGGTGTTGACACGGATGGTACGCGAATTGGTGGTGGTGCGGCTATTCTTGCGCATGCCACCGATGGTTCCCTCAAAGGGCAGAATGAACGTAAATGTTGAGCCTTGGCCAAGTTTAGAGGAGACATGGATGCTTCCACCCATCTTCTCGACAATAATCTTACAAAGTGCCAGTCCTAGTCCGTAGCCGTTCTGTTGCTCGGCATCACGTGACATGTAAGTGTTGAAAATGTGCTTGATGTCTTGCTCGGCAATGCCCGTTCCTGTATCGGAAACGAAGAACTCAACCTCCTGGCCGTCGTTGATGAGACGATAACCATAGGTTATACTGCCTTCTGTGGTGTGCTTCAGTGCATTGCTAATCAGGTTGGAGAATATCTGTGTAAGACGGTTGGGGTCCGTGTTGAGGGTTACATTCATGGTGGGGTTTGACCATGACAGATGAACGCCCTCTGAACAGCGGAACTTAAAAATCAACTGGATGTTTTTGCAGAGCTCGCTGAGGTCGGTCATACTCTTGTTGATGCTGATTTCTCCAGCTTCAACGCGTGAGAGATCGAGAATCTCGTTAATGAGTACCAGCACACGACCGTTGTTGCTCTCCACAATCTCCATGTATTTCATGCGATCTTCCGCAGAGTCAGTCTCTGCCATGACGCGTGAAAAACCTTCAATGGCATTGAGGGGAGTGCGGATTTCGTGGCTCATGTTAGCCAGGAAGAGTGACTTCATGCGGCTTGCATCTTCCGCCTTCTTCGCCTTCTCTTCGTATTCGTTAAGTCTTTGCTTTGCAGCATCTAACTCATTCTGGATAGCCTGCATTTTAGCGTTTGCTTCTGCTAATTTCCGCAGGAGCATCTCTTTTTCATCCTGGTTCATCTTCTAGAATTCGTGTATAGTGTTTGCAAAGGTACGATAAAAAATTTAAATTGCCATCAGTTTTTATGTTTTTTTTATCCTCTTTTTGCTTTCTCCCATGTGCCCCCGCCACGATGGTTCCTCAGATATCGTATTCCAAGGAATACGTTGATGTTCATGAAGAGGAAGTAGTAGGGTATGTAGAGCAGTTTGTTCTTGCGCCCTTGCTGCTCAAGCAGATAGCCGCCCAAAGCAGCCAGATAGAAAAGTATCTGTAGTATCCAGACAATATTGTAGGGCGTTCCTGCTTTCATGAATACCAGTATGACGTTGAGTGGGATGAGGGCCATCATAGCAAAGGGTGTGATGGTCCAGCGCAGTACACGATGGGAGAAAAACTGGAAAGCTACGGTGAAGTTGTTGAAAGGGTTCAGCATATTGCGCAGCCACCAAGAACTTTGCAGTCCTCCGGCAGCTATGCGGCGCTTGCGTTTAGACTCTTCTTCCATGTTTGCTGAGCCATACTCCATAGCGTAAGCCTTTGAAGTATAAGCGATTTTATAACCTTTCTCAACTAATTTCATAGACATAACAAAATCGTCGAGTAAGGCATTCTCTGGCATGTTTTCGTAGAGGTGAGTACGGATGGCATTGAGTTCACCAGCAGCACCCATAGCAGAATAAAGCTCACTATCGAGGCGCTTCAATAAACTTTCGTATTTCCAATACAAGCCTTCGCCTTCGGCTGCGGCTTTGCTGACTTTTTCTTTTTGGGCGCCTTCGGCTGCCATTTCCTCCTCGTTACGTGATATGACACGCTTCTCGCCAGCAACGCAAGCCACCTTGGGATCTTGCATGCAGCGCACGATTTCGCGTATGGCTTCGCGATTGACCATCGTATTGGCGTCCGTCATCACGGTAATTTCGCTCTTCACCATTGACAGACCGTGATTGAGGGCTGCTGTCTTGCCACGACGCTCAGGAGAGTAGATTACCTCTACGTCGGGATAGACTTGCAGACGAATGTTGGTTTGGTCGGTAGACCCGTCAGTAACCCAGACGATGTGCAACTTCTCTTTGGGGTAGTCCAGCTGGTGGATGTTCTGCATTTTCATCTCTACCACATCCTCCTCGTTATAGGCACACACCATGAAGGTTACATCAGGCAGAAATTCGTCTGTTGGTAGCTGTAGCTGTTGGGGTGCTCCCTTGATGATACGTTTTAGCAGTACCAGCAGGTAGAGCAGCATACCATAGCCTACGTAGGTGTATACGCAGATGCAGAGACATATCCAGAAAAGAATTTTAAGGTTTATCATGCCTGTAGAGTCTTTGTTACTTCTGCAAAGGTAATAAGAAATCTCCGAACCAACAAGTGATTCGGAGATTTTTTACGCGGTTGGGTAGGGAAGAAGTCCCTACGAATTGGTCTCAATGTCTTCTTGCATATCAATAAACTGGCGCTCAGTATCGTAGAACTCGTACTGAAGAAAAGCAAGCTTCTGCGAGGGTACAATACGTATCCCCAACCCATACTTCAGCTGCCACTGACGCTTAAGCGACCAGAGCCCCTGATTGATATAGGCGGCAACGTAGGGATGTACGTGCAGACTGAATTTCCGAATGCCAATTTTGTTGACCAGGCGGTCAATTTTGCTCTCTAACTGATCCGTAAACAGGATTGATGACTTGATTTTACCTTTGCCAAAGCAAGTAGGGCATGTTTCTTCGACATTGACATCCATTGCCGGACGCACGCGCTGTCGAGTAATTTGCATGAGTCCGAACTTTGATAGTGGCAGGATGTTGTGGCGCGCTCTGTCTTTCTGCATGTTCTTGCACATGCGCTCATAGAGCAACTGACGGTCTTCTGCGAGATTCATGTCAATGAAGTCCACCACGATGATGCCGCCCATATCCCTAAGGCGTAGCTGGCGTGCCAGCTCGTCGGCAGCACCGAGGTTTACCTCCAGTGCGTTCTGTTCCTGACCGTTTTCTGCGCGAGTGCGATTGCCTGAGTTGACGTCAACAACGTGCATGGCCTCTGTAGACTGAATGATGAGATAGGCTCCTCGCTTGTAGTTCACCGTCTTGCCGAAGCTCGACTTAATCTGCTTGGTGACGTTGAAATTATCGAAGATAGGCACTGTACCAGTGTACAGCTTTACAATGTCCTTCTTTTCAGGAGCTATCAGTGAGACATAGTCCTTTACCTGATTCATGATGTCGGCATCATTGACGTAGATGCCGTCGTAGGTGGGGTCGAAGAGGTCGCGCAACATAGCTACGGCGCGTCCGGTCTCCTCGAAACACAGCTGGGGAGTCTTGGTGGCTTTTTGGGCCTTGGTAATCATGTCATCCCAGCGTTTTAGCAGGTTTTTCAACTCGTTGTCCAACTCTGCCACACGCTTGCCTTCGGCAGAAGTACGTACAATAACGCCAAAGTTCTTGGGGCGGATGCTTTGGACGAGTTGTTTCAGGCGGGCTCTCTCCTCGCTTTTCTTGATTTTTGAAGAAACAGACACTTTATCTCCAAAAGGAATCAGCACCATATAGCGTCCTGCAAAACTGATGTCGCATGAGAGACGCGGTCCTTTGGTGTTGATGGGTTCCTTGACAACCTGTACCAAAATCTCCTGACCTTGTTTCAGCATGGTGATGCTGCCTTCCTTAGGAAGGTCGGGCTGACGGGTCGCTTTTTGGATGGGATAAAGATTCTTCTTGTCACTTTGTACCTGTTTAAGGTATTTCTCGTAAGAGCTGAATTGAGTACCTAAGTCAAGATAGTGCAAGAAAGCATCACGCTCAGAGCCTACATCTACGAAGCAGGCATTGAGGCCAGGCATGAGCTTGCGCACCTTGCCTAGATAGATGTTGCCGACGGAATAGCTTGCCTCTTGTCGCTTCTCGTTCTGGTATTCCACCAGATTCTTGTCTTCGAGTAAGGCTATGGAAATCTCCTTCGGCTGTACATCGATAATTACTTCACTTGTCATTCTCTTGCTGTTTGGTAATCTTGTTTTAGAGAAAAGGAGTGCTCCGTCGAACGGCTGTTCTCTGGGTGCACTCCTTTCATTTCTTTTCTTTTAGCGTCAGAGCTTATTTGCTCTTATGACGATTCTTGCGCAGTCTCTTCTTACGCTTGTGGGTAGCCATCTTGTGGCCCTTCTTCTTTTTTCCGTTTGGCATAATACTAAATATTTAAATATTTGAATGTTAAATTATTGCATTTTTGCAACAAAGCTCTTGGCGGGCTTAAAAGCGGGAATGTCGTGAGCGTCAATAACCAAAGTGGTGTTCTTTGAAATATTACGAGCAGTCTTCTTGGCACGGTGCTTAACAGTAAACGTACCAAAACCACGCAGGTAGACATTCTCTTTACGCACGGCCATACAATCACGAATCTCTTCCATAAATGCCTCTACAGTAGCGGCTACATCCTTCTTGGGAAGGCCGGTATCTTCGGCAATCTTGTTGATGATATCTGCTTTTGTCATCTCTGTGTTTTTTTATGAGTTTTGTTTTTGGACTGCAAAGTTACTGTTTTTCAGTGTAATATGGAAATTTTCTACTAACTTTTTTTCAAAAAACTGAATTTTTCCTCAACTATGTCCTATATTTTTCGTACCTTTGCCCCCAAATTAAAGGTATTAGCAAATGAAACAGACAAAGATTGTTGCTTCGGTCAGTGACCGTCGCTGTGGTGTAGATTTTATACGCCAATTGTATAATGCTGGCGTTAATGTTGTCAGGATGAACACGGCTCACGCCACAGAGGAGGGTCTTAAAAAAATAATAAGGAACGTGCGCGAGGTAAGCAGACACATCGGAATATTGATAGATACCAAGGGACCGGAGGTTCGTACTACGGGTTGCGAGGCGCCTATAGAGTATAAAACAGGTGATGTTGTCAAACTTTTCGGACGTCCAGACGTTGACTCTACTCACGATATTGTAAATCTCTCGTATGAGAATTTTGCTGCAGACATACAGGAAGGCGACCACGTGTTGTTCGATGATGGTGCACTAGACATGCTGGTCATTGGCATCAATGGACCAGCCGTTATAGCCCAGGTACAAAACGATGGTGTTCTGGGGGCTCATAAGAGTGTTAATGTGCCAGGCCGTCATATTGCCCTTCCTGCCCTAACCCCTAAGGACCGTAAGAATATTATGCTTGCCATAGAACAGGATATTGATTTTATAGCCCACTCATTTGTACGCTCTGCTGCTGATGTGCGTGCCGTGCAAGCTATTCTTGATGCGTATAATTCTGACATTAAGATTATTTCGAAAATAGAGAATCAGGAGGGTGTCGACAACATTGACGAGATTATTGATGTTTCTTATGGTATTATGATTGCCCGTGGCGACTTGGGTATTGAGGTGCCCATTGAGCACATTCCTGGTATTCAGCGTAAAATAATCCGCAAGTGTATAGAGAAGAAGAAACCTGTTATAGTGGCTACTCAGATGCTGCATACGATGATTAATAATCCACGTCCCACACGTGCAGAGGTTACTGATATTGCTAATGCAGTATACTCGAGTACAGACGCTTTAATGTTGTCTGGCGAGACGGCAAGTGGAAAATATCCTATTGAGGCTGTACAGACAATGGCGGCGATTGCTGAACAGGCAGAACTGGACCGAATGCAGAGTACGCTGGTAGCTCCTCTGGCTCCCAACTGCGATATTCGTGACTTTATGGCACATGCCGCTATTGAGGCTACGGAGAAGTTGGGTGTCAAGGGTATTATTACAGACTCTACGACGGGTATGACGGCAAGAGCATTGGCTGCCTTCCGTGGCCCTCACCCCGTATTGGCTATCTGCTATAATGACAAGCTGCAGCGTCTGCTGAACCTTTCGTATGGTGTCATTTCCGTATACCAGAAAGACCACATTGACCCGGAACGTCTGTTCCTTGCAGCTGTTCGCATGCTGCGCCAAAAGGGTTATGTGGACTTGAATGACAAAATAGCCTACCTGAGTGGCAATGTAGGTGCTGGTGGTGCTACTAAATTCCTGGAAATTAATGCAGTACGCGATGTTTTTGATCAGACGTACCAGTTCCATCTGCCTAAAGTGTAAAAGAGCAGAAACAGCTAATTAATATTATTCTACAGCGATTCTCCAAATATTTTCCGAAAAAATTTGGAGAATTGTTTTTTTCTCTTTACCTTTGTCCTCGCCTAAAACAAGGACCTAATGGTTATGAATCTCTATAGAAATTGTTGTGTGATGTTGATGCTGCTGTTTAGTATCAACGCAACGGCTTTTGATGATAATCTGATTTTTTATTCTTACGACGGGTCCAATGGTTTGGCAGATAATAGTGTTCAGATAGTACGATGTACGAGAACGGGTAGGGTACTTATCTTCACTATTGGACATATCAATTTCTTTGACGGTAATAGTTTTACACATATAGACCCTTCTGAACGTGACGTTATAGACCTTGCTGAATATGAGGGAGGGTACCAGATGTTTTTCGACAAGAACCACCATCTGTGGGGCAAGAACCGTGGAAAACTGGCATGTGTTGATTTGTTGACAGAGCGTTTTATGTCCGATGTGGAGCATGTCCTTCACGAGATGGGGGTGAAAGGAACCATTGACGATATCTATGGCGATGGTGAGAATAACGTGTGGTTTCGCTCGGGCAAGCGCCTCTATGATCCCCAGAAAGGAAAAGAGGTGACCATTCATTCGAAGGCTGTCCTTCAAGATGTCGACGTCTTTGCTGATAGTCTGCTGCTGCTGTTCTATGCAGATGGTTCGGTGGGTGTCTATGACTATAAGAACCCCCGTTATCTCTATAGCGACGACGCTTTCACTACTGCTGAGGAAAAGCAACGTTATGCCGAGTCGTCGATTATCTGTCTAGAGGGAAATCAGTATTATCAGATTCGCAATGCCAAGGAGTCTGCAGTTCTGATGCGCTATGATATCAGTACCCATCGCTGGAAGAAAGTGCTAGAGACCCCTTACCGCATGAATGACCTGTGTCCGAGGGGCGATAGACTCTATATTGCCTCTGAGCGTGGTTACCTGGTCTACCACTATGCATCAGGCGAGGTGAAGCACTATGAGACGATACGTTTGTCAAAGGGGCGCACCATGTCTCCGAATGTTAATTCGCTGATGTTTGACCGTCAGGGTGGCTTGTGGATGGGTACTGTTACACGCGGATTGCTGTATGCCAAGTCTTATCCCAGTCCGTTCACTACTTATTCAGTACAGGCACCAGAGGCAGCACCTTATGTGAAGTTGTTGGACCAACAGGAAACAGATCGAGAGAAACTACCCTATAAGGTAAACTGCGTTCTTAGCGATAGCCGTGGTTGGCAGTGGATGGGAACATATACAGGGCTCATACTGCACCGTCCAGGAAAGAGCAACCAGGTATTCTCCCGTAAGGATGGTCTCATCAATGAGGTCATTCGCTCTGTTATCGAAGATGACCAGCATCATATATGGGTTTCTACCAGTTATGGCGTATGCCGCCTCTATGTGGACAATGAGCGTGTATCCCATCTGGAGGTGTATCTGAATCAGGACAATATTCCCAATGATGCTTTCCTTAATGGGCGTGCTGCTAAACTTCCAGATGGTACCATTGTGATGCAGACCGTTGACCATGTTGTGACTTTCAATCCTGCAAAATTTCAAGGTGAGCGCTTTGGCGAGATGATTCTGTTCCCCAAACTCGTTAGAGTGATGGTCAATGGTGTATTCGTTGATCCTGGCGTCAAGATGGGTGGAAAGGTTATCTTGGAACGTAGTGCCTCGCGAACTCGCGATTTTCATGTCAACTACGACCAGAACTCGTTGTCACTAACCTTCACAGGACTCAACTATCTGCGTCCTGTACAGACTTATTACCGGGTACGTGTGAAGGGCGTACAAGGCTTTGACAACTGGCGTATCCTTTCTTATGGAAAGTCGGGAGGAATGGTTGACAGAAACGGTTTCCTGCATCTTCCATTGGTTGGTATGTCTCCTGGCGATTATGTCATTGAACTGCAAGCGTCTATGTGGCCTGGCAAATGGCCCGTCAGACCCTATATATGGACTGTGCATGTTGACCAGCCCTGGTGGCGTACCACAGGATTGTATATTCTGCTGACGCTTATACTGATAGGTTTGGTAGCTGCCAATTTCTTCTTCTTCAACAGAAATACGAAGGTACGTATGCGCTGTCTGAACGATGAGGAGGATATGATGCGCAGGGTGCGTGGTTTTGCTGACCGTTGTCTGGAATTACACGATGAACAGTTGGCTCCTGTTGTCGATACAGATGATAGGGCTCTTCAGGATAATAATGACTTGGATAGCAAGACCTTTGACGAGGTTATGCTGAAGGTGGTGCCGTACATCAACAGAAATCGTGGAAATAATATCAGTTTCCATATGCTTGCTGAACGGGTGGCAATGAGTAAGGGTGATTTGTATGTTCTATTGGCTAACCATATTGACAAGAATCCGCGTATGTTGATTGGCAAACTGCGGCTGCAAGAGGCTGCCAAACTGTTGTTGACAACGGATTTGCTGGTGGAGGATATTGCTGATAATCTGAACTTTGTTACACCCAACTACTTCGTGTCATCGTTCTATCATCAGTATCGCTTGACACCTAAAGACTATCGCAACTCTAACGATTTGTAACCTACTAATTGCCAAGTGCGACCTCCTATTTCTTTATAATATACTAAGACTTGATAGCGGTTCTCCGTTTGGAAGAAATTGCCTTCAGACGATGGTATCTGCCTCTCAGTTGTCAAGTAGCGGTAGTTGTAATACCCTTGTTTCTGTAACAGTGCCGTATAATACACTTTGTGCTCACCATCGTAGCGCATGCGGTAGTGCTCTTTGTCAACGTCTGTGGCCCATTGACCATCAATGTACAACTCGCCTTGATAGGACGCCTGCAATTCGTAGTTGACCCAGACGTAGTCACAAGTGTAGTCTGACTCTGAACGGTCGCTGTTACGAATGCAGAAGGCGCCGTCAGCATCGACATTGGTGAGGTAGTTGCGCTGAGGAAAAGCTGGGAAGGGATAGGCTTGATAGGAGGTGCCGTCCCACGTGATGCGGTCTATTCCCATGGTGGGGTGGCTAACGTCAAGAACTTCAAACTTGTGATATTCATTGCCACCATCAAAGATGAGCTGGCGGTTGTGCTGCCACAACAGTCCGCGAGGTGTGATATGGTTGGGTTGGATGTTTCGGCGGGCATCGTGCTCCACCCAGTTCTGCATGACGATGGTCTGCAGTTGTTCGTTGATATTGGTGACACGCAAATCGTTATAGTTCACACTGAACGATAACTGCTGGTGGCTGTCGTTATGGTCGATGTCTGTATTGGTGGTAATCTCCATGCCTACAGTCATCAGTGGCTCTACGACATAAAATTCGACCTCCAGCAGTTTCTCATCAGCATTGTCTTCATCAATGATGGTCAGTCGGTAGTTGCCACTCATCTTCAGCTGACAGTACTCGTTGGGAATGGTCAGCTGGTAGTGCGTATACAGTATGGTGGTGTTGATGGAGTTTTGGTAGTTGTCTATCTGCCAGTCGTTGAAGCCTTGCAGCCAATCGCTCTCAAAGATGTCTTCCGACACGCTCCAGTCTGCCTCACAGTGGTCGAGATGACAGGTCAGACGGTGGTAATTGTGGGAGAACTCGTCGAAGCCGATGTGCAGCACGTCATCGCTGCCCAGCGACATCACGGGGCGGTTCTGCCAGTCAGTACCCACCATGCTGGTCAACGTCTTGACACGGGACGAGAAGATGCGGTTTTCGCCCCACGATGCCAGTGTCGCCAACAGCAACAGCAGGATGAGCGACAACCTATGGTTAGTATTGGCGCAGGGCACTGAGCAACTCATTGTTTTCGGTGCGGGTACCTATCGTGATACGCAGACAGTTCTGACAGAGCTGGATGCGTGAGCGGTTGCGCACAATGATTCCTTTGTCAACGAGATAGTCATAGATGCGCTTGGCATCAGTGACGCGAGCCAGGAAGAAGTTGGCGTCCGTGGGATAGATCTGCTCACAGAGGGGCAACTCTCGGAAAGCTTGCATCAGTCGGTTGCGCTCTTGCAGGATGATCTTTACCGTCTTGTCCACCTCAAAGGGGTCTTTCAGCATCTCCATAGCTTGCTGCTGTGTGAGCAGGTTGACATTATACGGATATTTCACCTTATTATATATAGCGATAATCTCCTTTGAGGCGAAGGCCATACCCAGTCGGATGGCTGCCGAACCCCATGCCTTCGACATCGTCTGCAGAATAATCAGATTGGGGTGGGTGGGTAACTCCTGGCGCAGCGACAGCTGTTGGGCGAAGTCTATGTAGGCTTCATCAACGATGACGATTCCGTCAAAACCCTCAACCACTTTCATCATCTCGTCGCGGTCCAGCGAGTTGCCGGTAGGGTTGTTGGGCGAACACAGCCAGATAATCTTCGTGTGTTCGTCGCAGGCCTGAAGGACAGCGTCAGCATGCAGCTGGAAGTTATCGCCCAGGAGAACTTGACGACACTCGATGTCGTTGATGTCGGCACACACCTGATACATGCCGTAGGTAGGGACTATGCTTACCACGTTGTCGCGACCGGGTTCGCAGAAGATGCGGTAGGGCAGGTCGATGGCCTCGTCGCTGCCGTTGCCCAGAAAGATGTTCTCGGCAGGAACACCTTTTATGCGCTCCAAGAGTTTCTTGACATCACGCTGCAGTGGGTCGGGATAGCGGTTGTAAGGGGCATTATACGGATTCTCGTTAGCATCGAGGAATACGTGAGCCTCTTTGCCAGAGTATTCGTCACGGGCACTGCTATAAGGAGCCAGACTCCATATATTCTTTCTAACTAACTGTTCTAACGGTTTCATCAATTCTCAATTGCCAATTATCAATTATCAATTTTCTGAAGACGTACTGTCATCGCGTTTTTGTGAGCATCCAACTGCTCAGCTTCTGCCATCAGCTCTACAGCACGACCGATGCGGCGGATGCCTTCTTCGGTAAGGTGCTGGAAGGTGATTTTGCGACAGTAACTGTCGAGGTTCACACCATTGTATGCTGTTGCGTAGCCGTGGGTGGGTAGCGTGTGGTTCGTACCGCTGGCATAGTCGCCAGCACTCTCACAGGCATACTGCCCAAGGAAGACGCTGCCAGCATTCACTACGCGCTCTGCTAACTGTTCGTAGTCGGCAGTTTGAATGATAAGGTGCTCAGGGGCATAGACGTTCGACAGCGCCATCATCTCGTCAACAGTATGGACGAGCACGAGGCGGCTGTTGTCCAGCGCCTTGCCGGCTATCTCCTGACGGGGCAGCAGTGCCAGTTGGCGTTCTACCTCAGCCTGTACTTCCTGCATCTTCTGCTCCGAGGTTGTAATGAAGAGTACCTGCGAGTCGATGCCGTGCTCGGCCTGCGACAAGAGGTCGGCAGCAACAAACTCAGCATTGGCTGTTGCGTCGGCCAACACGCAGACCTCGCTGGGTCCTGCGGGCATGTCGATAGCTACCTCGTCGAGACTAACCTGTTGCTTGGCAGCCATCACATACTGGTTGCCAGGACCGAAAATTTTGAAGACCTTGGGTACGCTCTCTGTTCCATAGGCCATGGCACCAATAGCCTGTACGCCACCAGCCTTGAAAATCTTGCTGACACCAGCTATGCGTGCTGCTACGAGTATGGCAGGGTTCACCTTGCCTTCGCGGTTGGGCGGTGTGCAGAGCACAATCTCCTGACAACCCGCAATCTTGGCGGGTGTGGCTAGCATTAGTACCGTAGAGAAGAGTGGGGCAGTGCCTCCAGGGATATATAGCCCCACACGTTCTATGGCGACACTCTTCTGCCAGCAACTTACACCAGGCTGTGTCTCTACCTTCAGACCTTCAAACTTCTGGGCGGCATGGAACTTATAGATGTTGTCGTGAGCCAATTCAATGGCTGCTTTTAGTTCACTACTAACCAGCTGTTCGGCTTCCTGCATCTCCTGCTCGCTGACTGTCAAGGTCTCCAGAGTGGCCTTGTCAAACTTCAGCTCATAGTCTTTGACAGCTTCATCGCCGCGCTGGCGTACATCGCTCAGCACCTGAGCTACTGTCTCGTTCAGCTTGGTCAAGTCCAGACGAGGGCGAGAGGTAATCTCACCCCATAAGTTTTTCTGCGGGTATCTGTATATCTTCATCTCTCTCTCTTACCTCTTACTTCTTACCTCTTAAAGTATCATCTTCTCAATGGGAGTCACCAGGATACCCTGTGCACCCATCTCCTTTAGCTTGCCGATAATCTCCCAGAAACGTTTCTGGTCGAGTACGGTGTGTACGGAGCACCAGTCTTCGTCAGCCAGTGGAATGATAGTGGGACTCTTTAGTCCAGGCAGCACATTGATAATCTCCTGCAGGTGGGCCTTCGGCGCATTCATGCGTACATACTTCTTGTCTTCAGCATCCTTGACGGCCTTGAAACGGAACAGCATCTCGTCGAGCGTGGCACGCTTCTCCTTGCTGAGGTTCTTGTTGCCAATGAGCAGGGCCTCGCTCTGCATCACGACTTCCACCTCGCGCAGGTTATTGCTGACCAGTGTCGAACCGCTGCTGACGATGTCGAAGATGCCATCGGCAAGACCTATGCCCGGACTAATCTCTACAGAACCCGTGATGACATGAATTTCTGCGTTGATGCCCTGCTCATCGAGGAACTTTTTCAGAATATGGGGATAACTGGTGGCTATCTTTTTGCCATTAAACCAGTTGACGCCACGATAGTCGATGTCTTTGGGAATGGCCAACGACAGGCGACACTTGGAGAAACCCAGACGAGAGATGATCTCTGCATCTTCGTTGCGCTCTACAAACTCGTTTTCACCTACCACACCGATGTCGGCAACGCCTGATGCCACACTCTGTGGAATATCGTCATCACGAAGATAGAGCACTTCAAGTGGGAAGTTACCCGACTGCACCAGCAGGGTTCTGCGTCCTGAACTTATCTTGATGTCTGCCTCTGCCAGCAGGTTCATGGTGTCGTCAAAAAGACGACCTTTTGATTGTACTGCAATTCTTAACATATCTAATAATATCTAATTTAGATTGCAAAATTACACATTTTTAATTATATTTGCAAGAAAATGATTACTTTTGCACGCAAAATCAAACTAAATTGAACAGAATTAGCATATATATCCATCTTTTCGCTGCTCTGTTGCTTTTTGCCGCCTGTGGTCAGAAGCGACAGGAACCCGTTGTTACACCCTGGGGTGAGATTACCGATACCATTCCCACTGACGATGATTTCGACTTGGAAGATATTCAGCGCAACGGTGAACTGATAGCACTGACACTGACGGGTCCTGAGACGTACTACGACTATCGCGGACGGCATCTGGGTACGCACTATCTGCTCTGTCAGCGATTTGCTGACCAGTTGGGCGTCAGCCTGCGTATGGAGGTTTGTCGCGACACTGCCGAGATGCGGCAGCGACTGATTGATGGAGAGGCCGACCTCATCTGCTATCCGCTTGCAAAGCAAGGTACGGGTTGGGTTGTTGGGGCCGACAAAGAAGACTTGTCCT
Source organism: uncultured Bacteroidales bacterium (assembly GCA_902798425.1). Taxonomy (GTDB): domain Bacteria; phylum Bacteroidota; class Bacteroidia; order Bacteroidales; family Bacteroidaceae; genus Prevotella. The sequence goes on from CADBWR010000008.1 coordinate 30,345, forward strand.
TGGAATTGAAGAAGTGGTATCGCCCATCGTTGATGGCTGAGGTCAAAAAACAGGAGGAGTTCCTGCTATCTTCGCGAAGTGTCCGACGTCGTATCTTTGCTCCTATGCTGAATCGTGCTGGTGGTGTCATCTCTCATTATGATGCTTATTTCCAGCGCTATGCGTCGCAAATCCGCTGGGACTGGCGTTTGCTGGCAGCCCAGTGCTATCAGGAGTCTACCTTCGACCCGCAGGCTCGCTCTTGGGCTGGTGCTTGTGGTCTGATGCAGATTATGCCTGGCACGGCAGACCATCTTGGTTTGGCGCGTGCTGACATATATAATCCGGAAAAGAATATCGCTGCTGCGGTAAAGTATATTGCCGAATTGGAACAGTCGTTCTCCGACATCCGTGAACGTTCCGAGCGTACCAAGTTTGTACTGGCGGCCTACAATGGTGGAGGCTACCACATCCGCGACGCTATGGCTTTGGCCCGCAAGTATGGCCGCGACGCCTCTCGTTGGCGCGACGTGGAACCCTTCGTGCTGGGCTTGCAGCGTGCAGAATACTACAATGACCCCGTTGTTCGCAATGGTTATATGCGCGGCTCCGAGACCGTCGACTATGTGCGCCGCATCCACGACCGCTGGAATGGCTATCGTGGCGTCAAGACTGTACACTCCGTCGCTGGTCCTACGGGTGTTCCGCAGAAAGCGAAGCGTGAACGCAAGGCAAAATACCAAGTTACCGAATAAAAAATACCATATTATTTGATTAATCCGGTTTTTCTTCGTAATTTTGCGAAATAAAATATTGTTATGGAGCAAAAGCCTTTGAAAATTGTATATCTCACGCCAGCTCTTTATATGGCTGGTGGTGTTGAGCGTGTACTGACTTTGAAGGCAAACTATTTTGCGGAACATTTCGGTTATGATATAACGATTATTCTGACGGAGGGGAAAGACAAACCTTTGTTCTATCCAATATCCGACAAAATCAAAGTCGTAAATCTTGACATTAACTTCGAGGAGTTATGGACCTGCTCTTTTGCGAAGAAGATTTTTGTCTATCTTAAGAAACAGCGCCAGTTCAAGAAGGCCCTGACCAAAGAGTTGATGCGACTTCGTCCTGACATCACTATCAGTTTGCTCCGTCGCGAAATCAATTTCCTTAATGACATTAAAGATGGTAGCAGAAAAATAGGAGAACTACACATAAACCGTGCAAATTACCGCAATTTCAATACTCAGAATGTTGGTGTAGTCAAACGCCTTTTTGCCAAGTATTGGTCGCATAGCTTAGTCGCACATTTACGCTGTTTGGACAAATTGGTGGTCTTAACGGAGAAAGACCGAGAGGCTTGGGTTGAACTTAATAATGTCGTAGCCATTCCTGATCCGTTGTCGCTATATCCTAAGGAGATTAGCCCTCTTACAGAAAAACGTGTAATAGCAGTAGCTCGCTACTCTCATGAAAAGGGTATTGATTTGCTCTTAAAGGCGTGGTCCATTGTTGAGAAGCGTGTTCGCGATTGGCGCCTTGAAGTTTATGGTGATGGTAATCGTACACCTTACAATCAACTGATTGAGGAATTGCGCATTGACAATTCTCGTTGCGTGTTGCATGGGCGTACAGATAATGTAGAGGCCGAGTATGTGAATAGTAGCATCTTTGTGCTTAGCTCACGCTTTGAAGGCTTTGGTATGGTTCTTACCGAGGCAATGGCATGCGGATTGCCTGTTGTATCCTTTGATTGTCCATGGGGACCTCGTTCTATCATTGCCAATGGCGATGACGGACTGTTGGTCGAAAATGGCAATGTGGAAGCATTGGCAGACAGTTTGACTCGATTGATGGATGATGCTGATCTTCGTCAAAGAGTGGCTGCCCGTTGCGTTAAAAACGTACAGCGATTCAGGGTAGATTATATTGCGGAGTGTTGGAAAGAGTTATTTGAAGGTTCAGCGCAATGAAAATATTGTTCCTTGTATATCATGGTTTTTCCGAGCATAGTGGAATTTCTAAGAAGATACACTATCAGGTAAAGGGACTGCGAGAAAATGGTCACGACGTTCGCCTGTGTTACTATGCGCAATCACCTAATGGGCATTGGTGTCGCTTTGTCGATGATGATATTATTCAAGACTATGGTAAAGGTGCTTTAGCGGGCCTTCGCCAGCGCATCGCGTACAATTGTATCTATGATTACTGCATTCGTGAGAAAATTGAGTTTGTTTATGCACGTTGCTTTATGAATGCTAACCCTTTCCTTATCCGGCTGTTCAAGAAACTGCGTAAGGCTGGGATTCATTCTGTGACGGAAATCCCTACATATCCGTATGACCAGGAGTTTATCGGATACTCAAGACAGGAACGATTGAAATTAAGAATTGATCAGTTGTTCCGTCACCGACTCTATCAGCAGATGGATGCCTTAGTTACTTTTTCTGATGCTGAACGTATCTTTGGCCAACGCACCATCCGCATCAGCAATGGTGTTGACTTCGATAGCATCCCATTGCATCAGCCCCCTCTCTATTTGGAGAGGGCGGGGGGAGAGGCTCTCCATCTCATTGGCGTTGCCGAAGTTCACGACTGGCATGGGTTTGATCGTGTGATGACTGGAATAGGTGAATACTATCGCCAAAAGCAAACAGCTCTCGCAACGTCACACTCTCTCCGAGAGAATAGCCATCAGCCAGATGTATTCTTCCATGTTGTCGGCGGTGTGCATCCCAATCGTATGAACAATGTCTTTGCCCCTATTATCAATAAGTATGGTATACAAGATAATGTAATATTCCATGGGCAGCTGTTTGGCGATGAACTGACTAAGGTCTTCAACCAATGTCAGTTCGCTATTGGTTCATTAGGCCGTCATCGCAGTGGTATCACTGTTATTAAAACGCTGAAAAATCGTGAGTATGCCACTCGTGGTATACCCTTTATATATAGTGAGCAAGACAGTGACTTCGATCAGCTACCATACGTGTTAAAGGCTCCTGCTGATGAATCACCTATTGACATCCAGCAAATAGTTGACTTTATGAATCACTTTACAATGAAGCCCGAGGATATTCGCCACACGGTAGAGCATCTTACCTGGACAATCCAGATGCAGCACGTTCTATATTCAATCTTCTGAGATTATAGTTCAAACGAGGACTTTTCAGGATATTTCTCCTCTAGCCACTTTGTCAGATGGCTATCAATATATTCGAAATCATCATCTGGACATAACGAAGTGTCATTAAGACAGATTGACGCAATTTTAAGATTAAAGAGTGCTTTCTTAATACATGGTGCTACGCTTCGGTCAGTGAAGTGGAATGTGGCAAAACGCCGTTTCATAGGGTAGAAGGCATTTTTGGCTAATTGCCAATAGCGGAACAAATAGGGATTGGCAATAACCTCCTCTCTAAAACGTGTACAGCTACTATCCATAAAGTCGGGCTCTTTCTCCCAAACTTCTTCGAAAGTTGATTTTAGATAGCTCTGTTCGGTATGATAATTGGAGAAACCAACAAATAAATGTTGCTTCATTAGGATAGCACTCATCAGCAGTCCTTTTATGCCTAAATGTAACCCAAACCATTTGCTTGGCGATTGGCGTACGGTATTCCAACGGTTGAAGTGCGCATTGACAATACCAAGGTTAGCAAGCATAGACATATAGATGCTGAACCTTTCTGTATGGGTGTATATGGGAACGTTGAAACATGTCTCTTTGTTGGTGTCACAGGGTAGACCGTTTTTGAAAAAATAGTCTGGTGTAACAGGCCCATTGAGAAGAATGTCGTCATTGAAATATACGAAATGCTCAGATAGTCCCTTGATGCGATGGAGATGAAGCTCAATAGTGCAAGAGTTGAAGGTGGGCAGAAACTCTTTCGGAATGTAGTCTTCATGTTTGACTAAAACCAACTTAGGGCACTCTTTGTTGATCCAATCGGGAAATTTGCCATTGGTTACCAGATACACCTTGTTTACCCATGGAGCATATCGTTCCACGGCTCGAAACCAATACTGGAAAATATTCATCTCCCTATAACGGCCTTTTCCTGTGTCTGCAGTCTTTGCATATGGTTTGTATTGCTGATACTGCTCTTGCCAGAGAGGGTCAGAAGAGTCTAACCATGTTACAACAAAATCAATCTTATTCATCTTTGAAAGCTATTTGGGCATATATGTAGTATCCATTGATAAAAAGGTGTGGCATATGGCTTATCATAAATGATGTTAGTATTTGTCTTATGCCATGAGAGAACTTAAGATCTGGAGCCTGACTTTTCAGAAAGTCCATTATCATATTTCTCTCAGAGTAGCTTTTCACATAATAAACTGTACGATAAACTAATGTTGAGAATGATGCAAACACATCGTCTTCAAGTTTATAGAGTTTTTGCTTGGATATTCCTTCCATCGTCCGTAAGTTCCAAGTAGCACCTATGGCAATAGATAGACTACGTGTGTTCTCCAATGAAAAAGCAGTAGTATTACTTCCCGGTCTTCTTGCTCTATAAATGTTTAAAAGCCATTTTGCCTTAATGCATTTTGTAGCTTTTAAATAACACTCGTGGGTAAAGGGTACATCTTGATAACGGATTCCAGGAATAAATTTTATATGATGTTCTTCAAGAAATGCTTTTCGATAGAGAGTCCTCCATACATAACAGTTATGGGGGTTTAAATCCTCAAAAAACAATTGCTCGCCACTTTTCTCTTTGAAAGTGAGAAGGCCTTGAGTAATTTCTTTGTGACACGATAATTCTTCACTGGTCATTGATAGAAAGTCAGCTACAACCAAATCTGCTTTGGTTTCAACGGCTTTTTGAAGTAAAGGCTTTAAACTGTTTTCTATCAGCAAGTCGTCAGAGTCGGGCATGAGGATATATTCTCCTTTTGCCATTGCAATACCATTATTACGGGCAACGGACAGACTGAGATTCTCTTGATTGATAACGGTGATATTGCTATGAGTTTGAATGATATCAGCAATCATTTCCATGCTACGGTCTGTGGAGCCATCATTCACGATGATTACTTCAAAACGTGAATCATCAAGTCCTTGTTTGAAAATGCTTTCCAGACAAGGGCGGACATATTCCTCGACATTGTAGACAGGGACGATGATGCTTAAATCAATCATTTAATACTGCATAGTTATTAATTGTCTGCAAAAATAAGTAAAATAATTGATTTTTCAAAAAAAAAGTCGTATTTTTGCAATGATATTATTCTAAATACCACAATAATCCACATATTATGGCAAACTGGTACGACAAATACATGACAATCTATGGCAAACCTTTCAGTGAGGTGCCCGAAGAAATAATTAATGGTACGCGCGAGAGACTAGCTGCTCTGCAGAGTGACGAGCCGTTGGTGTCTGTGGTGATGATTGCCTATAACGAGGAGAAACGTCTTCCGGCATGCTTATGGTCGCTTAGTGAGCTGAAGACCAAGTATCCGATTGAGATACTTGGAGTGAATAACAACTCCAATGATCAGACAGAACAGGTGTATCAAGCCTTTGGCATACCTTATTTTAATGAAATGAAGCAGAGCCCTGGCTATGCTCGTCAGTGTGGTTTGGAACATGCTCGTGGCAAGTATCATTTTTTTATTGATGCCGACACTTTATACCCATCGTGTTATGTTGATAAGATGATGGGGAAACTGTTAAAACCAGGTGTCTCATGTGTCGGTACGTTCTGGAGTTTCTATCCAGACGAGAAACATTCTAAAATAAGCCTCTGCCTCTTTGAGATGGCGCGAGACCTGTTTTTGTGGATTCAGCATTTCAAACGCCCAGAACTGAATATTCGAGGTATGACGTTTGCCTTTAATGCGGATTATGCCCGCCAATGTGCCATTCGTACGGATATTCGCCGTGGAGAAGATGGCTCATTGGCATTATCGCTCAAGAAGTTTGGAAGGATTGTTTTCTTGTATGATCGTAAAGCGCGACCTGTTACAGGCTATGGCACCATTGGCAACCAGTCGATGTGGCAGAGTTTTGTTGATCATGTGCGCATCCAGTTGCGTGGCATCACACGCATTTTTCACTCCACCGACCATTACGATGATGCGGAAGATAATCTGGTGAAAAACAGAAACCAATAGTAGTTTTATTTAACCCAAAAAACAATAGAAGATTTTAGTCCGATATATTTTAGGTAGCCAGAACGTAAAGCTCTCCAGAATACAGTTGGCTTGTCCTTGAAAGGTATTAGATGGCCTGTATAGAACACTTTGCTAAGCGTGTAACACAGAAATTTGTGGATGATAGGTGCTTTACTGAAACGGAGTAGCTCGTCGGCAACAGTGAGGTAGCAGTTGATGTTGCGCTTTGAATAGCTTATCCCCATTGTAGATGATTTACGGATGCGATGATCTATGAAACTACGTTTCAAACAGTAAATATTGTTGCTGCTGAGGGTGAGAATCGTGGTAAACAATTCGTCCTCGTGAATAATGCCTTCGTAGAAACGTAAACCTAATCTTTCTAAGAAGGATTTACGTATAAACAGTAGCCACACCACGCAGTTGTGTTTTTGGGTGTTTAACATGAGACGAAGTAACGTTTCTCCATCGTAGCGCTTGTGCTCTTCCAGCAAATGTGTGCGCTTGTAGTTCCAAGCAACGGGACGTGCTCCTTCTTCCATCAGTTTTTCACCATCGAAGAAAATAAAATCAGCATGATTCCCTTCTGCATATTCATAGCACAGCCGTAACATATCAATATCTGCCTTGTCATCAGAATCCATGAAATAAATATACTCTCCTTGAGCGTAACGTAAAGCATGGTTACGTGCAGCCGACTGTCCTTGGTTTGGCTGATTGTAATATGAGAAGAAGGGATATTGTTCTTGGTATCTTTTTAGAATCTCTTCGCTATGGTCTGTAGAACCATCATTGATGGCAATAATTTCGATGTCGCCCAACGTCTGTGACGTCAGCGATTTGAGAGCCTCGTCCAAATAGGGCTCTACATTATATACAGGTAGGATGACGCTTACTTTCATTTACAATAAGGATTCGATGGCGTTGAAGAAGTTGTGGGCATAGGTCTCTTTGTCAAATAGCTTGGCACGTTCTAGGGAGGTCTCTGCCATCTGCCTACGCTTATCAGAATTTACGTATAAGTCAAGAATGGCAACTGAAAGATTCTCAACGAAATGCTCATTAGTATCCAACAGCACGGCATTTCTTTCTGTCACTTCTTCTGGGATGCCACCTTGGCGAGTCGTTAAAATTGGAAGTCCCATCGCTTGAGCCTCAAGAACAGTAGTGGGGAAGGGGTCATTCCAGATGGAAGGAATCACTGCCACATCTGCCATTTGTAAGTAGGCAGGCATTTGGTGATAAGGTACAAATCCTGTGAAGATAATACGTTGCAGAATAGGTCGCGCTTTGGCTTTCAATGAGCGTACGAAATTGTCCTCATTGTCCGCATCACCAAAGAAGGTACTGCCGATAACAAGTAGTTTGACTTGGGGATAGTCATGAAGTTGCAACATGGCATCAATAAGCTCTGATATGCCCTTGTCCTTGTTGATACGTCCACTGAAAACCATGAGAAAATCGGCATCAGAAAGTCCAAAGCTCTGTCGAGTGATTGTAGGCGTTGACTTTACCGAAAAACTATTGATGTTGATGCCATTGTGGACAGTTTGAAGTTTATTGCTTGGAGTAATAGTGGACACTCTGCTCTTAATATAATCAGATACAGTAAGGATACGTGAAAGATTGTCGAATATCTCTTGATGGTGCGGTGTGGTAGCATTGAGCAGGTCGTTGTGCAAATGGAGCACCATATTGCAGACTCCACGCTGTGAGAGTTTGACAGCATAGCCAGGACGATTCTCCAGCATGATGCAGTCGTAGTCTTTATGCTTGATATCCTGCCAAGCTCGCTCAAAAAAATACTCTATATAGTAGTTGTAGTATTCATGGCGATGGCAAAGACCGTAGATTTTGCGTCTAATCTTGACCCATAGGCTGGATGTGTCAATGTATTTATAATGGTTGCAGTCAGCCAGTAGGGCAGGGTGCTGGCTAATGTGGGGATTCCATACGCTGTAGACAGTTATGTCATGCAGGTGGTACTGACTGTTATACTCCAGATAAAAGTCAATAAGATTTTCTACCGCTCCTCCCTGTACGGCAGGAACGGGCAGGATGCCTGATGTAAGGATTGCGATTTTCATATACTTACCAATCTAAGATTTCTTTACCATTCTCAAAATGAAAATAGTCAATGATTTTGGAGAAATCATCTTCCTTAAAATGTTGATCTTTGCTCTCGAGGAAACAAAGAGGTACCTCGCCAAAAAATGATGCCCAACGACTATAACTGCTGAAAGGACCAATGATGCGGTCGCAAATACTTAAAGTATAGAGGTCGAGGATAGCTCCTGAAGGTTCTTTACCAAAACGTCTGCATTTGCAGCCTTGGAAAATGTCGAGTGAGAAATCCTCATTGCTGCTTATAAAGAATCCCACATGCTTATCGCTGTATAGCTGCTGGATACGGAGCATGAACTGATGGTATTCTTCAAGTGAATAGAAGAAACGGCCGTCGTTCCATGTGGCATAATCGCCTCGTCGAATATGTACGCCAACAACAATGTCTGCCTGTTGGCGCAATTCTGCTATCATTTTTTCCGCCTTTTCGGTGATTTCTCGTTTCGGACGATATAAGTACTGTATCTCCTTCTTTGCTTGCGCAATGTATTGAGTGTCACGTCGTGTCCACCAGCCTTTACGGAAACCAAGAAACTTGAAAACTTTGTCCCATGTTTTGTTGTGGCATACCTTCCACGTTAGTCCTTTGTAGTTGTTCCACCCGTTGCCACGTTCCAAATACCACTTATGCCATAGCGGGAAAAATATCCATGGGCAATGTAGTAAGTTAGGAAAATCCTCAATAGTCCAATCATAGAAGATAATTATTAGCTTCTTCTTCTTGACAATACATTCCGATATAGAAGCCAAATAGGACCATAAACGATTACACGTCTGTCCAGGTGCATCACAGATAACTCTCATAGTAACTATTTATAATTATTGATTTGATCGAAAATAGTTGCCCATAATAATCTTCTCTGACAGATTCCAATCTGCTTCAGTAATATTGGGAACGTGACTGGTCCTTAAAAGCGACCTTCCTATACCGTACCAGTTGCTTTTGTTACATAATAGGTCAACGAGTGTGGAATATACGTCAATTTGATTGCATGAACCGTGCCATAATCCAGCGGGCAGACCTTGTGAATAGACAAGATAGAGTGGGATGGCATTGCTGACACCACCGAAGTCTGTGCTCAATACAGGATGGTCGGCAGCAAGAATTATAAGACTATTGTCGAAGAGACCACTCTTATGCAAATGGTCAAAGTATAATTCAATCTGTTTGTCCGTATAGTGGCACTTATTGAGATATGCTGCGAGGTCTTCGCGCATAGCCTTAGTACTAATTGGGAACGTTGGGTCTATTTGTTCAGAGTATGGCTGGTGCATAGACATAGTAAGAATTACAGAGAAGAATGGTTGTTGCGATGCACTATCCTTCTGTATAGCCAGTTGGAATATCTGCTCATCGGTGAGAATAGAGTTGTAACCATGATTGTAGTCCTTGCTGGTGTAAAGGCTGTCGAAACCATACTGCTGACACATCTCGTCCTGTCGCCACATCGTTTCAACCGTTGGGATAAGCATTCGCGAGGAATAACCCAACTGTTGAGTAAGAGAAGGTGGCAATTTGTTCCTGCGTGCCTGAGAGATGGTAACAACAGAACGCAGAGGCAGCAGACCAGTCATATAGATGAATTGCCCGTCGGAAGATTCACCGATGGTGACATTCTTCTGCATTTCGCCATTGTAAAACGTGCAGGAATCTCGTTTCAAACTGTTTAGGAATGGTGTAACCTCTTTGCCATTGACTTTCATATCAGAAACGAATGACATATATGACTCGATTATGATAAAGATGACATTTCTAGGTTTAATGCGTTCTTCTGTTTGGTTATGAATCGTTTGCTGCCTATGAATCAGACTGTCGATTTCTGTTCGCTGGACACGATTGAGTTCTATAGGCCCATGGAGATTCATTGCTATTTCGGTGGATAGTGCCCTAATGCTTCCCCTGCGAAACGACGATACATTGGGATTGCAGAGCTGGATGCTGTTGGAGAAGTGGCGAGCTTCGATACGATCGACAAGAAAACGTATATATCGCTGCTCAGGACTAATGCTGCAATACACAACGTAGCCCACAAAGTCGGCTATTATGCAGAACAGTAGCATCATCAATAGCTTTGATATGGGACGGTGTACCTGAAACTTGAAACTCTTAGCCAAGAATAGAAAAATCGACATGAGTAGCAGGAAGAAACAGTCTGTCCATCGGAAACTGCTCTTGAGACAATCGAGCATAAACGAATCAAACAGACTTCCACCTTGTGCTATGGCAGAGATAGAAATATAATGATGGAAAAACCGGGAATAAATGACGTTTGAAAACGACCATAATAATGTTATGACGAAAGTGACAGTGGTTGTTGCTTTCAACTTCTTACCGCAGATGAAGTAAGCTGCTAGTGTAATTACGGTAAGGTCGATGGAAACACCAAGTATGTTGTCGATAAAACGTGTGAAATTGGACTCATCGTCCATACTGGCAGTACATAAGATGTAGTAGTGCATGGTGAAAAGATTCATTGCACTTAAAGTGAATGACAACCAGAATGGTGAAAATATGGGGCGTTTGAATATTGTTTTCATTACAGTCGGAGCGTTTCCTGGAACATATGATATAATGATGGCTTCCTGGCTACGAAATATTTCATACCGTGGGTCATAATGAGCATAATGAAAAAATATAGTATTAACAGAGGAATATATGTGATGATACCATAGGCAAGAAGACTTGGTAGAGTGTTGATGTAGCTATCAAAGAACAGGCCTTTCAGCAAGAGTACTATAATGGTAAAGAAAAGAAAGATGCCATAATAGCGGGACATTCCTTTCCAATAGTTTGAGATGGGAAGGTGGAGACCTTGTGAGAAAAGGAAATAAGGTTTCCAAAAGAAGGCAATGAAGAAAATGCTGATGATCTTTCCCAATAAGATTCCTACAATCCCATAGAATGGTGCTAAGGCCAGTGTGATGCCTAAGTTAAGTATTAGTTCTGTCCATGCAGTCCAGACATCTGAGAAAAGACCACATGCAGAGATATACATCTCGACGACACCTCTGGAGAGAAAAATGAAGATGTTAAAAACCAGTAGGTAGACAATCAGGTCGTCTAACCGATATTCCTTGCCAAACCAGCAGGTGACGAAAGGCTGCAGGAAAAGGAGTAGGCCGAAAACGACTATTCCAACAATGAGGAAACGGATAGCGGTTAGTTCCCAAAAAACTTTCATTGTGTTCTGGTCATTACCTTCTGCTATGAGATTGCCAATGCCGGCATTCATGCCGTCACTGAGGATATTGACCAGATAGTTTAGTTTATTAGTGATGATGGTATAATTTCCATAGTAGGCCACCTGTACGACAGAAACAAACATACCAACTAACAATTCATCACTCTTATATAAGATGAAATTCTTGATTTTCTGAACAAAGATTTGGCGAGTTTTCTTTAAAACCTCAGGATATTTCTTTAGGTTCTGTCTTCCCTCCTTTAGGTTGACGTTTAGCCATGGATACAGTTGCTTGATGCGGTAATTGAATACGATAATTCCAATGATGGTAAAGATAAGTCCAACTATGACCCAGAGCCAAAGGTTACGGTAATACCAAGCTAGGAGAATCTGCGTGAGGCTCTGTACAATACCTATGGTTTGGAAATAGGCATTAACAAGGTATTGTTTTTGGTTGGCACTGACTAGCAGCTGCTTGTAATTGAAGACATAACCAGCCACAGATGAGCCCAGGAAGGAAAAGAATGCGAAATATACTAATGGGAGTCCTGTCGTAAGGTCGCTGAACCACCAGGGGAAGAATAAGCTAACAATGATACCCAATCCGCCAATGATGAAACCAATACAACGATATAAGTAGGCCAGCATAGACATGACCTCATTGATTTTTTCGTGATTGTCTTCCTGCAAAGGCTTATAAAGAAAATAGACAATACTGGTGCCGATTCCTAATTCAGCCACGCTGAGGAAACTCATGATATTCATGAGCATGCCCGTCAGACCAATGAACTCGGCACCCAGACAGTCAAGGAATATCTTACGAGAGAAGAAGGCCAAGAATAGGGAGAGCACGTAGAACAACATGCCCACTTTGATATTCATAACGCTTTTATGTACTCGTTCACCCATAATTGACAAAGATAATTATTATCTTTCAATTATCATCTTATAATAATTGTATTATAATAAAGTTTAACATTAAGAGTTGTATGACTCCAACCTTGTTACCACACGTAGTCTTCCACTTCGTCGTCGAAGCGGAGGGGCTGTGTCCAGCCGAAGCGCTGGCAGACGGACTGGATGACCTGCAAAACGTCGGGAGTGATGGGGCGATGGGCGCTGTGGTAGCGGTAGTAGGTATATCGGCCGTAGTGGTCGATGAGGCTCTGCTTGATGGCTTGCTCTATATGTCGGGGCATGTCATAATAGAAATATTTGCTCATGCCAATAGGCATCTTGACGGGTTGGTTATTCTGGTAATATCTGCAATCGCCCTGCGCTATATGGCGGTTCCTTGGATTCATCGACAGGATGGCTTCCTCGTCGGCATCGACGTATTGACCTACTTCCCAACGCAAGCAGGTAGTATGCAGAGGACACTGATCGGCAAAACAGACGAAGTATTTCTTGGCTTTTTCGGTGAATATGGTTTCTTTATGATTCATAGTTGTACAATTTTTGGTACAAAATTACGAAAAAAGTATGTAAAGCCCAAATTTTATTCTGACATTTTTCTTCCTTTTTCTTCTAAGACCTAAGCAGTATATTATAATTCATTGATATATACGTAGCCAAACACTTTGTTTTAATGTTCATACAACTTGTTTGGCTACTAAAACAAAGTGTTTTGATAAATAAACAAAATCACAAACAACTTGTAGATGATGAGCTATGATTGTCTGCTTTGTCAATTAATTTTCTAATTTTTATTCTTCAAACTTATTTTCACCGCGCATGGTGTGGCGAAGAGCGCTGAGGAGTTCCTGTGACTCTTGGACGAGGTTGAGGAAGACGGTCATACTCTCAATGTTGAGATGCTTGGTCTGTATGTCTTGTATGATTTGCTTACGATAATCAGCCATGTATTCTCGTTGATGATTTCCTTCACCTCGTGCGTCATCAGACTGCTGCCCTTCAGTCCGTTGATGAGCAGAAACCAGACAATGGCTGTCACTGACAGTCCGCTGAAGATACCGATTTTCAACGACGACGCCACAAGACCGCCCATCCGTCCCGACTGATCTGTTGTTCTGCCGTTTACACGATAAGTAAAAGTGAACACGATGCGTGCCACCCATTGTACAATGATTCCGAGCAGGAATGCTATGGGCACGCTGAGGAAGATGCCGAGGATGACCGAGATGGCCTTCTCCGTGTTCAGCAGGTCGCCCAATGTCAGTACCGTTCCATCTGCCGCCGTTGCCCCGATGGCCGAGTTCAGAAAGTTCACCGCATCGTTGCTCACGCCCACCACGAGGTCGAAGACAGCGAGTACGATAAGGAATATTACTATAATTAGAAATAAGGTATTCATCGTTCATTACATATTGTTAATGTGTGGTCTATACTTTGGATAGTCCAATGAAGACAAATGCAAAGAACAATACCAGGATGACGAATCTCACCCAATTAAAGATGCTCTGGATTCTTTCTACTTTCTCTACTTTCATATTATTTTTGCCAACCGTTAGTGGTTGATATTGCAAATATAAGCGGAGCATGTTACAATAGTGTGTCAAAAGTGTGATAGAACGGTTACGACGCCGTTTGTAACAGGATTGTAACATCAGCGTAACGGTGGTGTAACAAGATTGCGATACCTTTGTGGCGAAAAATAGAAAGTAATGGAATTGATTATCAACATTTTCTCTCTCGTCGGTTCGCTGGCATTGTTTCTCTTCGGCATGAAGACCATGTCGGAGGGCCTGGAGAAGTTTGCGGGCGACCGCCTGCGCAGCATTCTGGCAGCGATGACGAAAAACCGCGTGATGGGTGTGCTGACGGGTGTGCTCATTACGGCACTCATCCAATCGTCGAGTGCCACCACGGTGATGGTGGTGAGTTTTGTGAATGCCGGACTGATGACACTGGCACAGTCGATAGGTGTCATCATGGGTGCCAACATCGGCACGACGGTGACAGCGTGGATTATCTCGGCAGTGGGCTTCAAGGTGAACATTGCAGCCTTTGCCATCCCCCTGCTTGCCATCGGCATGCCGCTCATCTTCAGCGGCAAGGGCAACCGCAAGAGCATGGGCGAGTTCGTCTTCGGCTTCTCGTTCCTGTTCATGGGACTGTCGTACCTGCAGGAGGCTGCCACGGCGATGAACATCGGCGACATGGTGGCGGGCATGCTGGCCCATGTGCCACAGGACTCGTTCTTCACCATCCTGCTGTTTGTCATCGTGGGTGCACTGGTGACAATGATTGTGCAGGCCTCTGCCGCCACGATGGCCATCACGCTGATGCTCTTCGGCATGAACATCCCCGGTTTCGGATTCGAGCAGGCTGCAGCTCTGGCGATGGGTCAGAACATCGGTACGACCATCACCGCCGTCATGGCGTCGCTCACGGCTAACACACAGGCACGCCGTGCTGCCTTGGCCCACATGTTCTTCAACGTCTTCGGTGTGGTGGTGTTCCTCATCGTGTTCTACCCTGCCTGCGACGCCGTCAGCTGGTTTGTCGAAAACGTGCTGGGCGGAGGCAACGACCTCTACAAGCTCTCGACCTTCCATACCGCCTTCAACATCATCAACACGCTGCTGCTCATCGGTTTCGTGCATCAGATTGAGATGCTCGTATGCCGTGTGCTGCCGATGAAGGAGCAGGACGAGGACCACCGATTGAAGTTCATCTCCGGCGGTCTGCTCTCTACTGCCGAGTTGAGCATCATGGAGGCTCAGAAAGAGATACAGAACTTTGCCGAGCGTTGTCACAGGATGTTCGGCTTCGTCACCGACATGATGCAGGCAGGCGATGAGGTGGCGTTCAACAAGACCTTCGCGCGCATTGAGAAGTACGAGAACATCACCGACTCGATGGAGATGGAGATTGCCGCCTACCTGAACAAGGTGAGCGAGGGGCGACTGTCGGATGCCTCGAAGACACAGATACAGAAGATGCTGCGCCAGATATCGGAACTGGAGAGTATCGGTGACTCGGTGTATAACCTGGGGCGCACGCTGAACCGCCATAGGCTGAACTGCCACGACGCCTTCACCCCAGAGCAGATACAGCACATGCAGACGATGATGGGTCTCGTGGACGGTGCACTCACCGAGATGCAGAAGCGCATCGCCGCACCCTTGGCTCGTCCGACCACCTCGTACAACATAGAGCACGAAATCAACAACTACCGCACGCAGCTGAAGAATCAGAATCTGCACGACGTCAATGCCGGTCTCTACGGCTATCAGCTCGGCGTGTTCTACGTCGATTTCATTTCCGAGTGCGAGAAACTCGGCGACTACGTGATGAACGTGGTGCAGGCAGGTAAGGGTCTGAACAACGACTACGAGGGTCGTCCTCAATCGTAGCCTTGTTCAAGGTGCCATTCCCCAGATGGACGGGGCAGCTCCTTTAGAACCTTGCGAGGGTGAAGCGGATGGTGAGCCCTCCACCAGGAGTCAGTTGTGCAGTTGTTGTTCCACCGTGAACGGCAACTGCATTTTTTACGATGGCGAGGCCAAGGCCGGTGCCGCCGAGTTTGCGCGAGCGTCCCTTGTCGGTGCGGTAGAAGCGCTCAAAGAGGTGTGCAAGGTGTTGCGGCTCTACACCAGGACCGTTGTCGCTGACGGTGAACTCGTAGAAATGGCGGCCTTCATGCTCTATGGCTGTGCAGGAGATACGCAGAAGTGAAGCCCCTGTGGCGTAGGCAATGGCATTGTCAATAAGGTTGCGGAAGATGCTGTAAAGGAGGCTTGCGTCGCCCTGCACCTCGACATGCTGTGGCACGTGGAGCGACGGTGTGATGCCCTTGTCTTGAAGTTGCAGAGCGGTATCGTCAAGCGCACTCTGTATGACTTGCAACACATTGACGGGGTGGTACTCATCGTGAGTCTTCGTCCTGTTGTCGTCCATCTCGTCGAGTTTGGTTAGCGCACTCATGTCTTGCAGCAGCTTATTCATGCGCTCGCTCTGGGCATAGCAGCGCTCCAGGAAGTGCTTCTTCTTGTCTTCGGGCATCTCCGGATGGTCAAGGATACTCTCCAGGAAACCGTGGATGCTGGAGGCGGGGGTCTTCAGTTCATGGGCGGCATTCTGGGTGAGCTGGCGCTTGATGCGTACCTTGTCTTCCTCAGAATGGCGGAGCTTCCAGTAGAGCATGATGATAGTGTGACTGATGTCGCCCAACTCGTCGTCGGGCAGGCGACGCTCCAACTCGTGGTCCAACTGCTCACCCTGTTCGGCCTTGACGGCAAACTCACGCAGATAGCCGATGTGGCGGCTGATGCGGTGGGTGATGTAGTAGAGCACGATGCTCAGTAGCAGTGTCAGGCTGGCAGCATAATAAATAAAGGTGTTGTCAGCCTGAAGCGAGCGCGTCAACTCGGCAGAATAAGGAACGGCAGCACGCACGATGACGTTGCCGAAGAGGGTGGCAGAATAGAAATAGGTTGCGTGGGTCGACTGCGAGAGGCGCTTGATGTCGTAGCCGTTGCCGTCGCGCAACGCCTGTTGGATTTCCGTGCGCTGCAGATGGTTGCCCAGCGAGTCCACGTTTTTTTCGTAACTGTCAAGGAGTACTCGCCCCTTCTTATCAATGATGGAAACACGGAGCCCTTCCATGTTTTGGTGTTTTACATAGTCGCGAAACAGGCGGTTGTTGGTCAGGCTGTCCTCGCCAAGCGTCTGTACCATCTCGTAGTTGTACATCTGCAGGCGTGAGTGCAGGATGTCAATCTTGTAGACCTTCTCACGCTGGTACTGATAGATGCTGAAGCAGACGGCAAAGAGCAGGAACACGCCGCCAATGCTCAGCAGCAGGTTGCGCTGGAACGATTTACTTTTCAAAGCAGTAGCCATAACCCACACGTGTTTTGATTTGTTTGCCATAACGGCCAATCTTCTTGCGCAGCCGAGTTATGTTAACATCCACAGTGCGGTCGAGTACCAGTACATTCTGTGGCCAACAGTATTTCAGCAAGTCTTCGCGTGAAAACACCTTGCCGGGGTGTTGCAGGAAGAACGACAATAGTTCGAACTCCAGTTTCGTGCATACCAGTTCCTCGCCATCAAGGGTGATGGTCTTCGCATTCAGGTCGAGGGCAATGCCCTCGTAACAAATCCTGCTGTCAGTGCTCGTCATGGGTTGTTGGGACTGTGACAGAGCCGAGCGCCTGAGGCCGATGTTCAGTCCCTTCACCAGATTGTCTTCACTGTCGAGTGCCGTGATGAATATGATAGGTATCTGCGCTGTAACAGGATTGTCCTTCAACTTTCGTGCCATTTGGAATCCAGACATTTCGCCCATCATCACATCCAGCAGAATCAGTGCAAACTCTTGCAGAGGAAGCTCTAAAGCCTCCTCAGCCGAGTTGGAGGTCACAACCTCATACCCCTCAGTCTCAAGGTTATACTGCAATATCTCGCAGATGTCTAATTCATCGTCGACAACAAGAATCTTCATATCCCTTTAGAATCATTGTGCTTAAAAATAGGCTAACATTCGGCTACAAAGATACTGTTTTTTTCTGAAACAGACAAATTATTGTATTACAATATGATGACAAAAAACGGGCTTTTCTTTTGTATTTCTCTCGTTTTTTTTTGTAACTCTGGCTTCGCCAAACTAACAACCAATAACTAATTGCTAACAGGCATTAGTCTTTCTGCTTAGTGCGTATGAGATTGCGGTTTAATCTTATTTTTTATCTCCGTGTTCTGTGTGAATGAAGTCGGTATTCTTACGGTCTATCTTCAGAATGTTGAGAATCATCTTCCATACCAGCAAAGGAATGGACAGAATCTTGCCAAAGACAGAGTTCTTGCGGAGTTGCTTAGGTGTTGACACGTAGAGCGACAGGCAAATGAAGAGGAACAGCAGCCACCATTTGATATACCAGTCGAGTGAGAAGATGAGGGAGAATACTGTCATGATGACAGACATGCCAAAAGCACCTACTACCAACATGGAACGTGGTATGAGAGCCTGTTGGAAAGTCTTGTCGATGTAGTCGATGTTACCTTCCATCAGTGCTTTGGGAACGTAAGGCAATAGCGAGAAGAGACTCTGTATTTGGGCAGTCATCCAGCGCAGACGCTGCTTCTGGAAGTTCTCTTTGTTGCTAACCTTCTCGTCGTAGACGTGAATCTCCGGCTCGTAGTGGATATGAATTTTCTGGCGCAGCAGAAGGGCTTCTAACTCACGATCTTCACCTGCAGTGGAGAGCTTGTTGACATTCTCCTTAAACCACTTGTAGCGGAAACACATGCCTGAGCCGATGAGGGCTGAGGAAAGGCCAACACGGTTGTGAGCCTTGCGGAAGATGGTGTTGTTAATCTCTTCGCTGACACCATCGAGCACAGCGATGTCATTGTTGGAGTTTTTGGCACAGCGGTGACACTGGATAGCATCGAAGCCTTTGTTACAGACATCGTTAAGCTTGGCCAGAAAGTCTGACTCTACCACGTTGTCAGCATCAAGAATGACGACGTAGTCGTAGTCTCCTTGGATTTGCTGCAGGGCATACTGCATAGCCTTGGCCTTGCTGCTCTTCTCAAATACAGGCATCAAGAGCGAAATAGGATATTGTGCCAATAATTCGTTAGTCTCTGGCTGCATGTGGTCACTGATGACTACAACATGGAATCCTTTGTAGGGGTAGTACTGGCCCAAGAAGGTGCGAACGGAGTTGACGATGACACGGTCTTCGTTGTAGGCAGGGTAGAGTACAAGAAAGGTGTATTGGCGTGGGTCGCGCAAGGATCGAATCTGTCCCTCCAAATAGGCTGAAAGGGGTGATACGGGTCTCTTCCACAACATGGATACCAGTGCAAAAAACAAGATGTATGCACCAGATGCTGCCAACAGTAGCCAGAGGAATATCTCGAAGATATGTAAAATCAGCCAAAGTATGCTCATACTATATCAGAATTGCTTGGTTTATAATTTCTTATTTAAGTTTTCTTTTATTTTCTTGCCAATAGAAGTCTTCGCCAAGAGGAATGCCAGAAGTATCATGGGTATGGAGAAGAAAGTATGGTCCCACTTGTCATCAACTAGGTAGTTGGGGGTCGCTAATGCAAAAATAAACAGCACAATGGCAAAGAGCGCCCACCACTTGATGGCCAGCGAGAAGTAGATGAAGGGCATGAAGATGCCCATGGCGATGATGATGCCCATCATCAGAATACGAGGCAGTAGCATCCACTGGAGAATCTTGTCTATCAGGTCGTAATGGCGCTGGATGATGGCACCAGGCAGATAGCGGATGTTGCGGACGATGGTAGCCAGGTGCGACATCAGCCATCGCCCACGCTGGCGATTGAAGTCCTCCGCACTTCGGGTCTTCTCAGAGAATACCATGATGTCGTCGAAGTAGTCAACAAAGATGTGCTGGCGCAGTAAACGAGCCTCTAACTCTTTGTCATCCCATGTGGTCGTTGTCGTCATAATGTTGGTCTTGAACCAGTTGAAGTCGAAGGCCATAGCAGAGTTAGATGCTGCTGCAGACAGACCTAACGTGACGTGTCCGCGACGGAAAATGGAGTTGTTGATTTCTTCAAAGATGGCACTCAGACGCGCAGAAACTGTATCTCGGTTCTGCGAGAGCATGTGACACTGGATGGCCTTGGTGCCGGCTGCCTCATAGGCATCATTCAGCTGTTCAAGGAATTCTGGCTCGACAATATTGCCTGGATTAAGTACAACAGCGATGTCATAGAGCTTGAACTGTGGCAGGTTGTTGATAGCCAACTGCAAAGACTTGGCACGGGAACTCTTTGAGAAGTTCGGTGTCAGCAAGGTAATGGGTTGTTGAGCCAATCGAAAATTGCTCATTTCGTCAAGCTGGTCCGCAATCACAGTTACATCAAACAGCCGCTGAGGATAGGTCTGTCCAAGGATGGAGCGTACCGTTTGTTCTGCAATGGCTCCATTCTTGTAGGCAGGGATAAGAATGATGAAACGATTCTCTACCCGGCTCTTTGGCGTATCCTCGTGCTGGCTGAACATAGAAGCCATCGCAAAAATGCCTATATACACCACCGTCAGACAGACGAAGGTAAAGAGGAAATAGTCAAAATAATATATGATAGACCACAATTCCATATCTTCAATATTTAATGAAATGCCATAGTCCTCGCAGGACGGCTTTTACTAAGTCGTAACGCTGTTTCGTCAGATTCTTTACGCACTCCTTTGTCCCTGCAACAAATATGAGGTAGATATACGAAAGGTAGCGCCAGGGCAGCGGGCTATTGCGCCGAACCAAGAGCAGACGATTACGTGTAATATAATAAGTACGCAAGGGACTAGCCTGACCCGTGGTTTGACTCTCCTTATGATAGATGGTGCTGGCAGGTTCGTACCAGATTTCGTAACCTGCACGGCGAATCATCATGGACCAGTCGAGTTCCTCATAATAGAGGAAATAACAAGTAGGCATGATGCCGGCCTTGTTGATTGCTTCACGACTAACCATCATAGCAGCACCATGGCCATAAGAGGTAGTGTGTGGTGTGTCGTACTGTCCATAATCAGACTCGTTGAAACCAATAGCGTGGTTGCGCTGTGTAATACAAGAGAGTGGGGTATAGCCAGCATACTGGATAAGATTTTGTCCCCAAGTAAAGCGAATCTTCGGACAGACCATGCCAACCTTGGGATTGGCTTCGAAACGCTCTACCAGATGTTTGAGGGCTGCTGGTGTACCCGACTTTCCAATAGGATCATCATGTAGATACAGCAGTGTATCGTTGTTGATAAAGAAAAGATATTTGCCACTGGCGGCTTCAATGCCCAGATTGTTGCCACCAGCAAAGCCTAAATTCTCCTTGCTGCGAATAACCTTTACCTGTGGATAACGTTTCTCAATGACAGTAGCTTCGTCTTCGCGTGAGGCATTATCTACCACGATTACCTCTAATGACACATCGTCTAAAGGTAACGTTTCCATCAGTTCGCAGGTGTCTTTCAACCCGTTGTAGTTGATGGTGATGATAGATATTATTTTCTCTTCTGTCATGTCTTAGTTTCGCTTAAATGTGTTATACTCTTGAGGTCTTCTTCTTCTTCTTCTTCTTCTTCTCTTCTTTTAAACGTTTCTTCTCTGCCTCTTTGGCAAGTTGTTCCTCTTCATAAGCAATCCATTCGTTTTCTATATGTGGAAGAACATAGACGATGGCCAAGCCGCCATAGAATATAAGGCAGTTGGGAAACTGCATGAGTACTTGGTTACCATAGCCTCCTAATTGTTGAGATATCATCGCACAGCAGAACCCTGCCCCAATACCTCGTAGTGATGGACTCTTTAGCCGAAAAAGCACTATCCAACAGGCTCCTGCAATCATTATGACTGTACAAATGAGGAACAGCGTGATGCCAATAATACCTGTATGAATCCAAATAAACACATACTCAGAATCTGGGGCTACTGTAGCCATAAAGGTATACTTATTGTTGGCTGGAACATTTTTGTAACCAACAGCTAAGCCGATGCCCCATGGTGCTTCAGCCATATACTTTTTCATGGCTGCTTGGTTAATCGAACGTTGGTTAGCTGAAGCATCATTTTTGTCGAATGCAGAACGCATACGACGGATTTGTTGGTTACCTTGTCCAATTGTCGTGAAAGCAAGGATAAAAATAAAAAGAGCAAAAACAATTGTAACAGGAATAGCAATCTTGAAAGATTTCGAGAGGAATACGTAAGCCATAAATCCTGCCATTAAACAGGCAATTGCTGTTCGTGTGCCAGAAGGGAACATTGCCCAAGCACATACAAACCCTGTTGTAAGGAAAAAAAACTTATGTCTTTTTATTTTACTGGTAATACCGAATATTAGAAATGCAACAGCAGTGGATGCAATACCAATTCCAAAGTTGGCGGCATCACTATATAATGAAAAGTAACGGATAAGAGTACCACCTTGTATGATGTGTGTATTGCTACCACGTGTCATCAGCCATCGCTCTTCTGATGCCATAAAACCAAGATATTGCTGTTTCCACACCCAAAATGCAGCAAACAATGCCAAAGCTCCCCATAAAAAAAGATATTTTGTCAGTATTTTGGGATTTGAAATATAGATGGTAAATACAATGAAAATATACATCAATTGAAAGGCAATAGAACGAGCTGTTGTGTACCATGCTGCAACATCAATACCAATACCGCACGTGTCATTTAAAACTTCTAAAGTAATAAAACCACACCATACGGCGAGTGTAATGAACATAAGATTACCGCACCGCTCAAATTTAGACTCTTTAACATTGATAATGGCCAATGCGATCAATAAAATTTGTATAAGCTCATTTGGGACAGAAGTGGGAATGGGAAGAGGGGGCTTCCCGTGCCACATGATGAAGAAGTTGACAATAATCAACGTCCAAAACATAGACGTTTGACGCTGAAATGTCCCTAATACTACAACGATGACAAGGGGAATACAACAAATAATGGCAAATGTACTGAATCCTGCTGTAACAAACTCGTAGAGCGCAAGCAAAAACAGGAGAAAGAGTAGCGATACTCTTCCTCCGTTTTCTTTTGCGTATGTGCTGAACGAGAGTTTGTTCATTATAGAGCGTGTTCGTTTTCTGTTGCAGTCAATCCTAATTGAGACATACGATAGACGAAGTTGTTGAACTTCGTGTAAGGTGGCAATTGCCCGACGAATTCCTCGACGGCATAACGGGTAGCTTCCGTCAGATACATAAAGAGCGTATTTTTGTGCTCCTCGTCCAACATGGCCTGCACTTCGTTAAGGGCTTTCTGGTCAACATCCTTCCAAGTACGATTGGCGCGAGTGACCATCAAATTAACAGTACCCATATTCAATAGGCTTGGTGAGATGGAGTAGTCGTCCAAATTCGGATATTCAATGATGGCTATCTCGTCGGGGAGAATATCAGGGCAGAGATCCTTGACGTCCTTGGCCAAAATAAATTTACTGTCTTCTGCCAGGAAGTCTTCATCGTAAGTAAGGCGACGAACCTGCAAACCGATGGATATCCAGTAATTCTCTAATTCCTGAGCCAGATAACTCTTACCATTACCTGAGTCAGTCGAAAGGAGATTAAGTACGTTCTGCTGACCTTCCTTGAAATGGGGGAGCAGGGCTTTACTCAACTGTTTCATAGCCATATCGGCAATGGTCTTGTTGAAACGACGATAGCGCAGATTACTTTCCTTGGGGAAGCAGCCCATAACAGGTATTTGTGTGATGCGCTCAGAACGCATGCGGTCACGCAAGGTACGATCGAGCATCTCAATAATCAAGAAATAAAATGCCGTTAACGCAAAAGTCAACATGAAAGCGCCTAAGAGCACCATCAGACGATTGGTAGGCTGAGCGTTCAACGGGAACATCGGTGGGTTGAGCACACGCAGGGTCGCTGTAGACATCTGCAGGTTGCGCTGACGCATACGAGCAGAGTTTAATGCTTTCAGCATCTCCATATAGTTACCTTCAATAAAACCAATGTGACGTGCTTTGCGATCAATCGTGGCGCCAATAGGTGCATAGAATAGATACTGCCTTTCAATCTCGTTCTGCATGATATCGGTAGCCGTCATTTCTGCTTTGGTTTTCTCCAAAAGTAAAAGTTGCTCTAACCAACGCCCTAACATGTCTTGGGATTTGACACCCGTTTCTGTGCTGAACGATGCCGCCTCGATGTCTCTTGTTAGCTGGTTGACACGTCCTGTTGCACGCTGTAGGTCACGCTGGGCTTTTGCCAACTCTTCCTGCGATTCGTTATCATTACCACCTCCCTCACTACTCATCAGTTTCAAATTAGAAATACGGGACTGAATGCGCGAGATGTCACGAACCTGACTAGTGAATTCCTTGTTAGAACGAATCACCTGAGCACGATTGCCCAACTGCTTCTCCAAATAGTCAAGCAGGGCCTTGGAAGTGGTATAGTTCATCAACTGGTCATTGCGGAAATTCTGTTGTTGAGCTTCCAAAGAAGCCACCTGTTTGGTCTGCTCCGCATAGTTGATGATACGCTTGGAAACATTGTAACGGATGAGGTCGTCCTCAGCACTGGTCAGAATACGATACAAACGGGCAACCTCCTTCTCGAAGAACTTGATGACGTTGTTGGTCTCGCCGTAGCGTAACTGCTGATATTGTTTTGAAAAAACGTCATTCAGAATATCCAGCGTGTTATAGGCAATGCCAGCATCATTGGCTGAATAACCAATATCAATAATATCACTCCTTTCAAGTTGTAAAACTTTTAAGCGGCTGGTAATACTGCTAATACCGAAATATGGATGGGCATTTGTCAGTCCAAAAATGAAATTATCTTGTGATGGTTTCTCGTAGGCTTTGAGATTTGCGTATGTAGCAGACTCGTTATTGTGGTTGATGAGTGCCTTGACATCAGCAGGGACCATGGCGTCTAATTGACGAAAATGCTCTGCTGAGATGTAATTATTGTCTTTGTTGGGATTACCATACATCATGCAGCGGGCAAACAGACGTAATGCCACTTCATGGATGGTGTTTTCTGTTTGGATAATCAACATCAAGTTGGTGATGTTGGTCTGTGAGTTACCGCCAGCCGATCCTGATCCGCCCTCAATATTATAGCCAGTAATCATACCTGTATAGATGGTGGTATTGGTATCATAGATACGCTCCATGTCGCGTGTCATAAACCACGCGACAATAAGGGCAATCATCGGTAGGATGACTAAATACCATCGAATCTTATATAGAAAACGAACGAAATATCTAAACAAATCCATATTGAGTGCGTGTTATTTGTTCTTTTTGGCTTGACGAGCAGCTTTTCGGAGTGCTTTCTTCTCAGCTTGTTCCAGCATCTTGTATCTCTTGTCTTCTTCTGCTGCCGCTTTCTTGATGTTCTTAGCTACTTCTCGGTTTTGCTTGCGAATGGCTCTTTCTGATAGTTGCTCATCGTCAAGGGTAATATCAGTTGTGGTATTGGTCAGAATCGGGGTGTGCGTTAGAATCTCTAAGGTGATGATGTCGGTCGTGATAGTGGTTTGCAGAGTTTGATATTTAGTTACTACATCAACCTCGTGCAATTTGGTACCTGCAAAAGCCTCAATAGTCATATTCCCTTGATGGAAATCTTCCTGATTCAAAGCACCGGCACCCTGATAGATGGCTGCACCCTCACTTAACGTCTTCAATGAGACAAGGTTGTTGGTAATCTTAATATACAACGAAGCAATCTCTTTCTTCAGGTTGTCGAATGCGATGTCTTTCTCAATGCGGGCCTTGTCGACTTCCAAACGTTTACGCTTAACCGATGCTGTAAGGTCGAGGATATCCTCCAAGGGAACGCTCAGGTTAACACCAACATTCCAATAGCTCTGTTCATTTCCTTGGAACTGATAAATGGTAGTGTAGCTCTGTGTCGTACTGTTGTTTCCCCACATATCGGTCTTACCATAGCTGTAGCTGGCATGTCCTTGGATATAGGAGAAGATGTGACGCTTCTGCTTGGCAACTTCTGCCTGCGCAATCTCCTGAGCCTTGTTGAGTGACAGAATATTGGGGTTCTGCTTGGCATTTTCATAAAGAACAGCCAGTGGCGGCAAGTGGAAGGTTGAGAAATTGATTGTGCTGGTCTCACTGGAATCAAAGAAACCGGCACTGATACCACTATTATTATATTGTGCTTGAGCAACTGTAGTCGCAGCTGCCAATATCGTTGTAAGGATAAAATGTCTCACACCATTCATAGGCAATAAACATATTAAACATTTCCTTTCTGGACAAAAGCCTTGAAAGTCCTCAAGATAATCTTCATATCCAGCATGAAATTATAAGTCTGTCCATAGGTGATATCCAACTGCTTGCGTTCTTCTGCAGACATGGTACCTCCGCGACCGCGCTCCTCCACCTGCCAAAGACCTGTCAGTCCGGCGGGAGCCATGAAACGGTCGATGCTGGAGTCGGATGTCAGTTTCTCAGCCTCGTATAGTGGCAATGGACGGTTGCCAACGATAGACATGTCGCCTCTGAGAATGTTGAACAACTGGGGAAGCTCGTCAATGCTATACTTACGGATGAATTTTCCAACCTTGGTAACACGTGGGTCGTCTTCTATCTTGACAAAGGCATTGTTGATCTCCTCCTCCTTCTGCTTGTTGAAATCGCTCTCGGCTACCACAAAGTCGTCACCCACCAACATGATTTCTTCGTCGCTAATCATCATCTCCGACTCCATGCCCATATCCATCATAGCCATTTCTGCCTGGTCACCCAATGGCGCTGTGATGGTGGACTTGGGCTCGTTGCTTTCTTGATCCCTGTATTGGTTATGCTCTTTGCTGAGTTCCTTCAACTGGTGCTCTGCATCGACATACATACTACGGAATTTTAGAAAATCGAAAATGGTATAGTTTGTACCTACACGTTTTGACTTAAACAGCACAGGGCCCTTGCTCTCCAACTTGATGGCAATGGCTGTAATGATGAAAATCGGTGAGGTGACGATGATGGCGATAATGGAACCAACAATATCAAAAAGTCTTTTCCAGATGGGAATCTTAAACTTCAATATGCCACGCCAAGGGGCTTCATTGGAGAAAAGAACACTCTCGCGCTCGGAGATAAATTGAATTTTTTTGTTCAACTCTGTTACAGAAGCTTCTTGCTGGATAGTGTCGTTGATGCCACATTTGATATAAACGTTGCGCTCTTCGTCTGTCATCGTGTTTGTTATGAGGACAATATACACGCTGGGACATTTCTTGCGCAGATAGGTGATAGCGGTAATGTCCTCGTTGAGAATATTACGCTCATAGAACACCAAAAAGTGCTCGTTGGAAACGTGTGGCGTACATATCTGGGCAGCATCTTTGTAGACATTGGTCATTCTGACTAGCTGTCCGGGTATGTATTTTAGACGTTCTTGTGTCTTAAGATTATTTCCTAAGTATACAACACCTATCATGTCAATGAACTATTTGACAAATAACAATAAACGTTTAGTTTTATATCTAATTAATAATTAGGATGTCAATTCGGAAGGATCTTCTTGACACGAATCTTCAGCTCCATGGGGTTGAAGGGCTTGACGATGTAGTCAACGGCACCAATCTCCAATAGGCGGATGCGCTCGCTGGTAGAGTCTTCACTTGACAGCATGATAACGGGGATGTGACGGAACAACTCGTTCTGCTTAATCCACTCCAAAAAGTCGTCACCACGCATACCTGGCATACGGATGTCGGATATGATAAGGTCAGGCGTGTTGCCTGCCTGAAGCCATTTTACACCTTGTAAACCATCAGGCAACCACTGAACGTCGTAGTCGCTCATGAGATAGATAGAGAGTACCTTTGCAATGGTCTCTTTGTCGTCAAGTATCAGTATTTTCTTTTTCATAAATCAAACAAACCTTAGCTAATTGTTGTTTTTTATATTCTGCAAAGGTATGGATTTTTTTTTAATTGTAGTCAAATAATGATAAAAAAAACTTGAAAATCTGTAAAAAAATTGGTTTTTAAAGATTATTTGCAGAATTTTGTAGTGCGAAAACGCAGTAATTAAGATTTGAAATCATATTTATTATCAACAACTAACTATGGCAAACAGGTATTTATTAGGTTTTGATGTCGGCAGTTCGTCTGTCAAGGCATCGCTCGTTAATGCAGACAGTGGAAAATGTGTGGCTACGGCATTCTATCCTGAGAAGGAAGCTCCAATTATGGCCGTTAAGGCTGGTTGGGCTGAGCAGGATCCCCAGATGTGGTGGGATAATGCCAAGCTGGCACTGAAGAAGATAATGTCCGACGCAGGTGCTACGGCAGATGACGTGAAAGCTATCGGTATCTCTTATCAGATGCACGGTCTGGTTTGTGTAGACAAGAATCTACAGGCTTTGCGTCCAGCCATTATCTGGTGCGACTCGCGTGCTGTTCCTTATGGCGAGAAGGCTTTCCAGGCTTTAGGTGCTGACCAGTGTCTGAGCCATTTGCTCAACTCTCCAGGCAACTTTACTGCCGCCAAACTGGCATGGGTTAAGGAAAATGAGCCAGAAACCTACGAGAAGATTTACAAGATTATGCTGCCAGGCGACTATATTGCCATGCGTCTTTCTGGAGTTGCCAATACTACTGTTAGTGGTCTGTCAGAGGGTATGTTTTGGGACTTTAAGAACAATCAGGTGGCAGACTTCCTGATGAAGTACTATGGCTTCGACCTGTCACTCATTGCTGATATCGTTCCTACCTTCAGCGTGCAGAGCGAAGTGTGTGCTGAGGCTGCTGCCGAACTGGGACTGAAGGAAGGTACACCTATTACTTATCGTGGTGGCGACCAACCGAATAACGCGCTGTCACTGAATGTGCTCAATCCGGGTGAAATAGCCGCTACGGCAGGTACCAGTGGCGTGGTATATGGTGTGCTGGGTGATGTCAACTACGACCCAAAGAGCCGTGTCAACACTTTTGCGCATGTCAACCATACAGCTGAGCAGACCCGTCTTGGTGTGTTGCTCTGCATCAATGGCACTGGTATTTTGAATGCATGGACGCATCGTAACATTACTCCTGAGATTGGCTATGCCGAGATGAATGACTTGGCAGCTCAAGCTCCTATCGGTAGTGAGGGCGTCACTGTTATTCCTTTTGGTAACGGTGCTGAGCGTGTGCTGCAGAATAAGGAGATTGGGTGCTCTATCAATGGACTGAGCTTTAATAAGCACAACAAGGCTCACCTCGTACGTGCCGCTCAGGAAGGCATAGTGTTCTCGTTCTGCTATGGCATGGAGATTATGCAGCAGATGGGTATGGACATCAAGAAGATTCACGCCGGCAAGGCCAACATGTTCCTTAGCCCCTTGTTTCGCAATACACTGGCTGGTGTTAGTGGTGCCACTATCGAACTCTATGATACTGATGGTTCAGTGGGTGCTGCCAAGGGTGCTGGAATGGGTGTCGGCATCTATAAAAATGCTAACGAGGCTTTTGCTACTCTCGATAAGTTGCAGGTCATTGAGCCAGATGCTGCTCATCGTGCAGAGTATCAGGATGCCTATGCTCGGTGGAAGGCTGTGCTGGAGTCGAAAATTTAACTTCGGACAACAAGATAAGAAAAAAACGGCTGTGCTTGGTTGCATAGCCGTTTTTCTTAATGTATATTGCGTTCTGTCCTTAGCGAATAAACAGCAGTTCGCGATATTTAGGCAGTGTCCACAGACCATCCTCAACAATGAGTTCCAATTTGTCAATTTCCTTGCGGATAGCCTCCATGTGGGGACAAACCGTATCGTGATAGGCGATGGCGCGCTGGTGGATATTTTCTATGCGGTTGGCTACGCGACGGGCCTCTGTCAGGTCTTCAACCCACTGTTCAATCAACTCTGTACGTTCGGCAATCTCCTCAATGAGTTTCATGTTACGTGTGGACAGCCGTTCTGCACGCTCTTGCTTGAAGACTTCCTTCATGCCTTGCACGTTTTTGATGAGCTTCGACTGATAGTGGGTCGCTACAGGGATGATGTGGTTCATGGCCAAGTCACCCAGTACACGAGCTTCAATCTGGACGGTCTTTACGTATGTTTCCCATTTTACCTCGTTGCGAGCCTCCAGTTCCTTGCGGTTCATGACCTTCGTAGATTCAAACATCTTAACGGACGACTCGTCAAGGTAATGCTCAAAAATAACAGGGCAAGACTTCTCTACATCCAGTCCGCGCTTTTCGGCCTCCTTTACCCATTCTTCAGAGTAACCATTGCCGTCGAAGCGGATGGGCTTGCAGGTCTTTACGTCGTCCTTCAGCACTTCCAACAGTGCCTGAATCTTATCTTCACCCTTTGCCATCTTGGCATCTACGCGCTCTTTGAACGATAATAGTGCTTCGGCCATAGCAGCGTTGAGGGCTATCATCGCACTGGCGCAGTTGACACTGGAGCCTGGGGCACGGAATTCGAAACGATTACCCGTAAAGGCAAAAGGACTCGTACGGTTTCGGTCGGTATTGTCAACGATAAGGTCGGGAATCTGTGGAATATCAATCTGCATACCCTTCTTGCCCTTCAGATTGAAGAGTTCGTTAGTCTCCGATGTCTCGATGTGGTCAAGCAATTCCGTGAGTTGTGTACCCAGGAAACTGGAGATGATGGCGGGAGGCGCCTCGTTGCCGCCCAGACGATGGGCATTGGTAGCACTCATAATGGATGCTTTTAGTAGTCCGTTGTGCTTGTATACGGCCATCAGTGTCTCTACAATGAAGGTGATGAAGCGCAGGTTTTCCTCTGGGGTCGTTCCTGGAGCATGCAGCAATACACCTGTGTCTGTTGACAAACTCCAGTTGTTGTGCTTACCGCTACCATTAATGCCATCGAAAGGCTTTTCGTGCAAAAGTACGCGGAAGCCATGCTTGCGTGCCACCTTTTTCATCAGTGACATCAGCAGCATGTTATGGTCTACAGCCAGGTTGCACTCCTCGAAGATGGGGGCCAACTCAAACTGGTTGGGGGCAACCTCATTATGGCGTGTCTTGACAGGGATGGCTAATTCCAGCGACTGAATCTCCAGATCTTTCATGAAAGCAACCACGCGATCAGGAATAGTACCGAAGTAGTGGTCGTCCATCTGCTGGTTCTTGGCGCTCTCATGCCCCATCAGCGTGCGACCAGTCATCAACAGGTCGGGACGGGCAGAGTAGAGACCTTCGTCAACAAGGAAATACTCTTGTTCCCAACCCAGATTTACTTGTACTTTGGTTACGTCATCATAGAAATACTGGCAAACATCCTTCGCTGCTTTGCCCACAGCATGCAGCGCACGGAGTAGGGGAGCCTTGTAGTCGAGGGCTTCGCCAGTGTAGGCGATGAAGATGGTGGGGATACACAGCGTATCGTCGATGATAAACACGGGAGATGTGGGGTCCCAGGCAGAGTAGCCGCGTGCCTCGAAAGTGTTTCGGATGCCACCATTGGGGAAGGAACTGGCGTCAGGCTCCTGCTGAACCAGCAGCTTGCCAGAGAATTTCTCTATCATACCACCCTTACCGTCGTGCTCTACGAAAGCATCATGCTTTTCGGCAGTACCCTCTGTCAGTGGCTGGAACCAGTGGGTATAGTGTGTGACTCCCATCTCCATAGCCCATTTCTTCATACCATCAGCTACTGCATCAGCAATAGAACGGTCTAGACTGGCGCCATTGTCTATCACATCAATCATCTTGTCGTAGACGCTCTTGGGCAGATAGCGGTACATCTTCTCTTTGTTGAAGACATATTTGCCAAAATACTCTGAAGGACGTTCGTTAGGAGCCTTTACTTCGAGTGCGTGCTTCTTGAATGCCTCCTCTACTACCTGAAATCTTAAATTGTTTGCCATTTAGTCTATATAACGTTTTGTGATGTTATCGTATGCTTCTATTCTCCTGTCGCGCAAGAAGGGCCACCAACGGCGCACCTGCTCAGAGCGCTGCATGTCTACTTCGATGACCTTGGTCACCTCTTCTATAATAGGTGCCTCGTAGAGCAGTTCGCCTTGAGGACCTGCCACAAAACTGGTACCCCAGAAAGGAACATCGTCCTCTTCGCCACAGCGGTTGACAGTTACGACAGGAATCCCGTTGGCTACAGCATGTCCTCGCTGTACCGTCTGCCAAGCCATACGCTGACGCTCCTGCTCTTGTGGCGTGTCGTTGGGATCGTAGCCGATAGCAGTGGGGTAGATTAGCAGCTCTGCACCTTGCAAAGCCATTAGTCGGGCTGCTTCCGGATACCACTGGTCCCAGCATACCAATACACCTAATATGCCTACAGAGGTCTGAATAGGATGGAAACCGATGTCGCCAGGAGTGAAGTAGAATTTCTCGTAGTAGCCGGGGTCGTCGGGGATGTGCATCTTGCGATACTTACCCGCAATGGTACCGTCCTTCTCCAGTACGACGGCCGTATTGTGGTACAGCCCTGTAGCACGACGCTCAAAGAGTGAAGTGACAATGACTACTTGCAATTCCTTGGCCAGATTGCCAAAGAATGTTGTTGACGGTCCGGGTATGGTTTCTGCCAAGTCGAAGAGGTCAACATCCTCCTTTTTGCAGAAATACAGCGAGTTGTGCAACTCTTGCAGGACAATGAGCTCAGCCCCAGCTTTAGCCAACTGGCGAATTTTCGTGGCCAGATGGAGAATGTTGGTCTTCATGTCCTCGCTGTTGTGCTGTTGAATGATACCTATTTTCATATTGGGTGCAAAATTACTACTTTTAATTCTTTTTGTCTTTTGGACGTTTTACTTTTTTACCTTTTTTAATAGTACTGCATCGTACAACAGTGCAGACTGCCGTGTTGCTTGATGACGGCACAGCAATCGATGCCTACGATTTCTCTGTCGGGGAAAGCCAACTGGATGATGCTCATGGCTTCTCGGTCCAAGTCAGGCTGTTTGTAGGTGGGCACCAAAACAGCACCGTTTATCACTAGATAGTTGGCGTATGTGGCAGGTAGACGGTCGCCATTGTCATAGATAGGGCGGGGCAGAGGCAGGCGCAGTAGTCTATAGGGCTTGCCGTCAAGGGTGCGTAGAGCCTCCAGTTCCCGCTCCATCAGTTGAAGGTCTGGATGGTCTGCGTCGCCTCCTGTATATAATAAGGTGTCGTCAGGGCATACTCTGACCAACGTGTCAATGTGCCCATCGGTGTCGTCGCCAATGAGCGAACCATGCTGCAGCCATACGATACGCTCGGCTCCCAACCAATTCTTCAAGCGTTCTTCAATCTCAGCTTTTGTCAGTGGTTGGTTGCGGTGAGGAGCCATCAGGCAGCATTCCGTTGTGAAGATGGTGCCTTTTCCGTCACTTTCAATTGAACCTCCTTCCAGCACAAAGTCCAGATGGTCTTCATAGATACCCTTGACAAGTCCTTGCTCGTAGAGGTTCTTGTTAATCTGGTTGTCAAGCTTAGCCTCAAATTTCTCGCCCCAGCCATTGAAGCAGAAGTCCAGCAGAAACAATCTGCTCTCCCTTTCTTCTTCGCTGCTATGGCAGGGCTCGGCGTTGCGAGGGGAAAGGGTGGCTTCCACCGTGATAAATCCGTGGTCACGAGCCCATGTGTCGTTATGGGGTATGGCATCTACTATTAATAGAGGCTCGCGTTTACGGATTTCACGTGCCATTTCTTCGTATACGGCAGTGATTTCATCAAGGATGGGGGCCCAGTCTGTATCCTTGTGTGGCCATGTCAGCTGCACCTGACTTTGGTGCTCCCATTCTGCTAACATACGTCTTTTCGTCGTTTTCATGTTGCAAAAGTATAAAAATAATTCGTATAATTCGTGTAATTCATATTTTTTTTATACTTTTGCAGCAGATTATTTTATTCTATTGCAGCATATTATGATGTTAGAACTGCACAATGTAACTATCGGAGAGCTCATCAAAGACCTCTCGGCGACTATCGAGGAAGGACAGATTGTGGGTATGCGAGGTAAGGGAAAGTCTACTTTACTTCGCGCTATTATGGGACTGATTCCTGTTTCCAGCGGCCATATCTGTATTGACGGTGAAATGTTGACACAAAAGTCTGCAACCTATTTCCGTCGTTTTTTAGCTTATGTACCCCAGCGCATCTCCGTGCCCGAGGGCTTTACTAAGGTGCCTACCGACTATGTCGAACTATTGCGCCTTGCAGTACAATCAAACAAGAAAATCTTGTTGGTTGACGAGCCAGACAAACCCCTCAATAGTCAGCAGCAGGAGGAAGCTGCTCGTATGATGTCGGATGCTGCTAACGATGGGCGTATCGTACTGACCGTCTTTAACCCGTTAAACGATAATTATATCGATCTGTAATGCGCATATACCTTCCTTTGGTGGCTGTTATCGTTGTGTGGAAAGGCTATTATGCCGTTCTGCGGGCTATAAGGAGTTATCGCCAGGATAGAAAGGAACATGATTCACTGCGCGAATACCTGGTGGCCAATGGCGCCACACGCTGGCAGTCGTTGTGGCCTTTTTATCGTCATGCCTTGCAGCGTGCCTTTGTGCCCATGAAGGCTCAGTGGCAGCTTTGGGCGCTCTTATTGGCAATAGGTATTATTATTATGTTGACGGGGTGCTGAGACTTGACGGGGAATAAGGATTAATATTTTTTACGAAAAAAAATCGGTAACTCTTATGCTGGTTGCCGATTTTTTTGTAATTTTGCAGCCCATAAAGGTATTATTGACACAAAAGGTAAAAAACATTATGGGTGGCTTCTTTGGCACAATCTCTACAAAGGACTGCGTAAACGATTTGTTTTACGGCACAGACTACAATTCACACTTAGGTACCAAACGCGCCGGACTGGTGACATTCGATGAGGAAAGCGGCTTCCACCGCTCTATCCACTCGTTGGAGCGCAACTATTTCCGCTCACGCTTCGAAGACGAACTCGATGAGTTTAAAGGTCATCAAGGTCTTGGAGTAATCAGTGACACCGACCCACAGCCCATCATCGTCAACTCCCATCTGGGACGCTATGCAGTGGTCACTGTTGCCAAAATCAATAACTTGAGAGAGATTGCCGAAGAATTGTTGAAGCAGCGTATGCACTTTAGTGAGATGTCTGCCAACAATATCAACCAGACTGAACTTGTCGCTCTGCTTATTAATATGGGCAACTCCTTTGTGGAGGGTATTAATAAGGTATACCAAAAGATTGAGGGCTCTTGTTCCATATTGATTCTTACTGAGGATGGCATTATAGCTGCTCGCGACTTTTTGGGGCGCACCCCCATCGTTATAGGTAAGAAGGAGATTCATCGTCTGTCACCTGTAGGTACTGACGAGTTTATTCAGTCGTATGCAGTCACAAGCGAAACCACCTGTTTCCCCAACCTTGACTACAAGGTGTTGCGTGATTTGGGACCTGGCGAAATCGTCAAGTTGCATGCTGACAGTATTGAGGTGCTGCAGAAACCCTTCAGCCGTTGCCAGATATGTTCATTCCTCTGGGTTTACTATGGATTCCCCGCTAGTGACTATCAGGGTATTAATACAGAGTATGTACGCGAGAAGAATGGCCGCCTGTTGGGTGAGAAAGACGACATTGAGGCTGATGTTGTCTGTGGTATTCCCGATTCGGGCGTGGGTATGGCGCTGGGCTATAGTGAAGGTAAGAAGATACCATACAAACGTGCTGTCTTGAAGTATACACCAACATGGCCACGCTCTTTCACACCAGGCAACCAGAACCGTCGTGACTTGGTGGCTAAAATGAAGCTTATTCCAAATCCGGCCATTCTGAAGGACCAGCGTGTCGTCTTCTGCGATGATTCCATTGTGCGTGGAACGCAGCTCCGTGACAATGTCCGTACGTTCTTTGATAATGGTGCCAAGGAAGTCCATGTTCGCATTTCTTGTCCGCCACTGGTCTATGGCTGTCCGTTTATTGGTTTTACCTCGTCGAAGAGCGATCTTGAACTTATTACACGTCGTATTATCCGCGATTTCGAGGGCGATGACAAGAAGAAACTCAATGAATATGCTAAAACAGGTACCCCTGAATATGAGCGTATGGTGCAGGAGATAGCCCGTCGCCTGGGACTGACTTCGTTGAAGTTTGCTACCATTGAAGATCTCATAGACTCTATCGGCCTGCCTAAGGATCAGGTTTGTACACACTGCTTCGATGGCACCAGCTATTGTCATGAGAAGGACAACGAGAAGTGGTTTACATAAACCAGTGGAGCGTTGAAAGATTAAAAAAATATAAAAGTGACGGGTTATACATGTAATCCGTCACTTTTTTTTGTATCTTTGCACTTTCAAAACGTAATAAGAAGCGTGAAAATACGACAAGTGCTTGACGCCCTTGAACAGTTCGCGCCTCTGCCCTTGCAGGAAAGTTGGGATAATGCTGGCCTGCAATTGGGACTGACAGAGGCGGATGTTTCAGGGGCATTATTGTGTCTAGACGTCAACGAAAAGATTGTTGACGAAGCCATTCGCAAAGGCTGCAATCTCATTGTCAGCCACCATCCTCTCTTGTTCCGCGGACTCAAGCAGATTAGCGGTGCTGACTATGTGCAGCGCTGTGTCATCAAGGCTCTGAAAAACGATGTTGTCGTCGTCTCTATGCATACTAATATGGACAATGCGTTGGGTGGTGTCAACTGGAAAATAGCCGAGCGCCTGGGACTGCAGAATAGTCGTTTCTTTGCACAGAAGACGATAGATGGCGTAGAAGCGGGTAGTGGCGTGATTGGTGAGTTGCCTTCCGAGATGGCTGCTGATGATTTCGTTTTGCTGTTGAAGCGCCAGTTTGATGTTGAGTGTGCTCAGTGTAACGAACTGCTGCGCCGTCCTATCCGCAAGGTAGCCATCTGTGGTGGTGCTGGCGATTTTCTGTTGGACGATGCACTTCGTCAGGGTGCTGATGCCTTTATAACGGGTGAAATGCACTATCATCAGTACTTCGGCTACGGGCAGCGTCTGCAGATATGTGTCATTGGTCACTATCAGAGCGAGCAATTTACCGCAGAGATTTTCCGTGATATTATTAATAAGGAGTGCCCAGGAGTACGCACGGAGATTGCAGAAACGAACACCAATCCGATTTTTTATCTTTAGGCGAAATAACGTAATAACGAAACAACGTAATAACGAAATAACAAAATAACAAAAAAAGAGAAACATTATGGCAAAGAAAGATCCTACAGACCTGTCAGTGGAAGAGCGCCTGAAAACCCTTTTCCAGCTGCAGACCACACTCTCCGAAATTGACGAGAACCGTGCCCTCAGAGGCGAGTTGCCCCTGGAAGTAGAAGACCTGGAAGACGAGATTGCTGGTCTTACCACCCGCATCGAGAAGATCCAGAACGACATCGACGAATATCAGCGCGCTGTAGCCCAAAAGAAGGGCGAAATCGAGACTGCCAAGTCCAGTGTCGAGCGTTACAAGAATCAGTTGAATGATGTCAAGAACAATCGTGAGTACGACACGCTGTCTAAAGAAATCGAGTTCCAGACCCTCGAAATTGAACTCTGCAACAAGAAAATCAAAGAGGCCAACTTCAAGATTGAAGAAAAGAAGGCTGAGTTGGAGCAGAATCAGGCAGTCATTGAGGACCGTCGTCAAGCTCTTGACATGAAGAAGACTGAACTCGATGAGATTATGGAAGAGACCCGTGCTGAGGAAGAGAAACTGAAGGCTAAGGTCAAGGAACTTGAGGTGAAGATTGAGCCACGTCTGCTCACTTCGTTCAAGCGTATTCGTAAGAATGCCCGCAATGGTTTAGGTATTGTTTACGTACAGCGTGATGCATGTGGCGGCTGCTTTAATAAGATTCCACCCCAGCGCCAGCTCGACATTAAGATGCACAAGAAGGTTATCGTCTGCGAATATTGCGGTCGTATCCTTATTGACCCCGAGCTTGCTGGTGTCAAGGTTGCTACGCCTGGCGTTGAGGAGAAGAAGCCTCGTAAGCGTGCCATCCGTAAGACCGTTAAGAAGGATGAGGACGTAGTCCCTGAGGCAGAAGCTTAAAGAGACGTATAATCGGGAATTTCCTGCAAGAAGTGGTACGTCTTGCTGTCGTAGTCCATTTTGCAGCAGTAGTGCTGTAATCCATTGCTGACGACGAGGTAATCTACATGAAGCAGGAGATTGTATGCCGAAATCTGACTGAACACCCGCTGTGTCACTGACACGGTGGGTGCTTTGTATTCTATGATCATCTTGGGTTTAGCCTCTTTGTCGTAGAGTATCGAATCGCAGCGCAGTGTTTTGTCACCACATTTCAGTGCCACCTCGTTGCCGAGCAGCCCTTGCGGATATCCCTTGTGTTCCACCAGCCAGTGGACGAAATGCTGGCGTACCCATTCTTCGGGTGTCAGAGTTATGAAGCGACGGCGCAGAAAATCGAAGATTTCTGGCTTTTCGCGTGTTCCTTTTATCTTTACGTCGTAGGAAGGCAAATTCAGTTCGTTCATTTCTTTCTTTTATCTGTTTGCAAAGGTACATCTTTTTTTTATTGCTTGCAAACAGCTTCGCATAAAAAGTAGTGGTATTTTTTGGCATTCTCGAAATAAAGCAGTACTTTTGCAGTCTAATGAGTTAAGAAAAACAGAAATGGAAGTCATACAGAGTTTCACTATTGACCATACACATCTGAAGCCGGGCATCTATGTCTCGCGTGAAGACAAGGGGTTTACCACTTTCGATTTGCGTATCACAGAACCCAATCAAGAGCCTGCCGTTGCTCCTGCTGCTATGCACAGTTTAGAGCACTTGATGGCAACATGGTTTCGCAATAGTGAGGCTAAGGACGATGTTGTCTATGTCGGACCGATGGGCTGTCTTACGGGCATGTATATTATTATGACGGGAAACTATACCGTTGAGGATATGCGCCGTCTGACTATTGAGTGCCTGCAGTGGATTCTCACTCAGACAGACGTTCCTGCCACCCGTCCAGAGACTTGTGGCAACTATTTGCTTCACGACCTTCCCATGTGTAAGTGGGAGAGTCGGCGCTATCTGGAGCGTTTACAGCATGACTTCCACTGTGAATACACTAAACTCCAAGTCACACTCGACGATGGTAAGGTCTTTGCCGATGCCTAATGAGTAATTTTGTGGTATTGTATAGGGAATGGCGCAAGCAGCAGTAACATACGATAGCGTGATGAGCGAGTTGAAAGCTCGTCAGTTTAAGCCCGTCTACTATCTGATGGGCGACGAATCATACTATATCGATAAGATTTGTGACTGGATAGCAGACAATGCGCTGCAGCCTGAGGAACGCGACTTCAACCAGACTATTATGTTTGGCTCTGACGTCAATGCATCGCAGATTGTCGATGCCGCCAAGCGTTATCCGATGATGGCAGAACGACAGGTTGTCATCGTCAAAGAGGCTCAGAATATCAAGAATACAGAGCCGCTGGAAAAGTATTTCCACCAACCTATGCCCTCTACAGTACTTGTCTTTTGTCATAAGAATGGTAAAATTGATGGCCGTAAGCAAGGTTTGGTAAAGGCTATCAAGGAGCATGGGGTGTTGTTTG
This sequence comes from uncultured Bacteroidales bacterium, assembly GCA_902798425.1. GTDB lineage: Bacteria > Bacteroidota > Bacteroidia > Bacteroidales > Bacteroidaceae > Prevotella. The sequence goes on from CADBWR010000008.1 coordinate 69,709, forward strand.
AGAGCATGAAACTCAAGGAACGAGACCTACCGGCTTTCATTCAGCAGTATCTGAAAGCCAGAAATGCCAGTATAGACCCCAAGTCGACGCAGATGATAGCCGATGCCATCGGCGCTGACCTCAGCCGACTGACCAGCGAACTTGACAAGGTGATTTTGGGACTGCCAGAAGGCGACAAACGCGTCACTCCACAGGTTGTGGAGGATAGAATAGGGGTGAGTAAGGACTATAACGCCTTTGAGTTGCGTGATGCCATTGTAAACCGAAATATTCTGAAAGCAAATCAGATAATAAAATATTTTGACGAAAATCCAAAGGCTGGCGGACTCTATGCGTTACTCCCGTTGGTGTTTAATTACTTTCAAAACTTGATGATCGCCTATTATTGTCCTCAAAAAGGAAGCCAGGAGGCACTCGCACAGTGGCTTGATATGAAATCTCCTTGGGGTGCTAAAGACTATCTGACAGGTATGAGAAATTACACTGCAATGAAAGTGATGCAGATTATTGGCAAGATACGTGAAATTGATGCTAAAAGTAAGGGTCTGGATAACCCAAATACCCCCGCTGGAGAGCTCATGAGGGAGTTAATTTTCTTTATATTCCACTAAAATATACCTTTTTTTTCTCTCGTTGCTCATTTTTGCTAGACAAGAAAAAATGGCCTCAAACACCTGTCTGTATTGACTTTCTGGCAAAAAATAACGCCTCATATTTTGCGAATTTTCTCTCTCTTAATCTCTTATTCAGAATTTGCCGAGAATGGAAATAAATGCCATTTTTGAAAGTACGAAATTTAGAATTAAGTAATTTTATGATTCTACTTTCCGAATTTTAAAAGCTAAACGATTTACAGAGTTGTATGCGACTGCCCAATAATCACCCGCAATTTACAATTCACAAACGTGTATAGTAGATACAAACTTTAAAATCGCAAACGCAAATTCGCTCCTTCGGATTTGTATATACATACATATACAAGCGTTTGTTTTCGTCTTAAGTGTTTAAAACCCATGCAAATGTATTGTTTTGTTAGCGTTCTATGAATACTTTATATAGCTAAACACCAACACTTCTATGCAAAATGGGTAATTTGGTATTGTACATCTGTAATTATCTAATTTATACTCAATTATTTACACTATTTTCTTTTAGAAATGATTAGTGTGTTTGTGGTGACTGTTTTTTAGATTTGTAATTCTAAAGCAAGAAAATGCCCTTCTGTTGGTTTGAAATATTGAATTTTAAATTTTGTTTCCAAACTTTACATCCTAAAATTTTCTTTAGATTTCTTGCACAGTTCATTTTTTCTTTTTACCTTTGTAAAATCAAACAAAAACCCCTTTTTGGGCCCTATTTTGAAGCAAATGGAAATGAAAGACCGCATTCGACTCATCATGGAGGACCTGCACATGTCGCAGCAGGTGTTCGCTGACTTCTTGCAACAGTCACCCGCTACCCTCTCCAGCATTTTCAATGGACGAACCCGTCCAACCCTGAATATCGTGGAAGCTATTAAAATGAAAATTCCTGACATTAGTACTGAGTGGCTTCTTTGGGGTAGTGGTGACATGCATATTGCCCACTCTTCCGACTCGTCTGACAGTCCTGCTTCTACTCTTGAACACGATGCTGATGGAGCTGATCAAGTGTTAAATTTTGATCAATCCTCTCTATTTGGTTCACAAAATAGTGCTCCTCAGACTGCTTTTCACCAGAGTGTAAAAAGTACACACCCCGAAATTTCTCGCGAAGAATTCAAAATAATTGACAAGCAACCTCGTAAGGTCACAGAGATTCGTGTTTATTACGACGATCAGACCTACGAGACTTTCATTCCCGCTAAAAAATAAGATTTCTGATACTGTTTCTTCAATCCGTCACCAACTAATTGTGAAAACACTTGGTTGGTGGCATTTTTTTTAGTAATTTTGCCGTCGCAAAGTAGCAATATCCTTATTTTCATGAAGAAATATATTCTTGATTTAACAGTCAGAAGCGTTGAGCGCCTTAGCGATAAGCATGTCTTGTTGCGTTTAACGCACCAAAATCCCCTTCCAGAGATGCTGCCTGGACAGTTTGTTGAAATTCGTGTCGATGGCTCGTCGACGACATTCCTGCGTCGCCCTATCTCCATCAATTATGTAGATCGTGAGTTGAACGAGTTATGGTTGATGGTCGCTATGGTGGGCGATGGTACACGTAAGTTGGGGGAGTTGCAGCCTGGCGACACGTTGAACTGCGTTTTGCCGTTGGGCAATGGCTTCTCTTTGAAGTCAGAAGTAGGAAGTCTGAAGTCTGACAACAGCCAGCAGCCAGCAGCCAAAATGCTCCTCGTAGGTGGAGGCGTAGGTGTCGCTCCCTTGCTCTTTCTTGGCGCTCATTTGCAGCAACAGGGTTGCGAGGTGACTTTCCTCTTGGGAGGTCGTAGTGCAAAGGACGTTCTGGAGTTGGAATTATTTAATAGGTACGGGCGCGTGTGCGTAACAACAGAAGACGGGTCGTTGGGCGAGAAAGGTTTTGTGACTAACCACAGCGTGCTTGGTGAACACTTCAACAAGATCTTCACCTGCGGTCCTACACCTATGATGAAGGCTGTGGCACGCTATGCCAAGGAGCAGCATCTTCCTTGCGAGGCTTCGCTGGAGAATATGATGGCCTGCGGACTGGGTGCTTGTCTGTGTTGTGTGGAGAAGACCACAGAGGGCAACCTATGTGTATGCAAGGATGGTCCAGTGTTCGACATTCAGAAACTGCTGTGGGCATAGTTAAGAGTGAAGAGTGAAGAGTTAAGAGTTAAGAGTGAAGAGTGAAGAGAAATGGCAAAATTAGACGTAAATATAGGGGCGCTGAATCTGAAAAACCCCATTATGACAGCCAGTGGAACATTTGGCTATGGTATTGAGTTTGAAGACTTTGTAGACCTTTCTGGCTTGGGTGGCATCATCGTTAAGGGAACCACGTTAAGGCCTCGCCAGGGTAATGACTACCCACGTATGGCCGAGACGCCCAGTGGCATGCTGAACTGTGTAGGTCTGCAAAATAAGGGTGTTGACTATTTTTGTGAGCATATCTATCCACAGATCAAGGATATTGCTACGAATATGATAGTCAATGTCAGTGGTTCGTCCCCTGAAGACTATGCAGCGTGTGCTGCCCGTATTGATGCACTTGACAAGATTCCCGCCATCGAACTGAACATCTCGTGTCCTAATGTGAAAGATGGCGGTATGGCCTTTGGCGTAACGTGTGCAGGCGCTTCGAGTGTGGTCAAGGCCGTTCGTCAGGCTTACCATAAGACGCTGATTGTCAAGCTGTCACCCAATGTGACGGATATTGCCGAGATAGCGCGTGCCGTAGAGGCTGAAGGAGCTGACAGCGTGTCGCTCATCAATACGCTGATGGGTATGGCTATCGATATTGAGAAGCGCAAGCGTGTGCTGTCCATTGGTACTGGTGGACTCTCTGGACCCTGTGTGAAGCCTGTTGCCCTGCGTATGGTCTATCAAGTGGCAAAAGCCGTGAAGATTCCCGTCGTTGGTCTTGGTGGTATAACGACTGCCAAGGATGCGTTGGAGTTCCTGATGGCAGGTGCTACAGCTATTGAGATAGGCACGGCCAACTTCCTCGATCCTGCTGTCACCATCAAGGTGCGCGACGGCATCAATCTGTGGCTCGACGAGCACGGCTGCCAGGATATTCACGACATTATCGGGTGCGTGTAGCGCTTCGCCAGAGAATAGTGAAAAGTGTAGAGGACAATTTAAGGGCGACCCTTCGGTCGCCCTTAACCAACACAAAAACTAAACTAGACTTAACTAACGCTATTCGGATTTTCACAAATCCCTAATAGCACGTGCAAAGATAGTATAAAATCTTTAAACTGCAATCTTTTTTTTATTTTTTTTGCATTTTAATTTAAAAATCTTCCTTTTTGCCCGATTTATAGACTAAAAAGGCGTCTAATATCGTGATTGCTGCCATTGCCTCTACCACAGGTACCGCTCTGGGTAAGACACACGCATCGTGGCGGCCACGAGCCGTCAGCGTAGTCTCCTCTCCATGGATGTCTACCGTCTGTTGTTCGCAGAGTAGGGTAGCAACAGGTTTGAAGGCCACGCGGAAGAAGATGTCCTGTCCGTTAGAGATGCCCCCCTGTATGCCTCCGCTATGGTTGGTCTTGGTGGTCACGATGGAATCGTGACCTACAGTAAACACGTCGTTCTGTTCAGAACCACGCTGAGTGACAGCAGCAAAGCCGTCGCCATACTCAAAGCCCTTCACGGCATTGATGCTCAACATGGCAGCACCCAGTTGTGCGTGCAGTTTGCCAAACTCAGGCTCTCCCAGTCCCACAGGACAACCCTTGATGACGCAGGTGATGATGCCGCCAATGGTATCGCCCTCTGCCTTGACCTGCTGGATGAGTTGTATCATCTCTTCCGCCTTCTGTTGGTCAGGACAGCGCACCGCATTGCTTTCCGTCTGCGTCAGGTCGTATAAGTGGTAGTCGCGCTCCAGGGCTATAGGACCCACCTGTGATGTGTAGGCCACAATCTCAATGCCCAACTGGCGCAGGGCCAGCTTAGCCAGCGCCCCTGCTACACAGCGGCTAATCGTGATGCGGGCTGACGAACGTCCTCCGCCACGATGGTCGCGCACGCCATACTTCTGCGTATAGGTGTAGTCGGCATGAGAGGGTCGGAACACCTCGCGCATGTTGTCGTAGTCGCTGGAGTGCTGATTCTCATTGCGCACAATGAACCCTATAGGACAGCCTGTCGACTTACCTTCAAAGATACCGCTAAGCAGTTCCACACGGTCGGCCTCGTTGCGCGACGTTGTGATGTTGCTCTGTCCTGGGCGGCGTCTGTTCAACTCTTGCTGAATGAAGTTAAGGTCGATGTCAATACCTGCCGGCATGCCGTCGACAACACCGCCAATGGCTTCGCCGTGGCTCTCGCCAAAGGTGGTCAGCGTGAAGATTCTTCCTGTAGTGTTCATAAGGTTTAGTGTTTGTCTCCGCAGCCGCAGTCACAGTCGCCGTCTCCACAACCGCCTCCGCAGCTGCCGCAATGTCCGCTACAGCCACCAGACAGATGCTTCATCATGTGGTCAATCTCCTGTTGGGTAGCCTCACGGTTCTCCAGCACTTTACCTTCAAAGTAGAGTGTCTCGCCAGCCAGCGGGTGGTTGAGGTCTACCTTTACCTTTTCGTTGCCAATCTCTACAACGCGTCCGTTGAAGCGGTCGCCCTGTTCGTTCTGCAAGGGGATGATGGCATCCTGGTAGATATGTTCGCTGTCAAATGCTCCATTCACGCAGAACATGCTGCGGTCAAGGTCGAGCACATATTCGTCGTGGCGCTCGCCATAAGCCTCTTCTTTGTTCAGCGTCAGTGTGAAGTCCTTGCCCTGCTCAATGGCAGACAACTGCTCCTCGAACTTGTCAAGGGCAAAGCCAAAACCGGTGATGAATGAGAAGGGGCGTGAGGCGGGTGCTTCCTCGATGAGTTCCTTACCGCCTTCACCGTCTAAGTACAGCTTGTAAGAGACGGCAATGTACTTGTTTGTTTTATTGTCCATATACCTTATTATAATAATTTGGCAGCAAAGGTACGAATAAGTGAGCGAAAAACCAAATGATTTTTGGCTTTTCCGAGCGAGAGTACTTTCGAGACGTAGTCTCAAAGGTACGAAAAAACGATTGAAAAGCCAAAAAAAGGTGCTTTAATTCTTTCAATTTGACGAAAATCAAGGATTCTCGGTTTTCTTTGATGAAGGTCAAGATTTTGGGGTGTTTGCGCACACAATTTCCCAAAAAGCTTGGAAGGTATCAAAAAACGTCATACCTTTGCATCGTCAATCAGAACAAATACTGATGACAGAAGGATAATATTATTAAAGGAAAAATTAAAGATTAAAGAAAGGGTAACAAAATGAAAAAGATTGTATTGACACTGGTTGCTCTTATGAGCATGACAACAACGTTTGCAGAGAACGAAGGTATGAATACCACTGAGGCATACAACATGACAGTCAACATGAAGTCACTGGCACACGCACTGGGTCTGACTAACGACCAGGTAGAGAGTGTTGCTGAGGTTCATAAGACATTCTCCTCAGAGATGATGTTCGCCGCTCAGGCAAGCAAAGACGAGCGTTCAAAGATGGTTGAGAAGGCTATCAACAAGGATCTGGCTTACATGAACTACATCCTGAACAAGGATCAGTATCGTAAGTATGTGATGCTGCTGAACGTTACACTCATCAACCGTGGTTTGAAGTAAGTGAAAGATAGTTTAGTTAGTTTTAGTTAGTAGTATTAGTGTTATGAAAGAGAGAGGGGCATTGCCGTAGAGGCAATGCCTCTTTCCATTATGCCCGTTTCTTGCAGTTTTTGTTGCTTTTTGTGCAATTTATTTGGTATAGTGCCAGAAAAATGTTACTTTTGCGGTTTGAAATCATTTCTATTATTGGAAGACTAACCATAAAGGGAACAAATGAAACAGATTAGAACAGTATTGTTGGCTCTGGTTGCCGCTATCCTGGTGGGCTGTGGCACCTCGTCGACAGTGCCCATTACGGGCAGAAAGAGAACGCTGATGGTGTCTGACGAACAGGTGCTGAGCCTGTCCAACCAGCAGTATCAGCAGTATATGCAAAGTGCTAAACCCTCGACGAATGCTGCCAATACGGCCATGGTCAAGCGGGTAGGGCAGAACTTGGCCAATGCCGTCGTGGCCTATCTCAACGCCAACGGGCTGGGCAGCGAGGTTTCCCAGTACAAGTGGGAGTTTAATCTGGTGCAAGACCAGCAGGTCAATGCCTTCTGCATGCCTGGCGGCAAGATTGTGGTCTACGAGGGGCTGCTGCCCGTCACCAAGGACGAGACGTCGCTGGCCATTGTGCTTGGTCACGAGATAGCTCATGCTGTCGCTAAGCACTCTGCCGAGCAGATGTCGACAGCTATCAAACAGCAGTATGGCGCTCAGGCGCTGGGTGTGCTGATGGCTGGTGCCGGTGCCAGCTCAGGCTTGCAGCAGGTGGCAGGCACCGTCTTCGGACTGGGTGCCCAAGGAGCCAGTGCCAAGTATTCACGCGACCACGAGAGCGAGGCCGACCATCTGGGCATTATCTTTGCCGCTATGGCTGGCTACGACCCCGATGCTGCTGTCAGTTTCTGGCAGCGCATGTCGCAGGCTACGGGCGGCGGTTCTACCTCTTGGCTGAGCACGCACCCCAGCGATGCTACGCGCATCAAGCAGATTCAGGGTTGGTTGCCTGAGGCCAGGAAGTATTACAAAGCACGTCTGGGCACAGGCAATAGCAGCAATATGAAAACCATCCATATATCCAGTAAGAAAACCTCTAAAAAGAAAAAATAAGCCAACATGAGAACAATTGTATGTAGTCTGTCGCTGCTGATGGCCCTCGGTCTCTCAGCACAGCAAAAACAGGGCGGCATCAGTCAGCAGATGCTGCAGCAGATCAAGCAGCAGAATGCCCCCACAGCCTCCGATCGTGCCCTGCGCAATGCGCTGGCAGCCAACGCTATTGACAATCTGGCACAGAACCGCCAAAATGCAGGTGCGTTGGATACCTATTTCAGTGTAGAGACCAAGAAGCAGTCCATTACCGACCAGAAGTCCAGCGGCCGTTGCTGGATGTTCAGCGGACTGAACGTGCTGCGTGCCAATTTTGCCCAGCGCACAGACTCGCTCAGCGTGCTCTACTCGCAGGACTACCTCTTCTTCTGGGACCAGTTGGAGAAGGCCAACCTCATGTTGCAGGGCATCGTTGATACGGGCAAGAAACCCATCGACGACCAGCGCGTGCAGTTCTTCTTCCACTACCCGCTGAGCGATGGCGGCACCTTCTGTGGCGTTGCCGACCTGGCAGAGAAGTATGGTCTGGTGCCTGCCGACGTACAGCCCGAGACCTATTCCGCTGACAACACCTCCAAGATGTCGAGCATCATCAAGTCGAAGTTGCGCGAGCAGGGCTTGGAGTTGCGCAAGATGGTCAGCGAGGGCAAGAAAGCCAAGGCCATCGAACAGCGCAAGACCGAGATGCTCAGCGAGATATACCACATGCTCGTCATCACATTGGGCGAACCCGTCAAGGAGTTTACCTATGCCTTCAAGGACAAGAATGGCAAGGCCATCACACCTGCCCAAAAGTATACCCCCCAGTCGTTCTATCAGGAGACCGTGGGCAGCCCACTCAACGGCACCTTCATCATGGTGATGAACGACCCGCGTCGCGAATACTACAAGACCTACGAAGTGGAGTACGACCGCCACGTCTACGACGGCCACAACTGGAAGTATCTGAACCTGCCGATGGAGGAGATTGAGCAGTTGGCTATCGCTTCGCTGAAGGATGGCCGCAAGCTCTACAGCAGCTATGATGTCGCCAAGCAGCTGGACCGCAAGCGCGGCTATTGCGACCTGGAGAACTTCGACTACGCCTCGCTGTTCAACACCTCTTTTAATATGACGAAGGCAGAGCGCATCTCCACCTTCGACAGCGGTTCCACCCACGCCATGACGCTCACCGCTGTAGACCTCAATGCCCAGGGCAATCCCCTGAAGTGGAAGGTCGAAAACTCGTGGGGCGGCAGCTGGGGACAGCAGGGCTGTCTTATCATGTCGGCACGCTGGTTCCGCGAGTACATGTTCCGTCTGGTGGTCGACAAGAAATATGTCAGCGACAAACTGCTGCGCGACTTCGAGCAGAAGCCCGTCATGGTCATGCCCGAAGACCCCCTGTTCCAGATGGACGAGTAAGTGCATGGAGCCATCGATTTCTGTCGCCTGAACAGAGAGATTGATGAAAATGAAAGCATAATGCTAAATTTTCTGTCAAAATGTTTGGTGAATTGCTGGAAAAGTTATACTTTTGCAGTCGATAAACAAAAACAAAGAGACAATGAACATGTTGAACGCTTACTTTTACGGCTTTTATTTTTACTTTGCAGCAACCTGTGGAGCGGAAGGCCGTATGTAAGAAAAAACATTCAGAAAATAAAAAAATACAGTCCCGCTTCACAGACAAGTGAAAGCGGGATTTCTTTTAAAGATATAAATAAGGTATAGAAATGAAGAGAATAGCCATACAAGGACTGATAGGGTCGTTTCACGACATTGCAGCGCACCTCTATTTCGAGGATGAGCAGATACAACTCATCTGTTGTTCCACCTTCGAGGAGGTATTTCAGCAGATGAAGCAAGACCCTACGGCCATTGGCATGCTGGCCATCGAGAATACCATAGCAGGCTCGCTGTTGCACAACTACGAGCTCTTGCGCGACAGCGGGACGACCATTGTCGGCGAGCATAAGTTGCACATCTCGCACTGCATCTGCTGTCTGCCCGACGACGACTGGGACACCATTCAGGAGGTGCACTCACACCCCGTAGCACTGATGCAGTGCCGCCAGTTCCTGTCGCAGCACCCACAGCTGAAGAATGTGGAGGCTGAAGACACCGCTGGTGCCGCCAAGATGATTGCCGAACAGGGTAGGAGAGGCTGGGCTGCCATCTGTCATGCGGAGGCCGCCAAGCTCTATGGTCTGAAGGTGCTGGAGAACCACATCGAGGACAACAAGCACAACTTCACCCGTTTTCTCGTGGTGTCGAACCCCAACAAGGCCGACCTGTTGCGCCCGCTGACCGAAGCCAACAAAGCCAGCATGGTGTTCTCGCTGCCTCACGAAGAGGGTTCGCTGGCACATGTGCTGGCTATTCTGTCGTTCTACAAGATGAACCTGACGAAGATTCAGTCGTTGCCCATCATCGGTCGTGAGTGGGAATACCTGTTCTATATCGATGTGATGTATAACGACCTGACACGCTATCGCCAGTCGATTGATGCTATCATCCCCCTGACTAAGGACTTCAAGATTTTGGGCGAATATAAAGACGGAAGACAGACGAATTAAGAGTCGTTGAAGTTAAGAATTAAGAGTTAAGAGTTAAGAAAGATAGTTAAGAATTAAGCATTAAACATTATGCATTAAGCATTAAGAATTAAGCATTAAAAAATATGATACAACCAGCAGAAAGACTCAGCTTAGTACAAGAGTACTACTTCAGCCGCAAGCTGAAAGAGGTGGCTCAGCTGAATGCCGAGGGTAAGGACATCATCTCCTTGGCCATTGGCAGTCCTGACATGCCGCCCTCCAAGCAAACTATCGACAAGCTGTGCGAGGTGGCCCAGCAGCCTAACGCCCACGGCTATCAGCCCACACAGGGTACACCAGAGTTGCGCGAGGCGATGGCTCAGTTCTATCAGCGTTGGTATGGCGTAGACCTTGATGCCAAGAGCGAGGTGTTACCCTTGATAGGTTCTAAGGAGGGTATTCTGCACGTCACGCTGGCTTTCGTCAATCCTGGCGACGAGGTGCTGGTGCCCAATCCGGGCTATCCGACCTATACCTCACTGAGCAAGATTCTGGGTGCCAAGATTGTCAACTACGACCTGCGCGAGGACAACGGCTGGCAGCCCGACTTCGACGAACTGGAGAAGAAGGACCTGTCGAAGGTGAAGCTGATGTGGACCAACTATCCCAATATGCCAACAGGCGGACGAGCACGCATGGAGACCTACGAGCGTCTGGTGCGCTTCGCCAAGGAGCACGACATCGTCGTGGTCAACGACAACCCCTATAGCTTCATCCTCAGCGAGGAGCATCTGAGTATTCTGCAGGTTCCTGGTGCCAAGGACTGCTGCATCGAGTTCAACTCCATGTCGAAGAGCCACAACATGCCTGGCTGGCGTGTCGGACTCTGTGCGTCGAATGCGCAGTTTATCCAGTGGATTCTGAAGGTGCAGTCGAACATCGAGAGCGGTACCTTCCGTGGTATTCAGCTGGCTGCCGCAGAGGCCTACAAGAACGACGAGGCATGGCATCGGGAATACAACATAGAGACCTATGCCCGTCGCCGCCAGTGGGCTGAGAAGATCATGGACGTGCTGGGTTGCACCTACGACAAACAGCAGGTGGGCATGTTCCTGTGGGGCAAGATTCCTGCCGACATCCAGAACGTAGAAGACTTGACAGAGCGCGTGCTGCATGAGTCCCGTGTCTTCATCACGCCAGGATTCATCTTTGGCTCGAACGGTGAGCGCTACATCCGCATTTCGCTGTGCGCCAAGGAAGAGAAAATCAAAGAAGCATTAGAAAGAATTAAAAACGCAATATAATATGGAACTGGAACTTCAACCGTTGAATTTACCGAGTGACAACGAACGTCCCTTTGTGATTGCAGGCCCTTGCTCTGCAGAGACAGAGGAACAAGTGATGGAAACAGCCCGCCAGCTGGCGCTGAAAGGCTGCCATAATTTCCGTGCTGGCGTGTGGAAACCACGCACCAAGCCAGGCGGCTTCGAGGGACACGGCGAGCCTGCCCTGAAGTGGATGAAGCAGGTGAAGGACGAGACCAAGATGCTCGTATCTACGGAGGTGGCAACACCAGAACACGTAGAACTGGCACTGAAGTACGAGATGGATATCCTGTGGATTGGTGCACGTACCACCGCTAACCCCTTTGCCATGCAGGCACTGGCCGATGCTTTACAAGGCGTTGACGTCCCCGTGTTTGTGAAGAACCCCGTCAATCCCGATTTGGAGTTGTGGATAGGCGCTCTTCAGCGTCTGAACCAGGCTGGGGTGAAGCGCCTTGGCGCCATTCATCGTGGCTTCTCCAGCTACGAGCAGAAGATTTACCGCAATGCCCCCATGTGGCAGATTCCCATCGAGCTGCATCGTCGCATACCGGAGTTGCCCATCATCAGTGACCCCTCGCACATCGGAGGTCGTCGCGAACTGATTGCCCCACTGTGTCAGCAGGCTATGGACCTGGGCTTTGACGGACTGATTGTCGAGAGTCACTGCGATCCTGACAAGGCATGGAGCGATGCCAAGCAGCAGGTTACTCCCGATGTGCTGGACTACATCCTCTCGTTGCTGGTCATCCGTGATGAGCATGTTACTACGGAGAGCATCCAGCAGTTGCGCAAGCAGATTGACGATTTGGACAACCAGCTGATGGAAATCCTGTCAAAGCGTATGGCAGTCTGCCGCGAGATAGGCCACTACAAGAAGGAGCACAACATGACGGTGCTGCAGGCCTCTCGCTACAACGAGATTCTGGAGAAACGTGGTGTACAGGGCACGCTGACCGGTATGGGCGCAGAGTTTGTTGCCAAGGTCTTTGAGAGTATTCACGAAGAGAGTGTCCGTCAGCAGATTGAAATTGTCAACAAATAAAAGGCTTTTGGCTATTAGCGTTTAGCTTTTAGCCAATTGCCAATAGCTAACAGCTAAAAGCATGAAAATATTAGTATTAGGAGCAGGAAAGATGGGCTCGTTCTTCATTGACCTGCTGAGTTTCGACCACGAGGTGGCTGTCTTTGAACGCGACGCCAAGCGTATGCGCTTCACCTACAACTGTCAGCGCTTTACGACGTATGAAGAGATCAAGGCCTTTGAGCCCGAGTTGCTCATCAATGCTGTCACGCTGAAGTACACTATCCCTGTATTTAAAGAGGTAATACCATACCTGCCCAAGGAGTGTATCATCAGTGACATCGCCTCTGTCAAGACGGATATGAAGGAGTTCTACGAGTCGACGGGCATGCGCTATGTCTCTACCCACCCGATGTTCGGCCCCACCTTTGCCAATCTGCAGCAGCTCTCTGAGGAGAATGCCATCATCATCAGCGAGGGCGACTACATGGGACGCATCTTCTTCAAAGACCTCTACCAGAAGTTGGGACTCAATATCTACGAGTACACCTTCGAGGAACACGACAAGACGGTGGCTTACTCGCTGTCAATCCCCTTCGTCAGCACCTTCGTCTTTGCTGCCGTCATGAAGCATCAGGATGCTCCCGGTACCACCTTCAAGCGCCACATGCGCATAGCCAAGGGTGTGCTCAATGAGGATGACTACCTGTTGCAGGAAATCCTCTTCAATCCCTACACCCACGACCAGGTGGCACAGATCCGTACTGAGCTGAAGGAACTGCTGGAGATTATCGACCAGCGGGATGCCGATAGTATGAAGGGCTATCTGACAAAAATCCGCAATAACGTGAAACGTGATATAGAAATCACGAAGTAACAGTCATCGACAACAATACTTTTACGCCTATGGAACGACAGAAATTTGAGTCATACATACAGCAACAAGCCGGACTGATTGAGCAAATCAGACAGTCAGCCCATCAGTTGCACGCAAGTGTCAACCAGACCTATGGTGACGATTTGCCTTACGGCTTCCATCTGGATATGGTGGTACAGGGCATTCGCGACTTTGGGCATTCTGTATGTGATGAAGAAGCTGACGTGTTGCCTCTGTTCTTCGGAGGCTATTACCACGACAGCATAGAGGACGCGCGCCAGACGTACAATGACGTGATGAAGGTGGCTCGCAACTTCCTCGCCGAGGAACAAGCGTATGTAGCCACCGAGATAGTCTATGCGCTTACCAACGACAAGGGGCGCACCCGTGCAGAACGGGCAGGCGAGAATTATTATAAAGGTATTCGCGAGACGCCCTTTGCACCGTTCGTCAAACTCTGTGACCGTATGGCCAATATCTCTTTCAGTTGCTCAGGTAGTGATTCCAACAGCCTGCGTATGAAGAGTGTCTATAAGGACGAGATGCCCCACTTCATGCAGGCTATCAATCCACATCTGGACGACCGTCGTTTCGCCCTGCCTAAGGATGCCGTTCTCCGCATTGCCGAGTGTCTGATAGACGACATGGAGCGCGAAGAGCGTAAGGGCATAGTATGGTGGACAGGTTATTAAAAAGACAAAAAGGAAAAGAAAATCATGGCATTAGGAAAATGGATAGGAGGAATCCTCGGATTCATGAGCGGCGGACCCTTAGGGGCCTTGGCCGGTATCGTGCTGGGGGGTGTCTTTGACAGCATGCTCGACGGAGTGAACACGCCAGAGACCCAGGGCACGTTTGTCGGCTATAGCGGCTATCAGCAGACGGCCTACCAGCGCCAGACTCAAGGACAGCGCAACAGTTTCCTCTTCTCGATGCTGGTGTTGGCCTCCTATATCATAAAGGCAGACGGTAAGGTGATGCACTCAGAGATGGAACTGGTACGCAACATGCTGCGTCAGAACTTTGGCGATATGGCCAGTCAGCAGGGTGACGAGATACTGCGCCGCTTATTTGATGAACAGAAGAGGGTAGGCATGCAGCAGTTTAGACAGACCGTTGCCGACTGTTGCCGACAGATTGCCCAGAACATGGAGTACGCCCAGCGCCTGCAGCTACTTAACTTCCTCGTGATGATTTCGCAAGCCGACGGGCGTGTGGATGCAGCAGAGGTGGTGGCTATGAAGGAGTGTGCCCAGTGGATGCAGATGCCTGTTGACGAGGTAGACTCTATGCTGGGTATGGGCAAGGACGATTTGGAGTCAGCCTATCAGGTGCTGGGTGTGTCGCCCAATGCCACTGACGAGGAGGTGAAACGTGCCTATCGCCGTCTTGCACTCAACCATCATCCAGACAAGGTGGCAGCACTGGGCGAGGACGTCCGCAAGGCTGCTGAGAAGAAGTTCCAGAAGATTAATGAAGCCAAAGAACGTATTTGGAAAGCCAGAGGTCTATGAATAACATCATGGTTCCTGACGGAGTCAGTGAAGTACTGCTGCATGCCTGCTGTGCCCCGTGTTCGTCAGCCATTGTCGAATGGTTGATGGCCAGTGGCGTGCAACCTACGATTTATTATTACAATCCCAATATCTGGCCTCGCGAGGAGTACAACATCCGCAAAGAGGAGAGTAAACGCTTTGCCGCATCGTTGGGCATTCGCTGGATAGACGATGACTACAACCACGAGGCGTGGCGCACGGGCGTCTGCGGACTGGAAAATGAGCCTGAACGCGGACGGCGCTGTGAACAGTGTTTTACGCTGCGTCTGTTGGCTGCTGCCCGTAAAGCCCGCGAATTGGGCATTCGCTATTTTGCTACCACGCTGGCCTCCAGTCGCTGGAAAAGTTTAGAACAGATTGAGCGTGCCGGCCGTGCTGCCGAACAGCAGGTTGGCGATGTCATCTTCTGGGCGCAAAACTGGCGCAAGGGTGGTTTGCAAGAGCGAAGGAATCAGTTGCTCAAGGAGTATGGCTTCTATAATCAGCAGTATTGCGGCTGCGAGTTTTCTGCCCGTCAGGCTGTTACCAAACCCGTTCTGCGCCAGCAGATGCGTGATGCGAAACGGCAGCACCAGTCACTGTTGGCAGCGATGTCTGAACAGATAGCAGAACAGCTGCGACAGCGCCTGACAGACAGTAGGGTGGTGTTGGCATACTGGCCGCTTCCTGACGAGGTCGATATCCGTCCGGTAGTGCGTTGGATGGCTGCTCAAGGCAAGACCGTCTTACTGCCCAAAGTAACGGGCGACGAAACCATGGAGCTGCGTCGCTATTCGTCTGATAGCGACTTGACAGAAGGCGCTTTCCACATACAGGAACCTATGGGTGAAAATTTTAAAGATGCTGCTGCTATTGATGTGGCATTGATACCTGGTATGGCGTTCGATGCTGCAGGTCGCCGTTTAGGCCGTGGCCGTGGATACTACGACCGTTTCCTGTCCACCATTCCTCAAGTGCATAAGATTGGCGTTTGTTTTCCCTTTCAGCGCGTGGCAGAGGTTCCGACAGAAGACCATGATGAGCGTGTAGACGAGGTTTGCTCTTGATAAATGGCTATATATTGGCTCTCTAAATAAAATATTTTCATA
This sequence comes from uncultured Bacteroidales bacterium, assembly GCA_902798425.1. Classification (GTDB taxonomy): domain Bacteria; phylum Bacteroidota; class Bacteroidia; order Bacteroidales; family Bacteroidaceae; genus Prevotella. The sequence continues at coordinate 85,485 of CADBWR010000008.1, forward strand.
AATATTTTGTCGTTGAAAGATTTTTTTGTATTTTTGCAGCCAGAACAAATAATAAATATGGAGAAGTTATAATACTATGATAAAACCCGTTGAAAAAGTCTTAAGTTGGTACTTCAGCAAAAGTGCACTGCCATATTGGGGCATCTTGTTGTTGGACTTGTTTATATTGTTGCTGTCAGGTGTTTTAACTTACTGGATTTTTATTTTCCGCAGGACAGAGTCGATAGATCAACTGATGTTGTTGAGAACATTGGTGATGTATGCTATTCCGGGAGTCGTCGGCGCACGTATGTTCCACACCTATTCCGGTATTGTACGCTATTCGTCTTTTGTCGACCTGACACGTGTGTTCTATTCCAATCTTGTTTCGCTTTGCATAGCTTACCTGATGCACTATCTGGTACTCTACTATCCTGGCGACTTCTTCTATCATTTGGCATTCCGTCATATTATTTTGATGTATGCCATCGCAACCCTCCTGATGTGGGGACTCAGAGTGCTGGTCAAGACGCTGTACGAGATAACAGCCCTCGATGCCCGAGCAAGCCGTGTGCTCATCTACGGCGAGATGGAGGGTGGAGTAGGACTGGCCAAGCTTATTCGCTCGCAGAGTCCTGCCCGATACAATGTGAAGGGTTTCATTGCTCCTAATGGAAAATATACCAGTCACAACAGAGTCATGGGACTCCGTGTATTTAACTCCACTGACGATATTCCGCAGATTCTGAAGCGCCAGCGCATCGAGGCTGTGCTAATTGCCTCTACACGCGTTGAGGACTTCCGTAACGACCAGGACTTGCAGGACAAGATTCTGGGCTCTGACGTTAAGATTTTCATGACAGAAACCACCAGAGAGCTTGAAGCTGTGAACGGCGATTTGCTGGTTAAGAAAGCTGAGCACACTGATAACTCCTTCCACTTGAAGGAGGTCAGCGTAGAAGACCTCTTGCCTCGCGATGAGATATCTGTCGACATGGCATCTGTGGGTGAGCTGCTCGCTGGACGTCGCATCTTGATAACGGGCGCAGCAGGTAGCATCGGCTCTGAGATGGTGCGTCAGATAGCAGCTTACAAGCCAGAGTCGATGATGCTCATAGACCAGGCAGAGACACCTGACCACGACCTGATGCTGGAGATGCAGAAGCACTATCCGGAGGTGAAGTCAGAGGTGGTGGTGACATCCATCTGTAAGCAAGACCGCATGGAAGCTATCTTCCAGCAGTTCCGTCCAGACTATGTGTTCCATGCTGCAGCCTATAAGCATGTGCCTATGATGGAGAGCAACCCCTCGGAGGCTGTGCAGAACAATATCTACGGCACGAAGGTTATTGCCGACCTCAGCGTGAAGTATGGCGTCAAGAAGTTTGTGATGGTTTCTACCGATAAGGCTGTGAATCCTACGAATGTCATGGGCTGCTCGAAGCGTATCTGTGAAATCTACGTCCAGGCATTGGGAAAGACCTGTCAGACACAGTTTGTCACAACCCGTTTTGGCAATGTGCTTGGTTCTAATGGTTCCGTTATACCTCTCTTTAAAGAGCAGATTAGAAATGGTGGTCCTGTCACTGTTACCGACGAGCGCATCGTGCGCTACTTCATGCTTATCCCAGAGGCTTGTAAGCTGGTGCTGGAGGCAGGAACGAAGGGCAATGGTGGCGAAATCTTCGTCTTCGATATGGGTAAGCCCGTCCGCATTGCCGACCTCGCCAAACGTATGATCAAGTTGAGTGGTGCAAAGAATGTGGAGATTAAGTATACGGGATTGCGTCCTGGTGAGAAACTCTACGAGGAAGTGCTCAACGACAAGGAGGGCACCAAGCCTACCTTCCACTCTAAGATTCGTATTGCTGAGGTGCGCAGCTATGAGTTTGCACAGGTTTCCAAGGACATTGACGAACTGATCGATATCTCCAAGCACTACGACAATATGGCTACCGTCAAGAAGATGAAGGAGATAGTGCCTGAGTATAAGTCAAACAATTCCGTCTACGAGGAGTTAGACCATGAATAAGCAAGGATCATCTACTAACAAATATAAATTGCTACGAATATGATGTTATCACAACAAGACCTAAAACAGCTTGCTCAGAAAGGAATCGCTGAGCAGCAGATTGAGACTCAACTGGGACAGTTTAAGACTGGTTTCCCCTTCTTGAAATTAGAGGCTGCCGCAGCTATCGGCAATGGCATCTTTGTTCCGAAAGATGGTGAGCGCCAGAAGTATGTGGAGGCTTGGCAGCAGTATAAGGCTGCTGGTAAGAAGGTGGTGAAGTTTGTACCCGCCTCGGGTGCAGCCAGTCGTATGTTCAAGGATATGTTCGCCTTTGTCGATGCCGACTATGACGTACCTACTACAGATTTTGAGAAGAAGTTTTTCGATAACATCGGTAAGTTTGCCTTCTATGCCGAACTTGACGCTGCTTGTCAGAAAAACAATGGTAAGAGCATCCAGGCACTGGTGGCAGAGGGCAACTTCAAGGCCGTTGCCGCCAACATGCTGAAGGCTGAGGGACTGAACTATGGTCAGCTTCCTAAGGGTCTGTTGCTTTTCCATAACTATCAAGAAGGTCCTCGTACTCCCATGGAGGAACACCTTGTCGAGGGTGCTCTCTATGCTGCCACTAACGGCGAGGCTCACGTACACTTCACCGTCTCTCACGAGCACATGGAACTCTTCAAGCAGAAGGTTGCCCAGAAGGTTGACTTCTATGCTCAGAAGTATGGCATCCACTATGACATCTCCTTCTCTGAGCAGAAGCCTTCTACCGATACCATTGCTGCCAACCCAGACGGTACCCCATTCCGCAACAGCGACGGCTCACTGCTGTTCCGCCCTGGTGGTCACGGTGCTTTGATAGAGAACCTCAACGAGATAGATGCTGATGTCATCTTCGTGAAGAATATCGACAATGTCGTTCCCGATCGTCTGAAACCCGAGACCGTCTTGTGGAAGCAGATTATCGCTGGTGTGCTGGTAACGCTCCAGCAGAAGGCCTTTGAGTATCTTCGCCTGTTGGATGCTGGTGCTACTGATGCACAGCTGCAGGAGATGGCAGAGTTTGTGGAGAAGTGCCTGTGCACTAATCCTAAGGGTCAGAAGGTTGATGCCGCCTATCTGCGCACCAAACTGAATCGCCCCATGCGCGTCTGTGGTGTTGTGAAGAATGTCGGTGAGCCTGGCGGTGGTCCGTTCCTGACTTATAATCAGGATGGCACCGTATCGCTGCAGATTCTGGAGTCCAGCCAGATTGACAAGAGTAATAAGGAATATATGGAGATGTTCACCAAGGGCACCCACTTCAATCCCGTTGACCTCGTCTGTGCTGTCAAGGACTACAAGGGCAACGCTTTCGACCTGCCCAAGTTCGTTGACCCGACGACGGGCTTCATCTCACAGAAGTCAAAGAGCGGCAAGGAGTTGCAGGCGCTGGAGCTGCCCGGCTTGTGGAATGGTGCTATGAGCAACTGGTCTACCGTCTTTGTTGAGGTGCCTCTTGCCACGTTCAACCCCGTAAAGACTGTCAACGACTTGTTGCGTGATCAGCACCAGTAAGCGCTTCGCTAGTGAAGAGTGAATAGTGAATAATAATATGAACACAAAGACTTTATTAGCTATCGGAATGAGTTCCGCTATGATGCTAACATTTAACGCCTGCCAGCAGAGTTCTCGCGAGAATCCTCTGCTGGCAGAGAGTTCTTTACCCTTCCATGCACCTGATTTCAGCAAGATTCAGGTGACGGACTACATGCCGGCTTTTCAGGTCGCCATGCAGCAGATGCGCGACAGCATCCAGGCCATTGTGGAGTGTAAGGAACCTGCAACCTTCGAGAATACGATTCTGCCTTTCGAGGACAGTGGCAAACTGTTGGCACGCGTCAGCAGTGTGTTCTTCGCGCTGACAGAGGCCGACAAGTCTGATGAAATCAGTGAGATAGAGAAAACTGTGCAGCCTCTGCTTACTGACCTGCAGAACGAGATATCGTTCAACAAGCCCTTGTTTGAGCGCATCAAGCAGGTCTACGACAATGAGCATGACAAGCTGACGGGTGAAGACCAGAAACTCCTGGAGGAAATCTATAAGGATTTCGTGCGCAAGGGAGCCCTCCTGTCTGACGAGAAGATGGCTCGCATGAAGGAGATTAACCTGCGCATCTCTGACCTGCAGCAGCAGTGGGGCGACCTTCTGCAGGCTGCTACCAATGACGCTATCGTGTGGGTTGACAAGAAGGAAGACCTGGCAGGACTCAGTGACGCTGACATTGCCCAGTGCAAGAAGGATGCAGAGAGTCGTGGCGGCAAGGCTCCCTATGCCATCGTCATTATGAACACCACCCAGCAGGCTCCTCTTGCCCAGCATCCATCGTGCCGACGGTACTAATCCGAAATATAATACGTTCCCCATTGTCAGCGAGATAGCCAAGCTGCGTGCCGAGCAGGCAGAACTGATGGGTTATCCCTGCTATGCCGCCTATTCGCTTGACAGAACGATGGCCAAGACGCCAGAGAATGTCTATGACTTCTTGATGAACCTGGTAAAAGCCTATTTGCCCAAGGCTGATGCCGAGACAAAGGCCATCGAGAACTTTGCTCGTAAGACGCAGGGTGCCGAGTTCCAGTTGCAGCCCTATGACTACTTCTACTATTCTGCCAAGATGAAGAAGGAATTGCTCGACATCTCTGAGGATGAGGTAAAACCATACTTCAATGTCGACAGTGTCTTGCTCAATGGTGTCTTCTATGCCGCCAACCGTGTCTATGGTCTGACGTTTAAGGAGCGTAAGGATATTCCAACCTATCATCCTGACGTGCGCGTCTTCGAGGTGTTCGACAAGGACGGCCAGTCTATGGCACTGTTCTATGGCGACTACTACCGTCGTGCGTCGAAGCGTGGCGGTGCATGGATGGACAACTACCAGGAGCAGAGCCACCACTGGAATCAGAAGCCTATTGTCTACAATGTCTGCAACAATGCCAAGGCTCCTGAGGGCCAGCCGTCGCTCCTTACGTGGGACGAGGTGACAACGATGTTCCATGAGTTTGGCCATGCCCTGCACGGCATGCTTTCTAACTGCGAATACAAGACGCTGGCTGGTACTAACGTAGCTCGCGACTTTGTGGAGATGCCTTCACAGTTCAACGAGTCGTTTGCCTCCATCCCTGAGGTCTTCGACCACTATGCACGCCACTACGAGACCAACGAACCCATGCCTGCTGAGTTGAAGGAGCGCATGCTGAAGAGCATCAATTTCCAGCCCTGTTATGCTTTGGGCGAGAACCTCGCTGCATCCTTACTCGACATGTCTTGGCACATGCTGCCATCGAAAGATATTCCAACGGCTGACAAGGCTATGGTGTTCGAGACAGAGGCATTGCGTAAGGTGGGACTTTTGAATCCTTTCATTCCGATTCCACCACGCTATATGACCAGCTACTTCAACCACGTATGGGGTGGGGGCTATGCCGCTGGTTACTACAGCTATCTGTGGACGGAGGTGCTGTACGGGCGACCTCATGCAGATGTTTGCTGACTTCACAGGAATGCAGCAGCCCGATGCTTCTGCCATCCTTCGTGCAAGAGGCTTATAAGCCAAAAAAGTAGCAAATTGTTATAAAATGATATAAAAAAGTGATGAATTGTTTGTGTAGTTAGCAGAAAATGTATAACTTTGCAGCCGATTAAGAAAAAGTATGATGAGAAATCTGAATCTGATTAGCAACATTATTATTATTCGACTGCGTAAAAGTAGCCGGAAGTGGTAGGGTATGCTAATATTAAAGATGTAAGATAGAATATTAAAACGAGCCTTTCTCACTTCCGGGTGCAGAGAGGCTCGTTTTTTAGTTAAGAGTTAAGAATTAAGCATTAAGCATTAAGAATTAAGAATTAAGAATTAAAGAGATGAGTGACAGATTGTACATTTTCGACACAACACTTCGTGACGGCGAGCAGGTGCCCGGCTGTCAGTTGAACACTGTTGAGAAGATTCAGGTAGCCAAGGCGCTCGAACAGTTGGGCGTTGACGTCATTGAGGCTGGATTTCCGATTAGCAGTCCCGGTGATTTTAATTCCGTTATTGAGATTTCGAAGGCTGTTACGTGGCCTACTATCTGTGCGCTGACGCGTGCAGTAGAGCGTGACATCGATGTGGCCTTTGATGCGTTGAAGTATGCCAAGCACAAGCGCATTCATACGGGTATTGGCACCAGCGACGAGCACATTCGCTATAAGTTCAACTCCACCCGCGAAGAGATTCTGGAGCGTGCCGTAGCAGCTACTAAGTATGCCAAGCGCTTCGTCGACGATGTAGAGTTCTACTGCGAGGATGCTGGTCGCACGGACAACGAGTATCTGGCGCGTGTCGTCGAGGCAGTCATCAAGGCTGGCGCCACCGTCGTCAATATCCCCGATACCACGGGCTACTGTCTGCCTCAGGAGTATTTCGAGAAGATAAAGTACCTGAAGGAGCATGTCGACAACATCGATAATGCCATCATCTCTACCCACTGCCACAACGACTTGGGCATGGCTACTGCCAACACTTTCAATGGTGTGATGGCGGGAGCCCGACAGGTGGAGGTTACCATCAACGGTATTGGTGAGCGCGCCGGCAATACGTCGCTCGAAGAGATTGCCATGATTCTCAAGTGCCACAAGTCGCTGGGCATTGATACCAATATCAATACCACCAAGATTTATCCCACTAGTCGCATGGTGTCGAGTCTGATGAATATGCCCGTTCAGCCCAACAAGGCTATCGTAGGGCGCAACGCCTTCGCACACTCCAGCGGCATCCATCAGGATGGTGTCTTGAAGAATGTTCACACCTACGAGATTATGGATCCGAAAGATGTGGGTATCGATGACAACAGCATCGTCTTGACAGCCCGTTCTGGTCGCGCTGCCCTCAAGCACCGTCTGCACGTCAACGGTGTTGACCTGACTGAGGAGAAACTCGACAAGGTCTACGAGAAGTTCCTTGTTTTGGCTGACCAGAAGAAGGAAGTGACCGATGCCGATGCCCTCATGCTCGCTGGTGCCGATACAGCTGACACCCATGCCGTTCGCCTTGACTTCCTGCAAGTTACGACGGGTAAGGGCGTCAAGAGTGTGGCCTCTATCGGACTGGATATCAGTGGTCAGAAGTTTGAAGCTGCAGCTTCTGGCAATGGTCCCGTTGATGCTGCCATCAAGGCGCTGAAGAAGATTATCATGAAGCAGATGACGCTGAAGGAATTTACCATCCAGGCCATCTCCAAGGGTTCCGACGATGTGGGTAAGGTTCACATGCAGGTAGAGTACAATGGTTCGCTGTACTACGGTTTTGGTGCCAATACCGATATCGTTACTGCCTCTGTCGAAGCCTACATCGATTGTATCAACAAGTTTAAGAATGATTAGTCTATGAATACACTCTTTGATAAGATTTGGGACAAGCACGTCGTACAGGTTGTCGACGATGGTCCCACCCAGTTGTATATCGACCGCCTCTACTGTCACGAGGTGACGTCGCCCCAGGCTTTCGACGGCATGCGAGCCCGTGGACTGAAATGTTTCCGTCCCGACCACATCTTCTGCATGCCCGACCACAACACACCCACCCACGACCAGGACAAGCCCATCGCTGACCCCGTCTCTGCCAAGCAGGTTAACACGCTGGCCAAGAATGCCAAGGACTTCGGACTGACGCACTATGGTATGATGGACAAAAACAATGGCATCATCCATGTCGTAGGTCCTGAGAAGGGACTCTCGCTGCCCGGCATGACCATTGTCTGTGGCGACTCGCACACCTCCACTCATGGGGCAATGGGTGCTGTAGCCTTTGGCATTGGCACCTCTGAGGTCGAGATGGTCATGGCCTCGCAGTGCATCCTGCAGCAGAAACCCAAGTCTATGCGCATCAGCATCAATGGTCAGCTACAGAAGGGTGTTACCGCCAAGGATGTAGCCCTCTACCTGATGTCCCAATTGACTACCAGCGGTGCTACGGGCTACTTCGTGGAGTATGCAGGCGACGTGGTGAAGAACCTGTCGATGGAGGGCCGTCTGACACTCTGCAACCTGTCTATCGAGATGGGTGCCCGTGGCGGTTTCGTCGCTCCTGACGAGGTGACCTTTAATTATTTAAAAGGTAGGGAGTATGCTCCCAAGGGCGAAGAGTGGGAGAGAGCCGTGGCCTACTGGCGAACGCTGAAGAGCGGCGACGATGCTGTCTTCGACAAGGAGCTGACCTTCGACGCCAAGGACATAGAGCCTCGCATCACTTATGGCACCAATCCGGGAATGGGTATTGGAATCACCTCCCTCGTCCCCTCCCAAGGAGGGGAGTGTATGCCAGGAGAGGCTAAGGCTCTGCAGTATATGGGCTTCAAGGCTGGCGAGATGTTGCTGGGCAAGAAGATTGACTACGTTTTCCTCGGTGCCTGCACCAACGGTCGCATCGAGGACTTCCGCGCCTTTGCCTCCATCGTCAAAGGTCGTCAGAAGTCTGCCGACGTCATCGCTTGGCTGGTGCCAGGCTCATGGGCTGTGCGCCAGCAGATAGCGGACGAAGGTCTTGACAAAGTGCTCGAAGCTGCCGGCTTCGAGATTCGTCAGCCAGGCTGTTCAGCCTGTTTGGCCATGAACGACGACAAGGTGCCCGCCGGCAAGTATGCCGTCTCTACCTCTAACCGCAACTTCGAGGGCCGTCAGGGGCCTGGCAGTCGTACCATCCTCTGCTCGCCATTGACAGCCGCTGCCGCTGCCGTAACAGGAGTTATCACCGATCCACGTACACTACTATGAAACAGAAATTCAACGTTATAACATCCACCTGCGTGCCCCTTCCTTTGGAGAACGTCGATACCGACCAGATTATCCCCGCCCGTTTCCTCAAGGCTACCACCCGCGAGGAGCAGTTCTTTGGCGACAACCTCTTCCGCGACTGGCGCTACAATAGCGACGGCACCGTGAACAAGGATTTCGTGCTCAACGACCCCACCTACGGCGGTTGCATCCTCGTTGCCGGCAAGAACTTCGGCTCTGGTTCCAGTCGCGAACATGCTGCTTGGGCTATTGCGGGCTATGGCTTCCGTGTCGTTATCAGTTCGTTCTTTGCCGATATCCACAAGAACAACGAGCTCAACAACTTTGTGCTGCCCGTCGTCGTTTCAGAAGATTTCTTGCAAGAATTGTTTCAGACAATTCAAAACGACCCCAAGACGGAAGTAGAGGTTGACCTGCCCAACCAACGTGTAACCAACAAGGCCACAGGTCGCTCTGAACAGTTCGACATCAACGGCTACAAGAAGCACTGTCTGATGAACGGACTCGACGATATCGACTTCCTGGTACAGAATAAAGACAAGATAGAAGCATGGGAACAGCTCAACAAGTAAACAGCTACAAGCGCATGGCCCCGTTGGTGGAGATTATGGACTCCACGCTGCGCGACGGTGAGCAGACCAATGGCGTCAGTTTCTTGCCCCACGAGAAACTCGTCATGGCACGCAAACTCTTGCGCGAGGTCAATGTAGACCGCATAGAGGTCGCCTCGGCACGTGTCTCTGACGGTGAGAAGGAGGCGGTGTCTATGATTTGCCGCTATGCTGCACAGATAGGTAAGTTGGACAGGGTAGAGGTGCTGGGCTTCGTCGATGGTGGCAAGTCTGTCGACTGGATTGTCTCCTGTGGCGGCAAGACCATCAACCTCCTGACTAAAGGCTCCTTGAAGCACTGCATCAACCAGTTGCACAAGACGCCCGAAGAGCATATTGCCGATATCATTAAAGAGGTGGAGTATGCCCATCGTCAGGGTCTCTCCGTCAACCTCTACCTGGAAGACTGGTCGAACGGCATGAAAGACTCGCCGGAATACGTCTATCAGCTGATGGATGCGCTGACCTCCCCCAACCCCTCCCAAGGAGGGGAGCCAGGTTCCTCCCCCTTGGGGAGGTTAGGAGAGGTCTCCCGTTTCATGCTCCCCGACACGCTGGGCGTGATGAATCCCCTGCAGGTGGTGGAGTATTTCCGCAAGATGATGAAGCGCTACCCCGACCAGCACTTCGACTTCCACGCCCACAACGACTACGACCTGGCGGTGTCTAACTCGCTGGCCGCCGTGCTCAGCGGTGCCAAGGGGCTGCACGTCACGGTGAACGGTCTGGGCGAGCGTTGCGGCAATGCGCCGCTGGCCTCGGTACAGGTGATTCTGAAAGACCAGTTTCACGCCAAGACCCACATCAACGAAGACCAGCTGAACGACATCTCGCGCATGGTCGAGAGCTTCAGCGGCATAGCCGTGGCCCCCAACCAGCCCATCGTCGGCGAGAACGTCTTCACCCAGGTGGCCGGTGTCCATGCCGACGGCGACTCGAAGGACCAGCTCTACTACAACGAGCTGATGCCTGAGCGCTTCGGCCGCAAGCGCGAGTATGCGCTGGGCAAACAGAGTGGCCGTGCCAACATTGCCAAGAATCTGGAAGAGCTGGGCTTGGAGCTGACTCCTGAGCAGACGCGCCGTGTGACGCAGCGCATCACAGAGCTGGGCGACAAGAAGGAGATTGTCACCCAGGAAGACCTGCCCTACATTGTCAGTGACGTCCTCAAGCACGACGGCTCTGAGGATAAGGTCAAGCTTATTAGCTATGTCGTCTCTACGGCCTACGGCCTGAAGCCCGGTGCCAATATCAAGGTGGAGATCAATGGCAAGCAGTACGATGGTAGTGCTGTGGGCGACGGTCAGTATGATGCCTTCGTCAAGGCCCTGCGCTACATCTACAAGAAGTATCTTGACCGCACGTTCCCCATCCTGGCCAACTACCAGGTCTCTATTCCTCCTGGCGGACGCACCGATGCCTTGGTGCAGACAGTTATCTCGTGGCACCACGAGGGTGGACTGCTACGTACGCGCGGACTGGATGCCGACCAGACAGAGGCAGCCATCAAGGCTACTTTCAAGATGCTGAATATCATTGAGAATGAACAAAAGAAACAATAAAAAAACGAACAATATGAAATTAAGAATTGCCGTCTTGCCGGGCGACGGTATTGGTCCGGAAATCATGAAACAAGGTGTGGCAGTGATGGATGCTATCGCCAAGAAGTGTGGCCATGAGTTTGAATACGAGGAGGCGCTGGTGGGTGCCTGTGCCATCGAGGCCTGTGGCGATGCCTATCCCGCTGCCACGCACGATGTCTGTATGCGTGCCGATGCCGTGCTCTTCGCTGCTGTAGGCGATTTGAAGTATGACAACGACCCCACGCTGAAGATGCGTCCTGAGACGGGCTTGCTGGCTATGCGCAAGCAGTTGGGACTCTTTGCCAACGTGCGCCCTGTGGCCACCTTCGACTGTCTGCTGCACAAGTCGCCGCTGAAGGAAGAGCTGCTGCGCGGTGCCGACTTTGTCGTCATCCGCGAGCTCACGGGCGGCATGTATTTTGGTGAGAAATATCAGGACAATGACAAGGCCTTCGATACCAATGTCTATACGCGTCCGGAGATAGAGCGTATCCTGAAGGTAGCCTTCGAGATGGCCATGCAGCGCCATAAGCACCTGACCGTTGTCGACAAGGCCAACGTCTTGGCGAGCAGTCGTCTATGGCGTCAGATTGCCAAGGAGATGGAACCGCAGTATCCGGAGGTCAAGACAGACTATATGTTCATCGACAACGCCTCCATGCGCGTGCTGACAGAGCCCCGCTTCTTCGATGTCATCGTTACGGAGAACACCTTTGGCGACATCCTCACCGACGAGACGTCGTGTATCACGGGGTCTATGGGTCTGCAGCCCTCGTCCAGCCTGGGCGAGCACACACCGCTCTTCGAACCCGTCCACGGCTCGTGGCCACAGGCAAAGGGTCAGAACATTGCTAATCCCCTGGCTCAGATTCTCTCTGCCGCTATGTTGCTGGAGCATTTCGGCTTGGAGAAGGAGGGCGCTCTGGTGCGACAAGCTGTCAATGCCTCACTCGACGCCAATGTGCGCACACCCGAAATCCAGGTTGAGTGTGGTCAGAAGTATGGAACGAAAGAAGTAGGACAATGGATTGTAGACTATATCGAAAAGGCTTAGTTTTACTGTTTGTTGCGGTTTTGCCGCAACTAACATTACAGGCGCAAGAAAACTGGCGCGACTCGCTGACTGTACTGAACAAGCAGATAGCGCAGTCCTCGTGGTCTACCGACTTGCACCTACGCAAGGCTAATGCCAATCTGCAACTGAAGCAGTGGCAGTATGCCATCGATGAGTATAGCCTCGTCTTGCAGCGTGAGCCGCACAATCCTGCCGCCTTATTCTATCGCGCCTATGCCAACACCCACCTGCGACGTTTCGAACTGTCGCGAGCCGACCTTCTCGACTTGTTGGCCTTTGTGCCCCGCCACTTCGAGGCCCGTCTGTCGCTGGCTGTCGTCCTGCAGCAGTTGGGACGCAAGCAGGATGCGCTGGACCAGCTCAACCAGACCATCCAGCAGCATGCTGACTCTGCGGTGGCCTATGCTGCCCGTGCCAACCTGGAGCGCGACATGAAGCAAGACGAGGTGGCACTCTACGACTGGCAGCGTGCTGAGGAGCTGTCGCCGCGCGATGTGACCTATGTCGTCTCGCATGTCGACCTGCTCTTGGTGTTGGGACGTAAGACAGAGGCGCGCCGTGTGCTCGACGCTGCCGTCAAGCGTGGCATACCGCGCGGCATGCTGGCAGAATGGTACGGCAAGGTGAAAAGTGCAAAGTGATACAATAAAACGTTTAACGTTTACGTTAAAAAGAATGTGAAGAAAGATAAGATTATTCGATTCATTAAGAATCTGGAGATGCCCACCAAGCGTCAGTACTTGTTGGGCTTTGCTTTTGTTGTTGCCCTGTTAGCCATTGTGCGCCCTTTTGTGACAGGTGAGAGTAGTGATGCTGTTGAAGATGAACAGTCTTCCCTAACTTCTCTAACTTCTCCCAAGAACCGCATCCTCTCTGTACCCAGCTATAAAGACGCTTTCCCCGACTTGCAGGAGACGCAGATTGTGGCTGCCAACAAGTGGGGCGTCAAGCCCGTCAAGAACCGCGAGGATGCCGAGGCACGCAAGAAGGAACTGGTGTATGTCGGCGAGAGTCCCTACTATCATGTCGACAAGCTCAACAGCTCCATTCCCTATCTGGTGCCACGCGCTGCCGTGCTGCTCCAGGACATCGGTCAGGCATTCTACGACAGCCTCTATATGAAGGGGGTGCCCTTGAACCAACTCATCGTAACCAGCGTCTTGCGCACCAAGGACGATGTGGCCCGTCTGCAGCGCCACAACGGCAATGCCACCGACAACTCGTGCCACCTCTACGGCACCACCTTCGATATCTGCTATAACCGCTATCATGCTATTGGCCGTGAGGTGCGCAACGACACGCTGAAGTGGGTACTCTCTGAGGTGCTCCGCGACATTCGCCAGCAGAATCGTGCCTATATTAAGTACGAAGTCAAACAAGGCTGTTTCCATATGACGGTGAGATAAGTCTGATGGCTGATGTTTGATGTCGTGCTGAACATCAGATAGACCTCTGATTTTTTCGTATTTTTACAACAATGAAACCAGCTCAGATATTTCACCAGTACATCTGGATTATCAATACGCTCAGGGCCTTTAGGCAGCTGACCTTCGAAGAGTTGAACCAGAAGTGGCAGGAGGATCAGATAGCTGATGGCAACCCACTGCAGCGGTCGTCGTTCAATCGGCATCGCGACGCTATTCTGGATATGTTTGGCATTGTCATCGATTGCGACAAAAAAAACTACCGCTACTTCATCAGCAATCAGGCGGTGCTCAGTGACGACAGCATTGAACGTTGGCTTTTCTCGACACTTACCGTGCATGGTGTACTGGCCGACAGTGCCGCAGTGAAGGAGCGTCTGGTGTTGGAGAATGCACCTGTCGGCGAGGAGTTTCTCGACATCGTCATTCGCGCCATCCGCACCAATCGCCGTCTTCGCATCGGCTATCAGAAGTTTCAGTCTGAGGGTTACGAGAAGGTGGTATGCCCCTATGCCTTGAAGCTGTTCCACCAGCGCTGGTACCTGTTGGCACTGAACGATAATGAGCAGATGCGCATCTATGCCCTGGATCGCATGACGATGTTGCAGCTGACAGACAACACGTTTGAGATGCCAGTCGATTTCTCGCCACAGGCCTACTTCTCAGAATACTTTGGCGTGCTGACCGACAATACGCCTTTAGCCCATGTCGTCGTCCGTGCTCACAAGTGGATGCCCAACTACCTGCGCACGCTGCCTTTGCATCACACTCAGCGCGAATTGGCTTCTACTCCCTACTATGCTGACTTCTCTTTCGATATCCGTCCCACGTCTGATTTTCTGGGCGAACTGCTGAGGCATAGTGACGGCATCGAAGTGCTTCAACCACTTGAACTTCGCGAGAGGATGCGGCAAATGATAGCTGAAACTCTTAAAAGATATTAAAAACTTATAGGGTGTCCCGACTTTTGGGACACCCTGTGTTGTATATTTGCACTCGATCTTAAATAACAACTAAAAAATAATCGAGTGTCTATGGAAAATTATGTATCATTGATGGTGTTGCTCATCGTTTTCACAGGTCTTATGTTGCTTGTGGCGTATGTTGCCGATGCGCTTGTTTGCAAGTGCCTTAAATGGTTAGGGCTTAATGAAATGTCTTTACAGTCGAAAAGTTAATCATTAAACTATTAATCGCAAAACGACACATAAAGCCGCAGTTTCACGTCTGCGGCTTTATGGAATTTATTCAAGAAAAACAGTGTCACTGTCACGTGTAATCAACTGGAAAGCATTGAGTTAGGTGTGACACTTAGCCTATCTCGTTTCTGTATTAGCTGTATTAGTGGAAAATTCTCTAGAGAATTTTTGCTAAGAACAGCTGATTTATTGCTGTTTTAGGCTGATTTTTCCTTCGTGATTTAATTATTAACTCACTCAAGTACTTTTGGCGACATTTGAATATAGGAACTATAACAAATAGTTCTATGGCAAGAGGGTCATCTTTACAGCAATGTCGGCAATGGGGCGATTGGCGGGAGTAGTGGGACTGGCCTGAATCTTCTCTACCACATCAAGGCCTTGCTCGACCTCACCGAACACGGTGTATTCACCATCCAGGTGAGGGGTGCCGCCATAGGTGGCATAGATGTGCTGTTGGGTGGCATTGAGTCCGCCCGTTTCTGGGTGTTCCATGCGCATCTTGTCAACAAGGTACTCCATCTGGCGAGGACTATAGGTGCGTCCCCATACGATGTAGAACTGAGAACCGCCACTGCGACGCTCAGGATTGACATCGTCCGGTTCACGGGCTGCTGCCAGTGCTCCACGCTTGTGGTAGAGTCCGTCGCGTATTTCCGCTTCCAGCGTATAGCCTGGACCACCGCTACCCAGCACGGCGTCGGCAGGAGCACCCTTGGAATTGGGGTCGCCGCCCTGAATCATAAATCCCTTGATGACACGATGAAACAGGGTGTTATCATAATAGCCCTCCTTGACCAGACGAACAAAATTGTCGCGGTGGAGGGGTGTGGCGTCATAGAGTCGAACAACGATGTCGCCCAGCGGGGTCTCTATCTTTACCCTGACATTCCCTTGGGTGATGGTCGACAGACTGTCATTGGGTGACTGTGCTACTGCCAACATGGTGATGGTGGCAAAGAGCAAGCTAAGAACAACTCTTCTCATTCTGCTCCGAAGTAGGCTTCGAGTTCGGTACGTGCGCTGCCCTCGCTATTGGGCAGATCGCGAATGACAACACCATGCTCAAGCAGCGCGATGCGGGTAGAGATGTCTACCGTGTGCTGCAGGTTGTGGCTGGAGATGAGAATGGTGGCTCCCGTCTGCCGCTGGTAGTCTGTGAGCAAGTGCTTCAGAACCAACTGCGAGGTGGGGTCGAGGAAGTTGAAGGGCTCGTCGAGAATGACAATTTCTGGCTTGCGGAGTAGGGCGGAGATGATGCCCACCTTCATCTTGTTGCCTGCGGAGAGATTGCGGATGAGCTTCTTCTGTCCGAAGATTTCGCCACCGGAGAAGCGCTCAAAGTCCTGCAGGCGCTCGTCGACCTGCTGCTGTGTCATGCCCGACACCTTGCCTAAGAAGGAAAAGTACTCCTCAGGGGTGAGGAAGTCGATGAGGAAGCCCTCATCGATATAGGCACCGACATGCTGCTTCCAGGCTTCGCTGTCAACGGGGTTGATACCCGACGGAGAACCGTCGGGCATGGCGGACGGCGACGGAGCAGCGAAGACGTACTCCACGGAGCCTTCGTCGGCTTTGAGCAAGTCAAGGAGCATGCGGAAGAGAGTCGTCTTACCTGCTCCGTTGTTACCTACAAGCCCCAGGATGTCGCCATTGTTGATCTGAAACGATGGGATATCGCAGGCTATTGTGTCGCCAAACTGCTTCTTGAGATTCTCAATCTTAATCATGGTTGTATGTTTTGGGCAAGGACTACAGGACTAAAAGAACTATTCTTCACCTTATGAAGCAATAAAAGTAGTCCTGGCAGTCCTATAGTCCTTGCTGATTATTATACTAAGCCGCGGCCGTGGCAGTTCTTGAACTTCTTGCCAGAACCACAGGGACAGGGATCGTTGCGGCCGGGCAGCTTATCCTTGATGATGGGAGCCTGCGGCTGGCGGGCACGGGTGTCCTGAGCGGCAGCTGCTGCCTGGTTGGGGTCGGTCATCTGCTCCTGCGAGAGGTTCTGCTTCGACTCCGTGTATTGCTGGCGCTGGGTGTGCTGCTCGGGAGCGGCCTCCTGCACCTGCTGCATCTCAGGAATCTGAGCACGCATAAGGATGGAGACGGAGCGGTTGTTCATGGTGTTGACCATATTGTCGAACAGCTTGACAGACTCCAGCTTGAAGATGAGCAGCGGGTCTTTCTGCTCGTAAGAGGCATTCTGTACGGAGTGCTTCAGCTCGTCGAGCTCGCGGAGGTTCTCCTTCCAAGCCTCATCGATGATGTGGAGCAGAATCTGCTTCTCGAACTCCTTGACAACCGACTTGCACTCGGTGTCGTAGGCTTCCTTGAGGTTGCAGGGGATGTTGTACATCTTACGACCGTCTGTCAGGGGTACTACGATGCGCTCGTACATAGCACCCTGGTTCTCGTAGACCTGCTTGATGACGGGCATAGCGACCTCCTGAACGTGCTCCATCTTGCGTTTGAAGTTGCCCATTGCTACCTGGAAGACCTCCTCGCAGAGTTCTTCGTGGTTCTTGTTGATGAACTCCTCGCTGGTGAAGGGGCACTCCATGGCGAATATCTTGATGAACTGCTCCTTGCAGCCCTCGTAGTCGTTGGTCTCGATGATATTGACAACGCGGTCCCAGATGGTGTTAGAGATGTCCATACCGATGCGCTCACCCATAAGTGCGTGACGGCGCTTGCCATAAACAACGGTACGCTGCTTGTTCATGACGTCATCGTACTCCAGCAGACGCTTACGAATGCCGAAGTTGTTCTCCTCGACCTTCTTCTGGGCACGCTCTACCTGCTTGGAAATCATAGGACTCTCCAGCATCTCGCCCTCCTTGAAACCGAGCTTGTCCATTACGGTAGCGATACGCTCAGAACCGAACAGACGCATCAGCTTGTCTTCCAGTGAGATGAAGAACAGCGAAGAACCTGGGTCGCCCTGACGTCCGGCACGACCGCGCAGCTGGCGGTCTACTCGACGAGACTCATGGCGCTCAGTACCGATGATAGCCAAACCACCGGCAGCCTTTACCTCAGGCGACAGCTTGATATCGGTACCACGACCAGCCATGTTGGTGGCAATGGTAACAGCACCCTTTCCGTTGGAGTCCTGCTGACCAGCGAGAGCCACAATGTCGGCCTCCTTCTGGTGCAACTTGGCGTTCAGTACCTGGTGGGGAATACCCTCGCGTTTGCCTGTCTCAGGATTCGTGTACATATCGAGCATGCGTGACAGCAGTTCAGAAATCTCGACGCTGGTGGTACCAATCAGAGTAGGACGGCCTGCATTGCGCAGACGAACGACTTCCTCGATGACGGCCTTGTACTTCTCGCGGGCGGTCTTATAGATGCGGTCGTCCATATCGTCGCGGATAACAGGACGGTTGGTGGGAATCTCAACGACATCGAGCTTGTAGATGTCCCAGAACTCGCCCGCCTCTGTAGAAGCGGTACCGGTCATACCTGCCAACTTGTGGTACATGCGGAAGTAGTTCTGCAGGGTAATGGTGGCAAAAGTCTGCGTAGCAGCCTCGACCTTGACGTGCTCCTTGGCCTCGACAGCCTGGTGCAGACCATCGCTCCAACGGCGACCTTCCATGATACGACCTGTCTGCTCGTCGACAATCTTTACCTCGCCATCGATGACCACGTATTCGTCATCCTTATTGAACATACAGTAGGCCTTGAGCAACTGCTGCAGGGTGTGGACACGCTCAGACTGTACGGCATAGTGCTGCAGCATCTCGTCTTTCTTGTTGATGCGCTCCTCGTCAGAGAGTGAGGTGTCGCCCTCCAAGGCAGAGAGTTGTGAGGTGATATCGGGCAGGACGAAGAGCTCTGCATCGCCCACCTGCTTAGCCAGCCAGGCAGTACCCTTGTCGGTGAGATCGCAGGAGTTTAGCTTCTCGTCGACCACGAAATAGAGGGGCTCGACGACCTCCGGCATGCGGCGGTTGTTGTTCTCCATATAGGTCTCCTCAGTCTTGAGCATACCGCTCTTGATGCCGTCCTCAGAGAGGAACTTGATGAGGGGCTTGTTCTTAGGCATGGACTTATGAGAACGGTAGAGTGCCAGGAAACCCTCGTCGAGCAGCTTCTGGTCGTTCTTTTCACGGCCTTCGGCAATCTTCTGCTTGGCATCAGCCAGATACTGGGTAGCCAACTGCTTCTGTACACCAACGAGTTTCTCGACCAGGGGCTGGTACTCCTCGAACATCTGATCGTCGCCCTTGGGCACAGGACCAGAGATGATAAGCGGTGTACGGGCATCGTCAATCAGCACGGAGTCGACCTCATCGACGATGGCGTAGTTGTGGGCGCGCTGTACGAGGTCGCTGGGCGAGATGGCCATGTTGTCGCGGAGATAGTCGAAGCCGAACTCGTTGTTCGTACCGAAGGTGATATCAGCCTGGTAGGCACGGCGGCGTTCCTCAGAATTTGGACGGTGCTTGTCGATACAGTCGACAGAGAGACCGTGGAACATGTAGAGCGGACCCATCCATTCAGAGTCACGCTTGGCCAGATAGTCGTTCACGGTTACTACGTGAACACCATTGCCTGTCAGAGCGTTGAGGAAGACAGGGAGGGTAGCGACGAGCGTCTTACCTTCACCGGTAGCCATCTCGGCAATCTTACCCTGATGGAGTACGGTACCACCGAAGAGCTGTACGTCGTAGTGTACCATCTCCCATTTCAAGTCGTTGCCACCGGCTGTCCAGTGGTTGTGATAGATGGCCTTGTCGCCATCGATGGTGATGAAGTCCTTGTTGGGGTCGGCAGCCAACTCACGGTCGAAGTCGGTAGCGGTGACAACGGTATCCTCGTTCTCGGCAAAGCGGCGGGCAGTCTCCTTGACAATGGCGAATACCTCTGGCATAACCTCGTCGAGGGCCTTCTCGTAGATGTCGAGCACTTCTTTCTCCAGCTTGTCTATTTGGGCGAAGATGTCGGCGCGCTCGTCAATGGGCGTCTCCTCGATGGTTGCCTTGAGTTTCTCAATCTCTTCTTTCTGTGCTTTGGCAGAGTCTTGTACCTGGTGCTGTATGTCCTTTGTACGTTGACGAAGGGCGTCGTTGTCGAGCTTCTGTACCTCTGGGTAGACGGCTTTCACCTTTTCTACCAATGGCTGGATGAGCTTCATGTCGCGTGAGGACTTGTCGCCAAACAGCGAACGTAAAAACTTGTTGAAATTCATATCTTTTATTTACTGATTTTGTCGATTTACTATGATTGGTTTGATTACAACGGCTGCAAAGGTACGAAAAAATTTCCGTACTTCTGCTTACCTCTTTTATTTTTTAACCTTATTAATGACTAAAAAAGAGGTTCTGAAGAGCAAGCATTGGGGGCTCTGATGCGGATGATGCGTGCAATGGTGGGCGCAATGGCATCCGTAGTGACAGGAGTTTGTACACGCTGTGACTTAACACCAGCCCCGAAGAAAATGATGGGGAAGGGGATGTTGCTGACGCGTGATGTCGTTGATTTGTGGTTGCTCTCGTTGACGAGTTCCCAGCCTGGGGCAATGTCTATGAGCAGGTCGCCGCACTTCTCGACATTGAAGCCGTTGCGAATGCGCTCCAACTGATAGCTGTCGCTGGTAATCAGTTGGTTAGCGGTGTAGACATTACGCACACCGGACAGTTGCATGATGAACTCCTGAGCACGGCGCAGGAGGTCGCCCGTATTGATGTTTTTACGCTCCAGCAACTTGTGGTCCAGGAATAGTTGGTTGCGGTAGATTGACTCAACATACTGGGCGGTGCCAAAAGAGGCGCCGAGGTACATGTTCAGCAGGTTGGCTGTGCGCTGTATATCGAACTTACCCGTAGGAATACGGTATTTCTCGTTGTTGTTCTGTTCATTCTCTACACGTGCAGACCCTGTACTGGTAAGTACAAAAAGCACGCGGTCCAAGGGAAAGCGGCGGCTGATGCTGTCGACGAGCACGGAGATGGTGCGGTCAAGCGCTGCATAGCCCTCCATATTGGGAGTAACAGAGTAGCCTATGCTGAGCAGGTCGGGTTTATCGTCAAGGCCCATACCGCCATTTGACAGACATTCCAATGATATATCGGTAACGCTAGCATTGGCATCAATGGTGACGCTCTTGTTGATTGCAGCAGTCTTTTTATTTTTGGTACCCTTCTTTGCAGCATCGGCCTTCTGTTTTACGATGGGCTTGTAGAGGCGGGCAAAGCCACGCAGCCATTGGTTAACGGGTTCGTAATAGCTGCTTATAACCCATTGGCCTGACTGTATCCAGGCAGCACCATCGGCAGCGTGACCGGCTGACAGAATGGCATTATCGGGTGTTGCGGCAAAGGCAAAAACGCGCGAGACACCATTGGAGGCTATCTTCAGCTCATCGCCCAGCGTAGAGGTACCTAACTGTCGGGGCGAGTAGCCCTGGCGCTGGTCGTGGACGGCCCGCACAGGGCGTAACGTGTTGCGGTCGAGCCATTCCTCACCAGTAATGCCGTGGTAGTAGGGCGTAGTACCTGTAGACAGCGTGGCAGCTGCCGAGGAACGGTCTACAGGGGTGAAGTTGTATGAGGCATTGGTGTAGAACGTTCCCTCTGTCAACAGCCGACGCAGACCGTTAGGACCGTAAAGCGGTGAGAATGTCTCCAGATGGTCTGTGCGCAACTCGTCGACAGTGATGGACACCACCAACTTAGGTGCTTGTGGAACGGCTTGTGCGACAGCTTCGTTGCCAAAGGCCAATGCGGAGATCAGGGTTATATAGATGTATTTATTGCTCATTTTTCTTGCGGAAGAATAGATGTATGATGGATTGCAGTAGCAAACATAGTGCCAAAGAATAGAGCCCCTCAGCATAAGACTGGAACAGACTGCCTGCAAGGAACAAGAGAACCATAACGGGACAAATCATCCAGTAGCGGGTCTGTCTGCCCTTGATGACGGGCCATAAGTAGAACAGATGTACGGGGTTGAAAAAGAGTATCTGTAGGTTGATGCGTACCGTAGGATGTTGGGAGAACAGCATCAAGAACAACACCATGCCAATAATACCAGACAATCCCATCAGCAACGCTTCCCATACGATGATGACACGACGTGTAAAGCACTGTGCAAGAAAGAGTAACAAACCGATAGCCAACAGGATGTAGCCGCACAGGATAGGGGTTAGCGGAAAACTGTTGTGTATCAGCTGTACACCTGCGGGTACAACGGTGCGGCGCTCTTTGATTAATGGACGATATTGGCCGTTAGCATAAATCTGGGCGTGGTCGAAGTCGTACAGCAGATTGTCGGGTAAGAACTCCTGCTGACGCAAGGTGGTCTTGCTGTCTGCCTGGATGCCAAGCAACAGGTCGTTGCCGAAGCGGGACCAGGGATGGTTGCGCGTCATGGCGTGAACCATCTCTCTGTATGTCGGCGTATAATCTTCACGTTCAGCATATTGCAACTTTCCATTGATATGACGCTCTATGATATCGCGAGCCTTTGTCGTGCAGTTGTTGTAGAAGTAGTTATAGCGGTAGACACAGTTCGCCGGGCGCAGATTGTCAATGAGTGCCTGTCGTAATTGCAGCTTCTCGTCGTTGGTGAGATTAAGTACTTGCTCGGTCACCATACTGCCAAAATGCCGATACTCTTTTTGGAAGAGTTGGGTGGGGTAGGCTCCCAATTCGTAGTCGGTAAGTCCAAAGACAAAGCGGACAACAAAGAAAGGCGCATCGTAGTTGAAAACGCCATAGTTGAAGGCAGCATCAATGCCGCCACGCGTCAATTCGCGGTAGCGGATGGCAGTATGGCCATAGAGGCTATAGACCTCATCGTGAGGCTGACAAGTAAGCAGACTAATCTCTACAGAATCCATCGGCGGCAACTTGGGTTCTTGTGCCAGCGCTGTATTCTGTATGGTCATAGCGAATAGTATGAGCCCCCCTCTGAGGGCGTTTGTAATCATCTTCAAGTATTTCACGCTGCAAAATTAGCCTTTATTTTCCACTTATCGTACGTTTAGTATGATTTTTTTTAATAAAAAATTAAAATTCGTATATTTATTTTGTATTCTTCGTGCTAATTTGTACCTTTGCACTCCGAAAAAAGATTTCATTAAAGAACGAAAGATGAAGAAACGCATTATAGTAAGCTTGCTGGCAGGTATGGCACTGCTGCCCTCAATGGCACAGGTGAGCACGACGCTATCGCCCTACAGTCAGTACGGCTTAGGCATCCTCTCAGATCAGTCATTAGGCTTTAACCGCGGTATGGGTGGTGTGGCCTATGGACTTAGAAGTGGAAAATATGTCAATATGCAGAATCCTGCGTCCTATTCCGCCATCGACTCGCTGACTATGTTGATTGATGCTGGTGTAACAGGACAGATAGCCAACTATAAAGAGGGCGGCGTAAGCATGAATAAAAAGACGGGTAATTTTGACTATGCCGTTGCCGGTTTCCGTCTGCTGCCCCACGTGGGCGTAGCCCTCGGTGTTGTACCTTATTCTAATATTGGCTATTCCTATTCACATAAAGGAACTATCAACACTACTGAGGAGGGAACGACCACGTCAATGCTCTCCTATAATGGTTCGGGAGGTTTTTCGCAGTTCTTTGTCGGTGCTGGTTGGCAGTTGACGAGAAATCTGTCGTTGGGCGTTAACGTCTCCTATTTCTGGGGCAATTATTCCAAGACTATCACCATGAATCTTAGTGAGTCGGACTACAACTCAGAGACAAGATCATACGAGACATCGGTCAGCAGTTATAAGTTGGACTTCGGTGCACAGTGGCAGCAGCCGGTGAGCAAGACAGACTTGCTGACCATCGGTGCTACGTTCGGTCTGGGTCATAAGTTAGGTGCTGATGCTGAATTAAATACGCTGAACAGCAGTACGTCGAACACTTCAGTGACCAGCTCAACCATGACTGCAGCGAATGCGCTCAGCATCCCCTTCACTTTTGGCTTGGGTGCTTCGGTTCTGCACAAGCACAGCCTGACGCTTGCCTTAGACTACAATTTGCAGAAGTGGAGTTTGCTGGACTACCCGGTGTTTAGCAATTTGAATGGCAAGGGCAGCTATAAGTTGCAGGGCGACTACTTTAAGGATCGCCATAGGATTGCTGCTGGTGTAGACTGGATGCCTAACCCCATGGGACGTAAGTTCTATCAGCTGGTACACTACCGAATGGGTGTTAGCTATGCTACCCCTTATTATAAAATAGGTACGCAAGACGGTCCCGGAGAGTTGTCGGTAAGTGCTGGTTTCGGTATACCTCTTTATAACTCCTGGAATAACCGCTCAACGCTGAATATTAGTGCACAATGGGTGCGCACCACGGGTTGCGACCTGATTAAGGAGAATATGTTCCGCATTAATATCGGACTGACGTTCAATGAACGCTGGTTTGCTAAATGGAAGGTCGACTAAACATATTATACCTCTTCGGCGTGGGCATGTTGCTCATGGTGCTGTCGTGTACGGAACAAAAAGCGCACACGGCAGCTGCCGTTCGTGACCGTGACTCGGCATCGATGATGGTGAGCTATGGTGTCAACACGCTCATCTCTGACTCTGGCGTCATCAAGTACCGCATCGTTACAGAACGTTGGGACGTCAATACCATTAAGAACCCTCCACGCTGGACATTCGAAAAGGGTATCTTCATGGAGCAGTTTGATGAGAACTTCCATATCGAGGGCTATATCAGTGCCGATTCTGCATGGTATTTTGACCAGCAGAAGTTATGGGAGTTGCGTGGACGCGTGTCTATCCGCAATGTTAACGGGCTAATCTTCAACAGCGATGAACTGTGGTGGGACGGCATAAAACATGAGTTCTATTCTAACAAGTTCTCGCGCGTTGTGACCCCAGAGCGTACATTGGAAGGAACTTATTTCCGCAGTGATGAGCATATGGCTCATTATGAGGTGAAGAATTCGGTGGGCTCATTCCAGTCGGAAGATATGGAGGGCGATAGCCAACAACCAGCCAACAACCAAACACCAGCGGCTAACGGCCAGCAGCCCAAGGCTGACAGCCAAAAGGCAGATACCGCGTTCCAGATACCTGTCCGTCAGGCTGCCGTACGCCATAAAGCTAATCAAAAATCAACGTACCAGCCATGACGAATCTTATTATAGGAATCTTGGTGACGATGGCCTTCTCGGCTTTCTTCTCTGGTATGGAGATAGCTTTCGTATCAAGTAACCGCCTGCGTGCAGAGATGGACAGAGAGAAGAATGGTTTGGCACAGCGTGCTATCGATGTGTTCTATCGCCATCCTAACAACTTTGTGTCAACAATGTTGGTGGGTAACAATATTTCGCTGGTTATTTACGGTATTCTCTTTGCCAAGATTTTTGACCAGACATTGTTCTATTCGCTCAGCGATGGTATGCGCGTAATGGCAGACACACTGTTGTCTACTGTCGTGGTACTTTTTACAGGAGAATTCCTGCCAAAGACAATCTTCAAGTCAAATCCGAATACCATGTTGACAATCTTCGCACTACCTGCCTATCTGTGCTATGTGGTGCTGTACCCTATATCGCGCTTTGCTACGCTGTTGTCGCGTGGACTGTTACGTATTATCGGCGTAAAACTGCCTAAAGAGAGCGACGACAAGGCGTTTACGAAAGTGGACTTGGACTTTTTGGTGCAGTCGAGCATTGATAATGCGAAAGATGAGGACGAGATAGAAGAGGAAGTCAAGATTTTCCATAATGCGCTGGACTTTGCCGACACAAAGGTGCGCGACTGCATGGTACCTCGTACGGAGATTGATGCTATAGACATTGACGACTGTACCGTTGATGAACTGAAGAATAAGTTTGTGGAGAGTGGACACTCCAAGATTATCGTCTACCGCGAGGACATAGACCATATCATTGGATACATCCATTCGTCGGAGATGTTCAAGCATGTCTCTGATATTTCAAAACATATACAGCAGATGCCCTATGTCCCAGAGACGATGGCAGCACGTAAGCTGATGCAGATTTTCCTGCAGCAGAAGAAATCGTTGGGTGTTGTCGTCGACGAGTTTGGGGGTACCAGCGGTATCGTATCGCTGGAGGATATCGTTGAGGAAATTTTCGGAGATATTGAGGATGAACATGACAATACAAAGTATGTCGCCAAGGTGCTTAATGATGGTGACTACCTCTTGTCGGCACGTCTGGAGATAGAAAAGGTCAACGAACTCTTCGGCCTCGACTTGCCGGAGAACGACGACTATATGACAGTTGGAGGACTCATTCTGCATGAATATCAGAGCTTCCCGAAACTCAATGAAGTGGTGAAAATTGGGCGTTTTGAGTTCAAAATCATTAAAAATACAATGACAAAAATCGAGTTAGTACGCCTAAAAGTCGTGGAGTAGGGCATTTTTTTGCCAAAAGATGCCGCTATTTCAATGAAATTTGCTAACTTTGCAGGCTGAATCTAAAATTCAACAAAGAGAGAAACAATTAAAAAATAAAAAACTATAAAAATCAAATGGCAGCAATTGGAAAAATCAGAAGCTGGGGCCCAGTACTCGCTACGGTGATTGGTCTGGCCCTGTTTGCATTCATTGCCGAAGAGATGTTCCGTTCGTGCGAGGCTACTGGCAACGAGCGCCGTCAGCAAGTAGGCGAAGTGTTAGGTAAGAAAATCTCTGTACAGGACTTCCAGAGTCTTGTTGACGAGTATCAGGAAGTTATCAAGATGACTCAGGGTAGAGACAACCTCTCTGAAGAGGAACTCAACCAGGTGAAGGATCAGGTTTGGCAGCAGTTTGTCAACAACACCATTCTGGAAACAGAAGCTAAGAAGGTGGGCCTGACCGTTACTGACGAGGAGTTGCAGAATGTACTGAAGGCTGGTACCAATGGTATGCTGATGCAGACTCCGTTTGTCAATCAGCAGACTGGTCGCTTTGACGTCAGCCAGCTCACCAAGTTCTTGGCAGACTATAAGAAGCAGCAAGAGCAGGGTGGTAATGCGCAGATGATGGAGCAGTACACTCGTATTTACAACTACTGGAAGTTCATTGAGAAGACACTGCGTCAGCAGTTGCTCGCTCAGAAGTACCAGAGTCTGTTCGCCCAGTCTCTGCTGTCGAACCCCATCTCTGCTAAGATGGCTTTTGCCGGTCAGAACGAGGAGAGCGACATTTTGTTGGCTACCGTTCCTTATAACTCTATTAAAGATGCTGATGTTGAGGTAAGCGATGCAGACCTGAAAGCTAAGTACAACGAGAAGAAGGAACAGTTCAAGCAGTATGTAGAGAGCCGTGATATCAAGTATGTCGACTTCCAGGTAGTAGCCTCTAAGGCTGACCGCGATGCACTGATGAAGACTATGAAGGAGGCTCAGCAGCAGTTGGAGAATGGTATGGCTGCTAGCGAAGTTGTTCGCAAGGCTCAGTCACAGATTGCCTATACTGGTATTGCTGCTACTCGTAATGCTTTCCCCAACGACATCGCAGTGAAGATTGACTCTATGCAGATTGGTCAGGTTTCTGCACCCTTCGAGACTGCATATGACAATACTTTGAATGTTGTAAAACTCATCAACAAGGTACAGCTGCCCGACTCTGTAGAGTATCGTCAGATTCAGGTTGGTGGTGCTACTGCTGAGGAAGCTCACAAGCTGGCTGATAGCATCTATACCGCTCTGAATGGTGGTGCAGACTTCGAGGTGCTGGCTAAGAAATATAACCAGACTGGCGAGAAGCAGTGGATGACCTCTGCAATGTATGAGCGTGCTCAGACTGTTGATGCTGATACAAAGGAGTACATTCAGGCTCTTAACACGCTGGGTGTCGGTGAGTTGAAGAACCTCCAGTTCTCTCAGGGTAACATCGTTCTGCAGGTTACTAACCGCAAGGCTATGGTTAACAAGTTTGACGTTGCTGTTGTAAAGCACACTATCGATTTCTCTAAGACAACCTATTCTAATGCTTATAACAACTTCAGCCAGTATGTCAGCGAGAACAAGACGCTGGAAGGTCTGGAGAAGAATGCTCAGAAGTTCGGTTTCCGCGTTCAGGAACGTAACGACCTGTATAGCTCTGAGCACAACGTAGCTGGTCTGCGTGCTACTCGCGAGGCTATGAAGTGGATTTTTGACGCTAAGGCTGGTGAGGTTTCTCCTCTCTATGAGTGTGGCAACAACGATCACCTGCTGGTAGTTGCTCTGACTGGTGTTCACGAGGCAGGCTATCGTGCTATGGAGAGCGTGAAGGATCAGCTGAAGATGGAGGTTACACGCGACAAGAAGTTTGAGAAGGCTGCTGCTCAGCTGGCTGGTGTTAAGGACATCGCTGCTGCCAAGCAGAAGGGTGCTGTTATTGACAGCGTTCGTCAGATTACCTTCTCTGCTCCTGTCTTTGTACAGGCTGCAGGTGCCAGCGAACCCGCTCTGAGTGGTGCTGTTGCTGCTGTTAAGCAGGGACAGTTCAGCCCCACAGTTGTCAAGGGTAATGGTGGTGCATACCTCTTCCAGGTACTGTCCAAGAAACAGCGTGAGGGTGCTAAGCTCGACGAGAAGCAGCAGATGAAGCAGCTGCAGCAGCAGGCTCAGCAGGCTGCCGGCCGTTTCATGAACGAGATGTACCTGAAGGCTGATGTGGTAGACAACCGCTACCTCTTCTTCTAATCAAGTGAGAACAGAAGGCATGCCCAGTCGCCATCGGTGCGGGTAGCCTTTAAGGATAAACCAAGTGATTGTGCCTTGCTTTCGAGCAGGGCACAGTCATTTTTATAGAAACCGCTGAGGACGAGTTGTGCGTGTGGAGCCATCACGCTGCGGAAGCGCTCCATGTCGTTCAGTAGAATGTTGCGGTTAATGTTGGCAAGGACAACGTTGAACTCTGCGGAAAAGCCGCTGAGCACATTGGCGTCGCCACAGAGCGCGGTGAGATGGTCGTCCACATGGTTGATGACGGCATTGTGGCGCGTATTGTCTGCACTCCACTCGTCAATGTCATAGCATACCACACTCGCTGCGCCTACCTTCAGTGCGCAGATGCCCAGGATACCAGTGCCACAGCCGCAGTCGAGCACGCGCGTGCCCGCTAATTCCATTTCTAATAATGTGCTGCAAATCATGCGGGTAGTCTCATGGGTGCCCGTGCCAAAAGCCAGATGGGCGTCTATTTCAATCATGATGGAAGATGGCTGAAGGCTGATGTCTGAAGGTAGATGGCGACCATCGTGGATAATTAGGTTCCCCTTCCTTTTGGAAGGGGGTAGGGGAAGGCTGATCGGTTCAAAACCCTCTTGTTCCCACTGCTCGTTCCAGTCTTTGTCTTCTGCCTCCTGGATAGAGTAGGTGAGTGCGACATTCTCGAAAGGGAACCCTTCGAGCACTTGTTGGAGGACTTCTTCGTCAAACAGCGCCTGCTGTACATAGCCCTTCAGACCTGTTGCTGTCTCTTCAAACGTTTCGAAACCTGCCTCTCCTGCCAGTGCAGAGAGGATATCCTGTGCGTCCTGCGTGCAGGGCTGCATGGTGAAATCAACCTCGTAATACTTCATAAGATGTTAAATTTGCCCACAAAATTACAAAAAATAGGGAAAAACCTATGCTCTCTTAGGGTTTTTCCCTATTTTTGCATAGAAATTAGTTGTATTTTTGCAACGTGAACAAGTATAAAACAGGAAAAGCTATGAAAAAGTGGATTCTTATAACAGCAGTTTGTTCCTTGCCACTTTCGCTGATGGCACAGGACGATGATATGTACTTCGTTCCTACGAAAGAGAACGTAGCTAAGGATGCAGAACGCTATGGTATCCCTCAGAATACTTACTATTCGGGTTCTAACCGTAGCGTGGACGACTACAATGGTCGTCTGTCATCAACAGTTACACCTATCGACTCGTTAGGAAAGGAAGTGGAGTCTGACGACTACAAGTATACGCGTCAGTTATCACGCTTCGATGACTATAGTCCCAGTCAAGCTTACTGGGAGGGTTATCGTGACGGTCGCTGGACATCGCCATGGTACTATGGCCGCTATGGCTGGTACAGTACGTGGTACGATCCCTGGTATGCTTCTTGGTATGACCCGTGGTATGATCCCTGGTATTATGGTGGCTACTATGGCTGGTCGTCGTGGCGCTATGGCTGGTATGGTTCCTACTATCGTCCTTGGGGCTACTATGGCTATTACGCTCCTATTTATTATAAAGGTGGACGTGGACATAGAGGCCAGTATACCAAGTCTGCAAGTGTAAACTACTATAATCGTCGTAACTACTCTAATAATGGTACTCGTCGTATGAGTGACGGCCGACGTATCAACGTACGTTCTGGAAATGTCGGATCGGGTTCGCGCTCAACCTATAATACAGGGTCGTTTGGCAGCGGATCACGCTCCAGCAGCAACTCCAGCTATAGTGGATCACGTTCCTCGTTCGGTGGCGGTAGCGGTATGCGCAGCAGCAGCGGCGGTGGAATGCGTAGCGGTGGCGGCGGTGGCGGCGGCAGAAGTGGCAGTCGCAGATAATAGAAGCACCATAATCCTTCAATATTGTTTAATTCATAATTTTTTACAGCTATGAAAAAGTTTGCTATCATGATAACCAGTGTGCTGGCTACTCTGCCAGTCTCGGCTCAAGAGACTTATGAGAATGCACGTCTGATGGAGACAGACCTTAACGGTACAGCCCGCTATGTAGCTATGGGCGGTGCTATGGACGCTCTGGGAGCTGATATCTCCACGATATCAACCAATCCGGCAGGCATCGGTATGTTTCGCCACAGCATGGTGAGCACATCGTTTGGCATCGTTTCGCAAGAGGGCGCCAAGAACTTCCGTACGGGGGATAAAACCAATGCTTCGTTTGACCAGATAGGTTTTGTGTGGTCTAATCGTACCAATAAAACCTCGTTCTTCAACTTTGCCTTCAACTTCCATAAGAGCCAGAACTTTAACTATATTCTGGCGGCAGCAGGTCAGTTGGATGGCAACAGTTCGCAGAATGGTCTGTCGCACGTGAAGGCTATTGGTGAGAATGACCCCCAAACAGGTACCTCGACTTACTTGTACGATAAGAAAGACGCTATGGGCACTGCCTGGTGGACCAACCAGTTGGACAACCTTTATTATAATACTTTTATCTTGGATGGTAATAGTGAGAATCCGTGTTGGAATGCTGCCTCCGATTTTATGATGAACCGTGCTAATACGGGATATATCGGTGAGTACGACATGAACCTTTCGGGCAACATCAATAACCGTGTTTATCTCGGTTTGACAGTTGGCATACATGATGTCCATTACAAAGGATTGAGCGAGTATACAGAGAGTCTGTTGAAGGAGGGCAATGTGCCTGCTGGTCAGGTGACTGTTAGTGACGAGCGTACTATTACGGGTACTGGCGTAGATATTAAGGCGGGTATTATCTTCCGGCCTATCGAGTCTTCTCCATTCCGCATCGGTCTTTCTGTTGCAACCCCCACCTTTTATAAGTTGAAGTCGCAGAGTTCCACACGTCTCATTAATAATACTGAGTATCGTGGTCCTAACCCGAATTATGTCGCCAAGAGCAGTTACGAGTTTAAACTCTATACACCTTGGAAATTCGGACTCAGCTTGGGTCATACTATTGACCAGTTTATTGCTTTGGGTGCAGGTCTTGAGTATGCTGATTATAGTAGTATGGACACTCGGGAAATTACTGATGAATACTACGACTACTATTACGATACCACAACGACGAATAGTGAGAGTGATGTAGAAATGAATCGCCATACGGCAGAAACGCTGAAGGGTGTTCTGCAACTGAAATTGGGTGCAGAGGTGAAAATCGACAAGAATTTTGCTGTACGTTTTGGTTACAACTACGCATCGCCCATGTATAAAGAGAATGGCAGCAAAGACTTCGACATTGACTCCTATGGTACTAACTGCGCTTCGGCAACGGACTTTACCAACTGGAAGGCAACGAATCGTCTGACATGTGGTTTCGGCTATCGCTACAATAACTTTAGTGTGGATCTGGCTTATCAATATAGTGTTCGTAAGGGTACTTTCTATCCGTTCCAAAGCGCATGGGGTGACTATTATTACGATGAAGACGGAAAAGGCGCTATTGCTGTTGAACAGATTGATATTACACCAACGTCAGTTTCTGTAGAAAACAAGCGCCATCAAGTGCTCTTGACATTAGGCTATACATTCTGAAGATAACAGGTAAAAATGAGATTCATCTTTTGGGTGAGTCTCATTTTTTTTGTGTTTTGTTTTGTATTGTGCTCACTTATTTGTACCTTTGCACCTCAATAATTGCAATTATATAATATGTTTGAGAATTTGAGTGAACGACTGGAACGGTCGTTCAAGATACTGAAAGGTGAAGGAAAAATCACCGAGATTAATGTTGCCGAGACCTTGAAGGACGTTCGTAAGGCGCTGTTGGATGCTGACGTGAACTATAAGGTAGCCAAGCAGTTTACCGATACCGTCAAGCAGAAGGCGCTGGGCATGAATGTGCTTACCGCTATCAAGCCTAGCCAGTTGATGGTCAAGATTGTCCACGACGAACTGGCAGAGTTGATGGGTGGTAAGGCCGTGGAACTCCAGTTGGAGGGGCGCCCTGCTATCGTGCTGATGTCTGGCTTGCAGGGTAGTGGTAAAACTACGTTCTCTGGTAAGTTGGCTAACATGCTGAAGACCAAGCAGCACAAGAGTCCGCTGCTCGTGGCCTGCGACGTCTATCGTCCTGCCGCTATCCAGCAGTTGCATGTGGTGGGTGAGAGTGTCGGCGTGCCCGTCTACTCTGAGCCTGACAACAAAAACGTTGTAGAGATTGCCCAGAACGCCATCCGCGAAGCCAAGCAGAAGAATTACAATGTCGTCATCATCGATACAGCCGGTCGTCTGGCCGTCGACGAGGAGATGATGAACGAGATTGCTACACTGAAGGACGCTGTCCATCCTGACGAGACACTGTTCGTGGTAGATGCCATGACTGGTCAGGATGCTGTCAATACTGCCAAGGAGTTCAACGACCGTTTGGACTTCGATGGTGTGGTACTTACCAAGCTCGACGGCGACACCCGTGGTGGTGCTGCCCTCAGCATCCGCACCGTTGTCACCAAACCTATCAAGTTTGTGGGTACTGGCGAGAAGATGGAAGCACTCGACGTGTTCCATCCTGAGCGTATGGCCGACCGTATCTTGGGTATGGGTGACATTGTCTCACTTGTTGAACGTGCACAGGAGCAGTTTGACGAGGAAGAGGCTAAACGCTTGGAGAAGAAGATTCGCAAGAATAAGTTCGACTTCGACGACTTCATGGGGCAGATTCAGCAGATCAAGAAGATGGGTAACATCAAGGACCTCGCCAGCATGATTCCTGGTGTGGGTAAGGCACTGAAGGATGTCGATATCGATGACAACGCTTTCAAGGGTATCGAGGCTATCATCCAGTCGATGACCCCCAAGGAGCGTCAGAATCCGGATATCATTAACCAGAGCCGCAAGTTGCGCATTGCCAAGGGTTCGGGTACCAAGATTGAGGAGGTCAACCGCCTGCTGAAGCAGTTTGATCAGACCCGAAAGGTTATGCGTATGATGACTGGTGGCGGTGCGTCGAAGATGGCACAGATGGCTGCCGCCATGAAGATGCGTGGAAACAAACCATTCTAAAGATATGCAGTTAATTGACGGAAAAGCAACGGCAACAGCCATCAAGGCTGAAATTGCCGAAGAGGTAAAAGAGATTGTAGCCCGTGGCGGCAAACAGCCCCACTTGGCAGCCGTATTGGTCGGTCACGATGGCGGTTCGGAAACGTATGTGAAGAATAAGGTGCTGGCATGCGAGGCGTGTGGCTTCAAGTCGACGCTCATCCGCTATGAAGACAACATCACCGAGCAGGAACTGCTTGATTGTGTGTCGCGATTAAATCGCGACAATGATGTTGACGGCTTCATCGTACAGCTGCCTCTTCCTAAGCATATCGATGAACAGAAAATCATTGAGGCCATAGACTACCGCAAGGATGTCGACGGATTCCATCCCATTAACGTTGGTCGCATGGCTATTGGTCTGCCTTGCTTCATCTCTGCCACACCATTGGGTATTATCACCCTTCTGAAGCGCTATGGCATTGAGACCAGCGGTAAGAAGTGTGTCATTCTTGGACGTTCCAACATTGTGGGCAAGCCTATGGCTCAACTCATGATGCAGAAACAGTATGGCGACGCAACAGTTACTGTCTGTCACTCACGCTCCAAGACGTTAAAAAAAGAGTGTCAGGAGGCAGATATTATTATTGCTGCCATTGGTCAGCCCGACTTCGTCACTGCCGATATGGTCAAGGATGGTGCTGTCATCGTTGACGTTGGTACTACCCGCGTGCCCGACGCTACCCGCAAGAGCGGTTTCCGTCTGAATGGCGATGTTAAGTTCGACGAGGTGGCTCCCAAGTGCTCGTATATCACTCCCGTACCTGGTGGCGTAGGTCCTATGACTATCTGCTCGTTGATGAAGAATACCCTTGCTGCAGGTAAGAAAGAATACTATAAGTAATGACTGCTGAACAATGGTACCAGCAAGGCAATGAGGCTCGTAAAACAGGACAGTGGCACGAAGCCATCAACTGCTACATACAGGCTATAGAACTTGACCCCAACAGTCCTGCTGTTGAGGCCAAGCGCATGCTTGACGACATTATGGCCTACTACTGCAAGGATATGTATAACCCTTAAACAATAATTGTGGAAAGATAGGTAATTGTATGAAAAAGAAAGAAAAAAACATTTTTCTTTTGCGTTTTGCTTACAAATTATTATCTTTGCAGCTGTTTTTGTAAGAACTTAATGCATTAAACTAAATAAATATGGCAAAAATGAAAGGCGCCATCGTTGTGGATACCGAGAGGTGTAAAGGATGCCAATTGTGCATCATTGCTTGCCCCCAAAAGGTTATCGCCCTGGCCAACAAAGTGAATCTGCATGGTTATCCGTATGTGGAGGCTGCGAACGAGGAAGCCTGCGTGGGCTGTGCTTCGTGTGGCATTGTCTGCCCTGACGGTTGTATCACCGTGTATCGTAAAAAAATGGAAGAGTAATGATGGAAAAGGAAGTTGTATTGATGAAAGGCAATGAGGCTATTGCCCATGCTGCTATTCGTTGCGGATGCGACGGCTATTTCGGCTATCCTATTACTCCGCAGAGTGAGGTAATTGAGACGCTGGCTGAGTTGAAGCCTTGGGAGACCACTGGTATGCAGGTGGTGCAGGCTGAGAGCGAGTTGGCATCTATTTATATGGTGTACGGTGCTGCTGGTGCTGGTAAGCGTGCAATGACATCATCGTCATCGCCTGGCATAGCCCTGATGCAGGAGGGTATTACCTACATGGCTGGTGCTGAGGTGCCTGGCGTGTTTGTCAACGTGCAACGTGGCGGTCCTGGTTTGGGAACCATTCAGCCTTCGCAGGGTGACTATTTTCAGGCTACCCGTGGTGGAGGTAATGGCGACTACAAGGTGATTGTTTTGGCTCCGTCTTCTGTTCAGGAGATGGCTGACTTCGTAGACCTCGCCTTTGAATTGGCTTTCAAGTATCGCAACCCTGCTATGATTCTGAGTGATGGTGTCATTGGTCAGATGATGGAGAAGGTGGTACTGCCGCCGTTTAAGCCCCGTCGTACTGATGAGGAAGTCATCAAGCAGTGTCCTTGGGCCTCTACTGGTAAGCCAAAGAATCGTGAGCGCGTGGTGATAACCTCGCTGGAACTGAAACCTGAGATTATGGAGCAGCGTAATCTGGCCTTGCAGGAGAAATATCGCAAGATTCAGGAGAACGAGGTGCGCTTTGAAGAGCAGCACTTAGATGATGCTGAGTATGCTATTGTTGCCTTCGGCAGTGCTGCTCGTATTGCTGAGAAAAGTGTTGAGATAGCCCGTGAGCATGGTATCAAGGTTGGTTTGTTCCGTCCTATCACCTTGTTCCCATTCCCGGAGAAGCAGATTGCTGCATTGTCGAAGAAGGTGAAGGGTATCCTGGTCGCTGAGATTAATGCTGGACAGATGGTACAGGATGTTCGCCTGGCGGTGAACGGAACTGTGCCTGTAGAACAGTTCGGACGTCTGGGAGGTATCGTGCCAGATCCTGAGGAAATCGTTAACGCTTTGCAAGCAAAGCTAATTGACAATTGATAATTGATAATTGACAATGGATAGAAATCAGATAGTTCAACCAGAGAACATCGTCTGCAAGAAGCCGACGTTGATGAACGACAACAATATGCACTACTGCCCTGGCTGCAGTCATGGCGTGGTGCACAAGCTGGTTGCCGAAGTGATTGAGGAGATGGGTATGGCCGACAAGGCTGTCGGTGTATCGCCTGTGGGCTGTGCCGTCTTCGCGTACAACTATATAGATATAGACTGGCAGGAGGCTGCCCATGGTCGAGCACCAGCACTGGCCACAGGTATCAAGCGCACATGGCCCGACCGACTGGTATTTACCTATCAAGGCGATGGTGACTTGGCTTGTATTGGCACCTGTGAGACCATCCATGCCCTGAACCGTGGCGAGAACATTGTGATTATCTTTGTTAACAATGCTATCTATGGTATGACAGGTGGTCAGATGGCTCCTACCACACTGATTGGTCAGAAGACTTCTACCTGTCCTTATGGACGTGATCCTCAGTTGCATGGTTATCCCCTGAAGATGGCTGATATCGCAGCAGGTTTGGAGGGAACTTGCTATGTAACTCGTCAGAGTGTAGAGTCTGTAGCCTCTATCAATAAGGCCAAGAAGGCGCTGCGTAAGGCTTTTGAGGCTTCGATGGCTGGTAAGGGTTCGAGTCTTGTGGAGTTTGTCTCTACCTGTAACAGCGGTTGGAAACTGACCCCAGCTAAGGCTAATGAATGGATGAAGGAGAATATGTTCCCCTTCTATCCCAAAGGTGACCTCAAAGACACTACAAATCTTTGATTAAGAGTTAAGAAT
Organism: uncultured Bacteroidales bacterium; assembly: GCA_902798425.1. Lineage (GTDB taxonomy): Bacteria > Bacteroidota > Bacteroidia > Bacteroidales > Bacteroidaceae > Prevotella. The sequence goes on from CADBWR010000008.1 coordinate 122,125, forward strand.
TAAGAGTTAAGAAAAGATGAAGAAAGAGATAATTATTTCAGGTTTTGGTGGTCAGGGCGTACTCTCAATGGGTAAGATTCTGGCCTATTCAGGACTGATGGAGGACAAGGAGGTTACTTGGATGCCCGCCTATGGACCCGAGCAGCGTGGTGGTACGGCTAACGTGACGGTAATTGTGAGCGACGAGCGCATCTCTTCGCCTATTCTTAGTAAGTATGATATTGCCGTTGTGCTGAATCAGCCTTCGTTGGAGAAGTTTGAACCCAAGATTAAGCCTGGGGGAATTTTGATTTACGATGGTTTCGGCATTATCAATAAGCCTACTCGTAAGGATATTACTGTTTATGAGATTAATGCGATGGACAAGGCTGCGGAGATGAAGAATGGTAAGGTGTTCAACATGATTGTACTTGGTGGCCTGCTCAAAGTGGCTCCTGTTGTGAGCGACAAGGGTGTGGAGAAGGCACTCTTCAAGACTCTTCCTGAGCGCCATCACGGATTGATACCTCTGAACATGGAGGCTCTAAAAGAGGGTGCTAAAATTATTAAGCAGCAGTAAAGCAGTGCGAAAAATGCACTAGAGGAACATAAAAATACGCTTTTAACACGTTTTTTTACAAAAATACTTGGTAGTTAGCGTTTTTTTTAGTTACTTTGCATGCGTTGATAAAAACAAAAGTTATTTTTGATTATTTAATAGTTAAACAAAAAACAATGAAGAAGTTATTATTTGTGTTTGCTGCAGCAATGCTGACCGCTTCAGCTTCTGCGCAGAAGACTGCCATCACCTCTAACAAGGCAGGTGACAATTGGTATCTTGGCATTAATGCAGGTGTTGCAACTCCTGTCTCTAAGTTCAATGTAGATGGTGAAGATAGGGGCTGCTTGAAGGGCTTTGCTCCTAAACTCGGCGTTCGCGTTGGTAAAAACCTGACTACCGTATTCGGTCTGGCTTTGGATGCTGATCTGTACATCGAGTCTTCTGAAAAGTCTGTCATGAAGCAGTATACTTTCGTTGATGCTATCAATGTTGACCTGTTGGGTACCTTCAACCTGAGCAACGCTTTTGCAGGATACAAAGGTGAGCCCCGTGCATTTGAGGTAATCGCTCTCGTAGGTGGTGGTTATAGCCACACATATGGTGCTCCCCAGTCAGGTGTTAACGTCAAGGGTGCTATTGATTTCGCTTTCAACCTGGGTGCTAACAAAGCTTGGCAGCTCTACATCGAGCCTGCTATCGTAATGGGTCAGCCCATGCCCAGCTGGTCAAATCCTCTCCGCAAGGTGAATGACAAGTGGAATGGTATTGGTCAGGTTAGCGTTGGCTTGAATTACAAGTTCGGCAACAGCAATGGATCTCACAACTTCAAGATTGAGCAGCTGCGCGACCAGGCCGAGATTGATGGTCTGAACGCTAAGATTAACGAGTTGCGTGCTGACAATAAGGCTAAGGACGGTAAGATCGCTGCTGATGGTCGCACCATCGCTGACCTGAAGTCTCAGCTGGCTGCTTGCCAGGCTCGTCCTGCACAGACCATTATTGAGGAGCGCATCATCAAGGAGACCAACGCTACGCTGCAGCCTATCGTTATCTTCGGTCAGGGTAAGACTACCGTTGATGCAGCTGGTATGGCAAGCTGTGAGATGGTTGCTAAGTATATGAAGAATCACCCCGACAGCAAGGTTAAGATTCAGGGCTATGCTTCTCCCGAGGGTTCTAAGGAGGTTAATGACCGCATCGCTAAGCAGCGTGCTGAGTCTGTTAAGAACGTTCTGATTAAGAAGTACAAGATTGCAGCAAACCGTCTGGAGGCTGAGGGTCTTGGTGCTACTGATAAGCTGTCTTCTGAGAATGACTTCAACCGTGTAGCTAAGTTCATTGACTTGACAAACATTAAGTAAATTAAGGTTTATCACTAAAACCTATACAGAATCCCCGCAATTATCATGTTGCGGGGATTTTTTCTGTCATTTTGTTGGCTATTCCATGAAAAAAGTGTAACTTTGCGACTTCAAAGTATTAGCTAAACAAATAGAGATATGAAACATCCATTGCGTAGTGCTGTGTGCACAGAAGGTAGGAGAATGGCTGGCGCCCGTGCTTTATGGGTTGCGACAGGTATGAAACACGAACAGTTCGGCAAGCCGATTATTGCTATTGTCAACTCGTTCACTCAGTTCGTTCCTGGCCATACTCACCTGCATGAGATTGGGCAGATAGTCCGTGAAGAAATAGAGAAGATGGGGTGCTATGCTGCCGAGTTCAATACCATAGCTATTGATGATGGCATTGCTATGGGGCACGATGGTATGCTTTATTCGCTTCCTTCGCGCGATATTATTGCCGACTCAGTGGAATATATGGTCAACGCCCATAAGGCTGACGCAATGATCTGTATTTCCAACTGTGACAAGGTGACTCCAGGTATGTTGATGGCTGCTATGCGTCTGAACATCCCTGCAGTTTTCTGTTCAGGTGGTCCTATGGAGGCTGGTCGTTGGCGTGGTGAGAATGCCGACTTAATAACAGCAATGGTAAAAGGTGCAGATCCCAGCGTGACAGATGAGGAGATGAAGGAGATTGAACAATGCTCATGTCCTGGCTGCGGTTCTTGTTCTGGTATGTTTACCGCCAATTCTATGAATTCCTTGACTGAAGCCATTGGATTGTCGCTGCCCGGTAATGGAACAATCCTTGCTACCCATACCAACCGTGTAGAACTCTTCAAGGCAGCAGCCCGCCAGATAGTGAAGAATGCGCTGGCTTACTACGAGGATGGTGACGAGAGTGTGCTACCTCGTAGCATTGCTACGCGTCAGGCTTTCCTCAATGCTATGACACTTGATATTGCTATGGGCGGTTCAACGAATACGGTGCTCCATCTGCTGGCTGTTGCTCAAGAGGCAGGAGCTGACTTCACAATGCAAGATATTGACCAACTGAGTCGCAAGACGCCTTGCCTCTGCAAATTGGCTCCCAATACGCAGAAATATAGCGTGCAGGAGTGTGGTCGTGCAGGTGGTATTCTCGGTATTCTCAACGAATTAAACAAGGGTGGACTCATTGATGCTTCTGCTAAGCGCGTAGATGGTATGACACTGGGTGAAGCCATGAAGAAATATAGCATTGTTGATGGTGCTGTCGATGCAGAGGCAAACCGCATCTACCAAACGGCACCGGGCAATCGCTTCTCTACGAAGATGGGGTCACAGAGTGAAGAGTGGGGCACACTTGATACAGACCGCTCAAGTGGTTGTATACGAGATATGGAACACGCCTACACGAAGGATGGAGGTCTGGCTGTACTCTTTGGCAATATTGCACAGGACGGCTGCGTGGTGAAGACCGCTGGCGTGGATGAAAGCTTATGGCATTTTGAAGGCCCTGCTGTGGTGTTCGATTCGCAGGAAGACGCATGCGAAGGTATCCTTGGAGGCAAGGTAAAAAAAGGCGATTGCGTGGTAATAACCCATGAAGGTCCGAAGGGTGGCCCTGGTATGCAGGAAATGTTGTATCCCACCTCTTATATCAAGTCTATGCACATGGGCAAGGAGTGTGCGTTAATTACCGATGGTCGTTTCTCTGGTGGTACTAGTGGTCTTAGCATTGGTCACATCTCACCTGAGGCTGCTAATGGTGGTAACATCGGCAAGATAAAGGACGGAGATATCATTGAGATTGATATTCCAAACCGTAGCATCAATGTCCGCCTGAGCGACGAAGAGCTGGCAGCACGTCCACAACAGCCGTTAAAACGTAACAGACAGGTTAGCAAGGCTTTGCGCGCCTATGCTCAGAGTGTCAGCTCTGCAGATAAAGGAGGAATAAGAATTATAGATTAGGTAATCCCGCAAATCAATAAAGCAGTAAAAATGAGAGACAGAATAACAGGAGCGAAGGCGCTGATGAGGGCATTGCAGGCTGAAGGTGTGAAGACCATCTTTGGCTACCCTGGTGGCAGTATTATGCCAGTTTACGATGCGCTGTTCGACTATACACGTGGAGAAAAGAAATGTTTCGATCACATCCTTGTTCGACATGAGCAAGGTGCCACGCATGCTGCTGAGGGCTATGCCCGCGTCAGTGGCGAGGTGGGCGTGGCTTTAGTTACCAGCGGCCCTGGCGTAACGAATACGTTGACGGGTATTGCCGATGCCATGCTTGATTCAACACCTATCGTTGTTATTGCTGGACAAGTGGCTATCTCCGCATTAGGTACCGATGCCTTTCAGGAGGTTGATCTCGTTGGCGTCTCACAACCAATCTCTAAGTGGTCTTACCAGATACGACGTGCTGAAGATGTCGCGTGGGCTGTTAGCCGTGCGTTCTATATTGCTCGTAGTGGTCGTCCTGGTCCTGTTGTCCTCGACTTTGCCCGTAATGCACAAGTTGAAGAGTTTGACTGGGAACCTAAGAAGGTTGACTTTATCCGTTCCTATGTGCCCTATCCGAAACTTGACGACGATGCTGTCCGCCGTGCTGCTGACCTTATTAACAACGCTAAGCGTCCTTTGGCATTGGTTGGACAGGGTGTAGAACTGGGTAATGCGCAAGAAGAGTTAAAGGCATTCTTGGAAAAAGCAGACATCCCTGCCGGTCGCACCATGCTGGGACTTTCTGCACTGCCTTCTGACCATCCGCTCAACGTGGGTATGCTGGGCATGCATGGTAACTATGCCGTCAACCTGAAAGAGCAGGAGTGTGACGTGCTGATAGCTATTGGCATGCGCTTCTCCGATCGTGTTACGGGTAATCTGAAGACTTATGCCAAGCAAGCTAAGGTGGTTCATTTGGATATCGATCGTAGTGAGATTGACAAAAACGTGAAGACAGACGTAGCTGTGGTAGCAGACTGTAAGGAATCGTTGCCTGCCATCACCGCTCTGCTCAATAAGAATCATCATCAAGAGTGGCGTGACTCGTTCCGTGAACTCGACGATAAAGAACGGCAGAAGGTTATCGAGCCAGCCATCCACCCACAGAGCGGTCCGTTGCTTATGGGCGAAGTCGTCAATGTAGTTGCTGAGATGGCCCCCAAAGGTTCAGTCCTTGTTACTGACGTAGGCCAAAACCAACTTTTTGCAACCCGCTATTTCAAATACCCCCAGAAACGTAGCATCTGTACCAGCGGTGGCTTGGGAACAATGGGCTATGGTATGCCTGCAGCTATCGGGGCTACATTTGCCACCGACCGTACCGTTTGTTGCTTTATGGGAGACGGTGGTTTCCAGATGTGTATTGAGGAGTTGGGAACCATTATGGAACAGCAGGCTCCTGTGAAGATGATTCTATTGAACAACAACTATCTCGGTAATGTACGCCAGTGGCAAGATATGTTTTGGATGCGTCGTAAGTCATTCACCAAGATGATGAATCCCTGTTACGAGGCTATTGCCCAAGGCTATGGCATTCCATATCAGGTTGTTACCGACCGCAAGAACTTAGCAGCTGCTGTCGAGAAGATGCTGACTGTCAAAGGTCCCTTTATTTTGGAGTGCGCCATTAAGGAAGATGACGACGTTTTGCCAATGACTCCTCCAGGTATGAATGTAGACCAAATGATGTTGGAGATTTGATTATTATGAAAAAGAATAAAGAAACAAAGAGAAATGAGTCTCTCTATACTCTGCTGGTTTATTCAGAAAATGTGGCAGGTATTCTGAACCAGATAACAGCAGTATTTACACGCCGTCAAGTTAACATCGAGAGTCTTAACGTATCGGCAAGTAGCATTGAGGGTGTCCACAAATACACCATCACTGCTTGGAGCGATGAAGACCAAATCAGTAGGATTACCCGCCAAATAGAGAAAAAAATTGATGTCGTCAAAGCAACGTATTTTACTGACGACCAATTGTTTATCCGAGAGGCTGGCCTTTATAAACTTTCTACCGACAAAGTATTAGCCAACCCTGAGATATCGCGCACCATTCGTCGCTACGATGCTACGATTACTGAGGTGAATCCTACCTATACTATCGTCATGAAGAGTGGCAAGACGGACGACATCATCGAGTTGTTCCGAGCCCTTGATGAGTTTGAGTGTGTTTTGCAGTATACCCGTAGTGGCCGCATTGCAGTCACACGTGGAATGCAAGAGCAGGTTAGCGAGTTCTTGGAACAACGAGAAGGAAAACTGGGTGAAGAGTAGTAAAAAGAATAGTTAATGGATAAAGTAGGACGTTACGAATTTTTGGCTGAGCCATTCCACTGCGACTTCTCTGGCCGTCTTTTTATGGGACACATGGGTAACCACATGCTTAATGCTGCTGATTTCCATAGTTCTGCGCGTGGTTTTGGCATGAAGTACCTGATGACCATCAAACGCTCATGGGTGCTCTCACGTCTGGCCATCGAGATGACGGAGATGCCGCAGCAGTATACTAAGTTTAATGTTGAGACATGGGTGGAGAGTGCTATGCGCTACTTTACCTCGCGCAATTTTGCTGTGGTAGGAACCTCCAATGATTCTTCCAAAGGAGAAGGACCGCGAGTATATGGCTATGGCCGTTCTATCTGGGCCATGATAGATACTGAGACACGTCAGCCCACAGATATCTTTAGCATTGACAATGGAGCCATCAACAACTGGATTGTCGACGACAAGTCATGTCCCATTGACAAGGGTGGGCGAGTGAAGATGACGGATCAAGCCCAACTGGTGCGCACCATTGATACCTTTTATAATGATGTAGATATCAATGGACATATCAACTCAGTCAAGTACATTGAGCATGTTCTCGACCTATGGTCACTCGATTGGTACAAAGAGCACCAGATTAAGCGTTTCGAGATTGCTTATGTGGCTGAGGCGCATGCTGGTGACAAGCTCTCCTTCTATCGTGAGAAGTCAGCAGATGGCGAGTTCTGTGTACGCATTGTGAAGAATAGTGATGTCGAAGTGGTACGAAGTAAGGTTAAATTCGTATAAATTGTAACAAATATTTGGTCGTTTGCTTGCAAATTGTTATCTTTGCATCCGATTTATAAGTTTAGTCTCTCGTCGTGCCCTCGCGTAGGGTGGGAGTAGACCAACAAGAGGACGGCTCTCGGGAAGGGCTGGCATGGTCACAGAGATATGTATAACACTAAAGCAAAAGAATTATTATGGCAGAAATGAATTTTGGTGGCGTCATCGAAACTGTAGTCACCAGCAAGGAGTTCTCACTTGAGAAAGCACGTGAAGTATTAAAAGACGAGGTGATTGCCGTCATCGGTTATGGTGTGCAGGGTCCTGGTCAGGCTTGCAACCTGCGCGACAACGGTTTCAACGTCATTGTTGGCCAGCGTCAGGGTAAGACCTATGACAAGGCAGTCGCTGATGGTTGGGTTCCAGGCAAGACACTCTTCTCTATTGAAGAGGCTGCTGAGAAGGGTACCATCCTCTGCATGTTGCTCTCTGATGCTGGTCAGATGCAGCAGTGGCCCACTATCAAGAAATATCTGAAGCCTGGCAAGACGCTGTATTACTCTCATGGTTTCGCTATCAACTGGAGCGACCGCACAGGTGTTGTTCCTCCCAAGGATGTCGATGTTATCATGGTAGCTCCTAAGGGTTCTGGCACGTCTCTCCGCACCATGTTCTGCGAAGGTCGCGGTCTGAACTGCTCATACGCTGTTTACCAGGATGCTACGGGTAAGGCAAAGGAGAAGACGCTGGCTTTCGGTATTGGTATCGGAGCCGGTTACTTGTTTGAGACAACCTTCCAGCGCGAGGCCACCTCTGACCTCACAGGTGAGCGTGGATCACTGATGGGTGCCATCCAGGGATTGCTGCTCGCTCAGTACGAGGTACTTCGTGAGCATGGTCACACACCTTCTGAGGCTTTCAACGAGACTGTTGAAGAACTCACCCAGAGCCTTGGCCCGCTCTTTGGCGCTAAGGGTATGGACTGGATGTATGCCAACTGCTCTACCACCGCTCAGCGTGGTGCTCTCGACTGGGCTCCCCGTTTCCATGACGCCATCAAACCTGTTATGGAATGGCTGTACTACTCAGTGAAGACTGGTAATGAGGCACAGATTACTATCGATGCTAACTCTAAGCCTGACTATCGTGCTGGTTTGGAGAAGGAGCTGGAGGCTATGCGCAACCAGGAGATGTGGCGTGCTGGTGAGACCGTTCGCAAGTTGCGTCCTGAATATCAGGAAGACTAATACTTCTGAAATTAAATAAGGAGAGGTTCTATACTTCTCCTTATTTGCTATATTTTCTAAGAAGTCCTTGCTCTGCAGGGACTTCTTTATTGTTAGTGCGAAACGGTTATTCTGATGAAGCCGTCTTCCATAAGTATCTGCTCTTCAGCAAGTAGTTTGCGAAGGGCCATGTCAATGGAGTCTGTAGACAGAGGTAGCAGGTGGAGTTCGCTAAGCAGATGGCGTTGACCATCGCCGAGCAATTGGAGAATTTGCTGTTCGCAAGGAATCGCAGCCTTTTGGCCTTCCGTTTGCTGCATGCAGACGTCACACTGTCCGCAATCATGGGTGTCCTTTTCACCAAAGTATTCGAGTAACATGCGCGATCGACAATGCAAGTTGTCCTGCATATAGTTGAGCATAGCGATGATGCGCTGGCGATATTGCTCATGTCGTTGTTCGTAGACGTCGGGAGACAGCTTGATGTGTTCCGAATCTTCGCGTCGTTGCAGGTAATGGATGGTTGGCACCTGCTGGCGAGGAATATACTGGATGATATGCTTGTGAGCCAACGACTTGAGTACTTCGTGGAGCGTAACAGGACGTAGGCCGCTATGTTGCGCAATGAGCGCTTCGTCGATGTATCCGAAGTCTGCGAAGAGTCCACCATAGTTGCGGAGGAGAGCAACGATGAGGCGGTCTTCTTGTTCTGATAGGTTCTCAAGCTGATAGAGCGTCTGCCGCTCCAGAAGGAAGCGCACGCGCGTCTGCTGGTCGGGTGCTGGGTCGTACTCTAGATAGCCTGCCCGCTGTAATATCTGTAGAGCAGAGTGAACACGTATGGGGAAGTGGTGAAAGCGTTGGCAGAACACGTCGATGTTGAATTCGCGTGTAATGCCGAAACCATCCCCTGTAGCTATTTGGAAAAAGTAGGCCAGGTGTTCGTAGACCTCTCGTACCTCGTCTTTGGGTGGGAAGGTGTCATCAATGCGCTTGGTGAGCTTGGCATTATCGCTGTTATTGTAGAGCATGATGGCCTGTGCAGACTTGCCATCGCGACCAGCACGACCAGCCTCCTGGAAGTAAGCCTCAATGGAGTCGGGACAGTCATAGTGCATGACCAGTCTCACGTCAGGCTTGTCGATTCCCATGCCGAAAGCGTTAGTGGCCACTATGATGCGCGTGCGGTCCTGCTGCCAGTCGCGTTGTCGCTGGTCTTTTACCTCATGCTCCAGTCCGGCATGATAGAAAGTCGCGCTGAGTCCTCTCTTTGTGAGTTCCTCGGCTATCTCCTTAGCACGTCGTCGACTGCGCACATAGACGATGGCAGACCCTGTAGTGTTGCTGAGGGTATGAACGAGTTCCTGTAGCTTGTCTGTAGCTGTCTTGACGGAGTAGGTGAGGTTCTTGCGCTCAAAGGACATGCGGAAGACGTGGAATCCGTTCTCCGTGGAATCACTCGTCTGCTTTTGGTTATTTGCTTTTGGCAGGCTTAACCGTTCGCAGATGTCGTCGACAACCTTCGGAGTAGCCGTAGCGGTAAGGGCCAGTATGGGGACATTGGGCAGGAGCGTTCGGATGTTGGCAATCTCTAAGTAGGACGGGCGAAAATCGTAGCCCCACTGTGATATGCAGTGGGCTTCGTCTACCGTGATGAAGGAAACGCGTATGTGGCGCAGTTTACTGACGAAAAACTCGCTGCTGAGACGTTCTGGTGACACATAGAGAAACTTTGTGCGCCCCAAGATGCAGTTTTCCAGCACGCGGAGAATATCATCGTGCGACATACCGCTAAAGATAGCCGCTGCCAGAATGCCGCGTTGACGGAGATGCTGCACCTGGTCTTTCATCAGGGCTATGAGGGGCGTTACAACGATACATACACCCTCAAGTGCCAATCCTGGCACTTGGAAAGTCAGCGACTTGCCGCCACCCGTTGGCATGAGTCCCAGCGTATCGTGGCCTAAACCTATCGACTCGATGATTTGCTGCTGAATACCACGGAAGTCGTCATACCCCCAGTAGTGTTTGAGTATTTCCTTGTAAGTACTCAAAGTATAGTCTCCTTACTTCTCCACTAAATTTACTCTTCGATACCTTCTCCATCTGACGGACGGATACCCTCTATCTGTAACTGTACCTCGCCGCGTTTGTAGGTGTTTTCCTCGATGGTGTAGACAATGTCGAACGAGCGTTTGGACTTGATATACCGTGCTGCAGCCGACTGTCCGAAGGCAATGCCGTTCATCACTACTGCCGACTTAGAGTCAACGAGTTCCAGTTTGATGTGTTCCTGATGGCGTCCTACCACCTTGGAAGTGCCATAGTCGAAGACGTTGCGTGTGATGAAGAGCGGCTTACTATTGCCAGGACCGTGAGGTGCCAGACGCTTTAGCTCGTTGAGCAGTCGTTTGTTGATTTGCTGGAAGTCAAGTTCCATATCGATGTCGAGAGTTTGCTGTGTCTGTTCGGGCAGGATGTGGTGGTCGACATACTCTTGAAAGCGACGGCGGAACTCAGGTATGTTCTCCTGACGCATGGTAAGACCTACGGCATAGGTGTGTCCACCAAAATTCTCCAACAGGTCGCGACACGACTTAACAGCATCGTAGACATCGAAACCTGCCACAGAACGCGCTGAGCCAGAGGCCATTCCGTCAATAATAGTCAGTACAACGGTAGGACGGAAGTAGAGCTCCGTCAGACGGGATGCGACGATACCAACAACACCTTTCTTCCAACCTTCATCGTATAGTACGATAGACTGCTGGTGCTGCTGACTCTCCAGACGCTCAACAATTTCGTTGGCCTCGACAGTCATCTGCTTGTCGACATCCTTGCGTTGCTCGTTGTATTCGTTGATGCGCGTAGCCATCGTCAGTCCTCGCTGCAGGTCGCGCTCTACTAGCAGGTCAACAGCTTCGCGGCCATTCATCATACGACCAGAGGCATTGATGCGAGGGCCAATTTTGAAGACGATGTCGCTCATGGTAAGTTCGCGGTTGGTAAGTCCACAAATCTCAATGATAGCTTTTAAACCAGTTGAAGGCGCTTGGTTCAATTGCTTCAGTCCGTGGAAGGCCAGCGTGCGGTTCTCACCCTCTACAGGCACCAGGTCAGCAGCTATGCTGACAGCACAGAAGTCGAGTAGGGGAATGAGACGCGAGAAGGGAATGCCGTTGTTCTTGGCAAACGCCTGCATGAATTTGAAGCCTACACCGCACCCGCAGAGATGCTTGAAGGGGTAGGTAGAGTCGTCACGCTTAGGATTGAGGATAGCTACAGCAGGAGGCATGATCTCGTCTGGCACGTGGTGGTCACAGATGATAAAGTCAATGCCTTGCTCCTTGGCATACGCTATCTCCTCGACAGCCTTGATGCCGCAGTCGAGTACGATAATCAGTTTTACCCCTGTCTCTGCTGCAAAGTCTATTCCTTTCTTGCTGACACCATAGCCCTCTTCCTCGCGGTTGGGGATGTAGTAGTCGATGTTGGAATAGAACTGCTGCAAGAACTTGTAGACTAACGCTACGGCTGTACAGCCGTCAACATCGTAGTCACCATACACCATGATACGCTCTTTGCGCCCCATGGCATCGTTCAGTCTGTCCACTGCCACGTCCATGTCGTTCATCAGGAACGGGTCAATCAGCTCGTTCAGCATGGGACGGAAGAATCGCTTTGCCGCACTCTCCGTCTTGATGCCTCGCTGTATCAGAAGACTGGCCATTACGGGACTCATCCCTATCTTTTCGGCCAGCTCCTTAGCTGCTTGCTGTCTGTCTGGTGTCAGTGGTTCGTAATTCCATTTAAATTGCATTTATGTTATTATTTTATTTCTGTCATTTCAGGGGTATCGTATGCCATAGGTACACAATACGCCTTCAAAGTTACGAAGAAAAAACAAATAAATGGACCGGGTAACTGTTTTTTTAACAGAATTTGTTTTTTAAAAGGGCGTTATAACGATATAACATCATGATGATACAATGCCCTTAGCTATAGATTTTGCTTTCGCGCCGACCTTGCAGTACGGCGAGTGCATTGAGTGCAAGGGCTTCCATTTCGTCCTCACCAGGGAAGGTGTAGACGGGTGCCAGGAATCCTATGCGACGGCGCAGTTCGCTGACGATGTAGTCGCTATGTGCCATACCGCCAGTCAATAGGATGGCATCAATCTTTCCGCAAAGCACAGCGGCTTCAGCGGCAATATTCTTGGCTACATGGTAGAGCATGGCCTCAACGATGATTTTGGCGTGTTCATCGCCCTCCTTGATACGTTGCAGAATCTCGCGCATGTTGTTTGTGCCCAAATGTGCATTGAGTCCAGCCTTGCCAGCTATGCGCTTGAGCAGTTGTTTCTCAGAGTATTTGCCACTAAAACAGAGACGGATAAGGTCGGCGGCAGGCAGACTGCCAGCACGCTCTGGCGAGAAAGGTCCTTCGCCATCCAGTGCGTTGTTGGCGTCGATGGCCTTGCCGTGCTCATGGGCAGCTACAGAAATGCCTCCTCCCAGATGGCAGATGATGAGGTTTAAGTCTTCATACTCCTTGCCGATGCCGCGTGCATAGCGACGGGCGATGGCGCGCTGGTTGAGGGCGTGCCAGATGCAGATGCGTGGCATGAGTGGCGAACCACTGATGCGTGCCAAGGGCGACAGCTCGTCAACGACACCAGGGTCAGCAATAAAGGCGCGGCATCGGGAAGTTGTGTCGGCAGGGAAACCGCAGACAGCATGCTGACTATTGATTTCCTCCGCTATTTCGTGCGCTATCAGACACCCCAGGTTGCAGGCATGGTTGTGCATCACGCAACCATGTAGCGTGTCGTCAATCATTTGTTGGTTTATTTCATACACGCCACCAGCGATAGGCTTCACCAGTCCACCGCGTCCGATGACCGCATCAAACTCCAAAGGAATATCAGCAGCAGCCAACTCGTCGAGTACCAACTGACGGCGGAAGTTCTGCTGCTCTGTGATGGCATCAAAAGGAGCTAACTCTTCAGGCGTATGTGTAATGTTACGCAGTAAGATAGGTTTCTCGTCTTCGTAGACGGCCATCTTGGTAGATGTGGAACCAGGGTTGATGACAAGTATTTTCATATTTGACGATTCGGCTATATGCCTATTTAGATTGCGGCAAGTGCAAGAGAATAGTATTTGGAGTCTGGACTGTCAGCACGCGATGGCAACACACAGCAGCATGAGGTGCCTTGCAGCACACCTGCTGTCTTGGCATAGCCGAAGAGCGTTAGTGTCTTGTAGAACACGTTGCCTGCCACTATATCTGGGAAGATGAGTGCATCGGCTTGTCCATCGATAACACTCTTGATGCCTTTCTCGTGCAGGGAGACGCTGTCGAGCGATGTCTTCAGGTCTAAGGGGCCATCTATAATACATCGTCCGAACGAGCCCATCTGTGCTTCCGCAATGATGTCAAGATAGTCGGCAGTATAGGGAAATGCCTTGCTGCTCACCTTCTCAGCGCAATGAATCAGCGAGATGCGAGGCTCTTCGATACCCAGCGCATGACAGACGTAGTTCATGTAGCGAATCTGTTGGCGACGCTGTACAGGGGTCGGCACAGGTATAACGGCGGCATCGGTAAAAAACAGTAGTTTCTCGTATTTGGGAATCTCGGCCATAGCTACATGTGTCAGTACATGACCTTTACGCAAGATGCCCTTCTCCTTGTCGAGAATGGCACGCAGCAACACATCGGTATTGATGAGTCCTTTCATCAGAATGTCCGCCTCACCATTCTTACATAGTGCAACGGCGCGACGGGCACACTCATCCTTGTCATCACCATCCACGTAGATGGGTTCGATAAACCCCATCTCCTTGCCTTTCTCTACGGCATAGCGTGTGCTAGCATCGTTGGCACACACTACAGCCACACGTTTACGGTCTCCCCGCTCTTGCAGGAAGATAATCATGTCGTTAAGAGTTCTAATCGGTTTCATAGTTATTGGAGGTTAACGTCGGCGTGAGAACCACCGACAATGGTAATCGTTTAGGGGAGGCGCCGACTGTGGACAATAATCGATGGGGAGCCCATTGACAGCCGGTGGCACAGTCAGCGCTCGGCGCGCATCGGGTTGTTCAGGAAGTCCTCATAGGCCAAACGGATGCCGTCTTCCAACTCGGTCTTGTAGGTCCAGCCCAGTTTGGTGGCTTTGCTGACATCGAGCAACTTGCGTGGCGTGCCGTTAGGACGTGTGGTGTCCCATTCTATGCGGCCCTTGTAGCCAATAACCTTAGCTACTAACTCTGTCAGTGCCTTGATGGTCAGCTCCTTACCAGTACCTGCATTCACAGTTTCGTTGCCTGAGTAGTTGTTCATTAGGAACACGCAGAGGTTGGCGAGGTCGTCGACATAGAGAAATTCGCGCAGCGGACTGCCATCGCCCCAACAGGTAACACTCTCCAGTCCAGCCTCTTTGGCCTCGTGAAAACGTCGGATGAGGGCAGGCAGCACGTGCGAGTGCTCAGGATGATAGTTGTCGTTGGGTCCATAGAGGTTGGTGGGCATCACACTGATGTAATCCGTACCATACTGACGGTTCAAGAATTCACAGTATTTCAGTCCACTGATTTTGGCTAGCGCATACGCTTCGTTGGTCTTTTCCAACTCGCTGGTCAGCAGACAATTCTCAGGCATGGGCTGTGGTGCCATGCGTGGATAGATGCAACTACTGCCCAGAAATTCCAACTTCTTACAGCCGTTTTTCCACGCAGCGTGGATGACGTTCATCTCCAGAATCATGTTGTCGTACATGAAGTCTGCCAGTGCACTTTGGTTAGCCACGATGCCCCCCACCTTAGCGGCTGCGAGGAACACGTATTCAGGCTTCTCCTCCGCAAAAAACTTCTCGACAGCATCCTGACGGGTGAGATCCAATTCCTTATGCGTGCGTGTAATAATATTGTTATAACCCTGACGTTGCAGTTCGCGCACGATGGCGCTACCTACCATACCACGATGGCCTGCGACGTATATCTTGCTGTTTTTCTCCATTACTTTACTATTCCTTTCTCCAAGTATTCTGCCAAATTGGTGCGTACCTTCATGGCGGCATCTTCAGATGCAACCTTCGCCATATCACTTTCTACCATAATCTTGACGAGCTCTTCAAAGCTGGTCTTGTTAGGATTCCATCCGAGCTTAGCCTTTGCCTTTGTGGGGTCGCCCCAGAGATTGACAACGTCTGTCGGTCTATAAAAATCCTCACTAACAGCGACAACAACTTTCCCAATCAGCTTCTCTGGGCCCTTAACAACAATGCCTTTCTCGTTGATTCCTTCACCCTCAAACTTCAGTTCTATGCCCGCATGTCTGAAAGCCAAATTGGTAAATTCCCGTACGCTGTGCTGAACACCTGTGGCGATGACAAAATCTTCTGGTTTGTCCTGTTGCAGGATGAGCCACATGCACTCCACATAGTCCTTGGCATACCCCCAATCGCGCAGAGAATCCATATTGCCCAGATAGAGACAGTCTTGCAATCCCTGTGAGATGCGTGCAGCCGCTAGCGTAATCTTACGGGTTACGAAAGTCTCTCCACGCCGTTCGCTTTCGTGGTTGAACAGGATTCCTGAGCAGCAATACATGTTGTATGCCTCACGATACTCCTTGACTATCCAGAAGCCATACTGCTTGGCAACGGCATAGGGCGAATAGGGGTGGAATGGTGTGTTCTCATTCTGTGGGACCTCTTCCACCTTGCCGTACAACTCAGATGTCGATGCCTGATAGATGCGGCAGACCTCAGTCATGCCCAATTGGCGTACAGCCTCGAGGATGCGCAGTACACCTACGGCATCTACATCTGCTGTAAATTCCGGAGAGTCAAAGCTGACTTGTACGTGACTCTGTGCAGCGAGGTTGTATATTTCTGTGGGGCGCACCTTGCTGATGACGCCCAGTATAGACATTGAGTCGCCCAAGTCGGCATAGTGCAGGTGGAAGTGTGGCTTACCCTCAAGGTGTGCAATACGCTCGCGGAAGTCTACTGACGAGCGACGAATGGTGCCGTGTACCTCGTAACCTTTCCCTAACAGAAGCTCAGCCAAATACGAGCCGTCCTGCCCCGTGATGCCTGTGATGAGTGCTATCTTGTTCATTATCAATTATCAGTTATCAATTATTACTTGTCTTGTCCTGAGAACTGCTTGATTCGCTGTTCTTCAGAGAGTTTGCAGATGAGCAGTGTGTTGTCGTTCTCTGCCACGATATATCCGTCGAGGCCCTGTACAACAACCTTCTTCTCCTGTGTGGTGTGAATGATGCAGTTAGAGGTCTCAAAGAGTGCTATCTCCTGTCCGATGCAAGCATTGCCGTAGAGGTCTTTCTTTGTCTGCTGTTGCAGTGAGCCCCACGTGCCCAGGTCGCTCCATCCGAAGTCGGCAGGACAGACGAAAATCTCTTCAGCTTTCTCCATGATGGCATAGTCAACACTGATGTTCTCACATTCTGGGAAGAGTTCGTTGATTTCCTCCTGCTCCTGAGGAGTGCCATAGATGGGCAGCAGACTCTCGAAGATTTTCGACATAGCGGGTTGGTAGATGCGGAAAGCGTTGACGATGGTCGATACGTTCCAGATGAAGATGCCCGCATTCCAGAAGTAGTTGTTCTTCTGAATATAGCGCTTTGCCGTCTCTATGTCAGGTTTCTCGCGGAACGAGTCAACGCGGAAGATGCCCTTGTTGCGCAGCGAGTTGGCAGAAAGGTTAGCCTCAATATATCCGTAACCTGTCTCTGGACGGGTTGGTTTCATGCCCAGCGTGACGATGGCATCGCTATCGCTGGTAAACTTCATGCACGAGGTGATAATGCGACGAAATTCCTCTACGTTCAGTACCACATGGTCACTGGGTGATACCACAATGTTGGCCTTAGGGTCTTTCGACTTGATGCGCCACGATACGTACGCAATGCAAGGGGCAGTATTACGACGACAAGGCTCGCAGAGGATATGGCCTGCAGGCATATCGGGCAGTTGTTCGGCAACAGTGGCAGCATAGCTCTTGTTGGTGACGACCCACACGTTCTGGGCGTCTACAATGCCGGCAAAGCGTTCTACGGTGAGTTGCAGCAGCGATTTTCCAATGCCCAACACATCGATGAACTGCTTGGGCTTGTCTGCCGTACTCATTGGCCAGAAGCGGCTTCCTACGCCGCCAGCCATAATAACCAAATGATTATTGATTCTTGCCATAATCCGAGTTAGATATATTGTTTATCTTGCAAAGATATATATTTTTTTTTAAAATGTACTAATTCTTTGTTATTTTTTTCTTTGTCAGCTGTCTGACGACAAACCACACGATGGCCGCAATGACCAGTGACACGATGATGAGTTTAATGTATTCCGCATACTCCTCAATCTTGTCGTTGAGCTGTTCCTCAGGTACGATGCTGTGCAGATACCAGCCCAGTGCAGCCAGTATGGCATGCCAGCAACCAGCACCTATCGTGGTGTATAGCAGGAACTTCCAGTAGTTCATCTTCGCCAGACCTGCGGGTATCGAGATGAGGTGACGGATGCCAGGGATGAGTCGTCCTGTGAGGGTTGCAGCGATGCCGTGATCATCGAAGTAGCGCTCCGATTTCTCCACTTTCTCTTGGTTCAGCAGACACATTTTGCCCCACTTGCTGTTGGCGAACTTGTAGATAACGGGCCGCCCCACGTAGTAGGCCACCACATAGTTGATGGATGCGCCAACGTCGGCACCGATGGTGGCAAAGAGGATGACCAGCCACACGTCCAACTGTCCGCTGGCAGCATGATAGGCTGCTGGTGTGACGACGAACTCAGACGGTACGGGCACTATGGTGCTCTCCAGCAACATCAAGAAGAGAATGGTGCCGTAGTTCAGATTGCCTAAGAGAGAGGTGATGAAGTTCATTTTTTTTAACTCTTGTTATTTTTTCTTGCGGATTCCGTTATTCTGTTTCTTTCTGGAGACGATGTTTCATGTAGCTGACATATTCGCTGGGATCCATCGCCTCTGGGAAGAGGAAACCCAATATGAGTTTCGTATCGCGTGGATTGAATTTGACAGCTTTTTGCAGATACTCTATGAACTCACCGTACTTGCCCAAATCGTGGCAGCAGAGCGCCATGTAGATGTATCCTTTGACGTATTCTGCAGAGGAGTTCTTGACTACGCGGAAGAATTTCTGGAACATTTCGTAACTGCTGCTGACATAGCGGTTGTCATAGAGCGATACAATGATGCGCAGCAGCACGGAAGGTGCATTGTCCGACATCATAATGGCCTTCTTGAAGCTCTCTTCCGCTTCTTTTAGCATGCCGCATTCCAGCTGCAAGTGTCCGCGAATGACCGTCATGTCTGTCAGGTCACAAGGGCGTTTCATGCAGTTGTCCATCATCTCCATGGCCTTGGCGTACTGCTTCTCACTGGCATAGCAGAAGGCCAGTTCCATGTATATCTGAGACAGCACCTCAGAGGTCTCGTCTGCCGCCTCCAGTGCCCTGAGCAGGTAGCTGATAGCTTCCTTGGGGCGGTTCATGCTGACCAGGCAGATGCCTTCATTCAGCAGTACCAGATCGTCGGGCTCTATCTTTTCTAAGCGTTTGAAGTACTCCAACGCCTCTTCGTAGTTGCCCAGACGCATCAGACAGTTGGCCTTGCTGGTCAGACCGTCAGGGTCGTTGGGGTTGATGGCGATGGCAAACTCCGAACTGGTGATGGCGTTGGGGTAGTCCTCGTCCAGCAGTTGTGCTGAGGCCAGCGCATTCCAATAGTTCAGCGAGTAGGGGTTGCGGTCTATGAGTTCGTTGAATATCCGTTCTGAGTCCTTGTATTTGCCCAGTCCGAAGAGTGTGCGCGCCATGAGTTCCTTGAAGTCTGTGCTGTCGTCCCCCTTGGAACGCATCATCCATTCGTACGCCTTGTCGTTGATGTCGTAGTCTACATAGAGGTTGGCGCAGTCCTTGATGAAGTCCTCCCACTCGTCGGCGTCCACGCTCATTCCGTAGTTGCGCAGGTATTTATCGGCTTCGTCTATCCGTCCTTCGGCAATCATGATTTCCGCTGTCAGATAGTGGTAGTCTGGATCGTCGTGGTCGCTGATGGTGTCTGCATAGCTACGGGCTGTTTCAAAGTCGCCTACGGTCAGTGCCTCGCGGGCTTTGAACACGTTGGGTAAAGTAGCGTTGGGGTACAACGCCAGCGCATGCTCTATGGCTGCGGCGGCTTTGTCGCCTTCACCGATGTTGTTGTAGTAGTCGGCAAGGTCGACAAGGTCGTCAGCATCCATAAAGGGTTGCTCGCCAGCTTGGAGTGATGCCTCGTAGCTGTCGAGCAGTTCCTTGAAATCTTCTGATTCGAAATAGTCCTCGTTATATTGCATTTACTTTTTCCAAGAGTCCTTCAGTCCTACGGTCTTGTTGAATACCAGATGGTTAGCAGTAGAATCAAGGTCGATGGTGAAGTAGCCGATGCGCTGGAACTGCAGGAAGTCGCCAGCCTTCTTCTCCTTCAAGAATGGCTCCACATAGCAGTTGTTGCGCACGATGAGTGACTCTGGGTTGAGCAACTCGCGGAAGTCGCGCCCGTCAGCATCGACACTCTCAACGCTGAAGAGGCGGTCGTAGAGACGTACCTCAGCGGGTACGGCAGTCTTGCTGTCTACCCAGTGCAGTGTCTTGCCCTTGATTTTACGGTCAGCACCAGGCATTCCGCTACGTGTCTCAGGGTCGTATGTGGCGTAAACCGTTGTCACGTTACCCTCGGCATCCTTGTCGCAGGCGTGCTCTTCGTCACATTTGATGATGTAGGCATTCTTCAGTCGTACCTCCTTGCCAGGCGCCAGGCGCTGGAACTTCTTCTCAGCCACCTCCATGAAGTCGTCGCGCTCAATCCACAGCTCGCGAGAGAAGGTGATGGTGTGTGTGCCTTCGGCCTCGTTCTCAGGGTTGTTGATGGCGGTGAGTTCTTCGCTCTTGTCCTCCGGGTAGTTGGTGATGACCAGTTTGATGGGGTCCAGCACGGCACTGACGCGAGTGGCCTTCTTGTTCAGGTCGTCGCGCACGCTGGCTTCCAGTAGGGCGTAGTCGTTCAGCGCGTCAAACTTGGTGTAGCCGATGGAGTCGATGAAGTTGCGCAGACTCTGTGACGAGAAGCCGCGACGACGCATACCGCAGACCGTTGGCATGCGGGGGTCGTCCCATCCGCTCACCAGGTGCTCGTCCACCAGTGCCTTCAACTTGCGTTTCGACATCACGTTGTATGTCAGGTTCAGACGGTTGAACTCTATCTGGCGTGTTCCGTCGTATTTCTCGTCCACGATGTCGGGGTTGAAGTCGCCCAGGTCTTCACCGTTGGCCTTCTTCTCCTTGATATACTCGCGCAGCAGGTCGACGAACTTGTCGTAGAGTGGACGATGAGGCACGAACTCCAGCGTACAGATGGAGTGGGTGACACCCTCGAAATAGTCTGACTGACCGTGGGCAAAGTCGTACATAGGGTATGCGTGCCACTTGGTACCTGTGCGGTGGTGTGGTATCTGGATGATGCGGTAGATGATGGGGTCGCGGAAGTGCATGTTGGGGTTCGCCATGTCCAGTTTGGCACGCAGCACCATACTGCCCTCTACAGCCTCGGGGGTGTTCATCTGCTCAAACAGACGCAGGTTCTCCTCAATGGGTCGGTCGCGGTAGGGACTGGCCACACCAGGCTGTGTGGGTGTACCCTTTTGTTCGGCAATCTGCTCAGAGGTCTGCTCGTCAACGTATGCCAGTCCTTTCTTGATGAGCCAGGTGGCAAAGTCCCATAGCTTGTCGAAGTAGTCAGAGGCATAGTAGATGTTGCCCCACTTGAATCCGAGCCATTTGATATCGCTCATGATGTTCTCCACGTACTCCGTGTTCTCCTTGGTGGGGTTGGTATCGTCGAAACGCAGGTTGCAGACACCGCCAAACTTCTCGGCAACACCGAAGTCCATGCAGATGGCTTTGGCGTGTCCGATGTGAATATATCCGTTAGGTTCTGGTGGGAAACGGGTCTGTAGACGTCCACCATTCTTACCTGCCTCCAGGTCTTCTTTTACAAACTGTTCTACAAAGCTGAGGCTTTTCTTCTCCTCGCCGTTGTTCATGTTTTTTTCTTCCATATTATTATATAATGTGTATTTTGTCTGCAAAGGTACGAAATAAAAGTGAAAAGCAATGAGCGAATAGTGAAAAAAATGTTGTTTTTTCCGTGTTTTTATACAGGATAGTGTGGCAGATTTTTAATTTTCTTCATTTTTATAGTGTTAAAATTATAAAAACGTTTGGAGAATTGACATAAATCAATTAACTTTGCCACCGTTATCCTGAATACAATCTTTTTACCTTAAAAAGACTAATACCTAAATGAGATAGGATGTCCTCCACTGTGAAGTAGGGGGCATTTTTTTATTGGCCAATCCTCTTTTTTGCCCTAATTCGCAATGAGACTGTTATTCTATTCCGCGCTCGTTGAGTGCCTTGGTATAGCGGGCTGCATTCTTGAGGTGTTCCTGGTAGGTGCGCGCAAAATTGTGGGTACCCGAGAAGTCCTCCTTGGCGCACATGTAGAGATAGTCATGGTGTACGTAGTTGAGCACCGCGTCGATGCCCTTCACAGAAGCTATCTTGATGGGACCTGGGGGCAGTCCCTCATTACGGTACGTGTTGTAGGGGCTGTTTACGTCGAGCAACTTGTTGTAGATACGTTTCAACTCAAACTGCTTCAGTGCAAACTTGATGGTAGGGTCAGCCTGCAGGGGCATGGGTTTGTGCAGCCGGTTCAGATACATGCCCGCTATCATAGGTTTCTCCTGGTTGTTGGCTGTCTCTTCGTCGATGATGCTGGCCAGGGTGCATATTTCGTTGGGTGTCAGCTGCATCTGCGCAGCCTTCTGTTCGCGGTCGCCCTTCCAGAAATGGTCGTGCTCACGCTGCATACGCAGCAAAAACTTGTCCAGCGAGATGTTCCAGTAGATGTCGTAGGTGTTGGGTACGAACATGGCGGCGATGGTGCAAGTGTCGTAGCCCAGTTTCTGACAAGTTTCCTCGCTGTATAGAGCCTTAGCGATGGTGGCGGAGTCGAGCATCAGCTTGCGCGACAGCACAGCAGCCAGACGGTCCATCGTGCGTACCTCGGGGATGGTCAGCATCATACTCGTCTGTCGGCCGTTCTTCAGATGGCGGAACACGGTGAAGGCGCCCTCGCTGGGTGCTATGGCGTAGCGTCCTGTGCGGATGTGGTCCTTGTAGTTGCTGTGGCGTACCAGCATGCTCAGTCCTGTCATGCCCACCGTGTGGCTGAAGGTTCCCACCTTCGCCATGACTGAGTCCTGTGTGTCGTCCTCGTCGATATACACATATTGTGTCTGGTCGGCTTTCGAGACGGGGGTGAGCATATAGGTAACAGCCAATACCAGTATCAGCACCAGTCCTGCCCCTGCTATGTATAGGTAAATTCGCGAATCGAGTTTTTTCATTGTTCCGTGTGTTTTAAATCGGGTGCAAAGATAGTGCAAACCGAGCGAACTTCCAAATAATTTCTCTGAAAAACGTTGGTGGTATCAGATTTTCTTCCTATCTTTGCATCAGATATTACAAAGACCATGAAACTGAAGTTCACGATACAATATAATACAGCTTGGGGCGAGTCTTTGCACTTGGTTATCGGCTACCACAGTCAAGACGGCAGCACTCGTCAGCAGAACCTGCCGATGCAGACCGAGGATGGTCAGCTGTGGGTGCTGGAGACGGCGGCGCTGGTCAGCAGACACCATCCGCTGTCGCACATCGAATACCACTATCAGGTGGAAAATGCCGAGGGCGAGGTGCTGCGACAAGAGTGGACGCTGGTGCCGAGACGGTATTACTTCGATGCGTCGAAAGACTATACCTTCCCCGATCAGTGGCGCGACCGTCCATTGCCCTACCATTTGTACAGCGATGCCTATCAGACCAGCATGCATGGTCAGCGTGGCGAAGAAGTCGAGGCAGTCCGTCTGCCGTTGTTCCGTCGCACGGTGCTGTTTCGCGTCTCTGCGCCCCAACTGCTGAAAGGACAGGCTGTAGCCATCTGCGGCAGCCATCCTGCCATCGGTTCGTGGAATACGTCGCGCTATCTGCAGATGCAGTATGTGGGCTGTGGCGAGTGGATGCTGGCGGTAGACGCTATGGCATGGCTGTTGCCCGTAGAGTATAAATATGTGGTGGTAGACACCGAGACACACGCCCTGGTGGCGTGGGAGGAGGGCGATAACCGTGTGGTGACAACGGAGAGCGGGCTGTTGGGCGACGGCGAGGTACTGGTGCTTTATGGCGATGTGCTACGCCTCTGCGAACCCCTCTGGCGACTGGCGGGAGTCAGTATCCCCGTGTTCTCACTGCGCAGCGAGCATAGCTACGGCGTGGGCGACTTTGGCGACCTCAGACGCTTGGTGGACTGGGTAGTGGCAACGGGTATGAAGGTTATCCAACTGTTGCCTGTCAACGACACCACGACGAACCACCACTGGTCAGACTCCTGTCCTTATAACATCACCAGTTTCTTTGCCCTCCATCCGCACTATGTTGACTTGGAGGCGGCAGGAACCCTGCGCTCAAAGGCGAAGATGACGCAGTTTCTGCGTCGCCGTCAGGAGCTCAATGCCTTGCACTATAGCGACTATGAGGCCGTAGACCGCGTGAAGTCAGAATACCTGCGTGAACTCTTCGACGAGCAGGGAAAGAAGGTGCTGGAGTCCAAGGAGTGTAAGAACTTTGCGGCGGATAATGCCGACTGGTTGCCGTATTATGCCGACTACCGCAGTGAAGGTGTCGACTACGTGACTTTTGTGCAGTATCTGTTGCATCAGCAGTTGAAGGCCGCTGCCGACTATGCCCGCCAGCAGGGTGTGGTGCTGAAAGGCGACCTGCCCATCGGTGTGCAGCGTGACAGCGTAGAGACCCGTTGCCATCCGGAACTGTTTCATCTTGACACACAGGCTGGTGCCATACCCGATGGCATCCTGTCGCACGGACAGAACTGGGGATGTCCCACCTACCGCTGGGATGAGCCACTATACCAGATGCTACAACTCCGTCTGCAGCGTCTATCGCAGTATTTCGATGCCCTACGCATTGACCATGTGCTGGGCTATTTCCGCATCTGGGAGATTCCTGAGGAGGCTATTGACGCCGTGCTGGGCCACTTCTCACCCTCGCTGCCGCTGACTGTCGACGAGATAGAATATTTTGGTCTGCCGTTCCGCAAAGAGCTGTATACCAGGCCCTTCATCAACGACCGCATCATAGAGCGCCTCTTCGGCATCCATGCCGCGTACGTGCGTGACAACTACCTGGTGCGCAAGGCCTATAATCTCTACGATCTGAAGGAGTCGAACAATACGCAGCGCAAGGTGGTAGCACTCTTCGACGGATGTCGCGATGAGAACAGCCTGTGGATTCGCGAAGGACTGATGCGCCTGATTTCGAACGTGCTCTTCGTGGAAGATCCAAAACAGCCGGAAATGTATCATCCGCGTGTGGGAGCACCTCAAGAGGCTGTCTTCGACGCGCTGACCAGCGAAGAGAAAGACGCTTATCTGCGTCTCTATAATAACTACTTCTACCAGCGCCACTCGTTCTTCTGGGGACAGCAGGCCCTGCACCGGCTGCCTGCTATGATGGGCGACTCACGCATGCTCTTCTGTGCGGAAGACTTAGGAATGTTGCCCGACTGCGTGGAACCCGTGCTCGACCAGTTGCGCATCCTGACGCTCGAAATACAGCAGTTGCCCAAGCAGCAGGGCTTTGAGTATGCGCACCTGGAGGTCAACCCCATACGTTCGGTATGCACCATCTCTACCCACGATATGGCACCATTGCGCTGCTGGTGGCAGCAACAGCCGGAGCGTCGTCAGCGCTACTATGTCACCATGCTGCAGAAGGAGGGTAGGGCGCCAGAGCAGTTGCCTGCCCACCTTGCTGAGGAAATCATCGCCCGCCATCTGTATTGTCCCTCCATGCTCTTCAGGATTGGCTGGCCATGGATGGCGAGCTGCGTTCGAAGCGTCCTGACGAGGAGCGTGTCAACACGCCTAGCGACGCCTACAACCGTTGGCAGTACCGCATGCACCTGACTATCGAAGAACTCCTTCAGGCCACGAAGTTCAACACGAAGCTGCGTACCATGATTCAGCGCTCGCGCCGTTAATAGCCTTATACGCGTCCGTATTAGGCTTATACGCGTCCGTATTAGGCTTGCCTGTGCGCGTATCAGGCTGAGCCGCGGGCGGGTGAACTGTGCCTCTGATTGACAATGCAAAGTTACAAGAAATAGAGATGTAAAGCAAGACTTTTTCTGATTTATTTTCGATTTATTTTAAATGTTAATTTGTTGAGAAATATGAATTATTATCGTCGCCGCTACGCCGCTACACCGCTACACTGTCCCATTCGCATTTTGCTTTGTCGCCGTCGCGCCCAAAAATAAGTGAATTATATTTTATATTATATATTATATTATAATATAATATATAATATAATAAGAATTTAGCACAACGAGCAATATAGTCGATTTCCAATGAGACAGTGTAGCGGTGTAGCGGCGTAGCGGTGTCTTTTCCTAAAAAAGGTTGACTCTTTTCAGGCTTAGATTTTTAACATTTGGCTACCCATACTGAAAAGGTTGACTACCACTACTGGGAAATATTGACTACTTTCACTGAGTTGGTTGACTCTTTTCCTAATAACCAAAGACAATTTGTAAAAAATAAGTTGTTCGATTATTTGCATATCTCGTGGATTTTTTGTACCTTTGCAGTAGCAATGAAAACGAGGAAGTTGTTGGAAATTGTAGGACTGTGGCTGGTGGCCGTTTGCGCGTATGGTCAGCAGGTGCAGTTGGATACGCTGAGAGTTCAGTATGTGGATTTTCAGGGGAAGAAGCAGTATGGAGAGCTGATTTGTAATAAAGTGATAGCCAGTGATTTGCGAGAAATCTTTGAAGAACTTTATAAGGCAAAATATCCCATTGAGCGCATCCGTCCTATCTCGGAATATGGCAACGATGACGAGCGTTCCATGCGTGCCAACAACACCTCGTGCTACTGCTATCGCGTGGTGGAAGGTAGCACAAAACTGTCGAAGCATGCGCAAGGTCTGGCCATCGACATCAATCCGCTCTACAACCCCTGTGTCAGACGTAAGAAAGACGGCACCCTGCTCATTCAGCCAGCAACGGGCAAACCCTATGTGGACCGTAGCAAGAAGTTCAAATACAAGATAACCCGTCAAGACCTCTGCTACCGACTGTTTACGGAGCGTGGATTCCGCTGGGGTGGGGCGTGGCGCTCGCTGAAAGACTACCAGCATTTCGAAAAATAGTATAAATATAAGAAAAAATCCCGATAAATTTGGCATTTCGCTATCTTATTCGTAACTTTGCACGTTCAAAAAAGAATAAGGTATAGAGAAATGATATCAGTAGAGTCCTTACGCGTAGAAAAGAACGGTGCAGGAAAGTCGACACTGCTGAAGATACTCTGCGGACAACAGAAGCCTACAGAGGGTGTGGTGAGCATACCCTCCGACACCACCATCGGCTACCTGCCGCAGGTGATGATATTACAAGACGACACCACCGTTCGTCAAGAGACTCAGAAAGCATTCTCCAACGTGACGGAGCTGAAGGCCAAGGTCAATGCGCTGAACCAACAGTTGGCTGAGCGCACCGACTACGAGAGCGAAAGCTACTTGGCACTCGTCGAGAAGTTCACGCTGGAGCACGAGCGCTATATGATGTTGGGTGCCGACAACTGCGAGGCAGAGCTGGAGCGCACGCTGATGGGCTTAGGCTTTGAACGTACCGACCTGGAGCGTCCCACCAGCGAGTTCTCTGGTGGCTGGCGCATGCGTATCGAGTTGGCCAAGATTCTGTTGCAGAAGCCCGACGTACTGTTGCTCGACGAGCCCACCAACCATCTGGACATCGAGTCTATACAGTGGTTGGAACAGTGGCTGGCACAGTCGGCAAAAGCCGTCGTGTTGGTCAGTCACGACCGTGCCTTCATCAACAACGTCACCAACCGCACGCTGGAGATTTCCTGTGGACAGATTGTCGACTATAAGGTGAAGTACGACGAGTATGTCGTGTTGCGCAAGGAGCGTCGCGAACAGCAGTTGCGTGCCTATGAGAACCAGCAGAAGGAGATACAGGAGATGCGCCAGTTCATTGAGCGCTTCCGCTATCAGGCCACCAAGGCCGTACAGGTGCAGCAGAAGGTGAAACAGCTGGAGAAGATAGTACCCATCGAGGTCGATGAGGTCGACAACTCCGCCCTGCGCCTGAAGTTCCCGCCCTGTCTGCGCTCCGGCGACTATCCCATCATCTGCGAGGACGTCCGCAAGGACTATGGTGCCCATACCGTCTTCTCGCATGTCAACCTCACCATCAAGCGTGGCGAGAAAGTGGCCTTTGTGGGTAAGAACGGCGAGGGTAAGTCTACGCTGGTGAAGTGCATCATGGGCGAGATACCCTTTGACGGACATCTGAAGGTAGGGCATAATATCCAGATAGGCTATTTCGCCCAGAACCAGGCACAGCTGCTGGACGAAGAACTCACCGTATTTCAGACCATAGATAATGTGGCTAAGGGCGACATTCGCCTTCGCATCAATGATATCCTCGGTGCCTTTATGTTTGGTGGCGAGGCATCAGACAAGAAAGTCAAGGTGCTCAGCGGTGGCGAGCGCAGTCGTCTGGCGATGATTCGCCTGCTGCTGGAACCCGTCAACCTGCTCATTCTCGACGAGCCCACCAACCACCTCGATATGCCTTCGAAGGACGTGCTGAAAGAGGCCATCCGCGCTTTTGACGGTACGGCTATCATTGTCAGTCACGACCGTGAATTCCTTGACGGGCTGGTCAGCAAGGTCTATGAGTTTGGTGGCGGCAAGGTCAGAGAGCACCTCGGTGGTGTGTACGACTGGCTACGGAAGAGTGGTGAGAAGCAAGAGACGAAAGGTGAGAAGCCTCTTGCCAGCGGTGAGAAGTCGCCTCTGCCCAAGAACAACACCCTTACCTCTAAAGACTCATCCCTCACCTCTAAAGACTCCTATTCCGCCCACAAAGAGCAGCAGAAGCGCCTTCGCAAGGCCGAGCGTGCTGTCGAGGAGTCGGAGCGCAAAATTAGCGATATGGAGCGCCGTCTGAAGGAACTTGACGACCTGCTGATGGTACCTGAGAATGCAGCAGATATGACACTTGTCACCGAGTATACGACGACCAAGAAGGCCCTCGATGAAGAAGTGGAGCGCTGGGAGCGTCTTTCGGAAGAATTGGAAATTATTAATCAATAAAATTTCAAAGTATGAAAAAACTATTAACGATGATGGCATTAGCTATGTTGACGGCATCAGCTTCTGCACAGCTCAAGTCGGGTATCAGTATGAATGACCTTGACAAGTCTGTGCGTCCTGCTGACGACTTCTATGAGTATGCCTGTGGTGGATGGATGAAAGCCAATCCGCTCCCTGCCGCTTATTCGCGTTACGGCAGCTTTGACCGCTTGGCCGAGGACAACAACAAGCGCATCAATGGTATTTTGAAAGAACTGCAGGAGAATACCTATCCTGCTGGTTCGGTAGAGCAGAAACTCAGCGACCTCTATAAGCTCGCTATGGACTCTGTGCGCAGAGAACAGGACGGACTGGCTCCTGTGATGCCGCTCATCAAGCGTCTGGAGACTGCCAAGACCAAGGAACAACTCTTCGCCATCCAACTGGAGTTGATGCCTTACGGCAATATGGAAATCTTTGGTGCCTATATCGGTGCCGATGAGAAGAATGCCGCGCAGAACATCCTGAACTTCTACCAGAGTGGTCTGACGCTGGGTCAGAAAGACTACTATCTGGAGAACGACGAGGCAACGGCCAAGATTCGTGAGGCCTACAAGAAGCACATCGTCCGCATGTTCCAGCTCTTTGGCTTCAAGAAGAGCGCTGCCGAGAAGAAGATGAAGAACATTCTGAAGGTTGAGACAGCGCTGGCCAAGGTGTCAAAGTCGCGCACTGAACTGCGTGATCCCATCGCTAACTATAACAAGATGACGCTGAAGGAGTTGGATGCTATATGTCCACACCTGCAGATCGAGCGTCAGATGAATGCCAAGGGCATCAAGAGCCAGTATATGCAGGAGGTTGTCGTGGGCCAGGTGGAGTTCATGAAGGCTGCTGACAAACTGTTCAGCGCGATGACTGCCGCCGAGTATCGCGATGTGATGGAGTGGGGACAGATTGACGGAAGCACAGGATATCTGAACGATGCGGTGCGTGCTGCCAATTTCGACTTCTACGGCAAGGTATTCTCTGGACGTAAGGAGGACCATCCCCTGTGGCGCCGCGCTACCAACCAGGTGCAGGGCGTGATGGGCGAGGCTCTGGGACGCATCTATGTGAAGAAATACTTCCCTGCATCGTCTAAGGAGCGCATGAAGACGCTCGTCGAGAACCTGCGCATTGCACTGGGCGAGCGTATTGCTGCTCAGGACTGGATGGACGATTCGACGAAGGTCAACGCCCTGCTGAAGCTTAACACGTTCTACGTGAAGATTGGTTATCCTGATCGTTGGACAGACCTGTCAGCACTGAAAATTGATGCGAAAAAATCTTACTTTGAGAACATGCAAGAGTGCAGCCGCTTCTGGAATGCTTGGCAGATAGAGCACACTGCTGGAAAGCCGGTCGATAGAGACGATTGGCACATGACGCCACAGACAGTCAATGCGTACTATAATCCTACCACAAACGAAATCTGTTTCCCCGCTGGTATTCTGCAAGTTCCATTCTTTGACCCAACGGCTGACGATGCCTTTAACTATGGCGCTATTGGTGTAGTCATTGGTCACGAGATGACGCATGGATTCGATGACCAAGGACGTCAGTATGACAAGGATGGAAATATGCACGACTGGTGGAAGGAAGATGACGCAAAGAACTTTACAGAACGTACGGATAAGTATGCTGACTTCTTCTCGAAAATCAAGGTACTTCCTGACCTCAATGCCAATGGTCGTCTGACCCTGGGCGAGAACCTCGCCGACCACGGAGGTCTGCAGGTAGCATGGCGTGCCTATAAGAACGCCACCAAGCGCGCAGCACTGCCCGTTATCGACGGACTGACCGCTGACCAGCGCTTCTTTATTGCCTATGCTGGTGTGTGGGCAGGAAACATTGTGGAGGCCGAGATTCGTAACCGCACTAAGAGCGACCCCCACTCACTGGGTCGTTGGCGTGTGAATGGCGCCCTGCCGCATATCGATGCGTGGTATGAAGCATTCGGAGTCAAAGAAGGTGACAAAATGTATCTTCCGAAGTCGGAACGCTTGCCTTTGTGGTAAGGATATTGACCAAAATAGGAAAAATGCCGTCGTAAATATAAATTTACGGCGGTTTTTTTTTGCGTTTATATTTTTTTTACTATCTTTGCAACTATAATTTTAAACTACAGTATTTACTACAGCATGACAATTGACGAAAACACCCCACAATCAGGCGATTTGCAGCGCACCGTAAGGTCCCAGCAAATGTCTAGTAATCCCATACAATCCCAAGGGTTCCAGCAATCCTATACTTCCCGACAGGCGATGCAGCAGCCTCAGCAGCGTACAGCGGCAGGCAAGGCGTGTCCCTTTTGCGGAGCCATCAACGAACCCGAGGCAATGTTC
The DNA here is from genome assembly GCA_902798425.1 of uncultured Bacteroidales bacterium. Lineage (GTDB taxonomy): Bacteria > Bacteroidota > Bacteroidia > Bacteroidales > Bacteroidaceae > Prevotella. The sequence goes on from CADBWR010000008.1 coordinate 152,987, forward strand.
TGTGCACAGTGTGGACAGCCCATCAGCAAGGCGACCTGTCCGCATTGTGGTGCCGAGGTTGATCCTGACGCAGACTTCTGTGAAATCTGCCATCACTATATTAAGAAAGACGTCTGCTCCTATTGCGGCGCCCATCTGGAAGGCAATGAAGCCTACTGTCCTGAGTGTGGCAGTCCACGAGGAGGAATGGTTTGTCCCACCTGTCACACGCTGAACGACTTTGCTTTCTGCAAGAAGTGTGGTACGGCACTAACCAAGGAAGCCCGTCAGCTGGTCAAGCAGTTGCGCCTGAATCCCGACTATCAGCAGTTGCAGGAAATAGTCAGAGACTACTCTAATTTGGAGAATGCGCTGCCCTATAGCTCTGAACGAGATGTCCTGAAGGAACAGAACAATCAGCAGTTGCGTGAGCGTGTCCTTGCCTTGTTGGCTAAGGACGAGGGCGTAGAGAATCCCGTGATTCCCAAGGTGGAGTCGAAGCGTATGACACGCGAGGAACTAGACAAGATGAAATCTGTCAAGATCAAGATGCTCTCCGCCATCCTCGACAAGTTAGCCGTGCCTCCTACGACATCTCCTGTCCAGGCACGCAATTTCGCTATGGCCAGCAAACCCGTTGGTGTCCGTCTGGCTTGGGTGTGCAACTACAAGCATGCCATGCATAGCAGTCCCTGCGGATGTGCTAAACCCCATTTGGGCGGCAAGTGGGTAGTGTTAGGTAAGAATAGTAGTTCAGAAGATATTAAAGACGACAAATAAACATGGATGTGACCAATCGACAGTCAGCCCCCATCAATAACGATGCCACTATCAGAGTGGGATCGCCACAAGCTGCTCAGGCAGGAGCCTCTGATGTAACTATCAGACCAGATCAGATGATGCAAGACACCAGCGACGATGAATTACGCGATGGCGACTTCGTGCTGAAGGGCAGAATATATCGTGGCGTCAAGTGCCTGAGTGACAACTCCGGCGAGGCGCAGGTGTTTCTGGTAGAAGGCGAAGAGGGCGAGCGCGTGCTGAAAGTATACTATCCAAATTTCACCATCAAGAAGGAGTTGATGCGTATTATCCAGAACCTCAACTTCGAGATGATCGTCAAGATTACCGACTACGGAAAAACCTATGTGGACGGTAAGAATCGTGACTACGAACTGATGGAGTACCTTCGTGGTGGTACGCTCGCTGAACACGACCTCAACGGCAACTTCAACCAGTTCCGCCGCATTGCCCTACAGTGTGCTGCAGCACTGGCCTATTGTCACAACAACAACATCATCCATAAGGATATCAAGCCTGGCAACTACTTTTTCCGCGACGTAGAGCATAAAGAGATTGTGCTGGGCGATTTTGGTATCTCTAGCATTATGGAGGACGAAGGACGCCTGCATAAGACTACCCAGGCTCGTACCCCCGTCTATGCTGCCCCTGAGATGTATAACGACGTCATCGATGGCGAGGTGGAGATTACACCCGCTGCTGACTTCTACTCGCTGGGTATTACGCTGATGACACTCTGGCTGGGCGAGAACCCGCTGAGCCAGAATGAGCGTATTATTATGCGTAAGAAGAACGAGGGGCGTCTGCCACGTATCAACGAACTGCCTGAGCGTGTCCGGATGATTGTACAGGGACTGACGACAGTCAATCCTTCCACTCGCTGGGGCTATAATCAGGTAGAACGCTGGTTCCTGGGCGAGGATGTCCCCGTGGATATCTCGTCGCCGCTGTTGAAATACCGTAGCTTCATTGTCGACCCTGAGCGCAACCTCGTAGCTGACAATGTCCATGAGTTGATACCTATGCTGATGGATAACGAGCGACTGGCTATCAGCTACCTCTACAACGGCCGTATTCCTAGCTGGCTGGAGCAGTGCGGCAATGTGAAGCTGAGTTCGGCAGTAAAAGACATCATTGTCAATCGCTATCCTGCCGACCAGCGTGCTGGCCTGATGGCTTCTGTCTATGTCATGGAGCCGTCCTATCCTTATGTCGACCTGCGTGGCAACAAGTGTGGCGACATCCATAGCGTCGCTATCTCCATCCTCAGCTATATGGAGGAGTATGCCATGGTACTACGCAATCCTAATGACAATATCTTCCTCTATATCGAGGCACACACCAAGGCTGATGTCACTCGTCTGCGCAACTACTTTGCGCCAGACAGCCAACTGACGCAGCGTGTCGCCATCCTACGACTGGTCTACGAGATTGACCCTGCTATTCCCTTCCTGGTGAAGTATCCGTCAGGCAATGTGCAGGATATTGTCCGCTCCTTTGGCTATGAGAACTGCACAGAAGACGAGTGGGTGAGTCTGAGCGACGGACGACTGCTGTCGTGGATGTTCAGCCACGAAGACCAGATGGCCTGCGAAGCGTTGCGCATTATGACGGAAGGCAAGGAACCCTCACGCTCTCTGGGCTATAAGGTGCTCTATAACCTCGATCGCGAGGCTGCCTACGACCTGCGCGAAGCGGACACACCCTATAAGGTTGGTGAAATACTGCGTGAGGAGTTGAAAGAGTGGCAGGAACTCAGCCCCGAGGAGTTTGAACAGTGCATTGGCGAATTTGCCGACCCTGATGGCCGCTTCTATTATTTCGCCCAATTGCATGGCTGGTACGAGCAACTGGCACAGGCTAAGGCTTGTTTTGACCTGAAGAGCGAAGAGAACAAAGAACGTCTGGGAGCCTACGACCTGCGTACAGCAGCCTATCGCTTCTGTCGCTTCTTGGGTGCCATACCTACCTATATGCTGGAAGATGGTACAGAACTGACGGATGGTACCAACTTCGAGAAACAGACGCGTCGCCCACTCTTGCTGGGTGCTATGCGTCGTGGTTCTCTGAGTCAGTGGATGTCCGTATTCTTCCACGAAGACCCCCACAAGAATTTTGAAGAGCCCTACAGCTATGAACACAGACTGGAAGACTGGGCCTTGAACTTAGGCCAGGTCGACCAGAACCAGATATACTACAAGCGTCTCACCACTGCCAAAGAGGAAACGGCGCGTAAATACGCTAATGTCAGAAAGGAGTATAACAGGGCTAAGTTCAAGGAGCACCGCTGGCGCACCATGTTCTACGGACTCTGTGCAGCATGGATAGCCTTGCTGCTCATCTTCGGCATCAGCAATCGCGACGAGGTCATGCAGCATACGTCGCTGTTCATCCTGTTCCCTGTGGGTGGTGTTACCGCACTCATTGTCGCCCTGCGCGCCTTCTTCCGCGGCTATGGCATCGTGCTGAGTGCCCTCTGGGGACTGCTGGGCTTGCTGACGGCTATGGTGCCAGTCATTATCATGAAGTATGTCTACAATATGCATCCAGGCATGTTTGTTCCTGCCATTATCGTGATGACGCTGGTATATATGCTGATCTGTCACTTTACGGATTACAACAGAGATTCCAAGACAGAAAACCTGTTCATCAACGAGGTCATGGAGGACGACGTGAAGACCAGTCTGATGGAGCCGCTTATCTACACCTTCAAGCAGAAGTCGTTCAAGTTCAAGGGCTCCAAGTTCTCGCTGCTCGACGATGTGACCAACCAGGTGCGTTCCATCAGTGGCGAGTCTGTGCTGCACTACAAGGTGTGGACGCTGATGATTGCCCTGTTGCTGTTGGAAATGGTTCTCTTCAATCCGAAGTTGATGAACTATCAGGTTAAAGACAAGATGAACCTTTCTCCTAATAAAGTCATTGAACAATTACAAAAGGATGTTGAATAAATATGGTTTGTGAGCATTGCCAAAAGGAGAACCGCTCGATAGCTAAGTTCTGTAAATGGTGCGGACAGCCGCTCGTTTCACAGAACGTCTTGGATCGTCTGGTAGGTCTCGACGACGTGAAGCAGCAGCTGAAGACCATTGTCGACACCTATACCTATCTGCGCTCCCGCAAGGATGTGGTGAATGTTCGTCTGAGCATGAACACCATTATCATTGGCGAGACAGGTACTGGAAAGACTGCCCTGTCAGAGGTTATCAGAGACTATTTCCAACAACATAAAATCATACAGAAGCCCAAGTTGACGATGGTCGATGCTGTCGACTATCAGCGCTTTGTCGACAAGTGGGACGAGAATGTGGAAAATGCCAAGGGGGGCATTCTCTTCTTCGACAATGTCCAAAAGCTGTTGCCCGACCGCTACTCCAACCAGGTCAATCCGCTGGATAAACTGTTTGTCGAGATGGACAAATGGGACGAAGATCCCATCGTTGTCATTGCTGGTCTGCCCAAGGGCTTGGACGATTTCCTGGCAGCGAACCCTGCTGCGCAGAATCGTTTCAAATACACATTCCGAATACCCACACCAGGCTATCAGGAGTTGTGCGACATCTGTAAAATGGAGTTGCGCACCAAGTATGGCCTTACCAACTTCTCGCCAGAGGCCGACCGCAAGCTGTTGCGCCTCTTCCAGTATCAGGTGAAAATCAAGGACGATACCTTTGGCTACGGCCATGTCGCCATCAAGACGGCAGAGGACATCTTTACCTCGTTCATCAGCCGTGGTTCATCAGCCGTGATGGTCGAAGACTTCGACATCAAAGGCTATGTGCCTGAGGAGCGCACGCTGGAGGATATTCTCAACGACTTGGACTGCTATATTGGTATGGACGAAGTCAAGAAGGCTGTCAAGGAGATAGCCCTCACCGTACATAATAATATTCAGCGTGCTCAGCGCGGACTGGGTCAGCAGGAGAAGATGGGCATCCACATCGTCCTGACGGGTAACCCTGGTACGGGAAAGACCACCATAGCCCGCAAGTTGGGTGAAATCCTCGAGTCGATAGGCTATCTGGACAGCGGTCACGTCGTCGAGGTAGACCGTTCTAAGATGGTCAGCCCCTATCAGGGCGAGACCCCCAAGTTGGTCGACCGCCTCTGCGACAAGGCCATGGGGGGCATCCTCTTTGTCGACGAGGCCTATACGCTGGCTCCTGTCAGCAGTGGTGGCGACAAAGATCAGCAGGGCACGCAAGCCTTGGAGCAGTTGATGAAGCGCATGGAGGACGACCGCGGCAAGTTCGTGGTCATCGCCGCCGGTTATCGTCAGGAGATGGAGAACCTCTTCCGCATCAACCCGGGTGTGCGCAGCCGCTTCAGCTATTTCCTCAACATCGATGACTACACGCCCGACCAGCTGTTCCAAATCATGCTGGTCTTCGCCAAGGAAAAGAAGTACCAGTTCACTGAGGAGGCGCAGGAGTTGACGCAGAAAATGGTCACCGAGATGTACAACTCGCGCGACAAGGACTTCGCCAACGGACGCACCATGCGCCAGCTCTTCGACAAGATCTGTGCCAAGCAGGCTGAGCGCTTGCAGCAAGTCGACATCACGACGCTCTCCAACGAACAGTTGATGACTATCGACGTGCAGGATATTCCCTACGATGCACCGCAGGCTGTCGACTATACGCAGTGTCTGGCCCAGCTCGATGGTATGGTGGGCCTTGCTGCTGTCAAGAAAGAAATCAGCAACCTCGCAGCATTCCTCAACCTGCAGATACGTCGTGGCGAGACCAACACGTTCCAGGGCAAGCACTACGTCTTTACAGGTAATCCTGGTACGGGAAAAACCACCGTAGCACGCATCATGGCCAACGTCTTCCGCTCGTTGGGCATCCTCTCACGAGGCCAGCTGGTAGAGGCTGACCGCTCGAAACTGGTGGCTGGCTTTGCGGGGCAGACGGCTATCAAGACCAACCAACTCATCGACTCCGCCATGGGTGGTGTGCTCTTCATCGACGAAGCCTATACGCTGAAGTCCAGTGACCAAGACTCCTTTGGCGCTGAGGCTATCGACACACTGTTGAAGCGCCTGGAGGACGACCGTGGCAAGTTCATCTGCATCGTGGCCGGTTATACGGATAACATGCACGAATTCATCAATACCAACCCTGGACTGAAGAGCCGCTTCACGCAGACCATCCATTTTGAAGACTATACCCCCGACGAACTGACGGAGATATTCCTCAACCTGGCTAAGGCTAAGAACTTTACCCTCGACGCAGAGACTAAAGGTGCCCTTCATCGCCAGTTCGAACAGCTCTACCTGCGTCGCGACAAGAACTTTGGCAATGCTCGCGAGGCGCGTCGCATCTTCGACCAGGCTGTCGAGCGACAGAGCCAGCGCCTGGTTACCATGATGGGCAATCCCGACTTCAAGGACGAGGATATGTACCGCATTACCACTGCCGACCTCGCTGTGGAGGCTGCTGCCAAGGCGCGTCCTATCGATGAGGTGCTCAACGAGCTCGACGAGTTCATTGGTATGCGCTCTGTGAAGAATATGATACGTCGTCTGGCCGTACAGAGCATGTTTATCAAGCAGCGTGCCGCTATGGGTGCAGGCAGCGTCCAGCAGATGTCTATGAACTTCATCCTGACGGGTAATCCTGGTACAGGAAAGACCAGTGTCGCCCGCAAGATGGGCGAGGTGCTGCAGTCTATGGATATCCTGCCCACCTGCCGTGTCATCGAGGCCAGCCGGGCTACCTTGGTGGGTAAGTATATGGGCGAGACTCCCAAGATTGTCAACAGCATGTGCGACAAGGCCATGGGTGGCATCCTCTTCATCGATGAGGCCTATACGCTGTCTGCCGACAACGACATGTACGGCAAGGAGGCCATCGATACGCTGATGAAGCGCATGGAGGACGATCGCGGCAAGTTCGTGGTCATCGCCGCTGGCTATAAGGACGAGATGGAGAACTTCCTGGCTGTCAATCCTGGACTAGCCAGTCGCTTTACGCATAAGATGCACATCGACGACTATAACGAGGATGAGCTGTTGGCTATCTTTAAGAAGATGGCTGCCAAGGACAACTACACGTTGTCGCCAGAGGCTGAGCTCAAACTGATGGATGCCATCTGCCGCAAGGTCGTCAGCAAAGACGAGTCGTTTGGCAATGCCCGTGAAATGCGCAACATGCTCGATGCCACCATCCAGCAGTTGTCTATGCGTGTCAGTGCGCTGTCCCTCGAGTCTCTCACGTCGGAAGCTTATCAGCTCATCCTGCCAGAAGACATCATCGAGGTATAAATAGTAAAATAGTAAATAGTCAAATAGTCAAATATAATAATGATCATTTGTCCTAGTTGCAGAGAAGAAATAGAAGAGAATTCACACTATTGCGACCAGTGTGGACAGGAATTAGTCTACTGTAGCAGTTGTGGCAGGGTAGGCATGGGCCGACGCTGTACGCAGTGCGGCGGTTTGATGGTGAGTGCCGAGGAGGTGCAGAAGTGCCAGCAGGCCTCGCGTCAGATCTCTGTATCCATGCGTCCTCGCGACCTCGCCGTATCTTTCATCAACGATCTCCAGCAGTCGCAGCGTAAACCCGAGGGACACGATATGCCCGTCATGAGTGGCATACCCACGCTAACGCTATATAACCCCACACTCGACATTCGTATGGTGGGTGTCAATGGTGCCGTCATTGGGCGACGCCAGGGACCCTACCAGTCGCTCTTCGTCGACAATATGTACATCTCTGGACTCCATGCGCAGCTCATCTATAAGCCCGATGCGGGGTGGTGCATCATCGACAAGCACTCCTCCAACGGAACCAAGCTGAACCAGCGTGTCCTGCTGCCAGATGTGCCGATGTCTCTGAAGTCTGGCGATATCGTGACGCTGGCAAATGTGAATTTACAGGTAAGTATTAGTTAACAACACACTATATTAAAAGAAAAGACATATATATGAGTACGATTGAATTATCTGCCGCAAGCCGTGTCGGTAATGTTAGAAGCAATAACGAAGACATGATATTAGCATACGACCGCTTTATCAGAAGTGATGCATACGAGACCACGCTGGCCCCGGAGAGCCTTGACCGCTTTATGGTGGCTGTGGCTGATGGTATGGGAGGCCATAATGCTGGCGAGGTAGCTAGCGAGATGGTCCTTCAGAATCTGAAATTTTATATCAAGGACCTGCCCAAAGGCTTGTCTTCTGGCGCAATGGAGGAGGCTATGAATGCCTGGCTTCAGTCTATCCACCAGACTGTCAATGCCCGTGGCCGTTCCAACAAGACCATGTCGGAGATGGGCACCACGCTCGTCGGACTGCTGTATTACGGCAACCGCTATTTCTGGCTGAACTGTGGCGACAGCCGTCTCTATCGTCTGCGCAATGGCCAGCTACAGCAGCTCACCACCGACCACTCGCTCGTCAATGCCGATAGCGAGAAACGCCATTCTAACGTGATTACCAACTGCATTGGCGCGGGTTGCGAAGACACCTTCATCGACATGATAGAATTTACTGCTGACGTCCTTGCTGGCGACACCTATGTGCTCTGCTCTGATGGTCTCAACGACATGGTGCCTGACGAGATTATCCGTCAGATGCTTGTCGATGGTGCCACAGCCAATCAATTGTGCGAGGAGGCCATCGATGCTGGCGGCTTCGACAATGTCTCCGTCTGTGTTTTACGCGTCGAAGAATAGCTTTTAGCTTTTCACTCTTAACTCTTAACTTTTCACTCTTAACTCTTCATGCCCCTACGATTACCCGATAGATTACCAGCTATAGAACTGCTGAAGCACGAGAACATCTTCGTCATGGACGACTCCCGTGCACACATGCAGGATATCCGTCCCTTGAAGATTGTCATCCTCAACCTGATGCCGTTGAAGATTACCACTGAGACGGACCTTATCCGCCTGCTGTCCAATACTCCCTTGCAGTTGGAGGTGAGCTTTATGAAACTCAAGAGTCATACACCGAAAAATACGCCCATCGAACACATGATGATGTTTTACCGCAGCTTTGAAGAGATGCGCAACGAGAAGTTCGATGGCATGATTATAACAGGAGCTCCCGTCGAACAACTGGAGTTCGAGGATGTAGGCTATTGGGAAGAGATGAAGGAAATCTTCGCGTGGGCGCGTACGCACGTGACGAGTACCTTATATATATGTTGGGCTGCCCAAGCAGGACTCTTCTACCACTATGGCGTACCCAAATATCCGCTGCCTCGTAAAATGTTTGGCATCTTCCCGCAGTATACCCTCGACCCGCAGCTGCCCATCTTCCGTGGCTTCGACGATGTTTTCCAGATGCCTCACAGTCGCCATACTGAGGTGCATCGCGAGGATATCCTCGCCAATCCCAATCTGCAACTCATTGCTGAGTCGCCCGATAGTGGTGTCAGCATCGTCATGGCACGTGGTGGTCGCGAGTTTTTCATCACGGGCCACTTGGAGTATGCCCCTGACACGCTCGATAAGGAATATCGTCGCGACAAGGATGTCCGCAAAGATGTCGATGTGCCGCGCCACTACTATCTCCACGACGACCCCTCGCAGCCGCCTTTAGTTACTTGGCGTGCTCATGCTAACTTGCTGTATAGCAACTGGATAAACTATTACGTCTACCAAGAGACACCATACGATATTAATGCAATCACTTGAACTGCTGGCGCCCGCCAAGAATCTGGAGTGTGGCATTGCCGCCATTGACCATGGTGCCGATGCCGTCTATATTGGTGCCCATAAGTTTGGTGCCCGTGTGGCGGCAGGCAACAGCGTCGACGACATCCGCCAGCTCTGCCGCTATGCCCATCAGTATGGCGCCAAGGTTTACGTCACCGTCAATACCATCATCTACGACGATGAGTTGGAGGCAACGCGTCAATTGCTTGACGAACTCTCTGCCGCTGGCGTCGATGCCATCCTCGTGCAGGATATGGCCGTGCTGAAGATGTTGCGGAACGGGGACTGTCCCCATGTGAGTAGCGTAGCGGATTACAGGGGGACTGTCCCCCAGTTGCACGCCTCCACCCAGACTGACAACCGCACCGTAGAGAAAGTCCGCTGGTTGGCTGGTCTTGGTTTCAAGAGGGTAGTGCTGGCTCGTGAGCTGTCTGTCGAGGAGATTGCCGAGATTCACGCGCAAGTGCCCGACGTCGAACTGGAAGTCTTCGTCCATGGTGCCCTCTGCGTCAGCTATAGCGGACTCTGCTATGCCTCGCAATACTGCTTTGGCCGTTCTGCCAATCGTGGCGCCTGTGCACAGGTGTGTCGCATGAAGTTTGACCTCCTCGATGCCGATGGCCGCGAACTGGAGCACCAGCGCCACCTGTTGTCGCTGAAGGACCTCAACCAGTCGGCCCATCTCGAGGAACTCATCCAGGCTGGTGCCGTATCGTTCAAGATAGAGGGGCGCCTCAAGGATGTCGCCTACGTCAAGAACGTCGTGGCAGCCTATAGCCAGCGCCTCGACGCCATCATTGCCAAGCATCCCGACCAATACTGTCGTGCCTCACGCGGCCACTGCACCTACACCTTTACGCCCAACCTCAAGAAGACGTTCAACCGTGGCTTCACCACCTATTTCCTGCATGGTCGACAGCCTGACATCTTCTCGCCCGATACCCCCAAGGCTATGGGCGAGTTTGTGGGTACTGTCAAGGAGCTGCGCCGCGACTCGTTCAATGTTGCTGGTACGGCAGCCTTTGCCAATGGTGACGGACTCTGCTTCATCAACGACGACCGCGAACTGGAGGGCTTCCGTGTCAATCGTGCCGAGGGCAACCGCCTCTTCCCGCAGCAGATGCCGCGCCACCTGCGTGCGGGCATGGCCCTCTATCGCAACAACGATATGGAGTTTGAGCGCCTGCTGTCGCATCAGAGCAGTGTGCGCAAAATCTCCGTTACCCTGCGTCTCGATGCCACCCCCGACGGCTTCTCACTGTCTGCCGAGGGTGTCACCGCCACCATCTCCTGCCAGCACCAGCAAGCCGAGAAGCCCCAGCGCGACAACATCGTCCGCCAGCTCTCCAAGATGGGTGGCACCATCTATGAGTGTAGTGGGGTAGAACTGGCTGCCGACTTCAACTACTTCATTCCCAGCAGCCTCCTGGCCGACCTTCGTCGCCAACTATTGGCTGCGCTGAATCAGCATCATGCTTCTGCCCCCCATGCTTCCGTCCCCCGTGCTTCCGGTTCCCGTGCTTCCGTCCCCAAGTACGCTCACCCTTATCTTTATAACATCTCCAATCATGCGGCAGCCGCCTTCTACGGTGTCAAGGAACCAACCGCCTTTGAGCTCAACACCCCCTCCTATAGGAGGGGTCAGGGGGAGGCTTTAAGGGGTCAGGGGGAGGCTCCCCTCATGCAATGCCGTCATTGCCTGCAGTATGCCATGGGCTACTGTGTCAAGCATGGCGGTCAGCGCCCAACCTATCAACTACCGCTCTCCCTGCGCCTGGCCGATGGTCGCCGTTTCCGCTTGGAGTTCGATTGCAAACACTGTCAAATGAATGTCTATGCAATGCATAATTCATAATGCATAATTCATAATTGTATGTGGAAGAAACATAATAAGCGTCATCTCTTGCTATTAAGCATTATGCATTATGCATTATGCATTCTTCTGACGGCCTGCTACAACCGTGGCCAGCAGACACCTGATGCCTGGGACCTCACCGAGCATCAGATTGACTCCATTTCCTTCTCCACCACGCATCACTATACGCAGAACTACAATTTCGTGGTCAATGCCAATCGTCTGCCCCTGGCCGATGCCTTGCCCGATATGGCGTTCGACACGCTCTATGTCGTCCATGGCGAGCGTATCGTTGTGGCCGATATCCGCATGGTACCAGCCGACACCATCGACTCCGTATGGGTCAAGGTGGCACGCGACCAGATTACGCAGGGATGGATTCGTGAGAGCGAGCTCCTGCAGGGCGTGTCTCCCGACGACCCCATCTCGCAGTTCATCGACGTCTTCTCCAATACCCACCTCCTCGTCTTCCTCGCCATCTGCGTCCTTGTCGCTGGCGCCTATGCCGTCCGCAAACTGTTGCGCCGCAGAGCCTACATTGTCCATTTCCATGACATCGACTCCATATACCCCACGCTGCTCTGCGTCCTCATCGCCCTATCAGCCACCCTCTACGCCTCCATCCAGATGTTTGGTGCCGAGTCGTGGCGCCACTACTATTTCCATCCCTCGCTGAACCCCTTTGCCCTTCCGCTCCACCTCGGACTCTTTGTCGCCTCTGTCTGGGCTATCATCCTCGTTGCTGTGGCTGTTCTCGATGATGTGCGCCATAAGCTGCCCACCTTCGATGCGCTGCTCTACCTCTCCGGCCTTGCCGCCGTCTGTGCCGTTGTCTATGTGGTCTTCAGCGTCTCCACACTCTATTACATTGGTTATCTCTTGCTGATAATCTACATTGCCTTCGCAGTGTGGTGCTATCGACTTCATCCCCACTACCGCTACCGTTGTGGCCAGTGTGGGGGCAAGATGAAGCAAAAAGGCACCTGCCCCCACTGTGGTGCGGTGAATGCATAACCGATTTCCGATTCTCTCTGCCCGTATTGCCAAGGGCGAACAGGATATCATCAATAGCATTATGCAACAGGGTTACCCCGTGGTGACCGTCGAGGACAATGGCTTTCCATCCCTCTATCACCCATCAGAGCACCGCATGGACCTCTGCCTTGCCAACAAACTGCTGATTGTCACCCCTTGGCTTTACGCCTATCGTCGTGTCGGTGACACCATCTCTGTTGCCGAATGTAAAGCCATGAACTGCGTTGTTCAGTCTATTTGCCGCACCAAGGATTCTTGGTGGAAGGAAGAATTGTAGGAATACGGAAGCTGACTTCGCAAATAATTAGCTGATTTCTTTTTTGTTTCCAAATTGTTTTGTATCTTTGCAACTGCATCTGCCCTTGTGGCTGTGAGGCACACTGAGGTGTGCGGAGCTGCTAGGTGGAGCACTACATATTAGAAGGCGTTACTGACGCTTTGTTTTTGGCTGTTCGAAACTTAGGAACTTTTGAATGGTGGTCAAGGCAAATGCAGATGTGACTCCACGGGGTGTAGTATATACTCTCCGTAGTGTGCTGCGAGGGTCAGGTATCCTCAACGCACACTTTACGGGCGTACTATATACTCCTTCGTGGGTGTTTACTCTGTCTGTTTACCACCATAGGTTTCCTAAGACCTCGAATAGCAAACGGGCGGATGTCAAGCACCCACGTTTTTTGTATGTAGTAAACGTCAAATAGTTAAATCATCTGGCTTTAGGTGCTTGTCAGAACAAATAGAAAAAGGAACAGGCAATAAAGAGTAACTGATAATAACAATATTCGAGATTCATTTCACTTCTGGTGACATAGAACTGGAAAACTAAAAAACGCAGAAGCAGAAACGATAATGACCTCGCATGAACAGCGTGGGGGATTCGTTATGCTTCATTCTGCAGCGTTTCCAGTCGCTTATGTCACAAGCATAGCACCCCTGCGCTTCTTCGAAAACGCAGGGGCTTTTTGCGCCATGAAATGATATGAGCGAGAACCTATATAAGAACGAAAAACAAGTTATCACTAAATGGGAAAATGGATTTGATAAAGTTGAAGATTCTGTAATTCCCATTCACTTTGATGACGAGCCATTACAAGAAAACAAAAAGTACAAAGTCCTTTCTTTATTCTCAGGCTGTGGAGGTATGGACTTAGGATTTGAAGGTCACTTTATCGCTAATAAGAAATCGTTTGTCGCAGATAGCCCGTTTATAGAACGACAAATAAATGATAATTGGGTTTTCTTAAAAAAGACTCTTTTCCAAACTGTATTTGCTAATGACATCCTACCTGAGGCTGAAAAAGCCTGGACCATGTACATGAGCAGATTTGGATATAGTGAAAATGTGTATCATAATGCCAGCATTGTTGAATTGGTAAAGATGCATCAACAAGGAGCAGACATCTTTCCTAAGGATATTGATATAGTAACAGGAGGATTCCCATGTCAAGACTTCAGCGTAGCAGGTAAACGCCAAGGTTTCAACTCGCAAAAAGACGATTGGGGTAAGAAACGTGCAGAAGACAAACCAACAGAAGAAAGCAGAGGTAAACTATACTTCTGGATGAAACAGGTAATAGATATTGTACGTCCCAAAATCTTTGTTGCTGAAAATGTAAAAGGTCTTGTCAACTTGGGCGATGTTAAGGACATCATCCAAAAAGACTTTGCTAGTGCAGATGGAAACGGATATATCGTATTACCTCCACAAGTTCTTCATGCAGGAAATTATGGTGTACCTGAATCAAGAGAACGTGTCATTTTCATTGGTATTAGAAGAGATGCACTTAAGCCAGAAGCGCTTCATGCTTTGGAATCTAAAGAAATCCCAGATGAATATAACCCTTATCCTAAACCTACACATGCAGGAACAATAAAGGATAGCGGACTACTACCAAAGGTTACTACGTATGATGTTTTGAAAGACCTTGATGAACCTGAAGACTCACTTGATTTATCACAGAAGGTATACTCTAAGGCAAAATTTCTTGCGAATGGTAGTCAAGGACAAATTGAGATTAAACTTGATGGACTTGGCCCTACTATACGTTCTGAGCATCATGGAAATATTGAGTTCCGCCGTCTCTCAGCAGAACACGGAGGAAAACACTCTGAAGAATTAAAAGCAGGTTTGAAAGAACGAAGACTGACACCAAGAGAGTGTGCCCTGATTCAAACATTTCCACCAGACTATCGCTTTGTTATTAAGAAGACAACCGGCAATGGCTATCATGTTAGTTCGTCAGACGCATACAAAATTATAGGAAATGCTGTGCCTCCTGTACTGGCATATCATATTGCAACAAGATTACAAGAACTATGGCCTAAATATTTTGAAGAATGATAACTATTGACAAGATTGAATGTGACCGGATTAAAGCCCAAGCAGCTTTAAAGAACTTTATGGAATTATCACAAAAGTGTTTTAATGATTATTCCCGTAAAGATCCAAAGAAATATGCAAACAACACACCAGTCCAGATTGAAGAAGCTACAAAGGCAGTATTGGATGAAGTGAAGTCTGGAACTCCATTTGAAAAATCTAAAATTGAAAGGATATCAGGTCATTTTTTCCCTGACATAGTAATTGACAAGCATTATGGAATTGAGGTAAAATCAACCAAAGAAAACAAATGGACATCATTAGGTAATAGTATCTTTGAAGGTGTTAGCGATTTGACGATTAAAGATATATACATAATGTTTGGTAATCTTGGAAGTACACCTCCTCAGTTCAAGTTTAGGCCATATCAAGATTGTCTAAATAATATTGCTGTTACGCACTCTCCCAGATATATAATTGATATGGAGATAAAAGATAGAAAGGAAAAGACTATCTTTGAAGAAATGAATACAACTTATGATGATTATAGGATTAAAACAGACTTAGAAAAAGTCGCATTAATGCGTGCACATTACCTTAGCAAATCAAAAAAAGCCGGTTTTGAAATGCCTTGGTGGATGGCAGAATCTGAGAATGTTAACAAATTATCATTCTTCTCAGCAGCAACAGCCTTACAAAAAGAAGAAATAATATCTAAAGGAATGATTCTTTTCCCTAGTTTATATCACTATAAATCTGATAGAGACAAATATAAAGCATTTGCATTATGGTTATGTACGAGATATGGAATGCTCTTGTATAATGTGCGTGATGAATTTAGTGCTTCTGGTCAGGTTTGGTATCTCAATGGTAAACTTATGGAGAAACCCTATCCTCAAATCGCAAAAAATGTATTAGATTATAGAGACCGTATAAAACGCCTTTTATCAAATCCAGATTATGAATTAGTAATTGATATTCAGCAGATGTGGGATTTCCCTTATGATAAGAAAAACTTATTTAATTCTTGGGTTGACATGGTTGCAAGAGAATTCAAGAACAATCGAGATACATCTTTTATAGATATTAAAAAACACTTGATTAATGGAGATAAAGTTCGATAAATGAATAAATCCTCACAACACAATATCAATAAAGTAATGTCTGCAGTAAAATCTGTAGGAACGAAACCTGAGGTTATTGTGCGGCGTGGATTGTGGAAGCGTGGGTTTAGATATAGATTAAATCATAAACGACTACCAGGGCATCCAGACTTAGTGCTGAGGAAATACAAAACATGCATCTTTGTGAATGGATGTTTCTGGCACGGACATCATGTCGAACTTGGCATAATGGAAAGCACAAAGTGCTGTAGAATCCCTAGAACTAATCGAGACTTCTGGGTTGCAAAAATTCGAAGAAATAAGGAACGCGATAAGGAAGAACAGCGCAAGTTAGCTGAGATGGGGTGGCATTGCATTACAGTATGGGAGTGCGAGTTGGTACCTGCAGTTCGTGAACAAACAATTGAATCCATCGCCTTTACGCTAAATTATATTTATTTGCAAGACCATTCTGTTCAGAAACCTTACATTAATTTAGAGAAAGAAAGCGAAATGTTAATGGCTGCAGAGTAATAAATCTATTCTATTAAGAGCTGATGATAGAAATCCAGAACCGGCCCGCTTTTTGCTTGCCTAATACTAAGGCCGTGACAATTAGGACAAAGGACAGTGCATTTTCTGCATGATTGTCCGTAGTTCGGATATTAGGAAGTTCGGAATTTAATGTCTATTAAATAATAATTGATAATATATAATTACTATAAATATCGGAACATCTGAACTTCCGAACTTCTTCTTGGTTAATGTAAAAAAATCGTTGTCCCAATTGTCTCAATTGTCACGATATTATAAATCTAGGGCAACAAGGCTAACACAAAATTCATTAACGATAAATTAATGAAGAAAGTGGGGTCGGTTCTGAGTGATCCAGCCGTTTTTCCGATTTACCATTTTCGCCAAAAGACCTAACATCCCTACCATAGATCTTCTGAAACCCGCGTAAATAAAGGGAAAGTGGAGTATGGACGGCTCGCCATCCCTACCATCAGACCTAACATGATCCCTAACGTGATCCCTAACGTCAGGACCTTAGACCTTAGACCTTAGATCATGACCTAGAAGATGTTACCTTTCATGTTAGGGATCATGTTAGGGATGATGGTAGGTCTATAAAAGAAAGGACTTTTGTAATTAGCTGTATTGCAGTAACTTGCAAATATCATGTTAGGGATGTTAGGTCTTTTTTGAAAACGGCTGTTTTTCAAGAATAGCTGATACGGCTCAGAGACAGCTTGTCCCAGTTACGGGAACAGCTAATACAGAAACGGGAACAGCTAATACAGACGCGTATTAGCTGTTCCTGCTATGCTACTTTATAGATTCATTTTTCAATCTTTTCGATTTTTGCATCGCCAGGTTTGAAGAGCAAGCCTGTGCAGCGTGTTGCCTGAGCCTTGTACTCCTTCAGTTCGATGGTGTTCCAGTCTATCTGGTCCGTACGTTGCGCCAGCGGAGCGTGAGGGATGATGCTGCCGTCGCGGACGAGGATGATGGCAGGGATGCGACCCGCCTCAAGGGTCTGATAGCCACCGTCATGGACCTTTCCCGACTGGTAGTCTATCCACTTGCCCTGGGGCAGGGAGACAGTGCGGCTGTTGCCGCTCTCCATGAGTGGGGCAACGAGTATCTTCGATCCAAACATATACTCGTCTTCCACATACCAGGCACCTGCATCGTACGTATGACAGGTACCTGGTGCCTGTCATATTTTTTTGTCCAATCCTTTAATCATTGATGTATTAAAAAATGTATATTTGTTTTGTATTTCGCTCGCTTTGCACTAACTTTGCCGCGCCAAAACGCAGAAAGCTATTTTTCTCGCGCAAAGAAAATGACGACGATGATTAAGAAATGGACGCTCATCATAATAGCCCTGATAGGGTATTGTCTGAACACCACAGGACAGGAGACAAAGGACAGCACAGCGCTGCGCCCTGCCTTTGGCGCCAAACTGACGAGCGATATACAGACGGACTTTAAGGAGACACGCATGCAGCACCTGCTGGAGCTGAGTGCGGAGGTGCCGCTGAGCAGGAAACTGACGCTGCAGGTGCACTCGATGAGTGCGTTGTCATCGGACGAGGAGTGGCTGTACTACGACCTGCAGGGTTTCTCAAACATAGACTGCTATGAGGACGTGAACTTTGCACTGACGGTAGCGGGACTGGAGTGGCAGATTAACGATAGACACACGCTGTTTGCGGGCATCAGACGAACGGACGAGGACTACTTCTGCAGCGACGCGCTGGGGATATTTACGAACAGCTCGTGTGGCATCTTTCCCACGCTCAGCTGGAACTACATCGTGAACACATATCCTGAGGCTGCGCTGGGCGTGCACTATGCCTACGACGACGAGCACTGGCGACTGCAGGCCTCGCTATACAACGGTATGGGCAACCACGACTTCAAGGGCAGGTATAATGTGTTTCGTATCTGTCCGAAGAACGACGGACTGCTGGCCTTGGGACAGGTGGAATATCGTTGGCGGGGCAGCAGCTACTACTTAGGGGGTAGCATGCACACGCTGGATGATGCGCCATACACGATGTGGACATATGCGGAACAGAAACTGTGGACAAACGTAACGCTGCTGGCTGCCTACGCACATGCCTTTGGCAAGGAAACTCTGTGTGACAACTTCTATGGTGGGGGTGTTACGATGACGCTGAAGAACTGGGACCTGGGTGTGCTTACGGACTATATGAAGGTGCTGGGCATAGGCCAGTGGTCGACGGAGATAGGCATCGGATGGCACCTGTCAGAGGTGCTGACCATCAAGCCCGTGGTGCATATAATGAAGCAGGACGAGGAAGATACGAAGGTGATAGGGGTGATGAGGTTTTGTTTTGAAATGTAGAACAAAAAGCCCCTCCTTTTAGGGAGGGGTTGGGGTAGGCTCCTTTTAGGGAGGGGTTGGGGTAGGCTCCTTTATGTGTACAGGAAGCGCTTGATGCTGCGCTTAGGTGTCTTCTCGAACTCTTCCGTACGAATTTCTATTTCAGTAATCTTTTCATAGGCAGGCAGGAGATCGTTGAGCTGCAGGCGGTTCTGCTCCATGATGTTTTTGATGTCGTCATCGTTGAAGCGCATGTTCTTGGCTTCGTCGTAGTCGGGATAGACCAGTCCGACAAGCTTGTTGTCGCGCTGCACAACAACACTCTCTACCACCATCGCCATGGAGTTGAGCTTGTCCTCAATCTCCTCAGGGTAGATATTCTGCCCACTGGGACCCAGCAGCATGTTCTTGGAACGGCCATTGATGAAGACATTGCCGTCGTAGTCCATGGTACCCAGGTCGCCTGTATGGTACCAGCCCTCGCTGTCGAGCGTCTCGGCAGTGGCCTCGGGATTCTTATAGTAGCCCAGCATGGTGTTGAGACCCTTGGCAAGAATTTCGCCAGGGACTTCGGCAGGATTGCTGGAGTTAATCTTGACCTGCATGTGGTAGGCAGCCTGTCCGCAGGAGCCCTGTTTGAAAGTGTGCCAGTCGCGGTAGCAGATGATGGGGGCACACTCGGTGGCTCCGTAACCTACGGTATAGGGGAACTCGATGCGCTTGAGGAACGACTCGACCTCTTGGTTGAAGGCAGCACCGCCAATGATGACCTCGTAGAGCTCGCCACCAAAGGCCTTGACGACCTCCTGGCAGATCTTCTCGCGGACCTTCTTGGAGATGACAGGCATGGAGAGCAAGAGGCGCATGCGGTTGTTCTGAATCTTGGGGAACACCTTCTTGCGGATAATCTTCTCGATGACCAAGGGCACAGCGATGATGATCTTCGGTTTGATGTCAGCAAAGGCCTGTGCGATGATGGCTGGCGAGGGGATGCGGTTGAGATAGTAGACATGGCAGCCATGCAGGAACTCGAAGATGAACTCGAAGGCCATGCCATACATGTGAGCCATGGGGAGGATAGAGATGATGCGGTCGCCACGATCGATGGTCTTGCCGAGCACGTGCTCAGCGAAGTCGTAGTTAGACCAGAGGGCACGATAGGGAATCATCACGCCCTTGGAGAAACCGGTGGTGCCGCTGGTATAGTTGATCATAGCCAACTCTTCGCCATTGGCTTCCTTATAGTAGTTGACATGCTCCTTGCGGAAGTACTTGGGGAACTTCTTGCCATAGAGCTCGTTGAGGTGCTCGCGGGCGTAGGTCAGCTTGTCAGTGCGCGACACCATAAGCGAGTAGTCGGGGTTGTTGATGATACCCTCCAGATGAGGCATCTGCATGGGGTCTATCTGTGTAGCCACATGGTCGCCGACAAAGAGCAGCTTGGCATCGGAGTGATTGACGATGTTGTGAATCTGCTCAGCCATAAACTCATGAAGAATGGGTACGGCAACGGCACCATAGGTCAGCGTAGCCAGGAAGGCTACAGCCCACTGACTGCTGTTGCGACCACAGAGGGCTATCTTGTCGCCCTTCTGCACACCACTATTCTCGAAAAGGATGTGGAGCTTCTCAATCTTGCGGGCAACATCATGAAACTGCAGGGTGGCTCCCTTGTAGTCTGTCAAGGCATCAAGGTCCCAATTATTGATGATGCTGTCCTGTATTAGTTGGTTAAAACTAGGTACATTTTCCATAATATTACCTTATTTATATAAGTAACGTTTGATACTCTTCTTAGGTGTCTTCTGGAACTCTTCTTCCTGAAGTTCAAAGGCTTGCAGCTTGCTATAGACAGGCAGCTGGGCGTTGAGCTCCTGGCGGTTCTGCTCCATGACCTGCTCCAGCTCCTCCTGTCCGAAGCCCATAGAGTTGACCTCGTCCATGTCGGGGTGGACCAGTGCGACGAGGTGGTCGCCACGCTGTACAATCAGACTCTCGCTGACCAGTGCCATGGAGTTAAGCTTGTCCTCAATCTCCTCGGGATAGACGTTCTGGCCGTTGGCACCCAGCAGCATATTCTTCAGACGTCCGCGGATGAAGATATGGCCATCGCTGGACATGGTTGCAAGGTCGCCCGTATGGTACCAGCCCTCACTGTCGATGGCCTGTTGGGTGGCTTCGGGGTTCTTGTAGTAGCCCAACATGACGTTGGGACCGCGGGTGATGATTTCACCCTCGATGTTCTGCGGGTCTGACGACACTATCTTAACCTCCATATTGGGCAGTTTCCGTCCGCAGGAGCCTGGCTGGAAGACGTGGTAGTCGCTATAGGAGATGAGTGGTGCGCACTCAGTGGTGCCGTAGCCCACCGTGAAGGGGAAGTCGATGCTCTTGAGGAACTGTTCGATTTCCTGATTGAGGGGGGCACCACCAATGATGATCTCGTAGGCACGTCCGCCAAAGGCATTGTAGACCTCCTGGCAGATGCGCTCCTTGACCTTCTTGGAGACCACGGGCATCTGCATCAGAATCTTGATGACGTTAGACTGTATCTTGGGGAATACGCGCTTGCGGATAATCTTCTCTATAATCAGGGGTACGGCAACGACGACGTCGGGCTTGACTTCCTGATAGGCCTCGGCAATGATGGCTGGCGAGGGCAGACGTGTGAGGAAGTGCAGATGGTAGCCCGAACAGAAGGGGAAGAGGAACTCGATGGCCATACCGTACATGTGGGCCATGGGCAGAATATTCAGCATGTTACTGAACTTAGGCATGTGGTTGGCCAAGTTCTTGATACAGAAATCCACATTGCCCCAGAGGGCGCGATAGGGTAGCATGACACCCTTGGAGAACCCAGTGGTGCCACTGGTGTAGTTGATCATACACAGCTCTTCGGCAGTGTCCTGGTGCCAGTGGATGTCTTCCTTGCGATAGGCGTTGGGGAAACGGTGCCCGAAGAGTTCGTTGAGTCGTTCGCGAGCATCCGTCAGCTTCTCGTTGCGCGATGTGTGGAGCGAGAAGTCGGGAATATTGAAAATGCCTTCCAGCGCTGGCATCTCGTCGGGGTTGATGGTCTTCACCACGAAGTCGCCCACAAAGAGCAGGCGCGACTCGGAGTGGTTGACGATATTGTGAATCTGCTCAGCGTTGAACTCATGAAGGATGGGTACGATAACGGCACCATAGGTGATGGTGGCCAAAAATGCTACTGCCCAGTGTGCGGAGTTGCGTCCACACACGGCTATCCTGTCTCCTTTCTGAATACCCGCTGCCTCCATCATGATGTGCAGTTTTTCTATCTTGCGTGCTACATCATGGTACTGCAAGGTGATGCCCTTGTAGTCTGTCAGTGCGTCGAGCAACCAGTTTTCCTTGATGGTCTTTTCAATATAAGAATTGAAACTTGGTATGTCGTTCATTGCACAATTTTCAAAATTTTGTGCAAAGGTAATGTTTTTTCTGCACATTCGCAAAATTTTTGTGCAGATTTTTGCGATAAATGTAAAAAAGATAATAATTCCGACAAAAGGGAGAAAAAAGTTGGTGGTCACTGAAAAATAAATAGAAAAATTCTTTGTGGTTTGTGTGATTTTTACTACCTTTGCACCCGATTTCGTAAAAAAGAGTTAATGAAGAACGACAACATCAAGAATCAGTATCGTGTTAACGAGCAGATACGAGTACGTGAAGTGCGTATTGTAGGCGATGGCGGAAGCACCGTTGTTCCTACACGTCAGGCATTGGATATGGCTCGTGATCAGGGCGTTGACCTTGTGGAGATTTCTCCTAACGCCAATCCGCCCGTTTGTCGTCTCATCGACTATTCGAAATTCCTTTACCAGCAGAAGAAGCGCCAGAAGGAGATGAAGGCCAAGCAGGTGAAGGTGGAGGTCAAGGAAATCCGTTTCGGACCTCAGACTGACGAGCACGACTATCAGTTCAAGCTGAAGCACGCCAAGGAGTTCCTGGAAGAAGGTAATAAGGTACGTGCGTACGTATTCTTCCGTGGTCGCTCCATTCTGTTTAAAGAACAGGGAGAGGTGCTGCTGTTGCGCTTCGCCAACGACTTGGAGGAATATGGCAAGGTTGAGGGTATGCCCTCGCTGGAAGGAAAGAAGATGTTCCTCTATCTGGCTCCTAAGAAGGCCGGCGCCCAGAAGAAGAGTCAGCAGGCTCGCGATCGTGAAGCCGCTGTTGCTGAAGCCAAGGAAGCCGCTCGCCAGAGCCAGCCCGCAGAGGTTGATGCAGAGACACCCGCCAATGGTGGATTGTTGGCCAATGCAAAAATCAGTGCTGATGCACTGAAGAAGTTGACAGAGAGTGAAGATTAATTCTCACTTCTCAATTGTCAATTCTCAATTTGAAAAAAATGGTGGCGCGCCCGGTATATGCGTAGCTGCCGATTATTAATAACAATTTAAATTTTTAAAAACAATGCCAAAAGTAAAGACAAACTCCGGTGCCAAGAAGAGATTCTCATTCACCGGTACAGGTAAGATCAAGAGACACCATGCTTACCACAGTCACATTCTGACTAAGAAGACCAAGAAGCAGAAGCGCAACCTCTGCGGTTCTACACTCGTCGACGTAACAAACATGAAGCAGGTTCGTGACCTGTTGTGTCTCCGTTAATTCACCTATTGTCAAACATTAAAAGTATTAGAAAACTATGCCAAGATCAGTAAATCACGTTGCATCACGTGCAAAACGTAAGAGAATTCTGAAACTCACTCGCGGTTACTTTGGTGCCCGCAAGAATGTTTGGACAGTAGCCAAGAACACTTGGGAGAAGGGTCTTACCTACGCTTATCGCTAAGAACAAGAAGCGCAACTTCCGTGCCCTGTGGATTCAGCGTATCAACGCTGCCGCTCGTCAGGAGGGTATGAGCTATTCTGTACTCATGGGTAAGCTGGCTAAGGCTGGTATCGAGATCAACCGTAAGGTGCTCGCCGACCTGGCTCTGAACAACCCCGAGGCTTTCAAGGCTATCGTAGCTAAAGTGAAGTAAGAAAGAAAGCGAAAGCAATAAAAAAGAGCTGCAATCGAAAGGTTGCGGCTCTTTTTTTTGTTATTTTGAAATAAAAGTTGTAACTTTGCGAACAATTTATTAGCAATAACCATTATTTAAAAAGAATATGAAAAAACTGTTGTTAGGAGACGAGGCCATTGCCCAGGGTGCACTGGATGCGGGACTGAGTGGTGTCTATGCCTATCCGGGCACTCCTTCTACCGAGATTACAGAGTATATCCAGGGCTCGCCACTCGCTAAGGAGCGTGGTGTGCACAGCCGCTGGTCGACCAACGAGAAGACTGCCATGGAGGCTGCGCTGGGTATGTCGTTTATGGGCAAGCGTGCACTGGTGTGCATGAAGCATGTGGGACTGAACGTCTGTGCTGACCCGTTTGTCAATAGTGGTATGACGGGTGTCAACGGTGGTGTCGTGGTACTGGTTGCCGACGACCCGTCGATGCACTCCTCACAAGACGAGCAGGACTCCAGGTTCTATGGTAAGTTTGCTATGATTCCCACCTTCGAACCCTCTAACCAGCAGGAGGCGTACGATATGATGGCTGCCGCTTTTGAGTATAGCGAGAAGCAGTGTCTGCCCGTGCTGATGCGCGTCACCACGCGTATGGCGCACAGCCGTGCCGTTGTGGAGTTAACTGACACACCCCGTGAACAGAATGCGCTGAACTACGATGCCAAGGCTGCCAACTGGGTGCTGCTGCCCGCCAATGCCAAGAAGCGCAATGATGCAGTAACTGCCCAGCAGGCTCAGCTGGAGGACGATGCCTGCAACGCTACCTATAATATATATATAGAAGGTCACGATAAGAAGCTCGGTATTCTGGCCAGCGGCATCGGTTTCAACTATGTCAGCGAGTGCTTCCCACAGGGTAGTCCGTATCCCATTCTGAAGGTGTCGCAGTATCCGTTGCCCAAGAAGTTGGTGCGCCGACTGATGGATGAGTGCGAAGAGGTGCTCATCGTCGAGGAGGGACAGCCCTTCATCGAGGATATCGTGCGTGGCGTGGCAGACCTGAAGACGGTTCATGGTAAGCTGGACGGCACACTGCCTCGTACTGGCGAATTAACTCCTGATAGTGTTGGGCAAGCTATCAACGCGGTAGCAAATTCTTCACTCTTCACGCTTCACTCTTCATTTGAGCGAAGCGAAATTGTGGTGCCACGTCCCCCCGCACTCTGTCAGGGCTGTGGCCATCGCGACGTATATGCTGCGCTGAACGAGGTGCTGAAAGAGTATGACAACCCACGTGTCTTTGGTGACATCGGCTGTTACACACTGGGCTTCCTGCCTCCCTTCCGTGCCATCCACTCGTGTGTGGACATGGGCGCATCTATCACGATGGCCAAGGGTGCTGCTGACGCTGGTCAGTGGCCTGCCGTTGCCGTCATTGGCGACTCTACCTTCACGCATAGCGGTATGACGGGTCTGCTGGATGCCATCAACGAGAATGCCAACATCACCGTCATCATCTCTGACAACCTGACAACAGGTATGACGGGTGGACAGGACTCGGCAGGTACCAATAAGTTTGAGGCCATCTGTCGTGGCTTGGGACTGAGCGACGAACACCTGAAGGTCGTGGTGCCCCTGCCCAAGAACATGCCGGAGATTACGCAGATCATCCGTGATGAAATCAACTATAAGGGAACCAGCGTTATCATCCCGCGTCGTGAGTGCATGCAGACATTACAACGTCACCTGAAACAAAAGAAGGCGGCTGAGAAAAAATAAATTGTCAAATTGTAAATTGTCATATTGTAAATGAAAGTTGATATCATACTTTGTGGCGTAGGAGGACAGGGAATCCTCTCTATCGCTACCATCATTGGCGAGGCTGCCATGAATGAGAACCTATACATCAAACAGGCTGAGGTGCACGGCATGTCACAGCGTGGTGGCGATGTGCAGTCGAACCTGCGCATCTCATCGAATCCCATTGCCAGCGACCTGATTCCCAAGGGTGGGGCAGATGTGATTATTTCCATGGAACCCATGGAGGCGCTGCGCTATCTACCCTATCTCTCAAAAGAAGGCTGGATAATCACCAGCAGTACGCCCTTTGTCAATATCCCCAACTATCCTGACATCGAGGTCATCAAGGCTGACCTGCAGAAATTGCCCAATGTCATCATGCTCGACATCGAAGGGAAAGCAAAGGATGCTGGTGTGCCCCGCTCAGCCAACGTCATCCTGCTGGGTGCTGCCCAGAAGGCGTTGGGCATTGAGTACGAGAAGTTGGAGGATGCCATCCGCCGTGTGTTTGGGCGTAAGGGCGACGCTATCGTCGAGGCCAACATCAAGGCATTGGCAATCGGTCGCGAGGCGCAGAAATAAATGGTAAATCGTAAATGGTCAAATAGTAAATGATAGAAACACCTATTAAGAAAGAGATTGTCGACCGTCTTATAGCTGAGTTGGGTATTACCGACTTTGCCAAAGCGACTATCCGCGAGGTCAAGCAGGTGGCTGCGAAGGCTGAGAAGGAGAGTGGCGTGGAGTTTATCAAGATGGAGATGGGTATCCCCGGACTGCCTGCCGCACAGGTCGGTGTCGACGCACAGGTCAAGGCACTGCAAGCGGGCATTGCCCACTCATACCCCGATATCCAGGGCTATCCAGAACTGAAGAAGGAGGCGTCGCGCTTTGTCAAGGCATTCATCGGACTGGACGTGGCTGCTGAGGGCTGTGTGCCCGTTACGGGTTCTATGCAGGGCACCTTTGCCTCGTTCCTCACCTGCTCACAGGCACAGAAAGGCAAGGATACCATCCTGTTCATCGACCCTGGCTTCCCAGTACAGAAGATGCAGCTGCAGGTGATGGGCGTAAAGTATGAGACCTTCGACGTCTACGACTATCGTGGCGAGAAACTCGGTGCCAAGCTGGAGTCGTACCTGAAGAACGGCAACATCTGTGCCATCGTCTACTCAAATCCTAACAACCCGGCATGGATTTGTCTGAACGAACAGGAGTTGGAGACCATCGGCAAACTGGCGACACAATACGACTGTGTGGTGATGGAAGACCTGGCATACTTCGCCATGGACTTCCGCCAAGACCTCAGCGTACCGTTCCAGCCACCTTACCAGCCCAGTGTAGGACGCTATACCGACAACTATATGTTGCTGATTAGTGGTTCCAAGGCTTTCTCGTATGCTGGCGAGCGCATCGGCGTGGTATGTATCAGTAATCAACTGTTCCATCGCCACTTCGAGCTGTTGACACAGCGCTATCAGGGACTGCCCTTCGGACTGGTCTTCTCGACGCGCATGCTCTATGCTTTGTCGTCAGGTACCAGTCACTCGGCACAGTATGCCATGGCGGCTATGCTGAAAGCGGCCACTGACGGGGAGTACGACTTTCGCAAAGAGGTCAGCATCTATGGTGTGCGTGCCCATAAGCTGAAAGAGATATTCCTGCGTCATGGCTTCCACGTGGTCTATGATAAGGACCTCGACCAGCCTGTTGCTGATGGTTTCTACTTCACCATCGGTTATAAGAACATGACGAGTGGACAACTGGCCAAGGAACTGATGTACTATGGTGTGTCTGCCATCTGTCTGATTACCACGGGTTCACACCAGGAGGGACTGCGCGTATGTACCTCGTTTATTGAGGACCACCAATATGCTCAACTGGAAGAACGCATGCAGTTGTTTGAAGCCAACAATCCCGCATAAGACCATCCATCACGAATACACAAAAAAGAGGAGCCAAACGGTTCCTCTTTTTGTGTTTGTCTTGTTGTGCTTATTCTGAAACGTCAACAGCCTCGAACTGGAAGTCCTGCGTAGAGACATAGCGTATCTCGTACGTGGAGGTGTGCTTCTTGCTGCTCATATATTTCTTGCGCAGCTTCAGATATTTCTTCTCAGCCTTTTTCTGACTCTTGGCAAAGATGACCATGCAGACCCTGTCGTTCATCTGCATCTTCTCCTTGAAGTACTCCTTCAGCTGGGCAGAATAGCTGTCGCGCCCCATCAGAAACTTGGTCTTCTTGTCGTACCATACATTCTTCACATCCTGAATTTCCGTCATATAAACGACGGAATCCTTGAAGGATGCAGCAAAGCCAAACATATACATGTGGGGTAGTTTAACTTGCTTGGCTTCAGCACCCATAGCAACGCTGACCAGCAGCGCCATAAGCATATACTTTAAATAGTTCATTGTCCTAAATATGATTTTAACATTTCATTCTTCGTATTGCTGCGCAGACGACGGATGGCTTTCTCCTTAATCTGGCGCACACGCTCGCGGGTGAGACCATATTTGTTGCCAATCTCTTCGAGCGTCATCTCTGGCTCGCCAATGCCATAGAATGCTCTGATGACACAGCGTTCGCGCTCGTTCAGCGTCTTCAGCACGTTGGAGATTTCCGAACGTAGCGACTCAGCAACCAACTGGCGGTCAGCCATGGGGGCATCGTCGTTGACCAGTACATCGAGCAGTGAGTTGTCTTCACCATCGACAAAAGGCGCATCGACAGAGACATGGCGCGTATTGGCCAGCATGGCTTCGCCTACTTTGTCCTCGGGGAGGTCTATCTGCTCAGAAATCTCGTCTACCGACGGACGGCGCTCGTTCTCCTGCTCAAACTTGCTGAGCATGCGGTTAATCTTGTTCACTGACCCTACCTGATTGAGGGGCAGACGAACGATACGACTCTGCTCGGCGATGGCTTGCAGAATAGATTGGCGAATCCACCACACAGCATAGGAGATAAACTTAAAACCACGCGTCTCATCAAACTTCTCAGCAGCCTTGATGAGTCCCAGATTACCTTCATTGATAAGGTCGGGAAGCGACAGACCCTGGTTCTGGTACTGTTTGGCAACAGACACCACAAAGCGCAGGTTAGCCTTGGTGAGTTTGTCAAGGGCTTTGCGGTCTCCCTTGCGGATGCGCTGAGCCAGTTCCACCTCTTCGTCAGTAGACAGCAACTCCTCACGACCTATTTCCTGTAAGTATTTTTCCAACGACTCACTTTCGCGATTCGTAATGGATTTGGTGATTTTTAGTTGTCTCATTTAGTCGTAAATTTTATAGCCAGATGCAAAAGTAAGGTATTTTTCTGGAATAACCAAAAAAATACCTTACTTTTTTTAGCTTTTAGCTTTTAGCTAGCCAACAGCCAACAACTACTCATTCTGCAGATAGACCACGAAGCCGCCACGCTTGCCAGTGGGGAAGATACCCTTGATAACGAGCATCTGGTCATTGGCTTCTTTTACTACCTCCTGTAAATCGTCGAAGGAACGCATGGGTCTGTCGTTGACAACCTGGATGATGAAGCCCTTGGGAACACCAGCATCCTTCATCTTGCCGCCATTGACCTTCAGCACCTCCAAACCGTAGCTGATCTCCAGCTGGTTCTTCTGGCTTTCAGTGATAGGACGTACATCGATGCCTAAGACGTCAACATCGGCATTCTTCACCACCTTGGTGTTACCTTGCTCATTCTTCAGCGTCAGTGTGGCAGTCTTCTCTTTCTTGTTGCGCAGATACTTCACCACAACCTTGTCGCCAGGACGCTTCTGGGCGATAATACCCTGCAGCTCGCCAAACTGCTTTACCTTCTTACCGTCGATGGTTGTTATCACGTCGCCCTTCTGAAGACCAGCATCAGCAGCAGCACCATCTTCCACAACCTCAGCGATATAGATACCCTCCATAGTGCCAAGGTCTACCTCGTTGCCCTTCTCTTTCTCGCTGTCGACATAGGCATTGACGTCGCTACCTTTGATACCAATCATAGCGCGCTGGTAGGTACCATACTTCTTGAAGTCATCAACAGCCTTCTTGACAATAGTGGTAGGAATGGCAAAACCATAACCGATATTAGAACCTGTCTGTGAGTAGAGCATGGCATTGATACCAATCAACTCGCCACGGGTGTTCACCAGTGCACCACCAGAGTTACCCTGGTTGATGGCGGCATCCGTCTGAATCATAGAACTGACGCCCTGTCCCATGGTGCGGGCCTTGGCACTGACGATACCGGCGGTAACGGTGTTGTTCAGACCTAAGGGGTTGCCTACGGCCAATACCCATTCGCCGACCTTCACATCGTCGCTGTTGGCAATGACAATGGCTGGCAGGTTCTTGGCATCAATCTTGATGAGTGCCAAGTCAGTAGCCTTATCGGCACCAATGATGCGGGCTGAATATTCCTTGGAGTTCTCGTTGAGCGTTACTGTCAATTCGTCAGCACCATCTACTACGTGGTTGTTAGTGACAATATAACCATCAGCGGAGATAATGACACCAGAACCTGCAGCAGCACGCTTCGGGGTCTGCAACTGACGCTTGCGTGTGCCGTTGTTGCCCTGTCCCTGTCCACGTCCGAAGAAACCGCCAAAGGGGTCTGAGAAGAAGTCTTCGAAGGGGTCGTTGTACTCTACAGTCTGAACCTTGGAGTTGGTCACCGACTTGATATATACCACTGCGGGCAGCGATTTCTCAGCAGCATAGGTGAGGTCAACGGGTTGCCCTGGAGCAACAGCAGCTGTAGCTGGAGCAGCCTGTGTCTTGTTGCAAGAGGCTGCAGAGAATGCGATAACCATGAGATACATGGCGGGCATCAATGTCTTTACAATCTTTTTCATCTTACAAATTTCTTTTTGATTATTATTACTGTTTTTTAATTCTCATGAATGGCAATTCTTGTTGCCTGTTATTGTTTTGACGATGCAAATATAGGTGCATTTTTCCATATACTGACAATTTGTCGTATCTTTTTGTCGCAATTTAACACTTCTGACACTTGGCTTAACGGCTGTTAGAAATTAACGCTTGAAATGTGAAATTACTGACAAAATTAACAAAACATACATCCGATAGTTGCTTATATGGAGATAATAAAAGAGGGAAGCTCCTTCTGCTTCCCTCTTAGATGTAGATAATATTGTATTAATACTCGAAAGTACCAAACTCACTCTTGATAGTCAGACTCTTCTTGCCTTCTTCGATGTGACCTACAATCTGGGCATCGATGTTGAAGGACTTGGAGAGGGCGATGACTTGATCGGCAACCTCAGGACGTACGTAGATTTCCATACGGTGACCCATGTTGAACACCTGGTACATCTCCTTCCAGTCTGTGCCAGAGCACTCGTGGATGGCGCGGAAGAGTGGGGGAACGGGGAACATGTTGTCCTTGACAACCTTGCAGTTGTCGCTCACAAAGTGGAGCACCTTGGTCTGGGCGCCACCCGTGCAGTGTACCATGCCATGTATCTCGGGGCGCAGCTCATCGAGCAGCTTCTTGATGACGGGGGCGTAGGTGCGGGTAGGTGAGAGCACCAACTGTCCCATGTCGGGCAGCACTGTGTCCTGCGATTCCGTCGCAGGATAAGGGACCGCGTCCGTCAACTTGTACTTACCGCTGTAAACCAATTCGTTAGGCACGGCATGGTCAAAACTCTCGGGGTACTTCTCTGCCAGGTATTTAGCGAAGACGTCGTGGCGCGCGGAGGTCAGTCCGTTACTGCCCATACCGCCATTGTAACGCTTCTCATAGGTAGCCTGTCCTGTCGATGACAGACCGACGATGACATCACCTGGACGAATATTGGCATTGTTGATGACGTCTGAGCGCTTCATACGACAAGTCACTGTACTGTCGACAATAATCGTGCGTACGAGGTCGCCCACATCAGCGGTCTCACCACCCGTAGGATAGATGCCGATGCCCATCTCGCGGAGTTCGGCCAACAGCTCGTCGGTGCCATTGATGATGGCAGAGATGACTTCGCCGGGGACGAGCATCTTGTTGCGACCAATGGTCGAACTGACGAGGATGTTGTCGACAGCACCTACGCAGAGCAGGTCGTCGGTGTTCATGACGATAGCATCCTGGGCAATGCCCTTCCATACGCTGAGGTCGCCAGTCTCTTTCCAGTACATGTAGGCCAGTGACGACTTCGTGCCAGCACCGTCGGCATGCATGATGTTACAATACTCAGGGTCGCCTCCCAAGATGTCGGGGATAATCTTACAGAAAGCCTGTGGGAAAATGCCCTTGTCGATGTTCTTGATAGCTGCGTGTACGTCCTCCTTAGCGGCAGAAACGCCACGCATCATATATCTGTTGTCCATATTCTTCTTCGTGTTTGTTGCGTTTGTTGCTGTCAGCAATCGCCTTTCTTCGTTGTGTTTGTTGCTGTGTCACAGCAACATTAGAACTTCACCTGTGGTGCTTTCTCGGCACCAGCCTCTGCCTCAAACTTATCCATCTTCTCGAAACCAAACATACCTGCCAGCAGGTTCTTCGGGAACTTGCGGATAACAATGTTATACTGCTGTACAACACCATTGTACGTATTGCGGGCCTCGTTGATGCGGTTTTCAGTACCCTCCAGCTGCTTCTGCAAATCGCGGAAGTTCTCGTTGGCCTTCAGGTCGGGGTAGTTCTCCTGGATAGCAATCAGACGACCGAGGGCGGCACCTAACTCACCCTGGGCCTGCTGGAACTGCTTCAGTTTCTCAGGCGTCATGTTGGTGGGGTCGAGCGTGACCTGTGTAGCCTTAGAACGAGCGGCGACGACGCCTTCCAGGGTCTCCTTCTCATGAGCGGCATAGCCCTTGACGACCTCCACCAGATTGGGGATGAGGTCGGCACGACGCTGGTAGGTTGACTGTACGTTAGCCAGCGCAGTAGTGGCTTTCTCCTGCTCGCTGACCATAGAGTTGTAAGCACTGGCAGCCCAACCGCCGATGAGGACAACTGCTGCGATAATTCCGATAAGTGTTTTGTTCAGTTTCATATCTTATTATTTTAATGTTTATCTCTTCACTTGACGATTTGACTATTTGCCTGTGCGGTAGCAAATTCTTCACTCTTCACTCTTCACTCTTCACTTTCTCTTACCACCTCGACGTGGCTCCACCGCCACCAAAGCTGCCTCCGCCAAAGGAGCCTCCACTGAAGCCACCGCCTCCGCCGCCTCCGAAGCCTCCGCCGCCTCCAAAGCCACCGAAACCACCTCCAGAGGAACTGCTGTGGGTAGCAACATAGAATGGATTGGCTAATAGTGCCAACATACCGAATTGATTCAGCCAGTGGTATTTGCGGTTCAGTAGGAGGAAAAAGATGCACCAACTCATGAGGAATAAGAAGGTGAAGCTGATAGCGCTTTCGGTCTGGTCGTCTATATCGTCTTCACTGCTGGCAGAAGATAGGGTGGGCAACTGCTTCTTTTCAAGGGTGGAGTAGAGTGCCTCTACAAGGTATATCATAGCACTGTCGGGCTGCTCTTTACGCATAAAAGGTACTGCATATTTCTGCTCCAGTCGATGGCACTCAATATCGGTGAGATCGCCCTCCAACGAGCGTCCTGGCGAGATGTTCAGAGAACGGTCTCGGTAGCCAGAGACAATCATCAGTCCACGATCGCCATGCCCTACACCATACTTGTTGCCTACATCCTGTGCCAAGCGGAAAGGATCGTCATTGGCGATGTGGTTGACAAAGATGACAAGTGATTGTACACCTAAGTCATGGTTTAACTTTTGCAGCGTAACATTCAAGGAATGAACGGTTTGTGGCGAAAGTATATGGTCTGGATTAGACACGTACTGCGTGGAGTCCTGCAGATAAGGAATGGGAATGTTCTCTGCATCCCAATAGATGACTTCCGACGACGCGTCACCCCTCGCTGTCGTGGTCAGTGCTGTTGCTTGCGGCTCTTCGTCGTCAGGCAGTGCTGCCGTACAGCAAACCATCGCTGCCAAGACGCCTACTATAAAGACCCAGCCCCACATCTTGCGGGCTTTGGCCCAGGCAGGATGGGTGAATTTGTATTCGTCAGTGATGGCTTGACGCTTCTTTCGATATTCCAGAAGCAGTTGGTCATAGCGCCCAGAGTACTGCCTTCTCAGCTTATCGACACGACCTACCTGACCCTTCTCAAACTCAAAGGCGTCCTCCAAGGCATGGATAGCCTCGTTGTACTTGCTGGTCAGTGTGTCTATCGATAATCTGTACTCGTCCATTTTTTATTTCTCGTGCCAGAATTCCCAAGAGGCAAAAGCCTGTAGCAACAACATCTCCAGGCCGTTCTTGGTCTGGGCGCCATACTGGGCTCCACGCTTCATGAAGAGTGTCTCGTCAGGGTTGTAGATGAGGTCGTAGAGAATGGTGTGCGAGTCCATCGCCTCATAGGGCAACTGCGGACAAACCTCCGTCTTGGGATACATGCCCAATGGGGTGCAGTTGACGATAACGTTGTACTCTTTGATGACTTCAGGGGTAATCGTCTCATACTGGATGGTACCCGGACGCTCATAGCGACTGACAAAGACGGTTTCCAGTCCTAAGTGGCGCAGTCCAAAGTCGATGGCTTTCGATGCACCACCCGTACCCAGAATGAGCGCCTTCTTGTGCCACTTCTTCTCAAGCATGGGATCTATGCTCTTCGTGAAGCCAATGACGTCACTGTTGTAACCCTTCAACTTGATATTCTTGCCCTCGTGAATCACCTTGATGACATTGACGGCACCAATGGCTCTGGCCTCAGGTGATATACTGTCGAGATAGGGTATCACCTTCTCTTTATAGGGGATGGTGACATTCAACCCTTTGAGCTCTGGATTGGAGTTCAGCACCTCATCAAGGGCCTCGATGGTGGGAATCTCAAAGTTTTCATACACCGCATTGACACCTTCGTCCTGGAAACGCTGATTGAAATAGCTGATAGAGAACGAGTGGCCTAGCGGGTAGCCTATAAGTCCGTACTTGTCCATAATCCTTATATTCTTAATAACTACTTAACTTCTCTAACTTCTCTAACTTCTCTAACTTCTTACCTTCTTACCTTCTTACCTACTTCATAGCTAAATACATCGTGCAGATGCCAAAGGTCAGCCGTCGGAACGAGGCCTCGGCAAAACCTGCCTTTTTCAGGATATCCATCATGCGCTCACCTTGCGGGAACGCCTCGATGGTCTTGGTGAGATAAGAGTAGGCGCTGGTGTCTTTGGAGATGAGTCGTCCGTAGACGGGCAGCACCGTATGCGAGTAGATGTGGAACAGTTGCTTCATGGGGAACGTGACGGGTGTCGTCAGTTCGATGATGCTCAGATGTCCGCCAGGCTTCAGCACACGGTACATCTCGCGCAGTCCTGCATCGAGGTCAGCAAAGTTGCGGATGCCAAAGGCCGCCGTGACAGCGTCGAAGGTGTTACTATTATAAGATAGGTGTAGACAGTCTTCCTTCTCAAAGGTCACCACCTGGTCCAAACCAAGTGCCTTGACTTTCTGTCGGCCTATCTCCATCATACCCTCGCTGATGTCTGCGCCTATCAACTGCTTGGGATGCAGCATCTGGGCAGCAAGGATGGCAAAGTCGCCCGTGCCGGTAGCAATGTCGAGCAGCGACTGGGGCTGGTAGGGCGCCAATGCCTTGATGGCTTTCTTGCGCCAGCCCTTGTCGATGTCCCACGACAGCCGATGGTTCAACTTGTCGTAGGTAGGAGCGATGTTATCAAACATCTGCTCCACCTGCGATGCCTTCTCAGACCTGATGGCCTGAGTGTGGTCCGTTTTTTTACTGACGTGGTATGGTGTTATCTTCTCCTGCTCGTACATTTCTCTGTCTCGTCTGTTGCTGTGTCTGTTGCTGCGTCTGTTCTTGTCTGTTGCTGTGTCACAGCAACCTCTTGTTATCTTGTCTTCAGCCACTCGCTGACGTTCTTCTCGATGCGTGCAGCGATGTCGCCTTCTTCTGTGGCCTTGTCAAACTTTTCACCGACGATGTGCTCGTAGAGCTCGATATAGCGTTCGCTAACGCTCTCTGCATACTCGTCAGTAATCTCGGGCATCACCTGTCCGGGCTCGTTCATGAAGTTGTGCTCGATGAGCCACTGGCGGACAAACTCCTTAGACAGCTGGCGCTGGGGCTCACCCTTCGCCAACTTCTCCTCATATCCGTCGGCATAGAAGTAGCGGCTGCTGTCGGGGGTGTGTATCTCGTCGATGAGGTACACCTTGCCGTCGCGCTTGCCAAATTCATACTTCGTATCAACGAGGATGAGTCCACGCTTGGCGGCAATCTCCTGACCACGGGCAAAGATCTTGCGGGTGTAGTCCTCCATGATGGCGTAGTCTTCGGCAGAGACGATGCCCTGGGCAATAATCTCTTCCTTGGAGATATTCATGTCGTGACCTTCGTCAGCCTTGGTGGTCGGAGTGATGATAGGCTCAGGGAAACGCTCGTTCTCCTTCATGCCATCGGGCAACTTCACACCACACAGTTCGCGGCAGCCGTTCTTGTATTCACGCCAGGCAGAGCCCGTCAGGATAGAGCGGATAATCATCTCCACGCGGAAACCCTCACACTTCAGACCGACGGTCACCATAGGGTCGGGAGTTGCCAACTTCCAGTTCGGACAGATGTCGGTAGTGGCATCCAGGAACTTGGCTGCAATCTGGTTAAGCACCTGACCCTTGAAGGGAATGCCCTTGGGCAGTACCACGTCGAATGCCGAGATGCGGTCGGTGGCAACCATGACCATCAGGTCGTCGTTGATGTTGTACACATCGCGTACCTTTCCATGATACACGCTCTTCTGTCCTTCGAACTTAAAGTCCGTCTTTGTTAATGCTTTCATTGTTATCTTGTTTTATCTTCTCTAACTTCTCTAACTTCGTTAACTTCTCTAACTTCGTTATCAAACCGCTCGTAAGCGTTGACGATGCGCGTCACTAACTTATGGCGCACAATGTCCTTGCCTGTCAGATTGACGATGCCAATACCTTCTACGTTATTTAATATTTGTAGGGCCTCAACCAGTCCGCTCTTCTGGGTCTTGGGCAGGTCTATCTGCGTCATGTCGCCAGTGATAATCATCTTGGTGTTCCATCCCATACGAGTCAGGAACATACGAATCTGGGCGGGGGTGGTGTTCTGCGCCTCGTCAAGGATAACCACAGCATCGCTCAGCGTACGGCCACGCATGAAGGCTAAGGGGGCTATCTGGATGACGTTCTTCTCCATCATGTCCTGCAACTTCACCTGTGGTAGCATGTCTTCCAACGCGTCGTAGAGCGGCTGCAGGTAGGGGTCTATCTTTTCCTTCATGTCGCCCGGCAGGAAACCTAACTTCTCGCCAGCTTCTACGGCAGGGCGCGACAGGATAATCTTCTTGGCGGTCTTGTCCTTCAGCGCCTTGACAGCAAGGGCTATGGACAGATAGGTCTTACCCGTTCCCGCAGGACCTACGGCAAACACCATGTCGTTCTGGTTGTAGGCATCGATGAGTTGTTGCTGGTTGGGAGTACGGGCCTTGATAGCGCGTCCCGACATGGAGTAGCACACCACGTCGTCGGGGATGTCGTCAGTCGTGCGGCGACCTTTCACAATGTCAAGGATGTTTTCTTCGCTCAGAGAGTTGAATTTCAGCACATGCTGGCGCATGCGCTCTGTACTTTCTTCAAACGCAGCCATCTGCTCTTCGTCGCCCAATACGCGAATGACGTTGTCACGGGCTACGATGCGAAGCTTCGGATACAGTGCGCGAATCATTTGGAGGTGCTGATTGCCAGCCCCGTAGAATACCACGGGATCGATATCCTCTAATACTATATGCTTCTCTATCACGCTATCAACGTTTTCTTTTCTCTATAATGACGGTACAAAGGTACACAAAATATTTGATAACAGCAAAAGAATACCCTAAAAAAAACACGAGCCGTAACACGGACGTTACGGCTCGCTGTTATTGTTGACTGTCGCTGATTATGCGAAAGGATTCTCGGTGGGGTAGAAGTCACCCTTCGGGAAGTTGTAGTCAATCTCGTCAACGGGGATACCCATGTACTTGAGAACCTCCCACAGATACTTACCTTGATGACCGAACATCACAGCGCAGTGGTGTGGATAGTGCTTCTCGATGAGGACGTGACGATAGAAGCGGCTCATGTTCTTGATGCCGAAGATACCGATAGAACCGAATGAGCGGGTAGCTACAGGAATAACCTCGCCCTGTGCGATGTATGCGCGGAGCTTGGTGTCGGCAGTAGACTGCAGACGGTAAACAGTAGCCAGACCAGGCTGGATGTCACCCTCGAGTGTACCGTTCGTAACCTCAACAGGCAGTGCGCGGGCCATAATGCGCTGGAAGCACATCTGACAGTTGCAAATCTTAGAAGAAGCGGTGTTACCACAGTGGAAGCCCATGAAGATCTCCTTGTCGGTATAGGTGTCGCAAGCGAACTTCTTACCCTTGATGCTCTCCTCGTACATGTCGTTAGGAACGGTGTTGTTGATGTCGAGCAGCGTGACGGCATCCTGGCTGATGCAGGTTCCGATGTACTCTGACAGTGCACCATAGATATCAACCTCGCAAGCTACGGGAATACCACGAGCAGTCAGACGGCTGTTGACATAGCAGGGAACGAAACCGAACATGGTCTGGAAAGCGGGCCAGCACTTGTTGGCCATAGCGACAAACTGGCGAGAACCCTTGTGAGCCTCAATCCAGTCGGTCAGCGTCAGCTCATACTGGGCGAGCTTAGGCAGCACCTGAGGAATCTTGTTGCCATGGCCCAGCTCAGCAGCCATATCCTTCACAACGTCGTCGATGCGTGGGTCGTTAGCATGCTTCTGGAAAGCCTCGAGCAGGTCGAGCTCTGAGTTCTCCTCAATCTCAACATCGAGGTCATACAGCGCACGGATAGGAGCGTTACATGCCAGGAAGTTGTTAGGACGGGGACCGAAGCTGATAATCTTCAGGTTCTGCAGACCGACGATAGCGCGGGCGATGGGCAGGAACTCGTGAATCATCTCAGCGCACTGACCAGCGTCGCCAACGGGCTCCTCGGGGATATAGGCACGTGTCTTGCGCAGAGAGAGCGCCTGACTGGCGTTCAGCATACCGCAGTAAGCATCGCCACGGCCGTCAATCAGGTCGTTCTGGGTCTCCTCAGCGGCAGCGCAGAACATCGTAGGACCCTGGAACCAGTCAGCAATCATGGTCTCAGAAATCTCAGGACCGAAGTTGCCAAGATATACGCACAGAGCGTTACATCCAGCCTTCTTTACATCCTCGAAAGCCTGCTGAGCATGGATTTCGCTCTCTACGATACAGATAGGACACTCATAGATGCCTTCTTTACCAAATTTCTTTTCATACGCAGCGATAACAGCCTTACGACGGTTAACAGCCAGTGATTCGGGGAAACAGTCGCGTGATACGGCGACGATTCCAATCTTAATGTTAGGAATGTTGTTCATTTGTTAGTTAAAATGTTTGTAAAAAGTAAATGTTTAATTTATTCTGATGAATTATGGTTTCTCTTTACCAGACAGCTCTCATATAGATGGCTTGCCCTCTTTCTTTTGGGGCAGTTCTCTCTCCTTGACGATAACCGGTTGCTCTACTTCGCGCTTCCATGTTTTCAGATGGCTGAACCACTCGTTAGCAGAATGGTAGCCGAAGGTCTCGTTGGCAGAGGTGTAGCTGACCTTATAGTGCATCGCCGAACCAGGCACTTGCAGCACATAGGTGTAGTTGTCTTTGTTGGCTGATTCTTCGCTGGCAATGTACTTTTGTGGTACGTAGACTGCCAGTCCGACAGTCTCGCGCTTCCAGTTCAGGGTGTCTGTAGCAGGATAGTCGGTACCCCAGCAGGCGCGCAGTCCTCGGTGGTCACTGAACTCCTGAGACCCCTTGACATTGATGATACCGGTAGAGAAGCGATAGGCGCTGACGTCCTTGTTAAAGAACACGTCCACATCGGTGTCGCGATGCCCTGCATACTGCGTATAGCGCACCGTCAT
This sequence comes from uncultured Bacteroidales bacterium, assembly GCA_902798425.1. GTDB lineage: Bacteria > Bacteroidota > Bacteroidia > Bacteroidales > Bacteroidaceae > Prevotella. The sequence goes on from CADBWR010000008.1 coordinate 192,420, forward strand.
ATTGATGGCTTCGCCATCGTTCAGCGGGTTCCCCGCTGCTTCTCTCCCTTTGCTGTCACTGGCGTTCAGCGGGTTCCCCGCTGCTTCTCCCCCCTTGCTATCACTGGCGTTCAGCGGGTTCCCCGCTGCTTTGTTTATCTTCCAGCCGCGGTCCACCAGTTCAACGATGGTGCGCAGTGGTCCATAGCTGATGATGCGCTGCGTACGACTGCGAACAGGCTCTACCAATGTTGGCTTCTCACCATCCCAGCCACGGAAGGCACCGAGTCCGAAAGTCTGACCCACCCATAGCACATCGTCGCCATAGCCCTGTGCTTTCTGTTCCGGGTCTGTATAGAACTGCGTGTCCTTCAGCTCTAAGCGCTTCTGGTACTTACCATATAAATCCAGCGTCTGGCGGGCATCGAAATAGATGCGGATGCCGTTGAGCTCACTCTCGAAGTCTACACCATGGTGGTGCTGTATATAATAGGTGGCTGCAGCGTCGCCACGAGCTGTGATAGACTCAATGAACGTGTTGTGCTGGTTCTTCTTCAACTTCTTGTCCTGTTGGTTGCGCAACAGCATCTCTGCATAGACACGGGCAGGGTAGGGACGGGGCTCTCCCTCGGTATAGAGGGTCACGTGATAACGCTTCTGCTCTTTCTTGCCAAGGTCGGCAAGAAAACAGAGCTCATCATAACACTCGTCCTGGTCCAGGTCGTCTAACTGACACGCTATCTCCTTTCCCTCACAGGTAACCAGCGCAGAACGGAAATCCTTACCATAACGACCGAGTTGTATGACAACGGACTGATCGCTCCGTACTTGGGACGACGGATTCGTAACACTGACTTCGATGGTTTTCTGGGCCATCATAGGCAGTGCTGGGCATCCTAAAAGAAGTAGGAAAAACACTCTTTTCATACAGCTGTTAGTCATTATCTGCCACAAATTTACTCATTTCCAATGCTATTTTTTATCTTTTTAGCAAAAAATTTGGCATAAAAAATATTTTTTAGTAATTTTGCATCGTATTTTTAAGAAAATTAATGATTCCCCGTTCGTAACGTGCAGAAAGTTTATGGTATATTGCTCGCGCTGATGCTTGTATGTATTGGTTGTCAGTGGCACCTCAAGCCAACTGATACGGATGCTGCAGGCAAACGTATCGGTATCCAGCGCTTCGACCGTATTGAGATGCTCTATCTCACTACGGGCGACTATTCTGCCTTACAACAGATGAATACCTACTTCCCTACAGAGACGCGCATGCTGATAGAGGATATGCTTCACCTGGGACAGGTTAACGACCCTGACATCAATACGAAGTTCCTGTTTTTCTTCCAGGACTCTACCCTTCAGCAGATGCTCAACGACGTACAGCAGCAATATGCTAACATGGACGATATTGACGAACAACTGTCTACCGCTTTCAAACAACTGAAAGAGGATATCCCGGAAATCGCTATGCCGAACGTCTATACACAGATAGGCTCTTTCGACCAGAGCATCATCGTGTCGGGCGGCTCGTTGGGCATTAGCCTCGACAAGTACTTGGGGGCTGACTATCCTTTCTATCGCAGTCACTATAATGAACGGGAACGTCGCCTGATGCACCGTGACATGATCGTTCCCGATTGTCTGTGTTTCTACCTGCTCAGCATCTACCCGTTGCCTAAGGGCCACAACCAGCATGACCGGGACAGACACATGGGACGCATCATGTGGATGACAAATCGTGTGATGCAGAAGACGGTGTTCGACAACGACTTCGTTGATGAGGCATCAACGTTTATGCACCATCATCCACGAACATCCTTAGATGAATTTTTGAAAGACCGAAAAGTATAACGACAAGATATGGCTGAACAAAACAATAGCAGACGCAGGCAGCAACCTGTGGACAATACCTACGCACACGTACAACCCCAGGCTACCGAGATAGAACGTGCAGTGCTGGGTGCACTCATGATAGACAAGGACGCTTATGCCGTTGTCTGTGAGATGCTGACCCCCGAGAGCTTCTATGAACCCCGCAACCAGAAAATCTACCAGGCTATCATGGAACTGTCGCTGAAGGAGCGTCCTGTAGACATCTGGACAGTGACGGAACAGCTGGCTAAGCAGGGCGACCTGGAAATGATTGGTGGACCGGGGTATGTCACGGAACTGTCGTCGCGTGTGGCTTCGTCAGCTAATATCGAGTATCATGCACGTATCATCGCACAGAAGTCGCTGGCGCGCCAACTGATATCCTATGCCAGCAGCATCCAAACGAAGGCTTTCGACGATACGGTTGATGTGGACGAACTCATGCAGGATGCTGAGGGCTCGCTCTTTGAACTGGGTCAGCGTAACATGAAGAAGGACTATACGCAGATAGACCCCGTCGTGAAGAATGCGGTGGCTGTCATCCAGAAGGCGGCAGAAAACAAGGATGGTCTGACGGGTGTTCCTACGGGCTACCATAAGTTGGATGATATCACCTCTGGCTGGCAACCTTCTGACTTGGTGATTATCGCAGGACGTCCTGCCATGGGTAAGACGTCGTTTGCGCTCTCTATGGCTAAGAACATTGCTGCAGACTACCAGGTGCCGATGGCTTTCTTCTCGTTGGAGATGTCGAACGTACAGCTGGTAAACCGTCTGATATCGAACGTCTGCGAGATTCAGGGCTCAAAGATTCTGAATGGTCAGCTGCAACAGGATGAGTGGGAGCGCTTGGACAAGCGACTGAACCATCTGTTGGGTGCTCCACTCTATGTCGATGATACGCCAGGTCTCTCGGTCTTTGAACTGCGTACCAAGGCACGCCGTCTCGTTCGTGAACATGATGTGAAAATTATCATGATAGACTACCTGCAGTTGATGAATGCCAACGGCATGCGTTTCTCCTCACGTCAGGAAGAGGTGTCGGTCATCTCGCGTTCACTGAAGGGACTGGCTAAGGAGTTGAATGTGCCTATTCTGGCCCTGTCACAGCTGAACCGTGGTGTTGAGGGACGTGAAGGTTTGGAGGGCAAGCGCCCGCAACTGTCTGACCTCCGTGAGTCGGGAGCTATCGAGCAGGATGCCGATATGGTGCTGTTTGTGCACCGTCCTGAGTACTACCATATCTTTGAGGATGACAAAGGCCGTGACTTGCATGGCATGGCTCAAATTATTATTGCCAAGCATCGTAAGGGTGCTACGGGCGACGTCTTACTGACCTTCCGTGGTGAATTCACACGCTTCGAGAATCCGGAGGATAAACAGCTGCGTAGCAACAGCCATACCGATGATGGTGGTGGCGAAATCCTGGGTAGCAAGATGAATGGTGGCATACCGTCCGATCCTAACGCGTCGCCCTTTGAACCAGGTGACGCCAGCACCGTCGTTCCCTTCTAAGCACCGCTCTCCTGCTTCCCGCCGCTTTATTGCTTCAGCAGCGCTTTGGCGTTGCTGATGGCTGCCTCAGTGATATCACTGCCGCTCAGCATCTGCGCAATTTCTCGGATGCGCTCCTCGTCGCTGAGTAGGTGCATGCTGCTGGTGGTTCCCGCAGCAGTCTCTTCTTTCGAGACACGGTAGTGGTGGCTCCCCATAGCCGCTATCTGGGGCAGGTGGGTGATGGATATCACCTGACGCTCGGCATGGCCCATCTCACGCATCATCTCCGCCATCTTCTCAGCAATCTTGCCACTGACACCCGTATCTATCTCGTCAAAGATGATGGTCGGCAACTTCACCGCACCACTAATCATCGCCTTCAGCGAGAGCATCACACGGGCTATCTCACCACCCGACGCCACCTGACTGACAGGCTGTAGTGGGGTGGAGGTGTTCGCGGAGAAGAGGAAGGCTACCTGGTCTTGACCACTCTTGCCGAGGGCTACCGTCGTGATACTCACAGAGAAACGCACATGGGGCATACCTAATGGTACCAGGCGCTGCTGCATCTGCTGTTCGATGGCTTTCGCAGCCTTCTCGCGCTGCTTCGTCAACTTGTCTGCCGTCTGTTGACATTTGGCTGTTAGCTGTTGGCATTTGGCCTCCAACTCTCCCACGGCCTCGTCGCTGTTCTCGATGGCTGCCAACTGTCGTCCCAACAGGTCACGTTGCGCAATCAGTGCCTCTACGCTGTCAACATGGTATTTCTTCTCTAAATCGTAAAGCAAATCCAGACGATTGTTTAAGCGGTCCAGTTCTGCGGGGTCGAAATCGGTACGCTCCAACAGACTGCCCACCTCGTCGGCGATGTCTTTCAGTTCAATATGGCAGCTCTCCAAGCGTTCGGCCAACTCATTGGCGGCAGGCAGCACACAGGCAATATTGCGCAAAGTCTGAAAGGACTGCCTCACACTGCTCACAGCACCTTGTTGGTCGGCATTCAGGTGGTTGTCTGCTTCATAAAGGGCTCCTTTCACCTCCTCTGCGTGCGACAGCAGTTCGCTTTGCTGCTCCAACTCTTCCTGTTCTCCGTCAACCAGCTGTGCCTGCTGCAACTCTTCATACTGGAACTGCATGAAGTCTGCCTGCTGGCGATTACGCTCAATGTCGTCCTTTAATGTTTGCAGTTGACTATTGACTGTTTGCAGCTGACTGTAAATATGCTGATAGTCTGCCCGTAGCGTCTGGTTTTGCGCAATGATATCCACCACACTCAACTGAAAATCCTGCTTGTTCAGCAACAGGTTCTGGTGTTGCGAATGGATGTCGACGAGTTGATCACCGAGCTCTTTCAGCATAGACAGCGCTACGGGGGTGTCGTTGATAAATGCCCGACTCTTCGTCGCCGTTATCTCACGACGGATAATGGTATCCTCGGCATCGTAGTCGATGTCGTTGTCCGTAAAGAACGACTGCAAATCATACCGTGACAGGTCGAAATGGGCTTCAATGACACATCGGTCAGCTCCCGCCTTTATACTCTTCGAGTCGGCACGCTGACCTAACAGCAGCCCTATCGCTCCGAGAATAATACTCTTTCCCGCTCCCGTCTCACCCGTCAGTACCGAGAAGCCCGGAAACAGCTCAATATCCAGCTCGTCAATGAGCGTAAAGTTCTTTATATATAATTTCTTCAGCATCTTACATCTTACTTCTTACATCTTACATCTTCCATCTTCCATCATCCATCAGCCATCATCCTTCTTCTATCTTCCCTCACTCCCCTCCCAGCCGGGAGGGGCTGGGGGTGGGTATTATTCTTTTATCTTATTCCACGCATCATTCTGCGCAGCATTGATATTAAACAGCAGGTCATACACCGCCTCCTTTTCCTTCTGCGTACCCTTTCCCTTGTAGATGTTTGCCAACTCGTCGCGCTTGTAGTCCGTCCATATCTGGGGCAACAGACTCAGCGGTTTGTCTTGATGGGCTTGCTTCAGCAGTTCCAGCGCCTCCGACACATTCGTGCGACCGCGCTCGGCATTGTTGGCCATCTCGTCAAGTCCCTTGCGGTAGTAGTCGTACTGCATCTGACGGAACGGCTTCATCGCCTCGTCCAGGTAGTCGTTGATGAGTGCAAAACGGTTACGGCTGTCCTCAAAGGCCTTCCATCCCGTAAATCCTAAGTCTTGGGCGTTATTTGTCAGATTCATACAGCGCTGAAGCACTTCCGTACCTGCCAACGGTCCAAAGCTGTCGAGGTCCAGACCGATAATGAGGTAGGCATAGTAGGCCATCAGTGCTGTCAACTGGTTGTCTATCATCTCTTCGTTGAAGTTCAGCTGGTCAAACTGTGCGAAGTCGAAATTGAATTCGCCATCCTTATTATTATATAAGGTGGAAGTATATGCTGAGTTATATACCGGACGGTTGGCTTGAATCATTGCCGTACACTCAAAGCGGTTGTTACCCTTGTCGTATTTGTTCACGGTGATATTGAAACTGCACGAGATGCGCTCGTTCTTCTGAAACTGCAACTCCGTCCATTGCTTGTCGTTCATCCACTGCTCCAGCGTCTGTTGCAGATTCTCAAAGACGCTCTTGTCAGAACCCTCCACCTGCGAACTGTTGATGTTGATCTTCACCTGCAACTCCTGAGCATAGGCAGCCACAACAGCCCAAAGCAGCATTTGCACTATCACCCATCTTCTATTCATACCGTCCTCCCGTCGCCTCTTGGCTTATGCTGGTGTGCAGCGGGTTTCCCGCTGCATTTCTTCCCTGGCTATTCATTTCCTTCGCCAGTTCCTCCACAATATCCTTTGCCACTTCCTGCTTCGTCTTCTTCTCGTAGTCTTTCTTTCCGCTTGCGGAGAGAATGCTGATTTGGTTCTCGTCCGACTGGAAGCACGTGCCCTTGTTGCGCAGCGAGTTGAGCACGATGAAGTCGAGGTTCTTCTTCTGCAGTTTCTTCTTGGCATTCATCTCTTCATCGTTGGTCTCCAAAGCAAATCCCACCAGCACCTGCTTCTCTGTCTTCATCTGTCCTAAGGCTGCAGCAATGTCGTGAGTGGGCTCAAGGCGTATTACCAAGTCGTCCTTCTCTCGTTTGATTTTCTGCGTTGCCTGTGTTGCTGGGCGGAAATCTGCAACAGCCGCACAGAGAATGGCGGCATCACTATTCTTAAAGGCCTCCGTTGCTGCTTGGTACATCTCTTCGCAGCTTTCTACATCAATGCGATGGATGGTACCAGCCCCCTCCTCTGTGGTAGGGGTTGGCAGGGCTACAGGTCCAGCGACCAGGGTTACCTCAGCACCTCTGCGCGCGCACTCCTCAGCGAGCGCAAAGCCCATCTTCCCACTGCTATAGTTTCCGATAAACCGCACCGGGTCTATCTTCTCGTACGTCGGTCCAGCAGTAATCAGCACTTTCTTCCCCTTTAGGTTTATCCTCTCACCTTTAACCTTTAACCTTTCACCTCTGAAAAACTTATCGAGTTTTTCAATAATGATCTCCGGCTCTTCCATGCGTCCCTTGCCCTCCAGTCCAGAGGCCAGAAAACCGCTGGCTGGCTCTATGATGTGATTGCCGAAGCTTTTCAGCCGTTCCATATTCTGCTGGGTGCTGGGATGCTGGTACATGTCCAGGTCCATGGCGGGAGCAATGAATACGGGAGCCTTCATCGATAGGTAGGTCGTGATGAGCATGTTGTCAGCAATACCGTTCGCCATCTTCCCTAAGGTCGATGCCGTGCAGGGGGCAATCAACATAGCGTCGGCCCACAACCCCAGGTCCACATGCGAGTTCCAGGTACCGTCACGCTGCGAGAAAAACTCGCTGATGACGGGCTTGTGCGTCAGTGCCGACAGGGTAATCGGTGTGATAAACTCCTTACCCGCCGGTGTAATTACCACCTGCACCTCGGCACCCGCCTTGATGAGTCCACGGATAATCAGGCATGCCTTATACGCCGCTATCGACCCTGTGATACCTAATACGATTCTCTTTCCCTTCAACATCTCACCATTCTTTTATTTCTTCTTTATTGTTCCCCTCCCTTCAGGGAGGGGCTAGGGGTAGGCTCTTACCTCTGCGCCTCTCTCAGCCTGATTCTTGTCAGCACCTGCTTGGTGTTATAGGTGAAGTCGCCGCCCAGTATCCAACTGTAGTAGCCCGGGTCCATGCGTAGCACATCAGCTACGGGCAGCCCCTTGTGCTTACCGAAGTTAAACACCTCCGTGCGCTTGCCATTTACCTCTGCCCACACGATGCGCCCTGCGAAGTCTACGTTGTCGTTGACCTTCGAGAAGTCGGCCAGCGCCTGCATGTCGTTGGGCAGTGTGCGCTCTGTAGGGTCTTCCCCAATGGCACGCTGGTGCTCCTCTGTATAGTAGTCCAACTCGCCCATCAGCACACGGTAGGTGGCCTCCGTGTCCTGGTCGGCACGGTGCGCCTCGAAGTCGTCCTCCATGTGACGACCGCAGTAGAACTTGTAGGCGGCAGCCAGGTTGCGCTTCTCCAACTTCTTGAAGATGGTGCAGGCGTCGATGAGTCTGCACTTCGAGAAGTCGAAGTCGATGCCGGCACGTAGGAATTCCTCTGCCAATAGGGGTACGTCAAAATGGTTGCTGTTATAGCCCGCAATATCGGAACCCGCAAACACCTCGCAAATCTTGCTGGCCAGCTGTTTGAAGGTGGGCTTGTCTTTCACGTCCTCGTTAGAGATACCCGTCAGTGCGACGACCTCGTCGGGTATAGGCTTCTCCGGATTGATGAGTTCGTCGCCCCTCACTTCTCTGCCATCGGGGTACACCTTAATATATGATAGCTGGATGACGCGGTCCTTCACCAAGTCAAGGCCCGTCGTCTCCAGGTCAAAAATCACCAGTGGTTTCTGTAAATTCAGTTTCATCCTCTTTCTTACATCATACATCTTACATCATACATCTTACATCTCAACGATTAAAGCTCCCCTCCCAGCCGGGAGGGGCTGGGGGTGGGTCCTTAATCGTTGATCAGCATCGGCATCATCAGCATCAGCACATCCTGGTTCTCAGGCTGCTCAGAGGGCAGCACCAGTCCGGCACGGCTGGGGTCAGCCAACTGCAGGATGACATCCTGACAGTCGAAGTTGCTCAGAATCTCGATGAATGACGAACCCTTGAAACCGATGCTCATCGGGGTACCATTATAGGAGCACGACATGCGCTCGGTAGCGGTCTTTGAGAAGTCGTAGTCCTCGGCATCCAACTGCAGCGTACCGCCTTCTACATGGAAGCGGATGAGGTTGCTGGAGTCGTTGGCGAAGGGCTGTACACGGCGCAGCGCAGCCAATAGCGTCTGGCGGTCTACCGTCAGTTGGTTGGGGTTGTTCTGTGGGATGACACTGTTATAGTTAGGATAGCGGCCCTCAATCAGTCGACAGATAATCTCGCCGTCGCCATAGCTAATCTGGGCGTTGCGCTCGTCGAAGCGGATAACGACATCGCCACCGTCCTTGCCTAACAGGTTCTTCAACAGTGATGCGGGCTTCTTGGGCAGAATGAAGGCGGCAGGCTGTTCGCTCTGGATGCTCAGCACCTTGTTGCGCACCAGTTTGTGACCGTCACTGGCAACAATCGCCAGACATTCGGGGGTCAGGTCGAAGTAGATACCGTTCATCACGGGGCGCAACTCATCCTGGGCAGTGGCAAACAGCGAGCGGTTGATGTTCTCAGCCAGCAGGGCGTTGCTGATGACAATCTCGGTGGCTCCTTCGCCGATGCCCTGGGCCTGCGGATACTCGTCGGCATTCTCTACGGGCAGCGAGAAGAGACCGTTCTGATAGGATATCTTGGCAATGTTGCTGGTCTGGTCTACGTCGAACGTGATGGGCTGTTCGGAGAAACCCTTGACGGCCTCCAACAGGTCGTGGTTGCCAATGGCAAAGCGGCCATTGCCGTCTGATTCGTTCAACTCCAGCTGTGACTTCATGACGTTCTCGCTGTCGGAAGCGGTCAGATAGAGCATGTTGTCCTGTACGTCGAACAGGAAGTCGGCCAGAATAGGCAAAGAATTCTTACTGTTGATGACTCTCGAAAGAGCATTGAGTTTGCTGCTAAGCGCAGTGCTGGAAACTGTAAATCTCATGAGTATTTATATTTTAGTTTTGTTCGTATTTGCGTAAATTGACCACAAAAATACAAAATAAGTTGGTCAAATGCAAAAATATTTTGGGAAAAATGCTGTTTTTAAAAATATTTTCCGTAATTTCGCAATCTGAAACGAAAAAACACGTAAAAAAATAATAAATTATTATGGATTTAACAGGTAAAATTATTGCAGTATTGCCAGCAAGTAGTGGCGTCTCTCAGCGCACGGGTAACTCATGGATGTCTCAGGATTATGTGATAGAGGTTCCTGGACAGTATCCCAAGAAGTGTGTCTTCCGTGTGTTCGGTGAGGACCGCATCAAACAGTTCAATATTCAGATGGGCGAGGACCTTACCGTGTCCTTCGACATCGATGCTCATGAGTTCAACGGACGTTGGTTCAATGATGTCCGTGCTTTCAATGTGGTTCGTGGTGCCGCTCCCGTAGCTGCCGCTCCTGCTCAGGGCGCTCCCTTTGCTCAGCCTGCTGATGCTACTTCTCCCTTCCCTCCTGCTCAGGAACCTGCAGGCGAGGGTAGTGCTGACGACCTGCCTTTCTAAGTGCATGCTCGTCGCACGATATGAGCCACATCTTATATTATAAGGTGTAACAGGTTGCTTTTTCAAAGACAATAACTTGATAGTATGAAACGATTATTTCTTATATTGTTCCTGTGCGTTTGTTCCGTGATGGTCAACTACGCACAGAGTGCTGGTGGTGGTGCCGCTGGCGGTAGTTCCCGTGGTGGTGGCGTCAGCGACGGTCAGGCAGTACGTAGTGCCGCCAGTCTGAAACGCTCGGGAAAGTCAGAGGCACAGATTGCTTCGTCCTTGCTTCAGCAAGGTGCTACTCCCCAACAGTTGCAGCGCCTTCGTGGACAGTATGCCAAGCAGATTAACAAGGCGGGCATGGATGCTGCTGTAGATAACGGACTGCGTGAGGCGGTCAATCGCCAGCGTGTCAACAAAAAGTCTTCCGACAACCCTACTTCGCAGTTGTCTGACGAAGATGATGAACTGCAGTATGACGAAGAGGAATTGGTTGACGAGACTGGCGCACGTGGTGGCGATGCAGGAGCTACAGCTAATCAGGTCTTTGGTCGCAACATCTTCAATAACCCACGACTGACCTTTGCACCCAATATGAATATTGCCACTCCTCAGAACTATGTCCTGGGTCCTGGCGATGTGCTGGTAGTCGACGTCTATGGCGCCTCCAGGGATAATCTCTCTCTCACGGTAAGTCCCGAGGGCGATGTCTATGTTCCTGAGGTCGGACCTATTCAGGTTAGTGGTCTGCAGATTAGTGCTGCCAAGAACCGCATCCGTTCTAAGTTGGGCAAGTTCTATCAGAGCTCTGACATCCGTGTTACACTGGGTCAGACACGCTCCATCCAGATCAACGTGCTGGGTGAGGTTCGTGTACCGGGTACCTATACGCTGAGCTCCCTGTCTACCGTCTATCATGCACTTTATCTGGCTGGTGGCATCAATGACTTGGGAACACTGCGTAACATTAAGCTCTATCGTCAGGGTAAACTGGTGACGGTGGTCGATGTCTATCAGTTCATCCTCAGCGGCCGACTGGCTGGTAACGTCCGTCTGGAGGACAATGATGTCATCCAGGTTGGTCCCTATGAGCGATTGGTCAGCATATCGGGTAAGGTGAAACGCCCCATGTCTTATGAGTTGCGCGATGGCGAGAGCTTAGAGACGCTGCTCCGCTATTCAGGCGGCTTCGCCAGTGATGCTCACCAGAATACCATTCGCGTATTACGCCAGACGGGCGAGATGCGTAATGTGTTTAATGTCGACGAGTTCGACTTCTCTTCTTTCAAGTTGTTTGATGGCGATAGTGTGGAAGTAGAGTCTAACTTCGACCTTTATGAGAATATGGTACAGGTGACGGGTGCTGTGTCGCGTCCGGGTATGTACCGTCTGGGCGAGAAGGTGTTCAGCGTCAAGAGTCTGATAGAGCGCGCAGAGGGATTGCTCTCTACAGCCATGACTAACCGTGCCGTACTGCGCCGTCTGAAACCTAACCGCACCCAGGAGGTGCTCTCCGTTAATCTGGAGGGTATCATGGGTGGTACAGAACCAGACATGCCCCTGCAGAACGAGGACATCATCTATATCCCCACCATCCCTGAACACCAGTACGAGCGTACGGTAACGATCCTGGGAGAGGTCGTCTTCCCGGGTACTTACGATTATGCGGACAGCATGACCATCGAGAACTTCATCCTACAGGCGGGCGGCTTAACCTATGCAGCTTCTACCGCCAAGGTCGATGTTTCTCGTACCTATCACAATCCAGGGGCTACGGAAGCTGGCATGGAGCTGAAGAAGACTTACTCGTTCACTATTGACGAGAACTTCCAGTTCTCTAACGATAAGAACTTCATCCTTAAACCGTTCGACATCGTACAGGTACGTCGCAGTCCTACCTATCAGGATCCTATCACGGTATCTGTCGATGGCGAGGTGATGTTCCGCGGCGATTATACCATGGAACGTAAGAATATGCGCCTCACAGACCTTATCAAGGCGGCGGGTGGTATCGTGGAAGGTGCCGACATCCGTGGTGCCCGACTGATGCGTAAGATGAACGAAGATGAGAAGGCACGTATCCGCTCAGTCATTCGTATGGCGCGTCAGACCTCCGGTGATGCGGGCGACTCTATCTCGTTGCAGAAACTGGCCCTGCGCACCACGTATCCTGTGGGTATCCACCTCGACGAGGCGTTGGCTAACCCGGGCAGTACGAAGGATATTGAGTTGGTGGATGGTGACGAACTCGTGGTGCCGCGCTTCAACCACACCGTACGTATCTCTGGTGATGTCAACACGCCGAATACGGTGGCCTTCGAAGAGGGTAAGAGTTGGAAGTACTATATCGAACAGGGTGGTGGCTTTGGTGACCGTGCCAAGAAGAAAGGTACGTATATCGTCTACCAGAACGGTACGATGGCTATGGCTAAGAAGGGTAAGATTGAACCCGGTTGCGAGGTCATCGTTCCTACCAAGGCAAAGAAAGATACTTCAAACCTCACACAGTGGCTTGCCATTGGTACCAGCATGGCGTCTATGGCAACGATGATAGCTTCTATTGCTAATCTTCTTAAATAACTTAACGACGGAATAGTATGACAGAAGAACAGAACATCATAGAGGAAGAGTCTTCTATCGATTTCAAGAAGATATTCCAGGATCTGCTGAAGTATAAGAAGTTGTATTATAAGGTACTGGGCGTAGCGGCTGTCTTGGCAGTCGTCTACACCCTCAGCCTGCCTAATTATTATAAGGTGACGGTCAAGCTCAGTCCTGAGTTGAACAGCCGTCGCAGCAGCAACTCGTTGTCGAGTATGGCGAGCATGTTTGGTGTCAACCTCACTGGTGCTGCCGGCAACTCGACGGAGGCGCTGTTCCCTACGCTCTATCCGGACCTAATGAACAGTGTGACGTTCCACACCACGCTGTTCGACATCCCCGTGCATCGTGACAAAGAAGACTCGGTGATGACTTACTACGACTATCTGGCGAAGGGACAGAAGTCGCCGTGGTGGTCTAAGGCTATTGGTGCTACTACCAAGGCGGTATTCAGTCTTTTCGGCAGTGAGAAAAAGAAAGAGAAGAAGTCGGTTGACCCTTTCCGTCTGACGAACAAACAGGCGGCCATAGCGAAGTCTATGGAGAGGCGTATCGTTTGTGATGTCGACAAGAAGACAATGGTGATTACCATTGATGTGACCGACCAGGATCCGCTCATCTGTGCTACGATGGCAGACTCTGTGCAGCAGCGCCTGCAGGACTTCATCACGGACTATCGCACGAAGAAGGCTCGCAACGACTTGGAATTCAGTAAGAAGGCCTTCAAAGAGGCTAAGGAACGCTATGAGGTGGCTCGTCGCAAATATGCTAACTTCAGCGATGCCAACCAGCGCGTATTCCTGGAAACTGTGCGCAGTGAACAGAACAAACTGAACCAGGAGTTGATGATTCAGCAGCAGGTCTATACACAGGCTTCTGCCCAGCTGCAGCAGGCTGAGTTGGATGTGCAGAAGGAGACTCCTGCCTTCATGGTGCTCGAACCGGCGACGGTCCCTGTCCGCAAGGCGGGTCCTGCACGTGCCAAGATGTGCATCATCTTCCTCTTCCTGGCATTCTTGGGCACGACGGGCTATGTCCTCTACAAGGAGGATGACTTGAAGCAGCTCTTAGGAATGGCGTAATAGGGTGGGAGTCCCATCTGTAAAAATATATGACTGATAATCAATACACTGTAAACACATCAAAACAAGGTAGCGTCTCGTCTTCAACGGACGGCGCTACCGCTACTAATCGTATGTGGTTCGTGGCACTGCTAACACACCAGAAGTACACGGACTCGTGCGTCAATTTCCTGGCGAAAAACACGGAAACGGCCTCGTGGAATGTCTATGTTCCACGCAAAAAGGTGCTCCACGTCTATCCTAACCGCACCAAACGGAAGGTAGACCGCTTCTTCATACCGCGCATGCTGTTTGTGAGTGGTATGGAGGAAAAGGAGGCCTTCGGACATGTTCGCAACAATCCGTATATTGAAATGTTCCTGCCCGAGCGTGCCCTGCCGCGCACTGATGCAGGACGGCTCCAGCTGGCCCAGGTGCCAGACAGCGATATGGCGCGTCTTCGTCAGGCCATCGAGGCTGTTGCGGCAGAGGATGATATCGAAATCACCAAGGAGAATCTGACTTCCGACTCGGTCATCGAGGTGTGTGATGGCAACCTCGCCGGACTCTACGGCAACTATGTCAATGAGGCGGACAATCACTTCCTCTGCTTTGCCCTCGGCCGCCTTGGCAATGTCAAGGTAAAGGTCGATATCAAGCGCTGCATACTGCATAAAGAAAAATAGCGTGTAAATTAATTTAGCGTGTATAATAATTCATTATTTTATCTCAATCATAACCCCCAATGATAGATTTCTCTCAAATACCCGAATGGTGGCCGTTGTGCCCCAACACCCAGTGTTCCTTAGCTACCTCTTGTCTGCGCCATCAAGCCTTCCTTCAGGCACCGCACGGTGTCGCTACCTGGACTTGTCTGTTGCCCGGTGTATGGAAAAATGAACAGTCGGAGGGTCCTTCTTGTCGCTTCTACCAAGAGGCAAAAACGGTCCGCATGGCCCGTGGCTTCCAACATATCTGTAGCCAACTGAAGAGGCACGATGCACCCCAGGAGTTCCGTGAAACCCTGACGGAGTACTTCGGGGGTGTGGGCAACTACTACCGCTATCGCAAGGGCGACAACCTCCTGTCGCCCGACCAGCAGCAAGTCATTCGTGACTTACTACATCGTCTGGGCTACGACGACCTCGACTTCGACGAGTACGTCGACCAATATCAGTTTCAGTCCGTGTAAAAATATTTCCACCCTCCGAAAACATTTTCCAGGCTTTGGAAATCTTTTTCCAGGCTGTGGAAACATTATTCCAGGCTGTGGCATCTCCTTCCAACAGCGTGCATTTGCCTACATTCATTTTCGTTTGCCTACATAGCGTAACTCGCTGAAAGTCAGTAGTGAATGTAAGATATGTAGGCAATGTAGGCAATTTTAGCAAATTGATAAAAATGAAATTCAGTATCGTAACAACAGACAAACAGCAAACAACCCACCTGTCGGTCAAGACCGCAGCGTGGTTCTTCGAACGCATCCTGACGGACACAAAAGCAGAGACGATAGGCAAGCTACGGCAGTATATTGCCACCATCGGCGATACGGGCGACTACGAACAAACCAATCCTGTGGCGCGCGTCTATCCCTTGGTAGAACTGTCGAAGTCGGAGAATGGCAACATAGAGGTGGTAGCCTTTAACAACATGGTGGTGCTGCACGTCCCGGACCTGCTGCGCGAGGGCGATGTCGAGGCTGTCAAACAGGCTGCCAAGATGTTGCCCATGACTTATGCTGCCTTGATGGGTGCCGACGGCCGCAGCGTGGAAATCCTGGTGGCCATAGCCTCTCACGACATCCGACCCACTACCGAGGCGGAGATGGACCGATTCTGCAAGATGGCCTACGAATCGGCCTTCCATGTCTACGGAGGCATACTGCCCAAACCCATCGAGCGACAGCCGATGGCGGCCCGCTACAATTTCCGGATGACACTCGACAGTCAGCCGTATGTCAATCCTCAGGCTACGCCCCTGCAAATTGCTGTCAGTCAGCTGTTTCCTGCTGTTGGCGGTGATACGGAACAGCACGACCAGCGGGAGTCCGACATGGACCTCTATGCGGTCTATGAGCAGATGTACGAAAGGGCTGTCGAGGAGGCACAGAACGATGTCGATGGCCAACCTGTCCAGCAGTGCTATGAGGCTTATCTCACCGCCTTGTTCCGCCACCTCTGTCTGATGGGAGTGCCCGAGGAAGAGGCTTTCCTGCATGTCCACAACCATCACTTCCGCAAGGTGGGTTACGATGTCGACGTGGTGCGCTCCATCTTGTCGGCAGTCTATGCGGAGGAACGTCCGCGCCACCACCAGGAGACCACGGTCAGTCAGGATGCGCGACGCCTCATCAACTTCCTGACCACTCGTTATGTGTTCCGCTACAACACGGTGCTGGGATATGTGCAGTATCGTCCTAACAATACCTGGACAACCGACTGGCAGCCCTGTGACGAGATAGCCATCAACGGAATGTCGCTGGAGGCTCGTCTTGCCGGCCACGATGTCCGCGACAAGGATGTCCGCCGTTATGTACATTCCAACAATATTCCCGAATGTGACCCCGTGGCTGACTTTCTGTTCCGTGTCTCTGACAAGTGGGACGGCAAGACCGACCATATCGGTATGCTGGCGCGCTGTATACACTGTGACCTGCCGCAATGGGAACAGTGGTTCCGCAAGTGGTTCCTGGCGATGGTGGCACAGTGGCTGTTTCCCAACCAGGAATACGGCAATGCCATCGTTCCCCTGCTTATCTCGCCGCAGGGCGACGGCAAGACGTCGTTCTGTCGCATGATACTGCCCAAGGAACTCAACTGGGGATTCCTGGAAAACCTCGACGTCAGCGAGAAGCGCCAGACGCTGCAGGCCATGCACCACTTCCTGCTCATCAACCTCGACGAGTTCAACCAGATTAGTCCGAAGACGCAGCAGGGCTTCCTGAAGAATGTCATCCAGCTGCCTAACGTGAAAATCAAGCGCCCCTACGGCAAGCATGTCGAGGAGTTCCAGCGCTTCGCCTCCTTCATTGCCACCACCAACGAGTTCGAAGTGCTCAGCGACCCTACGGGCAACCGCCGCTTCATTTGTGTACAGCTGACGGCGCCCGTCGACACTAACTACAAGCCCAACTACGAAGCCCTCTACGGTCAGGCCTACACCCTCATCAGTAAGCACAAGGAACAGTGGTGGTTCACCCCTGAAGAGGTGAAGGCGGTCATGGAGCACAACCACAAGTACGAGCAGATCCCTCCCGCCATCCTGTACTTCAAGGAGTACTACGACATCGTCTCCGACGAGTCCGAGGGCGAGTGGCTCTTGACGACCACCATCTACGACTTCCTCCGCAGCCTTCCCGGCAGCCACCTCCCCGCGGATGGCGCCGCCGTCTTCGGCCGCTACCTCCGCCACCTCCCAGGTCTCCGCCACGACCGCATCTCTGCCGGCAGCATCCACCTCGTCCGCAAAAAGAAAAAATAAGAAATCGACTTCCCCAAAACACCGCAATAATGTGTTTTACTAAAAAAACATGTACAAATTGTACATAATTCAAAAAAAACTTCGTACCTTTGCAAAAGATTATGGCTGTAACTGGAATTATTTTCCGAGCGGCTCGGTAGGTGCCCTGCACAAACCGAGTGGCTCTGCCGTACCTGACCGCAATGTGCCCCTGCCACCCGAAAACACCATTTCAGTTAAACATCTAAAGACACGAAAGGAACGAATGTAGCTGATAAGTTGATATTTACATGGATTTTTAGCGTCTTTCGAGTATTTCGATGTAGATAAATTAAGTTATGCTGTTATACCCTGAGGAGTCATACAAGATAACAGGTGCCATTTACGAGGTTCACAAAGAATTAGGTCCTGGGCTTTTGGAAAAGGTTTACCAAGAAGCCCTCGAAAAGGAACTAAAACTTCAGGGTATTCCTTTTGAGCGTGAAAAAAGCTTCACCATTATGTATAAAGGTGAAGAGCTTGAACAGAAGTATATTGCCGACTTTGTATGTTACAACAAGATTGTTGTAGAACTAAAAGCGGTCGATGAACTTCTTCCAGTTCACCAAGCACAAGTCATTAACTATTTAGCCATTACAGGCTATAAGTTAGGACTGCTTGTGAACTTCAACGCCCAAAAAGTTAAACCAGAGAGAATAGTAAGGTATTAACATCTAAAAACTCTAAAAACTCTAAAAGGATGTAGATGATAAGTTGTATTTGTTATGAAGTACTTCTGAAAGTTCATTTTCAAGATACTTCACAATAAATCCAACCTTTGTTCTAAACAAAGCAATCATAGCCGTGATTGTCATCTACTATCAAAATTTAGTTTCTTTAGTGTCTTTCGATGTAGTAAAGAGTATGACAGTCCCTCTGATCTAAAAAGTAATAACGACAATATAAAAGATGACAATATGTGTACAGTAAGTGTTAAGGTGAACGAGGCATTGCTTCGTGGCATGCGACCGGAGCTGAACTCCACGGCAGCTATCCGTCAGTGGGCACAGCAGCAGATTGACTTGTGTATTCAGCAGATGGAGACAGAGCTGGGACGGAATGAGTCGCAGGAAGATTTGTGGCATGCTATTGAGCAAGACGAGGATTTGCTGCTTAAACCATCGGAGATTGTGGATGATGGTGGTGAGGCTATAGATCTTGAGACTTTCAGAGCCGACTTACATAGGATGGTAGACGAGGTGTACGCAGAGCCATGATGAAGTATCGTTACAAGATTAAGCCTTTGGCGCAGCGTAAGATACGCTCTTTCTACTATAACGTGGCAAAAAAGTATAAACATACTTATTCCAAGTGGTTGATGTATAAGAATATCGATGATGCTGTCGATGCGATGTTTCAGATAGAGCGCACCCTCCTCCGCCGAGAGCCAACCATCTCCCAATGGGAAGGCTACCACATGGCTAATACCGACACGTGGTACTTCGCCTACACAATCGAAGGCGACACCATCACAATAGTTGATGCCTGCCATGCACAAAATATGCACGAAGAATTTCCAGAAGTTAGAAAAAGGTAAAAGACAATCCAAGGTGATACCTGTCCCTTGTCATACTGCTTCATAAGGACTATGAGAGTTTTCCTAATCATTGTTTGAATTAAACAAATAATCTATGGCAAATGAAATAGTACAAACGAAAACCAATTATCCTCAGACTCTAACTAGGTTTGAGGAATCAATAATTTCGTTTCTCGGTGAACGTAATCTTCCTAATAAGAAGATTTTTTCAGATGTTAATGAGCGCATTACAATATTTCAGAATGTAGACCATGTCCTTTCTAAGGTTGAGCCTGAACTATGCCAGAAGTCTGTTTATTTGTCCAAGTTTCTAGCGGCTGGAGCTGCAGGTCTTTTTGATGCCTCGCTAAACTATTTATGGGATGAGACTATAATGCAGTTGAGAGCTCGAATAGCACAGTTCGACCTAGAATATTTCTATGATAATGCAGTTGGAGGTGATAAGCGAAGACAGTTTAGTACTGTAGAAGATTTGATGAAATTACAAGATAGCGAGTTAATTAAAGGAGCGCGTAATATAGAATTGATATCTGATGTTGGTTATCAACATCTTGCTTATATTAATTATATGAGGAATTGGGCCAGTGCAGCCCATCCCAACCAGACCGAGATTTCAGGACTTCAGTTGCTTTCATGGTTAGAAACCTGTATTAAAGAGGTAATATCATTGCCAATTCCTGGTGGAGTAGCAAGAATAAAGAAACTTCTTGGGAATATTCGTACGACCACAATATCTCAGGAAGATGCTAAGGAAACTGGTTTGACATTTGCAGAACTGACACAAGAACAGGCAAATAGTTTAAGTTTGGCATTGTTTGGTATCTATACAAAAACAGATACTGATGAGCCGACAAGACAGAATGTAAGGAATCTGCTTCCTTATTTGTGGGGATATGTAGATGAAGAAACAAAGTCATCCTTTGGTATAAAATACGGCTATTTCACTGCCAACGGAGAGAATAATTCTAAGCAATTTGCAAAAGAATTTCTTGAAATGGTTGACGGTAGTGTGTATATTCCTGATAATCTTCGTATTGTAGATATTGAAAAGGCAATAACTAATCTACTTAATGCTCATAGAGGGTACAACAACTTCTATAACGAAGAACCATGGGCCAAGCATCTACGAACGATGGTAGGTAATCCTGTTAAAGTTCCTTCAGGCATTAATAAGAAATATGTACTTGCTATTGTTGAGGTATATATTACAAATGGTTGCGGAGTATGTTGGGATGCTGAGCCAATATATGTTGATTTGATTAATAATTTTACAAGCCTGCAAGCCACAATGGCAATGCTATCTTTGAAAATACCTTCTATTAAAAGTAACCTCCAATTCTCTCTATGCCAAAAGAAGTATAAAGAGATGTTAACTACGGTTAGAGAAAAGATTACCAATTCTACTACAGTGAGTTTGTTGGATGATATCCTTAATTATGGCGGACCATTGTCAAAGATAGAGTATGATGGTAGAATAGGTGCTGCTTTAAAAAACTTTGATCAATTTTTAAAATAGATATCTTATCATTGATAGAATTGCATTGTTTCTCTATACTTAAACACTGACATGAAGACAAAAGATACTTTTGATATGTGGTTTTGGCTCAGTTTAATTATATTTGCAGTTATTATAGTAGGTATATGTTTCTTGCCATCATTGCTTACGAAGCCGGGACAATTAGATTTTAGTGAAACAGGGCAAATTGGTGATACGATAGGTGGAATTCTAAGCCCTTTTGTAGCTATAGCTGCAGCTATACTTACATTTATCGCATTTTGGGTTCAGTTTAAGGCCAATATACAACAGCGCCATGATATAGCCATAGAACGTTTTGAAAGTAATCTATTTGAGATGATACATGTTCAGCAAGATATCGTAAATGGTTTATTGCTGCAGAATGTAGATGGCAAGGGGAATATAATCCGCTCAGAAAAAGGACGTGATGTTTTTCAGTTCGCTTATGAGGATATGCCTCAGATAATAAAGGTAGGAGATGTAAAGCGTCGTTTGACATTGAAAAATGCATTGAGTCTCTCAGATGATGTAAAGCATACTCTGTCCACACTGCCAGATTTATGGTTCCTTGACCATTACTTTAGACATCTTTACAGAATCTTTAAATATATAGACGATGCAAATATAGATATTATAGAAGAGAGGATGAAGAAAAACTATGCAGGCATAGTGAGAGCAACATTATCCCCATACGAGTTAGTGATGCTTTATTACAATGGCTTTTCTCATCCTAGATTTAAGCATCTTATGGATGAGTATAACGTTTTAGAAAATATTCGTCCAAGCCTTCTCGCATCGATTACCGATAGTCATGAGTTTGAAAAGTGATTTTGATGGTGTCCAGAAGTTATCCGCTGTATCAGGCACTGTAAGCAGGTGCTTGTTGAATTTAAGGGTATAGTCAGTATGACCATCGCTCTTGTGCCAGCAGTTCTGCTCAAAGATATTGAAAACTGAAAGAACAAGTAACAAAGTTTTAATATGAAGATAACATCGTTTGAATATAGTGATTACAGTTGGGCGCTTGATAAAGTGTCCTTTGGTAATCTGAATTTGATTGTCGGTAGGAATGCTGTCGGCAAGTCGAAGACGTTGAATGCTATTGTCTTGTTTGTCAGATTCTTGAATGGCGATGTTAATGCAGCGACACCTTCACATTGGTGTAAGGTGGAGTTCGTGACAGATGATAACACGATTTTGACGTATGGCTACGATTATACAGACAATGTAATCACTGATGAAACTCTATATAGAGGCACTGATAAGATTATTTCCAGAAACAAAGAACATGCTTTTATAGGCAATACAGAGGTAAATCCTCCTGCCAATAAGTTGTGTGTCCAATCTCAGCGGGATACGAAGAACTATCCGGAGTTTGAGTCTATCATGCAGTGGGCAGAGAAGTTGAAAGGCTATTCTTTTAGTGAGTTGTCATCTTCTAAATCTATTGAAATCCCAAGTCTATTTAATGAAAAGATTACTTTCTCAGATATGTATGAGAAGATTTACCAAATAGAGGAAAAGAGGGATTTCGTAATCAACAAGATGAAAGAATTGGATTATGAGATAGACTCTATTAAACCCCTCAAGATTTCCGATAAGTTTAATATCGTGATAGTAAAAGAACATGGAGTGAATACCCCTTTGTACTCAGCCCTGTTGTCAAATGGAATGCTCCGTGTGTTATATATCTTTGCTTATATGGCATACCTTTCTACAGAGCAGGGGGCAAGAACGTTGCTCGTGGATGATCTTGGCGAAGGTCTTGATTTCAGTAGGTCCAGCAAATTGAGTAAGATTATTTTTGATTATTGTGAGGCACATGATATCCAGTTGATTGTTACGTCAAATGATAATTTCCTGATGAATGCCGTCAATTTAGATTATTGGGTAATACTGCAGCGCGATGGAGAGCATACTACAGGAATTAGTAAGAAGACTCATCCAGACATGTTCTTGAAGTTTAAGAAGATGGGACTGAACAATTTCGATATGCTCAGTACGGATTTCATATACAGATATCTTGAGAAAGCTAAGGAAGCATGAAAGTTGCCATATATGTAGAAGGAATTACTGAGGCGGGCTTTGTATATCAGTTGATAGGAGAGAAATATCACTGGGACTGGACGAAGGTACAGATGGAATGTTTGAACTTAGCCCCTCGGGATGCTGCAAACGACCTTAGGGATTTTGGATCAGATGAAGCACCAGATTATTTCTTGATATATGATTCGGGGTCTGATACATCAGTCGTCTCTGATATCCGTGGTAGATTCCAAGGTCATATGGACCAAGGCTTTGACAGGGTAGTTGGGTTAAGAGACGTGTATAGTGAAAGTTATATCGACCTGTATGGCAGATATCTTGACCAACAGAATATAGCAGATTTTATTGAGGATATACAAGAACCACTTGATGAATTAGATAACACAGGCTTTATTCGTGTTCGGTTTGCAGTCATGGAGACTGAAGCCTGGTTGTTGGCTTTGAGTGATGTCTTTCAGAAGATAGATAATAGTTTAGATGCTGATGGCCTAATTAATAAAGCTGGTGTTGATATCAATAGTGATCCTCAGACGGCTTATTTTCATCCATACGCAAAACTGGAGGTTATCTTCAAATCGATAGGTAAAAAATATAGTAAGCATTGGCGTGAGATCAAAGAAATAGTCTTTAAGTTGCAATGGACGGACTTTGAAACGTTGTATGGTTCTGGGAAATGTCAGTCATTCAGAGAATTCTATGACTCTGTATTTATGTGAGACTACAAATTAACCAATGCCCTGTCAACCTCGACCATCTTCAGGAACGTTATGGCATAGCAGACTCCATCAAAGTTCAGGAGTTAGAAAAGGAAAAGCGAAACGAGATAATAGTAAGTTGCTTGGAGATAGGAACAGGATTAAGACAGTTATCCCGCCTTACAGGTGTGACTTATGGAGTAATAAACAAGTTAAACAAAGGCAGATAGGTGATCAAGTTCCCTGATCTCCTTCAAAGATAATAGATATTACCAATAAAAAAAGAAAAAATGGACAACCAAGATATGACTCCCATCGAGTTAAAGGCGCAGAAGGCGTGCGAGCTGGATACATTTAATACCATCAACATTGTTGGTATAAAGCAAAAAGTACAAAGCATGCTTGGCATGATAGGCCGTGATGGTATCTTTGATGAATATACCAAACACGACATTAGCCACATCAATCAGATGTTGAGACTGCTTGATATTATAATTCCAGAGAATACTTTCTCTCAACTGACAGAAGCGGACAGTTTGCTGATTGTATTGTCTATCTATTTCCATGATCTTGGGATGCTTGTTACCAAGAATGAATTCAAAAACAGAGAGAAAAATGGCAGTTATATAGCGTTTAGAAGCAAATACATCAATGATAAGCGGAATGCTGAAGCCTTAAAACCGCTAGAAGAACATGAGAGAGAGAGGTTTGTTTATCAAGAGTATGTGAGAAAACGTCATGGACAACGTATTAGTGATTGGCTAACTAACAGCAATGAAGAAGATTATGATTCGGAAGTTGTGAAGATAGTGCGCGGTATGGTGGAAGGCCTGAAACCAATGTTTATCCAAGATATTGCGAAAATTTGCGTTAGCCACAATGAAGACGATATAGATGATTTCTCCAAATATCCCGTAAAACGTTCTTATGGACTAACACCCCAGGAAAATGGGAATGTCAACTATGCTGCCCTCATCCTAAGGACTGCTGATATGATGCATATCACCAGTGACAGGACACCGAGTATTGAACTTAGCTTGATTTCTCCCACCAATCCGGTCAGTCAGTTGGAGTGGTCAAAACAGTCTCAGGTTAGTGGTATTTCTGCCAAACCTATGGTGGATGCTGAAGGGAATGTTGATAGTCAAAAGCAGAGTGATACTCTTGCAGTTTCAGGCTATTTTGAAGACGAAAAGGGCTATTTTGCCCTTATGGAGTATTTACAGTATGCTCGACGGCAGCTTCAACAGTCATTTAGGGTCAATGAAAAAGCGAAAAAGAAGTTTTCTACAACTTATGATTTCCCATGGAAAGATATAAATGATGAAGAGGTAGATGCCAAAGATTTTGAAAAGCGCCAGTTAGTGTTCTCGGTTGACCAGCAAAAGATATTGGATTTATTGGTTGGCGAAACTCTCTATAACAATCTCAATGTGTCTTTACGTGAACTGTCTCAAAATGCGATAGATGCCGTAAAAGTCAAAAGGTTTGAGTTAGAGAGGGAAGGTATTAAAGATTATGAGCCAAATGTTGAAGTAGAGTGGATGCCTGATACCCGGGAATTGCTTATCATTGACAATGGTACGGGTATGGATCTTGAAATTATAGAGAATCATCTCTTGAAGGTTGGGTCTTCCAGATATCAGGACCCCGAATTCCAAAAGTCGCATCAGGGTTATAACTCCATCAGCAGGTTTGGTATTGGGCTGTTATCATGTTTTCTTGTTGCCGATGATGTGGATATTCTTACGAATATGAAACAAGAAAATACGCCTCTTTTGTTGAAAGTCAGGAAACTTCATGGACGTTACTTGCTTCGTCATGGAAATGAGAAGAATTCAAAGATGAGATTTCTCGACAAAACTGGCACCTGCATAAAGTTGAAAATCCGTCCAGATATAGATTTTACCCCACTCTCAATACTAAAAGAGTGGGTTCTTATGCCGCAATGTGACTTTTCCTATTTAGAAGATGGGAAAAAACAACCGATTGGATATAAAACTACCAAAGAGCTTCTAACCGATGTGTTAAAGAAAAAGGGGTTGGTGGTTGATGGTCAGTCCTACAAAATTTTTGAACAACAAAACGAAGGTGTAGATTGTTCTATTTTGCTTCGATATAATACATATCTCAAAGAATGGAGTTTTGTGCAGTACTCTGAGATAGCTAATAACGATGGTTTTGACGTAGAGCCTTGTGGACTCGCTATAGAGGGAATCCGTATAGACGATTCTACCCCTGGTTATCGAGCCAAATATCTGGTGGCGATGGTTAATTTATATGGTGAAAACGCTCCACGTACAAATGTTGCCCGTACAGCCATCAATTCACAGACCATGCGGAATATGTTGGAGACAGTATATGGTGGTTATCTTGATGTCGTTACATCTCAGGTGAGAGATTTATCAAAGTCATATTCACCGACGTGGGCATCATCCGAGATGAACTACCTACTCAATCGACTTTTAACAAATCAAGAAAACAGAAGAGATTTGTTGTTAGATGGCCAGATCTTTAATACAAAGCTAAATGAGCAAGAGTATTATTTAATCGAAAAAGAAGGTTGTCGTCAATTCTCATCTTTGAAAGTTCTAAAAGCTGAGGGACACTTCTGGACTATTGATAGTGCAGCCTATCAGTCTGCGAACAGCCTCATACGTGAAGTAAGTACTACCAATTATTCGGCTATAAGTATACTGAAGAACCTTTATGGAGAAGGTTCACCGATATTGAAAGACATCGACGTGACATTAACCAAGAATCGATATTTCAATAGCCTCGATGATATTATCCTTTCAAATTTTCAGGTTTCTGTCATTCAACTTTTTGAGGAGAATAGAACGCTTAACCTCAAATGGGAGGTGAAACAGAAGGGCAGTCCTGATTTTTGGAATGTCATTAAATGTAAGACGTTAACACGTTCCCCTTATGGACAGCATTCCCTTTTTCTTCAAAATTCTGACGAGATTCAAATTCTGGCCGCAGGCTATGAAGGCATCAGGACAGATTTCGGCATATACATGCCCAAAGGAAGTGAACTGTATGAGTATTTGATTGACATATACAGTCAGTTCTCACAGAAACCAGACGAAGAGAGCTACATACTACACTGCGTTGCCTCTTTCATCTATAATCAATTTACAAAAGGCAATAAGGTGGCAAAATGGGAAGCTGCTTTCAAGGAGTTTGTTCAACGCTCTTATGCCTCTCCTTATACATCAGAGATAATGGATAGTGTCAATATAGACAAATTAGTTGAAGCTTGTAATAAGTCCTCTTTTAAACTTTACGACAAGAGTCGGTGGTATAGGGAAAAGATGAACTATTATTCGTAATTGAAATTAATAGAGGTGTGGGTGTACCTACACAGATACGAAAGGAGTTAGAGAACCTAGAACTAAGGGTAAGGAAACAGAAAACTGGTAAATGATATGTTTCAACTAATCCACGATACGAAGCAATATCAGATGAATAAATTTCAGCCTTCAGACTTCAACCATCAGCCATCGTTCAGTAATTTGGGGATGGTCTTTTATTCCTTGTGATGGATAACGGATATGATTGACGAAAATATGTACAATAATTGAATAATATAAACAATATGAGTAAATTCAAAAGAGGCGATTTGGTTAAACTCAAATCTGGTGGACCTGTAATGACAGTAATCACAGTGTTAACGGAGGAGAATAAAACAGAGTCAACTTCAGTTATACTCGAAGCATTGAGGACTAATAATCCAGAATGCGATTCTTTTGCATCTTGTTCCTGGTTCGATGAATCCAAGGAACTTAAACAAGAGTTCTTTCCTGAAGATACCCTAGACGAGTATATAGTAGAATGAACTTAGCTCAATTATCTACAGGTGCAGCAGTGGGGCTATTATGCTGTGGGGATTCGCAAGGATCTTGTTTCCTTATGACATATAGAGGACGTAACTATCTTGTAACAGATTATCATGTTCTTTTTAGAAAAAGAGATAACAATCCTTATGCAGATCATGTAACTGTTAATTTCTATAGCCAAGAGTCAACCATTAATACTGTGCTAAGGATAATGTTTAAGATGTCTAATGTTACGAAAGTAAGCTCTCCTTCATCTGATTTGGCAATAGTAGAGATAACAGATGAGGCTAATAAGTTTGAATACGAAAACGGCTCTTCTCAGGACTTGTATTTCCTGTCTTTGGCAACTCCAGAATACTCCCAACTCTGGGGTAGTCAGGTCTTGATTTTGGGTCACCCAACATCCCTGAAAAAGGAAGTGCCTTTTACGCTCAAACCATTTCTGTCTGCTGGTATAGTTAGTTCTTATGACATAGAAGCTCAAAAATTCATCATCAACATTCCTGCTTATTACGGTAATAGTGGTGGTCCCGTACTGATGATTAATTCAGAAAGAGAGGTTGAGGTGGTTGGTATAATACAGAATATCATCATCTTCAATTTGGAGTGGAAAAATCGCTATGAACAAGGCATGTCTCGAACTGATTGGCATAATTCTGGCTATACTATTTGCCGAGATGTTCTGAATATAAAGTCCTTAATAGAAACACTCTACCAATGATACCCAGTATAAAAAATCCCAAATATAACCAACGGATTAATCCTGAGTATAATCCGCATATCAACCCGAGGTACAATGCACATATAAATCCTAAATTCAATGCGCATATCAACCCCAAATACAATTCACACATCAACCCCAAATACAATTCACAAATCAATCCACTCTACAATCCGCATATAAATCCAAAGTACAATTCACAGATTAATCCAAGGTATAATATGAGGATTAATCCGAAGTATAATGCAAGTATCAACCCATTATATTCTTCGCTCAATGGATGTCCGTTGATTTATTCTCTTGATGGTATATTTCTGTTTTATGCTGTTTCACTTAGCGACAAAGAGAATGTAGGGTATATCATATATAAAGAGAATTGTGAGACAAGTTTCTATGCCTTTAATAATAGTGAGGAAGGATATGTTTTATACGATGTTGCAATGACTTTGATAGGATATTGGGTTAAGACTGATGTTGGCTTCAACTGGTTTGATGCCAATAGTGAATGGATTTTTTATGTTATACTCTAATGTTAAGATCATCATATGCCACTTAAAACGCCAACAATCAAGAAAACCAAAGTGGTTTCGGAGCCACTGAAGGAGCAGATCCTAAAGGGTGACGCCCCCATAATCGAATAGACTATGATCCAACTCTCAATCCACGATACGAAACGATATTTAATCCTGACAACATTGACCAGGATTGCGATAGAATAGCAAGCCCGATGAATGTCGAGGCGGATTTCATCAAGGAGGCACTGGATGCTGGGCTGTATAAGCAGACAACAAGAATCACATCATCCATCCTACTTCAGACATCAGACAACGTTCACAGGACTATGGTTATCCTTCATATATAGACAGATAAATAAGAAGTTGATGAACACTAAATACAAAAAGCTCGAAGATGCTCTTCTTAATGCAACTGACTTGCTGATTGAAAAAGCAAAGAGTCAGGGTGAGAAAGCCCTCTACAATCTTTTCAAGTCAGCTATTCTGCAGAAATATAAGGAGCAATATGACGTAGAGATTCAGCAAGGCGAAGTAGTGAAGGACACTGTTGACAAGAGCATTGACTTCCTCTTTGAAAACGCATGTGTCAGTTTCAGAACGCTTCCCAATATAAAGGATCTCGACAAAGAAGATGTTATAAAGCAAGCACAGGCCGCTTTACCCTCGTGGAAGGCAATGGTAATACAGAATCTAACTAATAAAGGAATAAGGGTGGTTTAACCAATGCCACGCCAGTCACGAAAGCCCTCAGACACCGGTATATACCATGTGATGATGCGTGGTATTAATCATCAAACCATCTTTGAAGATGAGGAAGACAACTACCAGTTCATCAACACCCTCGACCGCATGCGCGTTAGGTACGATGACGAAGGCAACGCCTGTGGCAGGAACTGCTGTTACTACGCCTACTGCCTCATGGGCAACCACTTCCACCTCCTGATACGTGAGCGCGACGAAAGAGTGGGAGAGACCATCAAACGCATAGCAAGTTCATACGTGTATTATTATAATAGGAAGTACGGTCGCGACGGACACCTGTTCAAAGAGCGCTTCAAAAGCGAGCCCGTCAACGACATGGCCTACTTCACCGTACTGCTGAGATATATACACCAAAATCCTGTCAAGGCGGGCATAGTAGAAAAAGTAAAGGACTACGAGTTCAGCTCCTGGGGCGAGTACGACGGCACAGTAGAGCCAGTATTTCAGATCTGCGATGTCAATACCGTACTGAATAGGATATCCTTTAAGGACCTAGACGAATGGGTCAACGAGCCACTGGCAGATGATGTCTGCTGTTTAGACAACGACAATGAACGCCCTCGCTTGCGTCTTTCAGACGAGCAAGTGTGGCAAGAGATAATAAGGATAGCAGGTGTAACCTCACGTACCGCTATGACAGTACCTGTCCCTTGTCATATTTGCAACAAGCCGAGGTCCTGTTTGTTAATTATCTGTCAGACTCACAATTAGGGCAGTTTAAGTGGCCGGGTGTCTCATCATTGATGAAACAGGACATGACAATTTCCGATTTCATGAAGGCAGAGACGCTTGAGATACCGTCATATGACTTCCATCGACTTGACCTGCTGACCTCCAAACTGGTCATAGCTAAACTGTTTGCAGCCGACGAGATAACCATTGATAGTGACAATAACGTCAGGATTCACACGAAGCAAGGTGGCCACTTACCAGAAAATGAAGGCTATTTCCATAGTATGAAGTATCTGGTACCCGCTCCCAACGATTGTGAATGCTTCAAGGAATATGACCTTGTATCCAATCTCTACCCGCTGGTCCCCGAACGACTGACCAATGCTTTGAAACGATACGAGCATATCAATTTGGAGATAAAAGGTACACGGACCTATCGTGTAACTGCCTTCTCCAATGCCTATATGGCACTTTTCGATCAAGATGCAAGGACTATACACCCCGTACACGGATTATATTCGATAGATAGACATTTGGAACGAAAGCCAGAGACCTATATTAATGGCTTTGACAACAAGAGGTCTAACTTCCAATTCTTCGATTTCGGTTACGACTGGATGCAGGACAAGAAGGGCATGATGTTGTTAGCATATGTTGCCCCACGTGAACTGACCACGAAAGATCGTGTGGAAATAGAAAAGTTCAGAGACTCTTTGCCCGACTATTACCAAGGCGTGATGGAAGGGTGGACTATTCTGGTAACAGCTATGAAAATTGACAATTTAGTAGTACTTCCAGGAAAAAGGACACGAAAGGAGATGATAGCGAAACTGAGTCCAGAGTTTTGGGAGGTATACAAAGACTTTGAGTTTAAATTTCTTGATGGAACTGTGGTGTCTAAGCACTAATTGAGGTCTAGTGTTGAATATGAAGGATAAAGATACAGTGCCCAAAACTCAATTTGTTCAATGAATATGTCTCAGACAAAATATCCTAAATATAAGGCAGCAATAGAGGCTGTTATGTCTGCTATAAAAGCAGATGATGACAAAGCCGTAGAAACTGCTATCGAGCAATTGTATGCTGCTCAGGATGAAGAGATGAGTCAGGGCGTATCCGACCCAGAAGGTGTCCTATTGAACTTTCGTGGTGCTATTGGTGGTATTGAAAATCATCTTCGTACAGGAGATATTCTTTCCGCAAGTATTCTCTTTATGGATTTGACGGATCAGTTTGACGATATGTGTGCCAATTCGCCTTTTACTCTTGAGGAGATATGGCCTATCGAGAAATTAATGAGGGAAACCGCCAAACATGTTAGAAGTGCTATAAAACAGTCTTTGCCGGAAGAATTAAGAAATAGAACAAAGGAGAATACAAAAGAACGAGAAGAGCAACCAAAGCAAGAGAGGCCAATTGGACCTTGTGCCCTTTGCCGAGAAAAGGATGCATTGTGTAAAGGTTCTCATTTAGCTCCCCATCTTCTGATTCAGTCTTTTCTTTCATATAATGGCTCCACAAACCGTGATACAGAAGTAGTAAATGAGACCACAATGGCAGGCCTTCAGAAGGAGCGTAAATGGGGCCGGGCTGTTCCTGAAGAAGCTATTGATGATACTTTCGGAGAGGTGCCCAACGAAGAAAAAGTCACGATTAAGTCATCCGCAGTAACTCGCGATGATGTATTCTGCAAGGATTGCGAAAAACGTTTCGGTTATATTGAGACCGCTTATGCCGCCAGTTTCCGTAAGCATATTCCCTGTAATAACAGCCTGTTAGCTTATGTTTTCTGGTTAGGTGTCTTCTGGCGACTATCAGTAGGCAAGATGGCATTACAGTTGAATGCAAAAGATGAAAAGTTCATTGGTGACCTTCTCCACCGTTTGATGCCACATGATGCCAAGGAGATTAAGAACATGGCAGCGAACGGCTCTATGGGAAAATATGGCTATCGCGTTTATCACTGTGCAAATACAAAAGGAGAGTTGTCTGGTGTGATAGGCATGCATACCGATCAGTCACCTTATTGGTTGCTGTTAGGAGAATATGTAGTAGTCTTATACAGCAATAAGAATAAAGCCTTAAAGGAAGGTCCCGTCAATGATTTTGAACATGGAGAGCAGTGGCAGGAGATACCTTTTATTGAGTACTGGAAGATGAAGCAGCATATCCTTGATGCCAATGCCGCTTACGAGAATCGTCATATGGGTGAAGAGCGTGAAAAGATAGTAGATGTCATAAAAGGCGATCATGTCGAAAATCTACCTTCATTCTTATCTGATTTAGATGCAGAAGAGATTTCCTATGACGACCTGAAAGGACAGACCCTATACCAATTCAAAATACCAGGATCCCTTATGAAGATAATGTCACTCACCGAACAACACCCTGAGGCCGATACCCCAGGGAAACGATATGCTCTTATTGAGAAAGAACTGGGATATACTTCTGAAGAAATACAGGAAATGTGTGACTATTGGGAAGATCATGCTAAGATACGTCGAATTCAAGCTGTCAGCCGTCAGGTAAAGAAGTCAAATAAGGAAAAAGCGAAGAAAAACAAGCGCAAAAGACGTGAAAAAAATAGACAACGCCAAAAGAATCGTAGATGAATTGATGATGTATTACGTTCAAGTGATGATGACCAATAAATAATCTCAGCGATCTTTTAAATATAAGAGTAATAATCCTTAAATTATGGCAAACAGTGATTTTAATGCTGCATTAGCATTATTTCAATCTCTATATAGATCACATAAGGGTGATGTGTTTACTGTTATTGAACGATTCATTTTGGCAGGTGTTAGAAGTCTACACTTGTCAACAGTAACAGTTGCTTCCGTCAGTGAACTGCTTAAAGATCAATATCATATTGACATTCCCAATAGTATTATACAGCACTGTATAAACAATCAGGATGTATTTCATTACAAGAAGGGGGAATACTTGGTAGTTCCAAAATCAGAAGAAGAAATTGATGCTCTACTCAAAGAACTAGAAGAGATTGATGAACATAATGAAACTATTATTTCTGGTTTATATGAGGAGATAGAGCACCACCATCTTGTTACCCTTACAGATGTTGAGAAAGAAAAAATTCGTGAAGTGTTCTTTGATTTTATTAAAGATAGAGATAAAGAGCCTGATTATAAATATTTCATAGACATAAATCAATATATCGTCAAGCACGAGAAGAATAGTTCCTTCCAAGAGGCACTTGATGCGATTAAAGAGGGTATGATTATTTATCATGGCATCCGATATTCTGAAGCTTCCAATGCAACAACATGGAAAGATGATACTGTATTTTTCTTAGATATGGAGTATCTGTTCAATGCGTGTGGTATGAATGGTACATTTTATGAGGAGTGTTTCTATGACTTTTATAATCTTGTTAAAGAAATTAATGAAGGAAGCCCCACGCATAATGGGATTCCAAGAATCCAGTTGAAGTACTTTACTAGAACTAAAGAAAATATTGATCGTTATTTCAATGTTGCAGCAAGAATAAAGAATGGCGAGGAGAGTCTCTATAAAGACAATGAGGCCATGAAAAATATTTTGAATAATAGTATAGATGAAATAGGCGTTTTTCAAAATAAGGCTCAGTTCTTTAAGAAACTAAGTGACCTTGGCATAATGGAATATCTAAAGGAGATTGATCTTGAAAAGAATAAGGATTTCATTTTTGATTCATCATTATTGTCAGCGAAGATAGATGTAGAGTTTACTAATGAGGAAAAAGAAGATATCCTCGAATACTTATTATTCGCAGACTATATTAATATTTTACGAGGAGGAAAGAAATCTCCTAGATTAGATAAATGTGGTTATATATTTCTGTCAGAAAGTAATCTCTCTACAAGGTTCTCAAAATTTCTCCGCGATAATGATTCTGATGCTCGTACTTTTGTGATTTGCCGTATGAATCGCTTTACAGAGGATATGTGGTTCAAATTGCGCAAAGGTATAGTTAATCAGGAATCCATAGCAACTCTTAAGGTCATATCTAAGGCTAAGAGCATTGTTTCTGGTCTTTTGTCTGATAGTGTTACATCCAATTACAAGAAGATAGTTGAAGAAAGTAAAGACCCAGAAGAGAAAAAGATTCTTTATGCAGAGCTACGAGGCAAAAGGCATACTCCAGAGAATGTTACAGCCGAAAGTATAGATGAGGATATATCGTTTATACTTGACAATAGTTTTATTGATAACTATCGTGAAACTCAGTCTCAGCTAAAAATAAAAGTAGCAAAAGCTAACGAGACAGAGCGATTACTCGAAGAGTCCCAGCAGGAGAATCAATCATTGAAGGATGAAAATAAGGAATTAAGAGAGCAGATTCGCCAACAGGCTTTTGATAAATTACTTCGTGCACGAGATAGAGCCAAAAGTAAATTTGCAGTGGAGAGTATTATCTATAGTAATGCCAAATTATTATTATGGATTTTCATCATTATAGTGCTTTTAATATGTATTTATTTTGAGAAATCAAATATTGTTTCCCCATTAGGTATATTATCGGGTATAGTTACAATAATTGCTTTTATTTATCAGATAAATGGTAATATAAAGGAAAAAGCTAAATCTTTCATGCGAAAACGGTATCGTAATTACATTGATAGGGAAATGTAATCGATTCTAAATATTGTCCGATATGATACGTTACTCTTATCCTTGTCATAATTTAATCGTTCAATAGGAACATCACTAACCGCTAACCTCTTAACGCTAACCGTTGATAAATCCGCTAACCCATCAAAAATATGAACAAATTCACTTTCTTCGATTTGCGAGTATATCAAGAATCAAAACAGTTGGTGAAGGATGTATATTCACTTTTGGAAAGGTTCCCCAAGTATGAAGTCTATGCTATGGGTGATCAGTTGAGGAGGGCAGTGGTGTCTGTTCCATCGAATATTGCAGAAGGTTCTGGAAGATCTTCTCTTAAAGAAAAGGTGCACTTCTTAGAAATTGCTTATGGGTCATTAACCGAGACCTTATGTCAATTAGTCATAGCTCATGATCTTGGTTATATAAACAATGAAGAAT
Organism: uncultured Bacteroidales bacterium; assembly: GCA_902798425.1. GTDB lineage: Bacteria > Bacteroidota > Bacteroidia > Bacteroidales > Bacteroidaceae > Prevotella. The sequence continues at coordinate 226,970 of CADBWR010000008.1, forward strand.
TCGGTGTCGAAAAAGATAGAATAAATATAATCGGTAAGCAGTTGTCTGGTCTGCGTTCTTCATTCCAACACCAGTTGGAAGAATCCACTAACCGCTAACCGCTAACCGCTCATCGCTCGCCCGCTCACCCCTCACCGCTCATCGCTAACCGCTAACCGATTATTTGTCTGCAAATACCATGTTTTTCACTTTTTTTTGAAATCAGTGTTTAAATTGTACATAATTCAAAAAAACTTTGTACCTTTGCAACAGATTATGGCTGTAACTGGAATCTTTTCCGAGCGGCTCGGTAGGTGCTTTGCACAAACCGAGTGGCTCTGCCGTACCTAACCGCAATGTGACACGAATGTCCCCTGTCATATCGCGATGGTGGGCAGGATGTAAGGAATTATTAAAAGCGATAAGATAATACGATTATGACGCAACTTTCAGATAAAGACCACAAGGCTCAGATGGCAGACATGGCATCGTTCGACGAGCAGATGCCGTGCGTGGGCATTTTCTGGTACGATCCAGAGAACAATACGCTGTTTGGTGTACGCAAGAAGGAACTGACGCCCCAGATGGTTGAAGAGGCTGCCGAGAAGGGTAAGCCGTTCATCAACTATCCGCAGCTACATAGGCAGGTGTGGGCTAAGGAGTACTTCCGTGCTCAGGCCAAGCATCTGGATACCAAGTTCAAGGGTGACTACACGCAGGTGCCCCGTGGCCGAGTAGCATGGACTATTGATAAGTTCATCGTGCTTGTGGGCAAGTGGGCAGAGCCTATCCAGGAGCAGCTTACCGAATTGCTGGAACAGGAGTTCTCCCTGCCGTACTTCGAGTTTGTGTACGACGAGCACTGGGACCTGGGCCACGGTTGGAGTGGTGATATGCCAAAGTAAATGCCCCGCCAACCTCGAACATCCTCAGGCACAGGTATCTACCATGTGATGCTTCGTGGCATCAATAGACAAGATATCTTTGAAGAACGGGAGGATTATCAGCAGTTTCTTATCCGCCTTCAGAACCTTGTAGATCCGATAGATGACAATGGCGAACATATCCCGTCTTACTTCCATGTATATGGCTACTGCCTCATGTCCAATCACGTACATTTGCTGCTACGTGAACGTACCGAGAGTATTAGCGTTAGCCTGAAACGCCTTACCGTTTCCTACGCAGCATATTACAACAAACGTTACCAAAGGGTAGGGCACCTGTTTCAGGACAGATTCAAAAGCGAGCCGGTAAATGACATCGAGTATTTTGTAACACTATTAAGATATATTCATCAAAATCCAGTTAAGGCAGGGATATGCGTTAAGGCAGAAGAATATACTTGGAGTAGTTGGCAGGAGTATCTGAACGACGATGGAATACTTCCGACGCTGTGCTATACCAAAGCAGTGCTCAAACGAATCACGCTTGACAATCTGAAGGGATTAGTGAATGAAACATTAGATGGCGATATAACAGATGTTGAGTACACCACGGATGATCGCTTGACCGATGACGACATTCGTCAGTATCTGCGAGGTCATTGGCAGTTAGAGCATCCTACAGACCTGCAAAAGAAAGAAAAGACAGAACGTGACGTAATACTAGTCGAAGTCATTCAGTATGGCGCACCGCTGCGGCAACTATCAAGGCTGACTGGTATTAGTTATGGAGTTATTCAACGAATAAATAGTAAAATGAAAGTGGGTCAGTAGAACCGTCCCGCTGATTCATCTTCGTGATGATGAGCATGGGGCTATTTCATCGATTGATTACGCCATTAATTTTTCCCAAGCAAATGAACGTCCATTATTATTGCATTATAAGTTGCAATTGATGCAAAATAGCGAAGATAAAGAAGCTATAGCTCTTCAGATGATAAACAGTTTGGATGCGATTCAGAATAAACCAGATATTGACAATATCGATAACAAATTAGCATCTACACAATATACGCTCTCATTGGAGATTGCAGAAATCCTTTTAAATTATCCTCATTTGGAATCTAAAATAGAACCCAAATTGAAGTTGCTTTATGAAAAACGTGAGGATGCTTTTTTCACTATACTGATGATGTTGGTGAATCCCAATTATCGTCAGTCGTACCAAACGGAAGACGCATCCTACGCCTTTGCAGAACTTATGGTGGAGCGTTATCATTCTGGATGGACATTCACCGCAGGCCAGGTATTGCGTGCTTATTCGGTTCTGATTAAGGCATTTAAGTTCAATGAGACTCCAGAGTTGTTTTATTGGGATGTATATAGTATACTTTCTCAGAATCTTTCTGTGAATGATGTGGATCCTATACTTGCACGTTCAATAATCTTTGTTATGAGGAAATCATGCGAGAAGTGGGATTCTCATCAGTTTGATAGAGCATTAGACTTATATAAACGATTCTTTGCTAAACTGGATAATTTACAAATAAAGCAATATAGTATTTGTATCTATTATTATTATACTTGTCATTTCTATGCCAATAGGCAAATTCAAGCTTTTTTCCAGTATGGGCTTCAGTTCATGCAAATGATAACAAACTTTATGGATAACCATAAAGACATGGACTTGGATATCAATAATGCTGAAATTGCTGGTTTTATTAACCAATTGAAGAAATATGGTTGTGAATTAAGAGATGCAGGTGGAATAAATTTCATGATAGAGCAGAGATTTGGAAAAGTTCATAATAGTCGAAGGGTTAAAATTGTAGATAAGGTGACTCAAACGGAGAGGATTGAGAAATACCGTAAAGTACGTGATGATATAAGAAGTGGCTTTGTTGAGTTTATAGACATCGCTGATTAAATGGGTGAATTGTATGATTCAATTTACTCCACGATACGAAGCAATATTTGACATCGAGAACATTGATTAGGATTGTAACCATCATAACAGGAGCCTGTCTCCAGTCAAGATAGTAAAGCTGAGAATAATGTTATGCCATTGATTACGCCACCAATAAAGAATATCAAGGAAGTGACGGAGCCTCTGAAGGAGCAGATTCTGAAGGGTGATGTCCATACCATCGACGAGATGAGGGCTTGGCTGAAGCCTTTGGGTTACAGCGATACGATAAACGAAGCGACAATCAATTTCATTCTGCGTGAGTTCGTGATGAGCAAGGTCTCTTCTGACAGTATGATGAACATGGAAATGGTGGTAGATTTTCTTCGTCCACAGTTGGAAGTCACAACGAAGGATATTGAGCTTGTTATTATCATGGGATTGTATCATCATCGTGACCTTATTGGTTCACGAGATGCATTTTGTAAAAAGTAAATTTGTATCTAATAAAGATGAATATTCTCTTAACAGGAGGTGCTGGGTACATTGGTAGCCACACCATTATAGAACTTGACAAGGCTGGACACAGCGTAGTTGTTGTGGACAACCTGGTGAATAGCAACCCAGAGTCATTGCGACGTGTCGCGAAGATTATTGGCAAGGAAATTCCTTTCTATGAAGTGGATGTCCGCGATAAGGATGCTCTTTCTAAGGTGTTCGATGAGAATATATTTGATGCAGTCATACATTTTGCTGGTCTAAAAGCTGTTGGTGAGTCGGTTGCAAAACCCCTAGAGTACTATCATAATAATATGACAGGCACCTTCGTGCTACTTGACGTGATGCGCCAACATGGATGTAAGAATATCATCTTCAGTAGCTCTGCTACAGTTTATGGCGACCCAGCAATAATCCCTATCACAGAGGAATGTCCCAAAGGCCATTGTACTAATCCTTATGGACAGACCAAAAGTATGCTCGAAGAGGTATTGATGGATGTTCAGAAGGCAGACCCAGAATGGAATGTTGTCCTTCTTCGCTATTTCAATCCTATTGGAGCACACCAGTGTGGTATGATTGGCGAGAATCCTAATGGCATTCCAAACAATTTGATGCCATATATCACTCAGACTGCCGTAGGTATCCGTAAAGAACTAGGAATCTTTGGTAATGATTATGACACACCAGATGGAACAGGAGTACGTGATTATATCCATGTATGTGACCTGGCATCAGGTCATGTGGCGGCATTAAAGGCTATCAATAATAATTGTGGCCTGGCTATTTATAACCTTGGTACTGGTAATGGATATAGTGTCCTTGATGTGGTAAATGCCTTTATGAAAGTCAATGGAGTTAATGTTCCATATGTAATCAAACCACGTAGGCCTGGTGATATAGCTACCTGCTATTGCGATCCATCAAAAGCCAAGGCTGAATTGGGGTGGAAAGCACAATATGGTATAGAAGAAATGTGCCGTGACAGCTGGAATTGGCAGAAAAAGAACCCAGAAGGTTATTAAAAAAAAGGAAAAGTATTCTCTGTGGTTTAACATGGCCTTTATCAAGTTAAAGAAAACTCATTAAAAGCTGTTTCCATACGATATGCAGCAAAATCAACAACGATTAATATAATATAAAAATACTTTAGTCAGAATTAATTTATCATGGAAGTAATACAGACAGCAATAAAGGACGTCCTTATTATTAACCCACAAATTTTTGATGATGCTCGAGGATACTTCTTCGAGAGTTTCTCGCAAAGAGAGTTTAATGAGAAAATAGCACCAATTCTTGGACACACAATCAACTTTGTACAAGACAACGAAAGTATGTCTTCTTATGGTGTGATGCGTGGTCTACATTTCCAGCGTCCACCTTTCACGCAGAGCAAACTAGTACGCTGTGTGAAGGGCGCTGTGCTTGATGTTGCAGTTGACATTCGTAAGGGCAGTCCTACTTACGGCCAGCATGTGGCAGTAGAACTGACTGAGGATAACCACCGCCAGTTCTTTGTCCCAAGAGGCTTCGCTCACGGCTTTGCAGTGTTGAGCAAAACGGCTGTGTTCCAATATAAGTGCGATGAGTTCTACCATCCAGAGGCTGATGGTGGCATCAGCATTTTAGATGATAGCTTGGGCATTGATTGGAGAATACCTACGGATAAGGCTCTACTGTCTGAGAAAGATACAAAGCACTCATTGCTGAAAGACTTTGATTCTCCTTTTGATATTCAAGTTGATTTATATAAATAGAAGCCTATGCGTGGAATAGTTTTAGCAGGCGGTTCAGGCACTCGCCTCTATCCAATTACGAAGGGCATCTCAAAGCAGTTGATGCCAATCTACGACAAACCGATGATATACTATCCTATCAGTGTACTGATGCTGGCAGGAATACGTGATATCCTTATCATCTCAACACCATTTGACTTGCCTGGCTTCAAGCGTCTCCTTGGCGATGGCTCAGATTATGGTGTACACTTCGAATATGCTGAGCAGCCCTCACCAGATGGCCTCGCACAGGCATTTACCATAGGCGCAGATTTTATAGGAGACGATTGTGCCTGTCTCGTGCTGGGAGACAACATCTTCCAAGGTGCAGGATTCACAAAGATGCTGAAGGAAGCAGTTCGTACCGCAGAAGAAGAGAAGAAGGCTACTGTCTTCGGCTACTGGGTTAATGACCCCGAGCGCTATGGCGTAGCAGAATTCGACAAGGATGGCAACTGCCTCTCTATTGAGGAGAAGCCAGAGCATCCTAAGAGCAACTATGCTGTGGTGGGACTCTACTTCTATCCAAATAAGGTCGTTGATGTGGCAAGTAAGATAAAGCCATCAGCACGTGGTGAGTATGAGATAACAACAGTAAACCAATGGTTCCTCAACGATAAGGAGCTGAAGGTGCAGACACTTGGCCGAGGCTTTGCTTGGCTTGACACAGGCACTCACGACTCACTTTCTGAGGCTTCTACATATATAGAAGTGCTTGAGAAACGTCAGGGATTAAAGGTTGCATGCCTTGAAGGAATTGCATACCGTAAGGGCTGGATAGATGAGGAGAAGATGCGAGAACTTGCTAAGCCAATGCTGAAAAACCAGTATGGTCAGTATCTATTGCAGGTTATTGAAGAAGTAAAACGAACAGGAAATCCCAATATCTGATGACGATACTTGTTACAGGTGCAAACGGCCAATTGGGCAATGAAATGCGAATCATTGCTAAAGATAGTTCTGATAAGTATATCTTTACCGATGTGGTAGATGCCTCTGAGGAGTCCATTACCATGCTGAAGAAGTTAGCAGGTGATGATATCAATACAGATACGGTGCATCTCGATATAACAAACCTTGAGGCTATCCGCGAGGTTGTGAGAAGAGAAAAGGTAGAAGCAATTGTCAACTGTGCCGCATGGACAAACGTGGATGGAGCTGAAGACCCAGAGAAATATGCACTGGTTGAGATGTTGAATGCAACTGCACCAGAGAATCTTGCCAAAGCCATGAAGGAGGTTGATGGGTGGTTAGTTCAAATATCTACTGATTATGTTTTTGGCAAGGAACCATACAATACACCTTGCAAGGAGGACCAAAAGGGTACACCTACTGGTATATATGGTGCCACAAAGCTCCTTGGAGAGCAGAAAATCATTGCTACAGGATGTAAATATATGATCCTGCGCACAGCATGGCTTTATAGCGAATTTGGAAAGAACTTCGTGAAGACCATGTTGAATCTTACGGCAACTCAGCCCCAGCTGAAGGTCGTCTTTGACCAAACAGGTACTCCTACTTATGCTTTGGATTTGGCCACAGCCATAGTTGCTGCATTGAAGAATCCTGTAGATGGTGTTTATCATTATAGTAATGAAGGTGTTTGCTCCTGGTTTGACTTTACCAAGATGATTGCTGAATATGCAGGTAATACGGCATGTGATATTCAACCATGCCACAGCGATGAATTCCCTAGCCCTGTAAAACGCCCAGCTTATTCAGTGCTAGATAAGACTAAAGTGAAGGATGTCTTTGGAATTAGTATTCCATATTGGACAGAGTCTCTTAAGAATTGCATTGTTAATATTGAAAAATCAATAATATGATTCAATACGATTATCTCATAGTAGGCTCTGGTCTTTTTGGCGCTACCTTTGCGCATCAGGCCACGAAGCAAGGAAAGAAATGCCTTGTGATAGACAAGCGCCCTCATCTGGGCGGTAACGTCTATTGTGAAAATGTGGAAGGCATAAACGTTCATAAGTATGGTGCACACATTTTCCATACAAACAACAAAGAGGTCTGGGACTTTGTGAACAGCATTGTGCCGTTCAATAGGTACACCAACAGTCCTGTTGCCAATTATCATGGAAAGCTTTACAACCTTCCATTCAACATGAACACCTTCTATCAGATGTGGGGTGTGACCACACCGGAAGAAGCTGTCGCTAAGATTGAAGAGCAGAAAGCTGAGGCTGTTGCCAAGATGAAGGCAGAAGGAGTATCGGAACCTCGCAACCTAGAAGAGCAAGGTCTTTGTCTGGTTGGTAAAGACATCTTTGAGAAGCTCATCAAGGAATACACCGAGAAACAGTGGGGCCGTAATTGCAGCGAACTGCCTGCATTCATCATCAAACGTCTGCCTGTTCGTCTTGTGTTTGACAACAATTACTTCAATGATGCCTATCAGGGTATCCCCATTGGTGGTTACAACAAACTCATTGAAGGATTGTTGGAAGGTGTAGAGTGTAGGACCAATACCGACTTCTTCAAGAGCGAGTATCGCGACTGGCGCAAATTTGCAAAACAGTTGGTGTATACTGGCCCAATAGATGAGTATTTTGATTTCAAATACGGCAAGCTTGATTGGCGTACAGTTAGCTTCAAAACAAAGGTATTGGATACGCCAAACTACCAAGGCAATGCTGTCGTAAACTATACCTCTCATGAGCGGCCATATACACGTGTTATTGAACACAAACATTTTGAGATGTTTGGTCAAGCAGTATATGACTGTCCGAAGACTGTTGTAAGCGAGGAATACTCCACAGAGTATAAAGAGGGTATGGAGCAGTACTATCCTGTAAATGATGATAAGAACAACCTGCTGGCGGAGAAGTATCGTGCTATGGCAGCAGAGGAGAAAGATGTCGTTTTTGGAGGCCGTTTGGCAGAGTACAAATATTACGATATGGCCCCTATCATTGAGCAAGTACTCTATTGGAGGAGTTTTAATTCTTAATCTATGGCTCAATCCATTACCAAGAACGCATTCTATAATGTACTGCTCAACCTTGCGGCTGTTGTATTTCCGCTAATAACGGCTCCTTATGTTTCGCGCGTATTGGAGCCTGATGGAGTAGGATTGTTCAATTTCTCTAATACCTATGCAGGCTATTTTGCATTAGTGGCCATGTTGGGCATCCCAACATACGGAGTGCGTGAAGTTTCGAAACTAAGAGACAACAAGGAAGCATTATCAAAACTCGTATCTCAACTAATGTCAATAGCAGCAATTACTACATTAGTTGTTTCGATAATCTATATCATTACAGTAGCGTTAATTGGTCAGCTTTCAGAGAATTATTTAATATTCTTGATTGCGGGCTTTGCCATTTACTTAGCTCCTTTTAAGATTAATTGGTATTATCAGGGGATAGAAGAATTCGGTGTTATTACAAAAGTATCTTTAGTGGTCAGGGCTCTAAGCGTCATTTGTTTGTTTGTCTTTGTAAGGGAAAAGGAAGACTTGATAATATATGTTATCTTAAGTGTTCTTGGTGGCGTTTTGGCAGATATTTGGAATTTTATTAGGATGTGTCACTTAGGTATTAAGCCTCGATTAACATTGCATGGATTGAAACCACATCTGAATCCACTAATGATTCTATTCGCTTCTTCAATAGCAATATCTATATATACAGTTCTTGATACACTGATGATGGGTTTTATGACTGATTATGAAGAAACAGGCTATTATACTAGCGCCATGCATATTTCAAAGGTTATAGTTACAGCGGTAACAAGTTTGTCATTAGTGGCAGTGCCACGTATCTCTTATTATATGCAGAACAAGGATTATGAGAACATAAATCTGTTAATGAATAAATCCTTTTCTGTTGTATCGTTTTTGGCATTTCCCGTTGCTTTTGGTATGGCATGTTTAGCACCAACCTTTGTCCCTTTGTTTTTTGGTGTAAAATTTACGGGGGCTGTTATACCTTTGATGATACTTAGTGCAATTGTTGTTTTTATAGGTCTCAATAATATTACAGGAATGCAAGTACTTGTTGGAATGGGCTATGACAAGTTTTTTTTATATTCAATGCTTGCTGGAACTATTTCTAATTTTGTACTTAATGTTATATTTATACCATCTTATGGCGCTATAGGCGCTTCTATTTCATCTGTAATAGCAGAATTTTTAGTGTTTCTAATTTCGGGAGTTTTTGTATATAGAAAGACTTCTGTCAGATTTAAGTTGAACGAAGTGTCAAGGGCCTTATTAGGGGCAGTATCTTTTATACCCATAATGTTGCTACTTCAACAACATTTTTATGGGTGGAAGTTTGTTGGCCTATTTGTATTTTCGGGTGGATTGATTTACATATTAATTGAGAATATTTGTAAAAGCACATCCCTCGAATTATTAAAGAATTTGCTTTTGTCTAAGATTCAAAGAAATAAGCGATAGTTGTTTTCGAATTATTAACCATAACGCCCAATTGGCGTTCTAACAATTTTATTTATGAAATACAACAAAATTTACGTCCTTGCGCCATACGCACATGCAACAGGAGGTGTGGAATTGGCTCATCAGTTAGTAGACTATCTTAGAAATCACAATCAAGAAGCCTATATTGTCTATGTAAAAGACGATGAGATTGTTGATACAAATACAGTCACGGAGAACTACAAAAAATATAATATTGCATTATCAAATTCAATTGAAGATGATAAAAAGAATATGTTAGTATTACCTGAAATATTCTTCGATTTTATTTACCGGTACAGAAGTATTAACATAGGATGTTGGTGGATGTCTGTTGATGGAAGATATAAGTACACCGCTACATCTTTTTGGGAATCATTGATGTTCAATAAAAGGTTTATTGAAATTCTGAAATTATTTAAACGTATTATTTGTTACCCTTCTTTGTTTAAAAGGAATAGTAACAAGATGTTGCTAAAAGAAGATCATAGAATTACCCATTTCTACCAATCAGCATACGCGCAACACCATCTCTATAATAAAGGTTTTTCGAAGGTGCTGCCTTTGTCTGATTATATTAATACTGAATTCTTTACTCAACATACATCTGAAAGACAAGATATCGTATTATATAATCCCAGCAAAGGGAAGGAGTTTACAAAAAAACTTATCGAATACTCCAAAGGTGTGGAATTCGTACCACTAAAAGGCCTAAGCAGACAAGAATTAGTGGACTTAATGAATAAGGCTAAGCTTTATATAGACTTTGGCGAGTTCCCAGGAAAGGACAGACTTCCAAGAGAGGCTATTATAAATGGCTGTGTAATAATAACTGGGAAATTAGGAGCATCGTATTTTTACGAAGACGTGGCAATTCCTCAGGACTATAAAATCGAGACTAGAAAATCAAATATCCCATTAATAAAGAAGAGAATAGATTATATTTTCGGCCATTATGAAGACTGTTTTAAGGATATGGAGCTCTATAAGTCAAGAATTTTAGAAGAAAAAAAGGTCTTCTATAATGAAATTGAGAAGGCATTTATTTGAATAGGACAATGAAAATATGAACGATTGTGTTTTATTCTCCATATTGATCCCTGCATATAAATCACAGTTCTTTAGTGCTGCAATTGAATCTATTCTCATGCAAACATATAAGGATTGGGAACTTGTGATTGTGGATGACCATTCGCCAGAGGATTTAAAGAATATTGTTGATAGTTTTGCAGATAATCGTATCCGCTATTATCGCAATGAAAAAAATTATGGTGCAATAGATGTTGTCGATAATTGGAATAAATGCTTATCATATGCTAAAGGTGACTATGTAATATGCATGGGAGATGATGATATTCTACCTTATAATGCTTTAGAGACCTATAAAGATCTGATTGACAGATATCCGTCGATAAAGGTCTATCATGGTCGTACAGAGCTTATTGATGAAGAAGGTAAAAGCTTGGCTTTATTGGAACCACGAGAAGAATTGGAATCGCCGTTAGCTTTAATTTATTATAGATGGAAAGGCAGATATCAATATATAGGTGATTTCTGTTATGAAAAACAATCGTTAGAGGATAATGGTGGGTTTTATAAACTTCCCTTAGCTTGGTCTTCTGATGATATCAGTGCCGTAAGGCAGGCATCTGTGGGTGAAGGTATTGTAAATTCAAACAAAGTTCTTTTTAAATATCGAATTAATAGATTATCGATAACAAGTTCAGGATCAATACCTATTAAATTGGAAGCAATAAAGTTAGAAGATAAATGGTATGAATCATTTCTAAATCGATACTCAGTAAAAGGGGAAAATGAGGGTATATACTTGCAGTATTTAAATACGATGCGGGAAGCGCATTTTTTGAAGAAAAAACTAAGTATAATAGTTTCAGATATTAGTGCTCATCCATCTCGATTCTTTTTTTGGCTGAATAATAGGAAAAAATACGGGTTATCGCTAAAGATGATTGTATATGTCCTTTTGATGGGAATAATAGATAGAGGAAAGGAGCAGAATAAGAATCGCTATTATAAAGGTTAAGGCTTAAGGGAAGGATTATATGTTTATATATATATTTATTCTTTTTTTACTTCTGATATTTGGCATTGCAGACGTAAACCATTCTTTAAGGAGTGACCCAAAACAAGTTTGTTATTTGGGTCTAATAGGACTTTTTTGGTTTTTGGGTATCATCAGGTGGGAAACAGGAACGGATTGGGATTCATATTATGATTTTTTTAACAACAATAATACACTAGCGGAATTTGAAAACAGAGCATTTGAGCCATTTTATACATATATTGCATATGCAGTAAAAACAATAACAGATGAGTATTGGGTATTTCTTCTTGTATGTACATTATTAATTTACATACTTGTGACACCAACAATATATAAGTATTCTCCTTTACCATTTGTTTCGCTCTTGCTATATTTCTTACTGAGAAAAGCGGATATCTTTTTTACACGAGAATCAATAGCGTTGGCATTTTGTTTTTTTTCAATTAGATTTATAGAAAAACGGAAATTAATCCCATTTATTATTTCTGTATTAATAGGTATGCAGTTTCATAGATCAGTAATTGTCTTTATGCCAGCATATTTCATATACACTCTGCGATTAAACACCAAACATATTTTCATTATAGTTGGTGTGTTTTTCGTTATTTCTTTAGCTGCAATAAATGTGCTTAAAGACTATCTTTTGTCAATATCATATCTATTGGGCGATATTTTTGTGGATAAGGCAGAAGCCTATATTGATAGAGGAGACGAAACATTTGGTTATGGAGTCTCTTTACAGAGATCCCTGATACAAGGTGTTATAAATAATGGTTTCTTACTCTTATTGTTTGCATATACAGTTAAGAAAAGAAACACCCCATTTACTAAGGGCATGTTTAACCTTTATGCATTCTCTATTATTGTTTTTTTCGTCACATTACCTCTTAATCTGACCTTGGCAAGAGTTTATAACTCATATAATTTGGTGTCAATCCTCCTGATAGGTCATGCTTTTAGTTGCTTTGGAAAGAAGAATGTTAGTTTTTATTATCTACTTTTCTTCTTCTATATATGTGTTCGTTTTTCTATGCAGACCTTTTTTGGCGGATATAGTTATTGTTTCGTTCCTTTTAAATCAATATTATGGTAATTTATGCTTACGACCTGTGTATGACAGGGACTAACCATGTATATTTCAATTCTGCAATGTTGAAAATGCTCGCCAAGTTATATTCTTGTCGAATTGTGTTTTATGGGGAAAAAGAACACATAAATTTGGTGTCGCAGTTAGTTAATTATACAAATATTGAATATATACCCCTTCCAGTTTCCAACTATCTTGGAGCAAAGATCTTGCTATCAGATTTTAATGCGATTAGGTGGTATAGGAAGTCTAGAAAAAGAAATGATGTATCAAAAGATGATTTTATCATTTTTCTGAATAGGCTCCCATTTACGATGCTTTATGTTAATTTTCTAAATCTTTTTGGAAAGAAAAAAATAATCAATATCCTTCACGGTGAGCTAGAGTATTTGGTAAATCGCAAATTAAAAGGATTAACACGTTACTACTATAGAGTGTTTAAGTGGGCTTATAAGCTGTCATCGGAGAATAGTATTTACGTTTTTCTTGGAGAATCAATAAAACAGACAGTTATAAATTTTGGAATTAGATTCCCTCACGCAAAACTTATCACCATCGACCACCCCTATGGCTATGATGCAATTAGGAATAACAATACTTTATTAGGGGATGAAATGTGTGTTTCAAATGTAGGATCAGCGGCTGTTCGCAAGAATAGTAATTTAATGCCAGTATTAAAAGAATGTTTAAATAATTGCAATGATAGAATTAAGCTCATGGTTATTGGCACAGTGGAAGAGAGCCTGCAAAGAGACTTTGAGAAAGCTGGGATTCAATATAATAAGAGCAAGGCAAGCAAAGAGTCTTACGAGAAACAAATATCAGAGACTCATTACTCTTTAAGTTTCTTTACAAAAGAAATGAATATTGCCTTAGCAAGTGGCAGTTTTTTCGATTGTATAAAGTTTGCCAAGCCTCTTTTGGCTTTAGGCGGCAACCCTTTCATTGATTATTATTTCAATCTTTTAGGAGACATAGGTTATCGATTTGGTACTATTGAAGAAATGGCGAATTTTCTTGGCAAATTAGATGGATCTGAAAATAATCATTATTTAGAACAAGTGAAGAATTTGGAAAAAGCACAAATAACATTATCATTAGATAATATCGGAGAATCTTTTAAGAAGCAGATGGAAAAATTATGAAGAATATATTTATTATAGGTGCATTTGGTTATTCAAATAACCAGTTAGATGGCCAGACAATAAAGACAAGAAATGTTTATGATTTGGTAAAAGCAAAACATGAAGGTCTAATTTCTTATGTGGATACTTTGGATGTAAGGCGAAAGCCGTGGTTATTGCTCAAGATGGCATGGAGTATGGTTAGATGTGATAAATTAATACTGATTCCATGTACGAATAATCTTACATATCTCTTCCCAATTGTTTATTATTTTTCCAAACTATTTTGTTTTGATATAATTCATATATGTATTGGAGGTTGGCAGGTTGAATATTTTTTAGGAAGTAATTTACAAGAAACTTTTCTTTCTGACTCAAAAGGGTGTGCTGGCAAAAAACCAAGATGGGCTCCGCATCACTATCAGATGAAGTTAAATAAGAAAATTAAGGTTGTTATGCCTGAAATGCGTACTGAGATAGAGGAACTAAAAAAGATTGGTTTTACAAACCTTGATTATTTCCCTAATTTCAGAATGGTAAATCCTACGGTGAAGAAGAGTGCCCAACAGGAAAATCAGGTAATTAGGTTGGTTTTTATGGCAAGAATAATGAAGTTGAAAGGCTACGAAACAGTCTTTGAGTTTTCTGATTTTTCTAGGGCTAATAATATGAATGTTCAAATAGACTTCTATGGACAAATCAATCCCGAAGAGGAGTCTTATTTTCGGTCGTTAATTGAGTCACATTCTGATAACGTAAAATATTGTGGGTATCTTGCCCCGGATAAGATAACCTCTACGTTGAGAGACTACGATATGATGATGTTACCTACGAGATTCTATACCGAAAGTCTGCCTGGAACTATTCTTGATTCTTATATAGCGGGAATCCCTATTATAGCAACAAAATGGAAGTATGCTGAGGAGTTTATAGAAGACGGTAAAACCGGGTTTATTGTTCCATTTAATGATGGACAAGATGAATTTAACAGAAAACTAAAGAGTGTATATGACGATCGCGAAAAGTTGGCTTTAATGAAGGAATGTGCTTCAGGCGAAGCAATAAAATATTCAGAGGATACAGCATGGAACAGAATAAAAAAGTATCTCTATGATTAAAATAGTTGGAGATATAAACTTTACTGACGGTTTCTTTGATACTGGTTTTGGGGTCGGTAGTAGAATTACTGCTGGAAATAATCCTTTTTCAGGGCTTTCGCGGAATAAGGACGATTTCTGGATTGGTAATTTTGAATGCGTATGTTCTGAGGTCTCTAACCAAAAAGGAACTCATTCAAAGCAGTTTAGAATAAACCCTAACGAGCTTTCTGGTGTAGATCACCTTGATTTCTATGGAGTGGCTAATAATCATGTGATGCAGCATGGCGCTGATGCTTATATGCAGTTGCTTTCATATCTTGATTCGAAAGATATTGCCTATGCTGGCACAAATACCAAAAGAACGGAAGTTATTATTCACCAGGGCAAAAAAGTATCCGTAACTGTATTTAATCAAAGGCCTGAAAACTTTACGAGGCCTCCTCTTTATTGGGCGATGCCAGAGTATAGTGAGGTAAATGCTGAGTTAAACAAGTATTCTGATTGTGATTATCGAATTGTTTATATTCATTGGGGAGTAGAATTTATTAATTATCCTTATAACGACCAGAAACAGTTCGCTCACTTTTTAGTTGATGCTGGCGCAGATTTAGTGATAGGTATGCATCCACATGTGATGCAGGGATTTGAAATTTATAAGGATAAACACATTTTCTATTCTTTGGGAAACTGTGTGTTTAACATGCCTTGGACACCCACGAAGTATTCATTGATGGTCAATGTCGATTTGAAAAAAAAAGTAATATCATACCAATATCTTCATATTGAAAAGGATTATTTCCCAAAGTATGTTGAAACAGTTCCTGAACAATATTCAATAGAGTATCTAAATAGTTTGTTAGATATTTGTGAGGATAATGAAAAGTATTTCTTGAAAGTCCAAGACCGGCTTGGACAATATCGTAAGGCTAACAGGAAAGAGATCGTTAGTAGCCTATTCAAACTAAAATTAAGAGATTTGGTTTCAATAGTTTCAGACTTCGTAAAAAGAAAAATAAATAAATAGATTATTATGCATTTTATCACATCGCCAAAGCGCAAGAAGGCAGTTATGCCATTGTTGAGATTGGTTAATTGGCTAAACCCTAGAATGCCAAAGACAATGGTGCAGATTAGGCACTTGTTAAGAATGAAGAGATTTGCCCATTTGAGAAATCCTCAGGATCTAAATGAGAAAATCTTATGGATGGCCCTAAACACGGATACTAGCGAATGGAGCCGGCTTGCTGACAAGTACGAAGTGAGAGATTATGTTAGAGAGTGTGGTTTAGAAGATATTCTTATCCACCAGTATGGGTTGTGGAATAATATGAACGAAGTGGAGTTTGATAAGCTTCCTAATTCTTTTATTCTAAAACCAACTCATGGCTCAGGTGATGTGGTAGTAGTACGGGACAAAACTACAGCTGACATCGAAGCAATTAAACAGAAAATTCAAGAGGATTTGGATACCAATCTAATTACAAGTTCAGCTGAACTTCATTATGGAAGAATACCTCATCGAGTTGTAGCAGAACAATTATTGCAGAACGATCCTGTTTCTGAAAAATACTCGTCCACGCTTATCGACTACAAAATATGGGTGTTTAATGGTAAGGCTCATTATGTTTGGGTTTGTATGAATCGTTTTGTACGTAATAAGGATGGTGCAGAGGTGATGACTTACGATAGAGAATGGAATGCCCATCCGGAGTATTGTCGTGTAACACCAGATTTCTCGTTGGCAGACCCTATGCCAAAGCCTGCCGGTTATGACCATATGTTAGAAGTTGCAGAAAAACTGGCAAAACCCTTTCCTGTTGTTCGAGTTGACCTGTATAACTTAAATGGTACAATCTATTTTGGAGAAATGACATTTACGTCGTATGGAGCCATTATGGACTTCTATTCTGATTTGTTCTTAAGGAAAGCTGGTAGTGAGATAGACCTTTCTAAAGAAATGAAAAGATAATGGGTAACGATTTAGTTTCCATCATTATGCCCTCCTATAACTGTGGAAGGTATGTAGAAGCAAGCATTCATAGTGTACAAGCTCAGACATATCAAAATTGGGAAATCATCTTTATGGATGATTGTTCTAATGATGATACCATTAAACGGGTATCGGAATTACAGGAAAAGGATGCTCGGATAAAGTTGTTCCAGAACCATAGTAATTCTGGTGCGGCCATTTCTCGCAATACTGCTTTACGTGAGGCAAAGGGGCGCTGGATAGCCTTTTTGGACAGTGATGACCTGTGGGAGCCCAAAAAGCTGGAGAAGCAGGTGCGGTTTATGGAAGAGAATGATTATGCCTTCTCTTATACTGAATACCAGGAAATGGATGTTGACGGATATCTGACAGGCGTGACCATTTCCGGGCCCAAGCACATAACCAAGAGAGGTATGTATAACTTCTGTTGGCCTGGATGTCTGACGGTGATGTATGATGCTACAAAAATCGGTTTGATTCAGATAGAAGATATCAAGAAGAATAATGACTATGCAATGTGGTTGAAGGTCTGCAAAAAGGCAGATTGCTATCTGTTGCCTGAGGTGTTGTCTACGTATCGCAGAGGTAGAGCTGGTTCTGTGAGTACTCACGGAATTACCACAATGATAGGTTGGCATTATAAATTATGGCGTGAGGCAGAAAAAAAGAGCGTGATAGCTTCGCTGTGGTTGACTGGCGTGAACCTTGTTTGCGGTTTGCATAAGAAAAAGAAATACGTCTCTAAAACAGTTTAGAGTGTAGTGTTTAGAGTCAGTTGGTGAGTATCAAGTTGATTTGGTTTTGAGTTGCAAAAAAAGTGCGAAATAGCGAAAATACACGGATAGCTTTTCTTGAATTAGTAAAAGCTGGACTGTGGGGGAACGGGAATCCGGATATACGGATTGACGGAACCACAGACTGGCAGGAGGTTTATCGACTTGCTACCGAACAGTCAGTCATTGGACTTGTTCTTGCTGGATTGGAGCACTCTGACGTGAAACCACCCCAGGTTCTGTTGCTGCAATGGATTGGTGAAGTGCAGATGATTGAGCAGCGAAACAAGGCAATGAATGCTTTTGTTGCTGAAACTATTTTGGCTTTACGGGAACAGAATATTTATGCTTTACTTGTAAAAGGACAAGGAATTGCTCAATGTTATGAGAAGCCTCTTTGGAGACCTTCTGGGGACATAGACTTCTTCCTGAGTAAGGATAATTACGGTAAGGCTGTCGTTTTCTTTAAAAACAAGTATTCCAATAATAAAGACGGAGGACAGTATTCGCAAGAGTATGCTTTCTATACAGACCAATGGATGATTGAAGTGCATGGCTCCCTAAGAACTTGCTTATCCTCGAGGATAGACAAAGTAGTTGATACCGTTCAGAAAAGTGTTTTCTATGGCGGAAATGTGAGGTCGTGGGATAATAACGGTACGTTGGTATTTCTTCCTGCACCAACCGAGGATGTTTTCCTTGTGTTTACACACTTCATCAAGCACTTCTATAAAGAAGGGATGTCCTTAAGGCAGGTTTGTGACTGGTGCAGACTGTTATGGACATTCAAGGACTCATTGAGTCACGGAAAACTGGAATTATGGATTAATAAGGCCGGTTTGATGAAAGAATGGAAAGCGTTCTACAATCTGGCAAGCAGATATCTTGGTATGCCAGATTTGGGTTTAAGGTTGACTGGCGTCGAGTCTGCTACGTCACGACATAGCTCAAACAAGTTTGGCTCTGCTCATGACTCAATCGCAGACTTCATGGTTTGTGATTCGCGGTATGACAAGAAGGCGGAAAAGTTGATGGAGTTTATACTTGGTGGTTACTCTGGGAATAAGATAAAGGATACTTTGCAGATTGCAAAGATTTTCCCATGGAAAACACTAAGGTACTCTCCAAGTGTATTTTTGAATTTGAACTGGCTGAAGGTTAGGGAGAGGCTCTTCAAATAGGTGAGATATGCAGATAATAGATGAAAAACTGCTTAATGACGTCTCTGGACGGGCAAAAGAATCTCTGAGATTGCGTATGAACTATAACTTCCATCAGAGACTTGATGATAAGTGTCATCGTTTCCTGAATGCTTTGGAGCTAAGAACGAAGGTAGAGATACACCGTCATCCGACGAAAGACGAATCGTTTGTGCTTCTTCGTGGTAGAGTTAGAGTGAATACCTACAATGATGATGGTTCTGTGATAGAGAGTGTAATTCTTTGCCCAGAGGAAGGACTCTATGGAGTGGATATTCCCAAGAACGCCTGGCATAATGTGGAATGTCTGGAGTCCGGAAGTGTATTCTTTGAAGCCTTATGTTGTGCACCACATAAGCATTCATATGTAGCGTAGCAATTTATGTTGGCTCTGCTGCTTAATGGCCTATCAGGAAAGCATTTGCAAAATGTTAAAACAACATAATTTTTGGTATTCAA
>CADBWR010000009.1 GCA_902798425.1 uncultured Bacteroidales bacterium
AATCTGCCCCTTCGGTAGAGGTCTTTATAAGGCTCCAAAATTACCCCAAATCAGGCTAAAATGCCTTTAAAATCAGGGTTTTCGGACGGCCTGGGGGGGTAAAAAGTGAAGAGTGTGCGCCGCTCCTGCCTAAAAAAGTCAGGCAGGGCGAAGCGTCGCAGGTGTATGTCAGGGGTAGAAGGGACATGGTGTTGAGGGCGTATGCTATTTATCGTTATAGTGTTCCTCGGCTTGAACTACAAGCACGGCTACACGGTCGTCATAGATGTCGTAGATAATGCGGTCGTGAGCAGTGATATGGCGCGAGTAGGTCACATCGTTGCCGCCGACCAAAGCCTCAGGATGGCCTATACCGGTGCGTGGATGCTGCATGATGTCAAGCAGAATCCTCGTTGCTTTCTTAAAAAGGCTTGGGTTCGACTTCTTCCACTTGCGTAGCGTCTTGTCAGCCTCCTTGGAATAATCAATCGTGTAGGTCATAGACTGTCGAAGTAACGCTGCATTTCCTCAGGGGTGTTGCACTTGATTGTTTCACCCTTGGCCAGTTCGCGTCGGGCTTTGTTGATGGAACGGCGCATGGCGGGCGTTATAGACTTGTCGTCGCTGATAGTGGCGACACGTACCGATGCCACACCACGTATCAGCTTCAGGGCCCGCTTGATATCAGCTATGAGTGCATTGTCCTCCAGCGTGATAATCATCTGGGCAGGATTGGGGATGGATGTCGTTGTTGCCATATTTCTAATTTAAGTTGAAACGTTTTACGGGTGCAAATTTACAAAAAGTTTTGGAATTACGAGCGATTGGGGCGTTAAAAGTGCAAGTAGGCGGGCGAAAGTGTTTTGAATCAAACCTGTCCCTCTGATTGGATGACAGTGACACGGCGGAACTCGGCGCAGGTGATGGCGGTGGCGATAGCTACGTTGAGGCTCTCGGCAGTCTCGCTGGAGGGGTTGTAGTTGGGGATGAGCAACTTGTGGGTGACAAGCTGGCGGATAGCGGGAGAGATGCCGTTGCCCTCGTTGCCCATAACGATGATGCCCTCGCTGGAGAGCTCTTGCTGGTAGATGTTCTGGCCGTCGAGCAGGGTGCCGTAGATGGGACCGTCGTACTGGCGCAGCAGTGCCTCAAGGTCGGTATAGACGATGTTGATGTGTGCCAAAGAGCCCATCGTGGCCTGTACGACCTTGGGGTTGTAGCAGTCGGCAGTGTCCTCGGAACAGTAGATGGTGGTGATGCCAAACCAGTCGGCAATGCGGATGATGGTGCCTAAGTTGCCGGGGTCCTGAATGCCGTCGAGGGCGAGGGAGAGGGCTGAAGACTGAGGGCTGAGGGATGAAGGCTGATGGCTGAAGTCTGAGGGCTGAGGGTTGAGGGCTGAAGTCTGAGGAATTTCGAAGAGGGCGAGGACCTCCTGCGGATGTTGCAGGAAGCTGAGCTTGCGCAACTCGTCGTCAGTTACGAGGAAGGACGAACCCTGAACCTTGGCCCCTGAACCTTGAACCTTGAACCCTGAACCATGAACCATGAACCCTGAACCTTGAACCATAAACCCTGAACCCTGAACCATAAATATGGAGTGGGGCACATAGCCGGCACGCAGCAGGTCGCCCACGACCTTGGGACCTTCGGCAACGAAGAGGCCCTCTTTCTTACGGTTTTTCTTCAGCTCCAACGAGCGTACCAGCTTTAATTGATTCTTTGACAGCATATTTTTTCTGTTTTGGGTGCAAAGATAGGAAAATTATTTGTAAATTTGCACCAAAATGCGAGAGAGAATCATTTTTTATGTGCTTTTGGCACTCGTTATCGTTGGTTGTTCAGAGACAAAATATGTCCCTGAAGACAAGTATCTGCTCGACAGGGCTGACCTGCGGTGTGACGAGCCGGCACGCTATATCAGTCTGACCGATATGCGTCCCTTTATCCGTCAGCACGGCAATTCCAGATGGTTCTCGGCATTTAAACTCCCACTGAAAACATATTCGCTGTCGGGCAGAGACAGCACAAAATGGATTAACCGCGTATTGCGCAACATGGGTGAGCCCCCCGAGCTCTACGACACGCTACAGACGGCTCTGTCGCTACAGTCGCTGACCGCCCAGATGCAGAATTTAGGATACTTGCGAGCATCGGCCGATGTCGTTGTGGAACAGAAGGGTAGGAAGGTGCGCACGCACTATATCCTGCATCCGGGGGTTCCTTACTTTTTGCAGAACATTGACTTCGACATCCAGGATACCGCCATTGCACGACTGCTGAGCGAGATAGCTCCTGAACGCCGTGTGCTGCAGAAGGGGATGGTGTTCAATGCCGACCATCTGGACCAGGAGCGGACGCAGATTACCCAATACCTCGTCAATAGGGGCTACTACCGCTTCAACAAGGACTTTATTACCTATAAGGCCGACTCTATTGAGGGCACCAACCGGATAGACCTTACCCTCGTGTTGCACCCTTATCAGGACAATCAGGGCACCGTCAAACCGCATAGCGTCTATACCATTGGCAGCGTGAACTTCCTGAGCGGCAATCCGGACAACCCCGACATACCGCTGCGCGAGAAAGTGCTGCGCCGCAACACCTTCCTGGAAGTGGGCGATGTCTACTCGGCACGCCAACTGCGCAACACGTATAATCACTTTGGGCGCTTAGGCATTGTGCGCTATACCAGCATCAACTTCCACGAACACGACGACGAACCCGTGCTGGACTGTGATATTAACCTGAGCACTAACAAGTCGTCGACCATCTCCTTCCAGCCCGAAGGAACGAATACGGCAGGTGACTTCGGTGCGGCAGCTACTGTCACCTTCCAGAACCGTAATATCTTCCATGGCTCGGAGAACCTGTCTATTGAACTGCGTGGAGCCTATGAGGCTATCAAGAATCTGGAAGGATATGGTGGCGGCAACTATATAGAGTATAGTGTGGGTACGAAACTGACTTTCCCCCGTTTCATTGCACCCTTCCTCAGCAGCAGCTTCCGCCGTCGCATCAATGCCACCTCAGAACTGGCTGCCAACTACGACCTGCAGAACCGTCCGGAATTCCACCGCCGCGTATTCTCTGTGGGATGGAAATACCGCTGGAACGACCAGGGCCGTCACGACCGCTATCAGGTGGACCTGCTCGACCTGAACTATATCTACATGCCGTGGATCAGCCCGACGTTTGAAAGGGAATATCTGGACAACGCCTCGTCGCGTAACGCCATTCTGCGCTATAACTACGAGAACTTGTTTATCATGAAGTTCGGCGTGGGCTATTCGTACAACAACAACCGCTGGGCTATCAGAGCTAATATAGAGACGGCAGGCAACTTGCTGAACTGGGCGGCACGCGCCATGCACTTCCACGTGAACGAGGAGGGGCAGTACACCTTCCTGAATATAGCCTATGCGCAGTATGCACGCGGTACTTTCGACTTTACCCGCAACATCAATCTCGACTTCAACAACCAACTGGTGTTCCACGTCGGATTTGGTATAGCCTATCCATACGGCAACAGCACCATTCTACCTTTCGAGAAACGCTACTTTTCGGGTGGTGCCAACAGTGTGAGAGGATGGAGTGTGAGGTCGTTAGGTCCTGGTAAATTTGTGGGAACAGACGGACGCATCGACTTCATCAACCAGACGGGCGATATGAAGCTGGACCTCAACGTGGAATACCGTGCCAAGCTGTTCTGGAAATTCAGCGGGGCGCTGTTTATTGATGCTGGTAACATCTGGACGTTGCGCGAATACGATGAACAGCCCGGCGGACAGTTTAAGTTCTCCGAATTCTTTGAACAGTTGGCTGCCAGCTACGGACTGGGCGTGCGCCTGAACTTTGACTTCTTTATTGTGCGTTTCGATATGGGTATGAAGGCGGTCAATCCTGCCTACAGCGACAATGTAGGGCACTTCCCGCTACTCCATCCGAAATTCAGTCGTGACTTTGCTTTTCACTTCGCGGTAGGCTTGCCATTCTAACCAGCCAGCTGCCGTTGCGCTTGACAACGGTAACAGGAAACAGCGCCTCTTCAACTTGTACAGACTGTCCGCCATTGATGGCAGGGCTCAGACTGTGGCGCACCACCAACTGCACCACACGCAGCGTGTCGTCAGCCTCGGGGAAGAAATCGGTGGCATCCACCTCAGCAGGGTGCTGCCTCAGCAAGTCAAGATCTTGCTGCGTGGTATTCGAGGCGGCAAACTGCAGCCAGCGGCGGCTCTCTGCCGTGCTGAGTGCTTCGGCAGCGTGGTAGTCGCAATTGAAAAAAGCCTCTCCCCATTCTGTGGCTACTGCCGTGGCTTCGCTGTCGTCGCGTTGCACCATGCTACATGCTGTAGTAGTCAGTATAATCGCTATTGTGAGGAATTTCTTCATAGTCTGTGTCTGTTTTGTGTGCAAAGATACAAAATAATGCATAATTCATAATGCATAATTCATAATTTTTGTGTACTTTTGCAGTCAAATTGAAAAAAGTCATGCTGAAATTTATCTCTTTTGGCAGTGGAAGCAGTGGTAACTGCTATATGTTGGCTACTCCAACAGACGCGCTGCTCATCGACATAGGGGTAGGGCTGAGAGGCCTGAAGAAAGATTGTCGCGACTATGGCGTCAGTCTTTCCAGCGTGAAGCATGTATTGGTGACTCACGACCATGCAGACCATATCAAGTCGGTAGGCGCCTTCAGCAACGACTATCAGGTGCCTGTCTATGCCACCCGCGAGGTGCACGACGGCATTATCCGCAACTACTGTGTGGTCAAGAAGGTGGCTGCAGAACTGGTCGGACTGGTGGAGAAGGGTGTGACGCTGCAGTTGGGCGAGTTCACAGTAACTCCCTTTGGCGTGCCTCACGACAGTGCGGACAATGTGGGTTATTTCATTGAGGCTGAGGGTACCAACTTCTGTCTGATTACCGATGCGGGTCGTGTCACTGACGAGATGAAGGGATACATCACCAAGGCGCACCATCTGGTTATCGAGGCTAACCACGATATCGAGATGGTACAGAACGGTCCTTATCCGCAGTTCCTCAAGGATCGCATCCTTTCGGGTACGGGACACTTGAACAATCGTGACTGCGGTATTGCCGTAGCAGAGAATATGTCGGAACACCTGAAACATGTGTGGCTCTGCCACCTCAGCGAGGAGAACAACCATCCAGAGTTGGCTCGCAAGACGGTAGAGAGCGTGCTGCGCAGCTACGGTATCGTCGTTGGTGCCGATGTCCGACTGGAAGTGCTCAAACGTACTACGCCCACCGGACCGTTTGAACTGTTAGATTAAACTAATTCTTATTCATTAGTTCGTAAATATATGCCGGCCCCTGAACATAGAGTTCACCTTCCTCATCTTGAATGGCTGGCATCAAGGGGGAATTGTATACACGCTCCATTGCCTCTTCAATAGAACAGCCGGTGTCTTCCATCACGTACTTAACCAATTCGCTGAGAGCATAATTGATTAAATAGGATGCAATCTGATGGTGAGTCGGTTCGGTCATACATTTTCTACATTAAGTTTATTTAGATAGCATAATGCACGCTCTGTTCCAAAATAATACTGTTGATCAAGATATTTGTCTTGTAACAATTTTGCAGCTTGTTCAGGAGAGTAAATACCTTCCCGATAGTTAGTTAATTGAAGTACTACCCCGTCATCGGCAATAGGACCTACGACTATATCATAATTATGAATAGGCGCGACATTACTTTTGTCACGATTGGCATCTACGAATAGGAACCATTCTACACTAGCATGTTCTGGAAAGATTTTTACAGACAAATCTGACTTTAGCGCATCCTCGGCAAGTTCATAAGTAATCAATGTAGGTGTGCCTCCAAACAGACGAGCTTTCTTCTGTGCCATACGTACAGCTGTATTTTTATCAGGAGTAAGATAGAATCCTTTACCAAAGTCCTTGTGTCTCAGGCCCTTCTCTAAGTCTATCTTCTCTATGTCTGAATTAGTGCCGTGAAAAAGTATCATGCGAGTGTTCCTCCGTTCTTTTGACAAATAATAAGTACATCATCAATTGTTTCGTCCATCGACTGCAGATGTTCTACATCATAAAATTCTATAAGGAATGCCAATCCCTTATGATCATGTAGATAACGAAAAGCAGCTTGACGCGTCATAGAAAAGCGTCGGCTGAAAGCGTGAATACATGCAGTGATAAACGGAATCTGATACTTGCTCATATCTTCCTTCTTGATTAATTATGTTGCAAATATACGAATAATATTTTGAAAAGCAAATAATTCCATCATTATTTTAAAACAACGATGTAGATTACATGGATAATAAACAAAAACGAGACAGAGGGCGCAGCCAAAAAATTAGTGAAATTGACTTTCCCTTCGGCCGTCGAGCTAAACCTTCGTGAAATTCGTGGTTGAAAAATTGTTCCCCTTATATATATAATAAGGTGTAGCGTCAGTCAAACTGCATGGCTTTGACGGGTTGGATGTGCGATACCAAGAAGCTGGGGGCTATCAGTACGAAGACGGATATCAAGAGCGTAGCGACGTTGAGGATGACGATGATGGGGATGTTGAGTTCCATGGGCGCCGTGTCTACATAGTAGCTGGCGGGGTCGAGGTGGATGAAACCCGTCTGCTGTTGCAGCACCACCAGGCCGATGCCTATGACGTCGCCAATGAGCAGTCCCTGACTGATGATGAAGGCTGCAAACCATAGGAAGGTGTGGCGAACCGTCTTGTTGCGTGCTCCCAAGGCCTTCAGAATGCCAATCATCTGAGTACGTTCCAGGATGATGATGAGCAAACCGCTAATCATCGTGAAGCCTGCCACACAGACCATCAGTGCCAGGATAATCCATACGTTGATGTCCAATAGTGAGAGCCACGAGAATATCTGCGGGTTTGCTTCGTAGATACTCTGTGAGGCAATGGTCTCGCCATAGCGGTCTGTGTGTTCCTTGACCAGTTGGGCTACGGCGGCATTGGTCTCTTCTAACTTTTCGAAGTCTTTGACGAGTATCTCGGCACCACTGCACTGGTCGCTCTCCCAGTCGTTCAGACGACTGGTGGTGCGCAGGTCTGTCAGGCAGAGCACATCGTCAAACTGCTTCATATTGCTCTGGTAGATGCCGCTGACCGTAAAGCGGCGGGCACGGACATCGTCGTAGGCTATGAAATAAGCGTAGACCTTGTCGCCAACATGCAGGTGCAACTTGTCAGCCTGTTTGCGCGACACGACAATCTGGTTGCTGCTCTTCTTGCTGCTGAACGTCGGCAGTTTGCCTTCCTGCATGTTCTGGCGGATGAAAGAGAGGTCGTAGTCTTCGCCAACACCCTTGAACGCCACGCCCAGGAAGTCGCTGTCAGTCTTCAGAATGCCCTGCGTCATGGTGTAATACTCCACATGTCGCACGTTGGGAATGGCCTTGATTTTGCGTAGCAGCGTGTCGCTGATGGCAATAGGTGCTGGCACGGCCGTCTGCTGGGTAATGAAGTTCGTCACTTGTATGTGACTGCCAAACCCCACCACCTTGTCACGGATGCTATGCTTGAAACCCAGTATCACGCTAACGGTGATAATCATCACAGCCAGTCCTATCGCCACACCAACGGTAGCAATACGAATAGCAGGACGGCTCACCTCGTGGCGGTCGCCCTCAGAGAAATAGATGCGTTTAGCTATGAATAGTGGGAAGTTCAACTAACTCTTACCTCTTACCTCTTAACTCTATTCCACTCTTCCCGGATATGCCTCCAGTGCCTTCTGCAGAACTACCAGAGCACGTTCTAGGTCTTCCTTCTTCAGCACGTATGCGATACGCACCTGATTGATGCCTGCACCAGGAGTGGTGTAGAAACCAGCGGCAGGAGCCATCATCACCGTCTCGCCCTCGTATTCGAACTCTGCTAAGCACCAGCGGCAGAACTTCTCAGCATCGTCGACAGGCAGCTTGGCTACGGTATAGAAAGCACCCATAGGAATGGGCGAGTAGACACCAGGAATGCGGTTCAGCCCGTCAATCAGGCACTTACGGCGCTCCACATACTCGTCATAAACGTCGCGGTAGTACTCCTCGGGAGCATCCAGCGATGCCTCTGCTACAATCTGACCAATCAGGGGAGGAGAGAGGCGAGCCTGACAGAACTTCATCACGGCCTTGCGCACCTCTTGGTTCTTGGTAATCAGGGCACCAATGCGGATGCCGCACTCAGAATAGCGCTTCGATACGGAGTCGATGAGGATAACGTTCTGCTCGATGCCTTCCAGATGGCAGGCAGAGATATAAGGAGAACCCGTATAGATGTACTCACGATACACCTCGTCAGAGAAGAGGTATAGGTCATACTTCTTCACCAGGTCGCGTATCTGGTTCATCTCACGGCGGGTATAGAGATAACCCGTGGGGTTGTTGGGGTTGCATATCATGATGGCACGTGTGCGGTCGTTGATGAGCTCCTCGAACTTCTCCACCTTCGGCAGCGAGAAACCCTCGTCAATGGTCGTAGCAATGGTGCGAATCTTGGCGCCTGCCGAGATGGCAAAAGCCATATAGTTGGCATAGGCAGGCTCTGGCACGATAATCTCGTCGCCAGGATTCAAGCATGACAGAAAGGCAAAGAGTACCGCTTCGCTACCGCCGCTGGTGATAATGATGTCATCGGCAGTCACGTTGATGTTGTACTTGGCATAGTAGCCTACAAGTTTCTCACGATAGCTGAGATAGCCTTGTGAGGGGGAGTATTCAAGGATGTTGCGGTCGATGGTTTTCAGCGCATCGAGACCGACCTGTGGCGTGGGCAGATCGGGCTGTCCGATGTTCAGGTGGTACACGTGCGTTCCACGTTTCTTGGCTGCGGCAGCCAGAGGTGCGAGTTTCCTGATTGGTGACTCAGGCATCTCCAGTCCGCGTACTGATATTTCTGGCATGTTGTTTAATTTACGTAAATCGCCTGCAAAGTTACGAAATAATTCATAATTAATAATGCATTATTCATATTTTTTTTGTACTTTTGCGCCACAAAAACAAAAATAGGTATGAACTACGAAGAAATGCTGGCTGCCAAGAACGATGGGAAACTGAACAAGACACAGTTGCCCATTGGCGATTATTATCGTGTTCAGGTTGACGGGAAATATCGCGCTGTCGTTGATATCCGTCCGGAATTGAACAGCAGCATTGCTTTCTCCAGTGCTCTGAAAACGGAGTGTGAACGTAACAAAACGCTGGTGAACCGCTATCAGTTACACTTCACCCCTGTGGTTGACGAGGCTGGCGAGACTGTGCAACTGGAGTTAGAGGCTGGCGTATTTTTCTCCATGGAGCAATTGCTCAACGACAATCCCGCCATTGTAGCAGAGAAAGGGTTTGTCGACAATGTGCTGCAGGCTCTGGTGGACATCACGACATACCTGCATCGTCAAGGCATCAGACACGTATGCTATTCGCCCAAGACCGTTCTGGTGCGTAAGGGCGACCATGCCGTGATGCTGCTCTCTCATGGCTCGTTCTATATGTCGATGGAGGACCAGCGCATGCTCTATGGTGACGATGCTGTTTTTGTTGCCCCTGAGGTGTTGGAGCATGGAACGATAGACGACCGCTGTGATGTCTATTCCATGGGTAAGTTTATGGAGACCCTTTTCCAACGGACGGAGATGACGGTAGAATACCGCAAAGCGCTGAAGAAAGCTACCAGCGAAATGCCCGAGGACCGCTACGACACCCCTCAGGCTCTGCTGAAGGCTGTGCAGGCGCGCCGCAGCATAGTGCAATCGGGCATGCTGCTACTGGCGGCTACCATCGTGGCATTGGTGGCTCTTGCAGTTTATTGGGAGCTGATGCCTGAACCTGTACAGGTGGAATTTGTGAAGCCTGCTCCCCGTCAGGCTACCGACGACCTGCTGGACGATGGCTTCAAACCCGAAGACTTGGGAGTGGTCAGTGCCGACTCATTGAGTGAAGAAGACCTGGAAGAACAGCGTATGTACAAGGCCAAGGCGGAGGAGATATTCCGTAAGAACTACGAGAAAGAGGCTGACCGCATTCTCTCTAAGATATATAATAAGGATTATATGAACGCTACGGAGAAACAGTTTGCGGCGCAGAGCCAGTCGACCATCGAGGAACTGATGAAGGTCCAGCAGAAGATGGGGCAGGAGGCCAGTCTTACTCCCGAGCGTGCGCAACTCATTGCTAGTGAGATTATTGAGCGCATCACCAACGAAAAGAAGAAACAGTTGAAAGGAAATTATTAAAAAAACAGATAAGAAAACACAATGAGATCAAGAACAGCAATTTGGTTTGAGTGCAAGATCGCCTACGAGAAAGTTATGGATGACGGCTTGCAGAAGAAAGTGACAGAAAACTATGTCGTTGATGCCCTCAGCTTCACCGAGGCTGAGAAGCGCATCATGGAAGAGATGTCCAGCTATATCAGTGGTGAGTTTACTGTCAAGGACATCAAGATAGCTCCCTATGGTGAAATCTTCTTCTCTGACGAGGAACTGGCAGACCGCTGGTATAAGTGTAAGCTGCAGTTTATCACCATCGACGAGAAGACGGAGAAGGAGAAGCGTTCTAACGTCAATTATCTGGTGCAGGCAGGTACGCTGAATGGTGCTGTGAAAAATGTCGACGAAGTGATGGGCGGTACGATGATAGACTATGTCATCGCGTCTGTTGCTGAGACTACCCTGATGGATGTTTTCGAGTACGGCAAGGAAAAACACGACGACAAGCCCGAATATGAGGGATGATGTACGACGTTAAAAGCAATCTGAAGCAGGTACTGCGGAATTTACCGCAAGGTGTACGCCTGGTGGCCATCTCCAAGTACCACCCCAACGAGTATATCGAGGCAGCCTATGCAGAAGGACAGCGCATCTTCGGTGAAAGTCACGAACAGGAGTTGCGCCAGAAGCACGAGACCCTGCCTAAGGATATCCAGTGGCATTTCATTGGCCATCTGCAGACCAACAAGGTGAAGTATATAGCCCCTTACGTGACGATGATTGAGGCTGTCGACTCGTTGAAGCTATTGAAAGAAATCGACAAGCAAGCGGCTAAGTGTGAGCGCGTTATCGATGTACTGCTGGAGCTGCATATCGCTGAGGAAGAGACGAAATACGGTCTCACCCCTGATGCCCTGCGACAGCTGTTGGCCAGTGGCGAATGGCGCCAACTCAGTCATGTGCGCATCTGCGGCTTGATGATGATGGCATCGTATGTAGATGACGAAAGTCAGATACGCAGCGAGTTCCGCTTGGCACATAGCCTCTTTGACGAAATCAAAGAGCGCTATTTTGCCGATGCCCCCTGGTTCTGTGAACGCTCATGGGGCATGAGTCACGACTATCCTATAGCCGTTGAGGAAGGGTCGACAATGGTACGTGTGGGAACGTCTATTTTTGGTCCTCGCGTCTATTGAAATAATACTGTCCGCGCTGCATGTCGCCCCAATGAATGGCATGGGCAGGACAATAGTGGTAGCACGCCAGGCAGTTGGTACATTTTCCGTTGTGCTGCCAGACGGGTGGCTTGCCGGCGATGTCGTCGACAGGACATAGCTTGGCGCATTTGCCACATTGGATGCATGCTGCTTCGTCGACCCAGAAATGCCGGTCGGTGATGAGGTGCTTGTTATAATAACCGCCAATGACGTAGGTGTAAGTATAGGGAATGGCCCCTTTCACCAGTTCCTCAACGCCACGCGTGCGGTTGACGACCAACTGGCAGATGTGCGGCATGCGCTCCTGTGCGGCAGCAATCTTGCGCTCTTCTGACGCTTGGCTGTCCAGATGCAGGAAGGAGAAACAGACGTTCGACTCAGGCATGACAACGGCAAAGGCAGCATCCAGCGACAACCCCTGCTGGCTGAGTTCCTTGCGGAGGATGCGCATGGCATGTCCCATGTTGTCACCGCAAGTCGTCAGCGCATAGGTGTAATGCACGTTCTCGAAAACGGCGCGGCGCAGAAAATCGCGTACGATGTGGGGCGGTTGCCAGCCGTGGGTAGGGAAGCAGATGCCCAGTCGCTCGTCGTCTTTCAGCGTATAGTGAAGTGAACCTTTGCGCAACTCGTCGGGGATGAAATAAAGTTGTTCTCCTGTGGCTTCTGCCAACTGCTGAGCAGCCCATCGCGTGTTGCCTGTTCCAGTGAAATATACAATCATTTGTTAAGATAATTAGCGTAAAAATGAGCTATAAATTGCTCTAAATCATATTTTTTCGACAAAATTAATCATTTTTTTGGAAAATCGTGACAATCGTATCGAAATTTTTTGTATATTTGCACATGAAATGTGCTAATTAATTCTTCAAAAGGGTATGGCTAAGTATAATATTACAGAGAAAAAAGCAAAAGAGGCTGTCTATCGCAGTCTCGTGAGCCCTAAGTTGATGGATGAGATGAAGGAAAAAATCCTGAAGATCATCGTAATGGAGAAGAAGTATAAGGACAAGGATTATTCAGCCAAGAAACTAGCCGAGGATTTAGGAACTAACACCCGTTATATCTCAGCTGTGGTGAATGTCCGTTTCCACATGAATTACACTTCTTTCGTCAACAAGTTCCGAATTGAGGAAGCAATGACTATTCTTGTCGATCGCAGATATCAGAGTCTGCGGATGGAAGAGGTCAGCGACATGGTAGGCTTCGCCAATCGTCAGTCGTTCTATGCTTCGTTCTACAAATTGATGCGGATGACTCCCCGCGAGTATCGTCTACAGCATCTTGCTCAACATCCTGCCGAGAAAGTGAAGCAGGACAAAAAGACGCGTTGAACACACGATGAACTATTCGGAAGATTGTGCGCCACACTTCAGTTATGCTACTGAAGAGCGTTTTGCCGACATTCAATTGCTCAGATACCGTTTGAACGGATTTGGGCAATTGTCTTTGTTGCAGAAAAAACTCGTTTACTACTTGTCGAAAGCAACCCTCTATGGGCGCGATATTACCTTCGACCAGTTTGGGAAATATAACCTCCGTATCCGTAAGATGTTGGAGGCTGTCTATACGGATGCTGCCATCCGACACGACAGTGACGGATTCCGCGCGTTGGAAGTGTACCTGAAACGGGTATGGTTCTCCAACGGTATCTATCATCACTATGGCTCGGAGAAGTTCCAACCGGGCTTTACGGCAGACTATCTGCGCGGTGTCTTACAGCAGATAGAGCCTGTCAGACTTCCTTTACGTGCAGGAGAGACGCTGGACGATATGTGTGCGGAGCTGTTTCCCGTCATCTTTGATGTGACGGTGCTTCCTAAGCGTGTCAACAAGGCCGATGGCGAGGACTTGATACAAACCTCTGCCTGCAACTTCTATGAAGGAGTGACGCAAGAGGAGGCAGAGACATTCTATGCACAGAAGAAAGCACAGGATGCCGATAATCCTTCACCAGCATCCTATGGCTTGAACTCAACGCTGGTCAAAGAGAATGGAGTTATCCGTGAAGAGGTCTGGAAGACGGACGGACGCTATGGAAACGCTATCCGCTCTATTGTCTATTGGCTGGAGAAGGCGTTGACCGTTGCTGAGAACGACCGTCAGCGCAAGGTGATAGCATTGCTTATCAAATATTATCAGACGGGCGACCTGCAAGTGTTTAATGAGTACTGCACAGAGTGGGTGTCAGAACACGAGGGTAGGGTGGATTTCGTCAACGGATTCATCGAGGTCTATGGCGACCCCTTAGGAATGAAAGGCTCGTGGGAAGGTATCGTGGAATACAGGGACATGGAGGCTACCAAGCGTACACAGGCTATCAGTCAGAATGCGCAGTGGTTTGAAGACCATTCGCCTGTCGACCCGCGTTTCCGCAAGCCCCATGTGAAGGGCGTTACCGCCAATGCCATTTGTGCTGCCATGCTGGGTGGCGACGAATACCCCTCAACAGCTATAGGCATCAATCTTCCAAATGCGGACTGGATTCGTGCTGAGTATGGCTCGAAAAGCATTACTATCTCAAATATCACGGAGGCTTATAATAAAGCGGCTCATGGCAACGGCTTCAAGGAGGAGTTCGTCGTTGACCAGGAAACGCTGGAAATAATAGAGAAGTATGGCGATAAGTGTGACGATCTGCATACCGACTTACACGAGTGCCTGGGACATGGCAGCGGACAACTCTTGCCAGGTACCGACCCTGATGCACTGAAAGCATACGGCAATACCATTGAGGAGGCGCGTGCAGACCTCTTCGGACTCTACTATATTGCAGACCATAAGTTGGTGGAGTTGGGGCTGTTGCCAGACGATGAGGCATATAAGGCCCAGTACTATAGCTATATCATGAATGGCTTGCTGACGCAACTTATCCGCATAGAACCCGGTCGTCAGATTGAGGAGGCGCACATGCGGAACCGTTCGCTGATAGCCCACTGGTGCTATGAACAGGGCGATGTGATTCAGTTGGAGCAGCGAGACGGAAAGACTTACGTTCGCATCACAGACTATCAGGCACTGCGCACACTCTTTGCCCGTCTGTTGGCGGAGATTCAGCGCATCAAGAGCGAGGGAGACTATGAGGCTGCCCGTCAACTGGTAGAACGCTACGCTGTAAAGGTGGATGCTGCGTTGCATGAAGAGATTCTGGAACGTTACAAGAAGCTGAATCTTGCACCATATAAAGGCTTTATCAATCCTGTGATGAAGCCCGTCATGGACGATGCCGGAAATATCTGCGATATCCAACTGGACTATACAGAGAGCTATGTTCACCAAATGCTGCGCTATGGTCAAGAGTATGGGACGATGTGAGATGGATGATGGATGATGTAAGATGGATGATGTAAGAGATAAAGTCAAGGAAATCAAGCAGTCGTTCCGCCAGATGATGGACGGGGCGGTGGCGCAGTCCATGCGTGACAAGGGACTGAACTATCACCTCAACTGGGGCGCTACGCTGCCGCGTCTGAAGGAAATGGCTGAGGAAATAGCTAATAGCCAAACGCCAACAGCTAACAGCCAAACGCCAATAGCTAATAGCCAATACGACCTTGCCATTGCTTTGTGGAAAGAAAATGTCCGCGAGTGTAAGATTCTGGCTACTATGCTGATGCCTGCAGACCAGATACTCCCTGAAGTCGTGGACATCTGGATGGAACAGATTCCATCACAGGAGATTGCTGAACAAGTGGCTTTTAATCTCTGGCAGCATCTGCCTTTTGCACCAGAGAAGGCGTATCAGTGGATAGCATCGGACAAGGAGTACGATCAACTCTGTGGATTCCATGTGCTGACACGCTTGTTTATGAATCACCAGGAACCCAACGAACGAGGCATCAATGAGTATTTGGATCAGTTGTTGGCTGCGCTCCAAGGCCCTTATCCCTCGGTGCGCAAAGCTGCTATGCAGAGCGTTTATCGCTTTGCAGAACTGGGACTGATGTATGAGCGACTGGCTAAAAGTGCATTGAAAAGTATCAATTTAGATATTTTTTAAATAATTGTTGCCTGTTTCTCCAAAAAAAGTAGTAATTTTGTGCGGTTTTAAACCACATTAACCACATAAAATGAGAGAAAATATCAAGGCAACTGTCAAGAATATCCTGACTGCCTATTTGGAACTGAACAAGCATAGAAAGACTCCCGAGCGGTTTACTATCCTTGATGCAGTATACAGCATGAGTGGACATTTCTCCTT
This sequence comes from uncultured Bacteroidales bacterium, assembly GCA_902798425.1. Taxonomy (GTDB): domain Bacteria; phylum Bacteroidota; class Bacteroidia; order Bacteroidales; family Bacteroidaceae; genus Prevotella. The sequence goes on from CADBWR010000009.1 coordinate 15,630, forward strand.
GGAGGAACTGGGCGAGAAACTGACAAATGACTATAACTTTCCTGTCAGCCGTGCCACACTCTACAATACTTTGCGTTTGCTGATAGAGCTGCGTCTTGTTGTCCGCCACCGCTTTCAGTCAACAACAAAGTATGAGGCCTGTTACGACAACAACAGCCATTGCCACCAGATCTGCACGGTGTGTGGAAAAGTGACGGAGGTTAAGTCTCATCAAGTCAGCGAAGCCATCAACAGCATGCCCATGCGGCGCTTCCACAAAGATGGTTATACACTCTATGTCTATGGCATCTGTAGTTCGTGCCAAATGAAACTAAGACGCCATTCGACGAAGGGAAAAGAAACAAAGGAACTTCAAAAACAAAACAAGAATAACAATGAATCAAGGTAAAGTAGATGTCCTGCTCGGTTTGCAGTGGGGCGATGAAGGTAAGGGAAAGGTTGTTGACGTGTTGACGCCGCACTACGATGTTGTTGCTCGTTTCCAGGGCGGCCCCAATGCAGGCCATACGTTGGAGTTCAACGGCGAGAAGTATGTACTCCGCTCTATCCCTTCAGGTATTTTCCAGGGCGGCAAGGTAAACATTATCGGTAACGGTGTCGTACTGGCTCCCGACCTCTTTATGGAGGAAGCGAAGGCACTGGAGGCTTCTGGACACCCACTGAAAGAGCGCCTTCACATCTCTAAGAAAGCTCATCTAATTATGCCTACCCACCGTGTGCTCGATGCAGCCTACGAGGCTCAGAAAGGCAAGAACAAGGTAGGTACCACGGGTAAGGGCATTGGTCCTACGTATACTGATAAAGTCAGCCGTACTGGTCTGCGCGTCGGTGATATCCTCGAAAACTTCCCCGAGAAGTATGCTGCTGCCAAGGCTCGTCATGAGGCTATTCTGAAGTCGCTGAACTTCGACTACGATATCACGGAGGTTGAGAAGAAGTGGATGGAGGGTATCGAGTATCTGCGCCAGTTCCCCATTGTGGACAGCGAGCACGAAATCAACCAGATACTGCGCTCAGGCAAGAGTGTGCTGTGTGAAGGTGCCCAGGGTACTATGCTTGATGTGGACTTTGGCAGCTATCCTTTCGTAACCTCCTCCAATACCATCTGCGCTGGTGCTTGTACGGGTCTGGGTATCGGTCCCAACAAGATTGGCGAGGTCTTTGGCATCATGAAGGCCTACTGCACCCGTGTTGGTGCTGGTCCTTTCCCCACAGAGCTCTTCGACGAGACGGGCAAGAAAATCCGTGACCTTGGTCATGAGTATGGTGCCGTAACTGGTCGTGAGCGCCGTTGTGGTTGGATAGACCTCGTAGCCCTGCGCTACAGCATCATGGTAAACGGCGTTACCCAACTCATTATGATGAAGAGCGACGTGCTCGACGGCTTCGATACCATCAAGGCCTGCACCTCTTATAAGGTGAATGGTGTAGAGACACGCGACTTCCCTTATAACATTGAGCAAGGCATTGAGCCTGTCTATCAGGAGTTACCTGGCTGGAAGACCGATATGACCAAGTTTACCAGCGAGAGCCAGTTCCCCAAGCAGTTCAGCGACTATATCGCCTTCTTGGAGAAAGAACTCGAAACGCCCATCACCATCATCAGCATCGGTCCTGACCGTGAACAAACAATCGTAAGAAATGGCAAATAAACCCAGTATACCCAAAGGAACACGCGACTTCGGCCCTGTAGAGATGGCCAAGCGCAACTATATCTTCAACACCATCCGTAGTGTCTATGAACTCTACGGATTCCAGCAGATTGAGACACCTGCCCAGGAAACCCTTCAGACACTGATGGGCAAGTATGGCGAGGAGGGTGACAAACTGCTCTTTAAGATTCTGAATTCTGGCGACTATCTGAATAAGATTGAGGACAGTGAACTCACGGAGCGCAACACGCTGCGCCTGGCATCCAAGATTTGCGAGAAAGGTCTGCGTTACGACCTCACCGTGCCCTTCGCCCGCTATGTGGTGATGCATCGCGAGGAACTGCAACTGCCCTTCAAGCGCTATCAGGTACAACCCGTCTGGCGTGCTGATCGTCCTCAGAAGGGCCGCTATCGTGAGTTCTATCAGTTTGATGGCGATGTGGTCGGTTCTGACTCTCTGCTCAACGAGGTAGAGCTGATGCAGATTGTCGACACCGTATTCACCCGCTTTGGGGTGCGTGTACAGATTAAGATTAACAACCGCAAGATTCTCACAGGAATTGCCGAAGTCATCGGAGCTGCCGACAAGATTGTCGACATCACCGTGGCTATTGACAAGCTCGACAAGATTGGCATCGACAATGTGAATGCCGAGCTGCGCGAGGATGGCCTTAGCGAGGAACAGATACAGAAGTTACAGCCTATCATCATGTTGGAGGGTAGCAACGAGCAGAAGCTGGCAACAATCGCTGAGGTGCTGAAGGAGAGCGAGACGGGACTCAAGGGTGTGGAGGAGACCAAATACATCCTCGGCTTCCTGACAACGCTGAACAACGAGATTCAGCTCGACCTCACGCTGGCTCGTGGCTTGAGCTACTATACGGGTGCCATCTTTGAGGTGAAAGCACTCGACACACAGATGGGTAGCATCTCTGGCGGAGGTCGCTATGACAACCTGACGGGCATCTTCGGTATGCCTGGCCTCTCTGGCGTTGGCATCTCGTTTGGTGTAGACCGCATCTACGATGTGCTCAATGCCCTCGACCTCTATCCCAAGGATTCGCTCAACACCACACAGGTGCTCTTCATCAATTTCGGCGAGAAGGAGACGGCCTACTGCCTGCCTATAATAAATAAGGTTCGCGAAGAAGGCATTCGTGCTGAGATCTATCCTGATGGTGCCAAGATGAAGAAGCAGATGTCCTATGCTAACGCCAAACTGATTCCCTTTGTCGTACTGGCTGGCGAGAGCGAGATGGAAGCGGGTAAGGTAACACTGAAGAATATGGAGTCTGGCGAGCAGCAACAGCTTTCACCAGAGGAATTGATTAACGCGATACGATGAAACAAGTCAGACTACTTGCTGTATTGATGGTCTTGGTGCTGCTCTGCACCTCGGCCATCAATCAGAAAACTACTACTATCTTTATCATTGGTGACTCTACAGCAGCCAAGAAGGACCTCTCCAAAGGCTCGCCTGAGCGTGGGTGGGGCATGGCGCTGCAGTGCTATTTCGATGAGGCGTTTATCCGTGTGGATAATCATGCCGTCAATGGCCGTTCGTCAAAGAGCTTCATTGGCGAGGGACGTTGGAAGCAAGTGCTCGACAAACTGCAGCCAGGCGACTATGTCGTCATTCAGTTTGGTCACAATGACGAGAAACCCGGTGAGACACGCCACACAGATCCCGGCTCTACCTTCGACTACACGCTCGCTAAGTATGTGCGCGAGACACGTGAGAGAGGGGGGATTCCCGTACTGATGAACCCTGTGGTGCGTCGCAATTTCGCCAAAAAGCAGGTGTCTTCTGCTGGCGACGACGAATCACTGCGCAATACCACCTTTAAGGATGGTGCCAATGTGCAAGAGGGCGACTCGCTGGTTGACACCCACGGCCTCTATGCTGTTGCTCCACGCGATGTAGCTCAGCGCATGAACTGTCTCTTTGTCGATGCCAACAAGATTACTCACGACCTGGAACAGTCTCTGGGTGTCGAGAAGTCTAAGAAGTTGCACATGTGGTATAAGCCTGGTGAACATCCTGCACTGCCTAAAGGCCGTCAAGACAATACGCACTATAATATCTATGGTGCACACCAAGTGGCAAAGTTGCTGGCTGATGCGTTGTGTCAGGAAATTCCACTCCTTTCCAAGTATCGTACGGATGACAATCCTTGTAAGATGGACAAATAATTCATATTTGAAAATATTTCCCTCAAAACATTTGGGGGATTTATTTTTTCTGCTTATCTTTGCAAAAATAAATCATTTTTACTACATTAAACAATTACAATTACGATTATGAAGAAAAAGTTTATTTGCGCCGTTTGTGGATATATCTATGAAGGCGATGCAGCTCCTGAGAAGTGCCCCATCTGTAAAGCTCCTGCCTCTAAGTTCTCTGAACTGAAGGACGATGCTGATATGACCTATGCTACTGTCCATAAGATTGGTGATGGTAAGCCAGAGGGCGTTAGCGAGGAGATGATTCAAGATCTGCGCAACCACTTCAATGGTGAGTGTGGTGAGGTCGGTATGTATCTTGCTATGGCTCGTCAGGCAGACCGTGAGGGATATCCTGAGATTGCTGAGGCTTTCAAGCGCTATGCTTTCGAGGAGGCTGACCATGCTTCTCGTTTTGCTGAGCTGCTGGGTGAGTGCGTATGGGACACAAAGACCAATCTGGAGAAGCGCGCTGCTGCTGAGGCTGGTGCTTGCGAAGATAAGTTCCGCATTGCCAAGAATGCCAAGGCTGCTGGTTTCGATGCTATCCACGATACCGTGCACGAGATGGCTAAGGACGAGGCTCGTCATGGAGCAGGTTTTGCTGGTTTGCTGAAGCGCTATTTTGGCAAGTAAAGACAATAAAATAGATGGAAAGCCGTTTTGTCATTATATGATGAAACGGCTCTCTCTTTTTCTCATAGCAGTGTTGACCTTGTTGACCGCCTGCTCTGACAACGACTCTTTCACGACAGATCGCAGTCACCGACTGACGTTTACCTGCGACACGGTGCTGATGGATACCCTATTTGCCAAGGTGCCCTCATCGACCTATAGCTTCTGGGTATATAACCAGTCGGGCGACGGACTGCGCCTGCGCACAGTTCGTTTGGAACGTGCCGGTCAGTCTGGCTTCCGTGTCAATGTCGACGGCACTTTCCTCAATCCCGTTGTCAATGATTTAGAGGTACGTAAAGGCGATAGCCTGCGTGTCTTCGTAGAACTGACGGCTTTCGAGAATGCGTCCCCCGATCCTCAGTTAGTCGAGGATAACTTGCTATTCACCCTGGAGAGTGGGGTGGAGCAGAAAGTCAATCTGCGCAGCTATAGCTGGAATGTAGAGAAGTGGGACCAGCTGAACGTGACAAGCAATACCACCATTGAGTCTGCTACGCCTATCCTTGTGATGGGTGATATTAATATTGCCAAGGGGGCTACGCTGACCCTCAACAATACGGAACTCTATTTCCATAGTGGGGTGGGCATCATCGTCAATGGCGGTCTTGTAGCAGAGGGCTGTCTGTTCCGCGGCGATCGCCTTGACCACATGTTCGACTATCTGCCTTATGATCGTGTCAGTGGTCAGTGGCGCGGTGTTACTGTTAATCCGAAGGCTGTCGGTTGTAGTCTTACCGACTGTGACATACGCAATGCTTGCGATGCCCTGCATGCAGACTCTACGGTGGTAAGTCTCTCTGACTGCGTAGTGCACAACAGCAAGGGGTTCGGATTGTGGGCTCACGACTCGCAGGTATCCATCAACAACAGTTTGTTGACCAATTCACTCAACGACTGTGTGGCACTACTTGGTTGTGAAGCAGTCATCGACCAGACCACTATTGCCCAGTTCTATCCGCTTTCGGCCCTTCGTGGTGCCGCACTGCGCTTTAAAGCTACTGACAAGCCTTTCACGCTGGAGTGCAGCAACACGCTCGTCACGGGATATGCTGATGATGTTATTCAGGGCGAGGTTGACGAGAACTCGGACTACAGTTTCAGCAATTGTCTGTTGCGTACCCCGGAGCCTGAGAATACTGAGGGCTTCAATGATATCATCTGGGAGAAGAAAGACGACGACATCCAGGGCACTAAACACTTCGTTCTGATAGATGGCGAGAAAATGATATACGACTTTCGACTGAAGGAGGAGTCGCCTGCTTACGAAAAGGAAATAGGTAAACAACAATGAAACATATCTGTCTTTTTACGGGTGCACGCCCAAACTTTATCAAGGTCGCTCCACTCATTCATGTGATGGAGCGCAACGACGAGTGTCAATACCAACTGGTTTATGCCGGTACTGCTGACGATCCCACACTGGAGTCGTCACTCTTCGACGATTTGCAAATCAGACGTCCCGATGTCTTCTTAGGTGTCGACTGTGAGAACCTCAACGAATTGACGGGTAGGGTGATGGCTGAGTTTGAGTGCTATCTCGACCAGCATCTTACAGACACCGTCATCGTAGTCGACGACCTTGCATCGACGATGGCTGCAGCTATTGTAACCAAGAAACGTGGCTTGCAACTTGCACATCTCGTTGCTGGCACACGCTCGTTCGACATCAATATGCCCAAGGAAATCAATCGCCTTGTTATTGACGGACTCAGCGACCTGCTGTTTACCGCTGGTGTAGGCTCCAGCAGCATTGCCACACGCGAAGGTGCCGAGAACCACAAGATATATATGGTGGGCAACATCCTGATGGATACGCTGCGCTTTAACCACGACCGCTGGATACGTCCTGCCTGTCTTGACGGTATTGAGGACGGTCGTTACCTCGTCTTCACACTCAACCGCAAAGCCCTGCTGGCTGACGAGGAGAATTTGAACCGCATGTTAACTACCGTTTGTGCGGTGGCTGGCGAACTGCCTGTTATCGCTCCGCTCCGCGATCGTGCTCTCGACTTGGTGCGCACGTTCCATCTGCCTTCTTCCATCATCCATCTGACATCTTCTCTCAGCTACCTTGACTTCGGCTATCTTACCAGTCATGCTATGGGTATCATCACCGACTCAGGCAATGTCGCTGAGGAGGCTACGTTCAACCATGTGCCGTGTATCACCCTCAACTCCTATACTGAACATATCGAGACTGTCAAGCAAGGAACCAATGTCCTTGTAGGCGAGGATGCCGACAAGTTGCGCAATGAGTTGCAGCGCATGGTCAGCGGTCAGTGGAAGACTTCGTCGCTGCCCGATCGTTGGGACGGTCGTACCGCTGAGCGCATCGTTCAGATATTAACAAGATAAACATTAAAACGACACCCCCTATTCGGACAGAAGAGCCCCCATTCGTACTATTTTGTCGCAAGAGTAGGAGGCTGTCGCAACAAGTAGGAGAAGAAATGACTGAAAAACTTGGTGCGAGGGAAAAAACACTGTAACTTTGCTCACAGAAAAAGAAACAAAGAGAATAGTTTTTTCATACGCATTTGGTTTTATTGGTTAGTAGAATCTTCATAGTTCTATGTTAGGTGTTTTGGGCTCGCAGTGATTGCGAGCCCAAAGTGCGTTAATAGGGGTGTTATTCTTCGTAGACGGTATGGTCGTCGATGCCTGCCTCGGCAAAAGCCTCGCGACGTTCTACGCACGTGCCACACTTGCCACAGTGCTTGTCTCCACCTTTATAGCAAGACCAGGTCTTTGCATAGTCTATGCCAAGCACTTTGCCACGACGCGCAATATCGGCCTTGGTGATGTTTGTGTAGGGGGAGCGCAGATGCACATTGACAAAGGTGCCTGCACAGGCAGCCTGATCGAAGGCGTCTACGAATGCGGGGCGGCAGTCTGGATAGATAGTGTGGTCGCCCCCGTGGTTGGCCATCATAACATACTTTAGACCATTGCTTTCAGCGATACCTACAGCGATGGACAGCATGATTCCATTGCGGAAGGGAACTACCGTTGACTTCATGTTGTCGTCAGCATAGTGTCCTTCAGGAATATCCTCGCCACCCTCCAGTAAGGAACTGACAAAATACTTCGTCATAAAGTCCAAGGGGATGGTGATGTGCTTGATGCCTAACTGCTGACAATGCCATTGAGCAAAGGGAATCTCCCGCTTGTTGTGCTTGGAGCCATAGTCGAACGAGATGGCCAGGGCGATGCGCTCCTGTTCATCATATAACAAGGTGACACTATCTACGCCACCGCTTAATATCAATACAGAGTCTTTCATATTATCCAAATAATGCTCTGAGTGCCTCTTCCACCTTGCGAACGGGCACCAGTTCGATGTTATATTTCTTGCGGTTCAGTCCGCTGAGGTTGTATTTCGGTATGATGATATGCTGAAAACCTAACTTCTCAGCCTCGCTGATGCGTTGCTCGATACGCGCTACGGGGCGCACCTCGCCAGAGAGTCCCACCTCGCCAGCCATGCACCATCCCTCTTCAATGGGCGTGTCGACATTGCTCGATAGTACAGCGGCTATCACACTCAAGTCCATCGCCATATCCGTCACGCGCAGTCCTCCTGCAATATTCAGGAAGACGTCCTTCTGCATCAGTTTGAAACCCACACGCTTCTCCAGCACGGCGAGCAGCATGTTCAGTCGGCGCTGGTCGAAACCTGTTGCCGAGCGCTGAGGTGTTCCGTATGCAGCTGACGATACCAGCGCCTGTGTCTCTACCAGGAAAGGACGTACACCCTCAATGGCCGAACTGATGGCAACGCCTGATAGTCCGTCGTGATCTTCGGTGAGCAACAGCTCTGAGGGATTCGAGACCTGTCGCAGTCCTGTCTGCTGCATCTCGTAAATACCTAATTCCGAGGTACTTCCAAAACGGTTCTTAATGCTGCGCAAGATGCGGTACATGTAGTGCTGGTCGCCCTCAAACTGGATAACAGTATCAACAATGTGTTCCAGGATTTTGGGACCTGCCAGCGTACCTTCTTTGGTGATATGTCCAATCAGAATGACGGGCACACCACTGGTCTTGGCAAAGCGGAGTAGGGCAGAGGCACACTCGCGCACCTGGGCAATGGAGCCCGCACTGCTCTCCACATCCTCTGTCGAGATGGTTTGTATAGAGTCCACCACCACTACTTCGGGTTGTACCTCTTTGATGTGTTCGAAGATGGCTTCCAGCGAGTTCTCGCAAAGCAGGAGAAAATTGTCTTCGGCGAGAGAATCGCCGACAGCAAGGCGTTCAGCACGCATCTTCAGCTGATGTGCACTCTCCTCGCCGCTGACGTACAGCACCTTTTTGTCCGTCAGCTGGAGCATGGTCTGCAGCGACAGCGTCGACTTGCCGATGCCTGGTTCGCCACCCAGCAACACAATGCTGCCAGGTACCAGTCCGCCACCCAGTACGCGGTTCAGCTCCTGGTCGTGCATGTCGATGCGGGGGTCGTCGTGTGCCGAGATGTCCTTCAGCCGCAATACCTTTGCAGCATCGCGCCCTCTGCCAGAAATGCCACCGCTATTGCCTAAAGGCCCTCGTCCCTTGGAAAGAGGTTGGGGTGAGGTTTTGAATTCTTTGAACGTATTCCATTGACCGCACGCAGGACATTTGCCTATCCATTTGGCCGACTCTTGTCCGCAATTCTCGCAGACATACATAATCTTCTCTTTATTAGCCATAAGTGCTTGCAAAATTACGAAATAATTCATAATAATGTTGCATGATAAGCATTTTTTTCATTCTTCGCTCTTCACTTTTCACTTTATTTTGTAACTTTGCAGACAATATGAAAAATCTGATGTCCATAATCATCGCACTGCTGCTGTTGGCAGCATGCGGACAGTCGTATGAAGAGACGAAACGCATCTCGCGGGAACAGCGTCGCGAGGCGTGGCGCAAGGACTCGGCAGCGCTGAAAATTGCCGTAATGCCTACGCTGGACTGCCTGCCCTTGTTTGTAGCGCAGCAGTACGAACTCTTTGACACAGCCTATGGTGGTGTGCGTCTGAAGTTCTATAATGCACAGATGGACTGCGACACAGCTATCCAGAGAGGTAGGGTGGAAGGCACTGTTACTGATTTAGTGAGAGCAAAGCGAATGGAGCGTCAGGGACTGAAAATGCGCTATGTGGCAACAACCAATGCCTATTGGCAACTAGTCACTAACCGCAATGCCCGTATTCACCAGCTGAAACAGTTGGATGACAAAATGGTGGCAATGACCCGTTTTTCGGCAACAGACCTAATGACAGATTGTTGCATTGACTCTGTGAAACTGGCAGCAGAACGCGTTTATAAGGTACAGATCAACGATTTAGACGTGCGCATGCAGATGTTGTGGAACAACGAGATAGATGCCTTGTGGCTAACAGAACCGCAGGCTACTCAGGCACGTGTGATGAAAAATCCCGTTGTGTTAGACACCAGAGATGTCGACTTGCAACTGGGCGTGCTGGCCTTCCGCGAGGTGGAGATGCGCCGACAGGCCCGTACCAAGCAGTTGGAACTGTTTACGCAGGCCTATAACCAGGCTTGCGACTCTATCAATAAATACGGGGTGGCGTACTATTGCTCGATACTCGTAGACCGCTATAAGGTGAAGGAACAGCTGATAGACTCTATACCACATCATATTCATTTCATGCAAGCCCGTGGCCCTCGTCAGAAGGACATCAACTATGCTACCCAGTGGTTGGAGAAAACCGACGTTCGTCTAAGTAGTAAAACGGAGGTAGGCAATGGTAGGAAATGAGAGTCTGACACTCGTTGACAAGGCCTTAAAGGCAGGTAACTGCGGAAGGGCTATCCGTCAGATGGAAAACTACCTGGCAGCATGGCCTGAGCAGCACACTGCAGAGAAACTGATGGAACTGCGGGAGGACTATGACCGTATGGAAGCCTATTGGCAGCAAGGGGGTGCTGACCCTCAGCGCGCGGAACTCTATCAGCGCTTGTTGCAGCGCGTCTATGTGCTCTACGCCAATGTAATGCACTATCACCGCATGAAGGCCTCTCCCTATCAGAACAGCCTTTATACCCGTGTGCGCCAAGGACAGCGCGAATGGTCGCTGACCGCCATCCGTCAAGAGATGGAGGGGTTTGTAAGCAATGTTGCTATGCTACAGCTGGAACCCGACAATAAGCGTGCTGCCAAGAGTGCTACGCTCTATCGAGAACACCAGCAGCAGATGAACCAGCTGTTTGAATATGTGCTGACATCGCGTCAATGGTCGGAGGGTGTGGGCAGCCAGTTTGCAGAGATGCTGACCTCCCCCACGACGGATAGCATAGACCAGCAATTGCTCGTTTCTGCTGTCACACTGTCGCTGATGAACCAGTTCGATATGGCTAAATTCCGCATGCTAATAGAGGTGTACCGACTGTCGCAAGACGAGGCTGTGCGCCAGCGTGCCCTGGTGGGGTGGGCATTGTCTGTCTCTGATGACTACCGACTGGTCTATCCTGAACAGCGCGACCTCTTGGTGTCGTTGCTGGAGTCTGAACAGGTCTGTCAGGAACTGACGGAACTGCAGATGCAACTCATCTACTGCCTGAATGAGGAGAAAGACAGCAACACCATCCAAAAAGAGATCATGCCCGATTTGCTGAAGAGCTCGTCGCTGATGATGGGACAGGAGTTTGCAGAGAGTGACGAAGATCATTTGGAAGAGGTGCTGCACCCGGAACGCTCTGAGGAACGCATGGAGAAAATGGAGTCTTCCATGCGTCGCATGATGGACATGCAGAAGGAGGGCATTGACGTGTTCTATCAGGGTTTCTCGCAGATTAAGCGCTATCCTTTCTTCTATGATATCAGCAACTGGTTGGTACCTTTCTTCGAGCAGCATCCAGACATTGCACAATATGTCAACAGTCAGGAAAATATGGCTTTTCTGAAAAAGGTTTTTGCCACTAACACATTCTGTAACAGCGACAAGTATTCGTTTGTTATTGCTGTACAGCAGGTGATAGACCATCTGCCTCAGCAGGTACGTGAGATGCTGAAACGGGGCGAGTATGTTCCCGAGGAGTTGGCGGAAGGTGTAGAACCGTTAGCAGCCTTAGAGCGACGTCTCTACCTGATGGATATTTACCGATTCTTTCGTTTGTTTCCACACCGTTCGGAACTGTATAACCCCTTCGATACAACGACAGACGAGGTGGGAGGCTGTGACTTCTTCTCTTGTGAGTTGCTGAAAGACACACCTTTGGAGAAAAGTAAGGCGCAGATAGTCAGACAACTGAAGAAACACCAGATGAACCATGCCGCCCAGCGCTTGTTGACAACCTTCGGAGCCTCTTCGCGTGATGTGCAGTATTATCTTTGGACATACGACTACGACCATGTGTTGCAGCTGAATCCACTCCATGAACGTGCCCTGTTGGGAAAAGGCCGGCAGCTATATGACGAAGGTCGTTACGAGGAGGCACTGACGTGGTTTGAGAAAATGGCAGAGACCTATCCGGAGAAGTCTAATAGCCAGTTGTATGTGGCTATCTGTCTGGTTCAGTTGGAACGTTATGAAGATGCACTGAAACCTCTCTACCGGCTGAATTATGAACAACCCGAGAACGACAGCGTAAGCCGCGTATTGGCATGGGCACTGACATGCCAGGGAAAGCTGGAACAGGCTGCTAAGTACTACGAACAGCTGACGGGCCGTGAAAAGCAGAATGACGAAGACCTGAAGAACTTTGGCTACTGTCTGTGGCTGCAGGGAGAGGTCGGTCGTGCTGCTGATTTGTTCCGCCTGTACTGCCAGCGTAACGAGCAGGCAACGGCCATGCTGTCAGACTTCTTTGATACGGAGTGGTTACAGAAAAGAGGCATCACAATGGTGGAAATCAACATGATGCAGGCACTTCTATAACTCCTTAACTTCTATAACTTCTTAACTTCTTAACTTCTTAAAAAATTACAAGAACGGCTGTAGCAAGTGGGCAAACCAGCCACGGAACTTCTGCCAGCCTGTGCGGAACTCGTCCCACGACTCTTCTGTCAGTTGGAAGCTCTGCTGCTTGTCGCGCCAGAACATGTTGTCAAGCTCACGGGTTGTCTGTGGGTCTACGATGACTGCATTCTCCTCGAAATCACACTTCAGACTACGGGCATCCAGATTGGTGCTGCCTACAGTGCAGTATTGGCCGTCGACCATCATAATCTTGGAATGGTGGAAGCCTGGTTTGTAAAGCCAGACGGTGGCTCCGCGCTTCATCAATTTATGAGCTTGGTAGAGGGCACAGTCGGGTGTTAAAGGTATATCACTCTTTGACGACAGCATAATCTCCACCTTTACACCTCTGCGTATAGCTCTTGTAAGGGCTCTCGTTAGCGTGGGAATCAGCGTGAAGTAGGGATTGATGATGTGTATGGAGTCTTCAGCCTGATCGATGGCATTGATATAGAAGGTACGCATAATCTTTGGTGTGACCCCTGGCTCACGATTGATAATACCCACCATTTTGCGCCCACTCGTACAAGTCGTATCGAGCTTCAGACCTTCGAAATGGGTTAGCGTTCCACCATTATAGTACTTCATTCCACCTATGTTCTGCTTCGTGGTGCGGTTCCAGATACGGAGGAAGATGGTCTGCAACTCATTGACAGCATCGCCCTCCAGACGGCAGTGCATGTCGCGCCATTCGCCCACCTGTTCCGTACCTTTTATATAATAGTCTGCAACATTCATACCGCCCGTATAGGCTATCTTTCCGTCGATGACAACAATTTTACGATGGTCGCGCCCAAAGATGTGGTTTACCCACGGAAAACGGATAGGAGAGTACTCGACAATCTCTATGCCAGCATCGCGCAGAGGCTTCAGATGGCGTTTCTTCAGTGGCTGGTTGTTGGAATCGTTGCCAAAACCGTCGAACATGGCGCGCACTTCGACCCCCTCCTTTACCTTTTCGCGTAGCAAGTCGAACAGCAAAAAAGCTATGGAGTCGTTACGAAAGTTGAAATATTCCAGGTGAATGCTGCTCTTAGCCTGACGGATGGCCTTAAACATGTCGTCAAACTTCTCTTGACCGGAATAGAGCAGGGTAACCTTGTTGTTGTCTGTGAAACGCACACCATTCTGACGGAGTGTATACACAATGACGGAGTCGCTAATCTGCGCACTTGCGGGGCTAAATGATAACAGACTGATGACCAGTGACAAACCTGCCACCATCCATATCCTTAACCTACTATTCTTTTCCATTTTCCAATTATGTGTTATTTTCGTCCTCGAATTTATTTTAAAACAATGAACTAAACGAATTTCACGAATGAACTATGCACTGTCTTACCGTTTGTTTTTCAGTCTATACTCCAATGGCGTCATACCGTACTTCTCCTTGAAGATGTTGATGAAGTTCTCTGCCGTCATGAATCCCACATTGATAGCCAACTCACTGAGGTTGAGGTTGGTGTTGACAAGTAGGGTGCAGGCATGCTTCAGACGTATCTCGCGGACGACCTCGGCAGGTGTCTTGGTTGTTATGCTGCGTATCTTGTGGAAGAACGGCACACGGCCCATGCCCATTGCTGCTGCCATGTCTTCCAGACTGATCTGGCCGCGACTCATATTCTGCAGCACGAACTGCTCGACATTACGCATCAGCTGCTGGTCCATGATGTTGTTCATAGAGTAGTCGCCGATGGTGTTGTCATCGTAGTATTTAGCCAAGATGTTCTGCTCCTCAGGGGCTGTCACGTTCTCAGGACTATCCTGCGCCTCCTGCGTCTCCTGACTATCGGTGGTCTCGGAATTGTCGGAGAGGTTAACATTCTTGTAATCTTCAAAGCTCATTGTGGCAGTAGTCATACTTGCGTTTTGTCCCTCCAACATACGAGTTTCCTTACCTTCGATGACGTTCTGATTAATCTCGATAGGAGCCAGACCCATAACCTTGTTGAAGCGCATTACAGCCTCCTGAATGTTGAACGGCTTAGCCAGATAGTCGTCTGCAGCGAGTGTGATGTTCTGTTCGCTCATGGTCTCGGGAGTAAGAACTGTATCTGTCATTAGCACAAACTTCGTCTTGCTCCTGGTATGGCTGGACTTGAACTGGTTGCACAGCTCACTACCCGTAATGCTGTCACCCATATCGTGTTTGCAGACAACGAGGTCGGCCTTGAGCGTATCAATATCGGGTAGGGCAGCCTTGATATTGTCGTAGACATGGAAATCGTAGATCTCACACAGATGGGCACGCATGAAGTGCAGGAATTCGCGGTTGGTATCGATGAGTACTACGCAGAACTTCTGTGTCTGTCCTTCAATGCGCAGCGGCTTGATGTCAAGGTCATTCTGCTGGTTTGTGATAACAGCCAACTCGATTTCACCCTCGTCGTTCAGTTCAAGACGGTCCTTGGCTGTCGACTCAGCCTTCTTCTCCGGATTCTCCAACGTGCTCTGCATCTCAGAGATACGCGTGATAATCTGCAACAGCTGGAAGTGGAGCGAGTTCAGCTGTTCACGACCCTCCAACGACTGTTCGCGCATCGACATATCACCAATAATTGTTGTCATGCGGGCCATGGGCTGACGCAGTTCGTCGCTGGCCAGCTTTATCTCCTCGCGCTGACGCTTCAACTCATCGATGACGGTATTACGCTTCTTCCAGGCCTTTCTGTATTTCTTAATACCAAAGCGCCAGATAATAACAATGATAATCAAGATAATAACATAGAATGTCAGCATCCACCATGACAGCCACCAGGGACGGTCAACGTGAATATCAAGGATGCGCTCTTGATTGCTGACGGCACCATCTGCACTGACAGCCTTGACGTGCAGTTTGTAGTCGCCACTGCTCAGATTTTCGAAGCGGACACCATGGAGTAGGGCATCGCCGTTACGCCAGTCGTTGTCCAGTCCCTCCATCCAGTACATAAACTGCAGACGCTCGCTTTGGTTGTAGTTACCTGCTGCAAACTTGATGGTGATGGTGTTCTGACTGTTATACAAATCTATCTTGTTGCTCTCGTTGAGAGCCTGTGGCAAGATGATGTTTCCATCATAGTTTACGCCAGTCAGAATCTCTTGCTCGCCAACAAACAGCTGGGTTAGCATGACGCGTGGCAGCGAGGCTTGCTCGTCTTTGTTGGTATGGCGCACCCAGTTGATGCCAAACAGTCCGCCAAACAGCACCTCGCCGTCTTTCTTTGTGAGGATAGAGCCCATATTGAACTCATTGCTCTGCAGACCATCGCTGATGGTGTAGTTGTAGAGACCGTAGTTGAAGGTCTCGTTTTCGTGGTTTCGCTGTACCACAATACGGCTAACGCCATTGCTGGTGGTTACCCAGATGCTGTGGTTCTTATCTTCTGCAATACCGCAGATGGAGTTGTTGCACAGTCCGTCTTTTTCTGTTATCAGATTGAGCTCGTCGTTGTCAAGGTTCAGGATGTTAATACCTTCTCGAGTACCAATCCACAACAGTCCTCTGGAGTCTTCGTATATCTGGGTAATAAAGTTGTTGGTGAATGATTTCAGATTAGAGACATTACCTGTCAGAACCTTCTTCTCGCGGGTCGACAGGTTCAGGATAACCATTCCTTCTGCCGTACCTATCAACAGGTTGTTGTTGGTACCATAGTACAGCGTGGTAATGTTGTTAGTGGTTAACATACCATTCTCACGGGTGTACGAAGAGAATGTGTTCATCCTGGGGTTGTAGACCTGCAGACCGCCATTGGTTGCTATCCATAGGTTGCCGCTCTTATCGCAACTCAGCGCGTTGATATGGTCGTCAATGAGCGTCTTCATGCTGTCACGGGCAGCAGAGTAGAAGGTGCTGACGCCATCCTTGATGCGTGTCAGACCATTCTGCTTAGAACCTACCCACAAGCTACCGTCAGGAGTCGTTGTCATACAAGTTACCTTGAGACTGGCCAATGGTCCTTCATAGCCAATAATGCCTTTGTCGCCTGTACCATACCAGATGGTGCCGTCTTGGTCTTGTGCTATGGCTGTGATGTCACCGTTCAGCAGTGACTGAAACTTGTAGATGTTGTCGCCATAGTAGGCCAGACCTGACTTCTCCGATCCTACCCATAGCAAGTCTGTATCGTCAACATACACACTCTGCACACCCACTACATCCTGGTTGTAGATATGATTATTGCTACTGGTACCTTGTGGCGTGACAGGCTCCATCTCCAGTGTGTTCACATTGGCGCGTATCAGTCCTAAACGGTCCGTACCGATCCAGATATTTCCCTTGTGGTCTCCGGCTATGCCGTTCACGCTATGGTCGGTATTATTGCCCGTCATGCCCAGTTGGTCGCCAATGGTTGTATTCCACGTGTTGGTACTCTTGTTATACAGCATCAGCGTTCCCTGTCCGTAGAGCCAGATGTTGTCCTGCTGGTCAGCATAGGCGTTCAGCGTAGAGGATTTGCGCAGGTGTTGCTGGGCAATGTAGTCTGTCTTCCATACGGTACGCTGCTGGTGCATTACATCGCAGCATACGATGCGTCCGTCATCGTAGACTATCAAGGCACCATCGCGGCACTCACTGATATTCGTTATTACACCCTGAGGAACACCATGGGAGTCGTCTGTATATCCAAATTCGAAGAGCAGTTGCTGCTGCATGTTGTAGGCTACCACACCTTTGTTGGGAATGGCTGCCCAGAAATTCTTGTGACTGTCTATATAAACCACGTTCGGTCTGCCTTCAATGCCCATGCGACCATAGACTTGCTTCATGTCGCGCTCGAAGTTTTCGCCCTGTGGGTGATAGATGCAGAATCCTGCCGAGGTCTCAATCCATAGTGTACCCTCCAGCGTCTCCTGAATGCTGATGATGTAGCTGTCGGGCAGTGAGGAACCATCCTGCGAGTTGCATTGGAAGTTATGGAATGTATAGCCGTCGTAGCGATAAAGACCTGCTGGCGTTCCTAACCAGATATATCCGCGTGAATCCTTGAGTATGCAGTTAATTTGGCTGATTGTCAGTCCGTTATGCGCATCGAGAATCTTGAATAGATAGACTCCTGCAGCGCCTATGGGCAGTGCCAGCATGAGTATCAGCAGTATCTTTCTCAGTATCTTCATATAGACATATAGACTTGTATAATATATTATAGTACGCACGCGTAGCGGTCGACAATACCCATCAGGTGGTTGCCGTCGTCCACTACTAACACGTTATGTATCTTATGCTTGTTCATGATTTTCTGGATGTCTGAAATCTTAGCCTGCGGAGAAACCGTCTTCGGTGTGCGCGTCATGATATCCTCCACGGTATGGTTGAAGAAGTCAGCCTGCCATTTCTCCATAGCCCGACGGATGTCACCATCGGTAATCAGACCAGCTATCTTTCCGTCCTCGACGGCTACACCCAGTCCAAGCTTACCCTTGCTGACGTGAATAATAGCCTCGCCCAGGTGCATGTTGGCAGACAGCAGGGGCATATTTTCCGTAATCATCACATCCTGGGCGGTAGTAAGCAGTCGCTTGCCTAATTCGCCACCAGGGTGGAACTGCGCAAAATCCTGCGGACGGAAATGGCGCTTCTCCATGAGTGCGATAGCTAGTGCGTCGCCCATAGCCAGTGTGGCTGTTGTCGAACTGGTGGGTGCCAGGTTCAGCGGACAGGCCTCTTTCTCTACGCTGACGTTCAGGTGGCAGGTGGAGTATTTCGCCAACAGCGACTTCGGATTGCCGCTCATACCGATAATAGGAATCTGCATGTGCAATACCATGGGAATGAAGCGCAACAATTCGTCTGTCTGTCCAGAGTTAGAGATTGCTACTACCACGTCGCCTTGAGACATTACACCCAAATCACCGTGATAGACGTCCAGTGGATTGATAAAGAACGATGGCGTTCCTGTAGAGGCCAGCGTGGCAGCTATCTTCGCACCGATATGACCGCTCTTGCCTACGCCCGTTACGATGACTTTGCCTTTGCATTCCATAATCATGTCAACAGCACGTTCAAAGTCGTTATCCATCTTAGGTATGAGGTCGAGAATGGCTTGTGCCTCCTCTTTCAATGCCTGTATCGCAATCTCTTTTGTTGTCATTTTTTCTTTATTCTGTTTGGGGCCTGTGTGGCCTTTGTGTGTTTATAGGAGTTTTTCTATGAGTCCTTCCAACTTGTCTAACTGCAGCATGTTGGCAGCATCGCTGAGACCTTGGTCAGGGGTAGGGTGCACCTCAAAGAAGAAACCGTTGGCTCCGAAAGCTTTGGCAGCCATTGCCATCTGCGGAACAAAACGGCGGTCACCGCCAGTCTTGCCATCAGCGCCGCCAGGACGTTGTACGCTATGTGTGCAGTCCATAATGACCGTATCTGTTATTTCGAGCATATCGGGAATGTTACGGAAGTCTACCACCAGATTGTTGTAGCCCATCATATTGCCACGCTCCGTCAGCCAAACCTCCTTGGCACCGCCATCGAGGGCTTTCTCTACGGGGTACTTCATGTCGTGTCCACTGAGAAACTGTGCCTTCTTGATGTTCACCGTCTTGCCAGTCTTTGCTGCTGCCAGCAGAAGGTCTGTCTGTCGGCAGAGGAATGCGGGTATCTGCAGTACGTCACACACCTGACCTGCAGGTTCTGCCTGCCACGATTCGTGAATGTCTGTCAGCACGCGCAGCCCATACTTGGATTTTACATCACTTAGCATCAACAGTCCGTGATCGATTCCTGGACCACGGAATGAATGTACAGAGGTGCGGTTGGCTTTGTCAAAAGAAGCCTTGAAAATTATATTGGTACCCAGTTTCTTGTTGATTTCCACCAACTTAGAAGCCACCGTGTCCAGCAACTCGGCAGATTCTATCACGCAGGGCCCAGCGATAAATGTCTGTTTCATGCCTTTTGTGTTATGTAATATCAGGGCAAAGGTACAAAGAAGTTAGCAATAAAGCAAATTTTTCAGCATTTTTCCCGCTTTTTCCTTGATTTATATCAATTAAATGCAAAAAAAAGTTATTTTGTTGGGTAATTTTAACCAGCTTGTAGTTTTTCTCTTTAATTTTGCAGCGTCAAAACGAAAAAATACGTTAAGACACATTTAAGTTAGTAAACATTTATTTCATTAATCTATTAAAAAGAAAAAATTATGAAAAAGATTATGATGACTCTGGCTGCTGTGTGTGTAGCAGCTACAATGAACGCTCAGGTTTGGGTCGGTGGTTCTCTGTCTTTCAGCAGTGATCACATTAATGGTAATGACAACTCAGACAAAGTTTTCACCATCGCCCCTGAGATTGGTTATAACCTCGACGAGAACCTCTCTGTAGCTGTTGCTCTGGCTTACAGCCACAACAACCCCGCTAACGGTGCTATTACCAACACCTTCGGCATTGAGCCCTATGCTCGTTACACCTTCTGCAAGGCTGGCAACTTCTCTGTATTCGTAGATGGTGGTCTGTCTTATGCTACTATTCACACACAGGGTGTTGACGACAATCTGAACGCTCTTGGTGTATTCGTAAAGCCTGGTATTGCTTACGCTGTATCTGACAAGGTAGGTCTGGTTGCTCACCTGGGTAAGGGTCTGACTTACACCCACTCTTGGATGAAGGATGCTGTTCGCTCTAACAGCTTCGGTTTCGACCTGACCAACGCTATCAGCTTCGGTGCTTACTACAACTTCTAATTCAAGAGTTTAGTTAAGAACAAGATAATAAGGTGAGTCTCATGGCTCACCTTATTTTTTGTTACCTATCACTAAGTTTAATGTGCTGCTGTTATCAGTTTGGTACTGTTCAGTTATTAGGCTAATACTGTTCAGTTATTAGGCTAATACTGTTCAGTTATTAGGCTGATACGATACCGTTATCAGCCTATTACAGTTCTGTATCACGCTAATACAGCTCTGTATCAGGCTGTCTCTTACTCTACCTCTCTTACTCTCCCTCTCTGCGTTTCTTGCGACGATTCATCCAGCTGTCTATGAGGATGTGGTTGAGGCAGTTTTTATAATCTATTAAATGTCCTATTAATAATTGTCAGTTATTAATGGTTAATTCTTTATGTGTACATCCTGCTGAGGGAACGGAATTTCAATGTTGTTCTCGTTAAGTGTGTCGTAGATTACAGCCAGTACCTGACTTGTGACAGCACCACGCAGCAGTGCCTCCGACCAGACGAAAGCCTGGAAGTTTACGCTGGAGTCAGCCAGTTCTTTGACACGTGTGAAGATAGGCTTGGTGGTGTCTATACCATCAATCTCTGCCTCGTTGAGCGCCTGCTCTATCAGTTTCTTCACCTGTCCAATGTTGCTGCCATAAGCCACACCGAACGTGATGGTCTGCAGAATGTAGCCGTGGTTGCGCGTTAGGTTCTTATAGTTTTTGGCAAACAGTTGTGCATTCTGGAAAGTAATTACCTCGCCTGTTAGTGCCTCGATGACTGTCGATGTATAGCTGATGCTGGTCACGCGACCTGTTGTGTCGTCAATCTGAATGAGGTCGCCCACCTTGATTCGTCCCGTCATTAGCGAAATACCGTAGTAGATATTCTCGATGATGTCTTTCGATGCGAAACCGATACCTGTCGACAAACCGCCTGTGATAACCATCAACCACTCTAACGAAACGTTGAGAATAGACATTGAGATGAGGAACCACGTACCCCATACCAGCACTTGCAGCACGTTCTTGCCCATTACCTCACGGCTGGCTGCCGTCTCCGGGTCTTTGCTCTCAAAGTGCATGCGCATGAATTGCAGAACGGTGCGGTTGATGTATGAGAACATGAAGAACAGCGTGACGACCATTGCCAGCGTCAGAATGCTCAGTTTCAGGTTCTTCATGTCTACGAAGTAGTACTTGAAAGCCTTCCAGCACAGGTCGCTCAGGTTGAAGACATCTGCAGCCCAATAGATGCTGATCATGACTGAGCAGACACCCATCACGGGCAACAGCACCTCAGAGGCCAGGTCGTAGGCCCATGTCTTGGTAACTGGGCGTTCGTTGAAACGGTGTCTGATGCCATAGAGTTTCAGATACTGTGTGACGCATGTAATGGTAAGAATACATGTCAGCTGCATAATCCACCATATCAGAATCTGTACGGCCAGCAGTGTATAGCCAGACCATGAACATACCACGCTAGTAATGAAGACGATGAGCGACAGATAGGTGTAGAACATATCCGAGCGCGGCACGTTCTTGTTGTGGCGCATAATTACATTCCACTGCCATAGCGCGCAGAGCAGCAAGATGGGCGGAAACGTGATATTGACCAGTTCGTTAGGTATCAGAATGATACGGATGGCAATAACCAGGAAACCCACAAAGAGCAGGGGCGTATAGATGCGGAAGGCACTCTTGATCTGACTGCCGTTGACGCGCAGCAACAGCGATATCAGGATGACCCCCAACAGCCACGCATACTCTACCAGCAGGTTGGACGCCATGATAAAGAAATTCGAATCGGTCAGTGCCAGTGTGATGCCGAGAATGATAGCAAACGTGATGGTCGTCGTTGCCAGCGTGATGCAGGCACGCTTCTGCATAAATGCCTCAGAGCGGAATCGCTTGGGAACAACGTAGCGTATCAGTGCAAAGTTCAACAGTGTGGCAATGATGGCATAGAAAATGGTCGAGATGAGCAGACCAAAAATCCAACGGCTGTCCCACTGTGAGTGGGCGTTAGGCTGGTATTTCTTCTGTACCGTGCGCTCCATGGCATTCCAGTAGCGCCCCCAGCTTTTCAGAATGGTAAAGTAGCTGTCGCCACCGTTCTTGAAGATGTTGGTCTGTATGTCGCTGTAGCGCTTGTGGGCATAGTCGTTCAGGTTGCTCAAGCGTTTCTCCGTCATGTCGTAGTAGCGGATGTAGTCCTTCAGCGTGGTACGGTTCTCTATCAGCGAGTTGCGGATGTTGGTGGCCAGCGTCATACAGACGTTACGGTCGGTCTTGCCCCTGTCGTCCAACAGGGTGACAGGCATCGACTTCAGTGATGTAATCAGCGAGTCATAGCGGGCTATCTCTGCATCCGTCTTGTCCATAAACATCTGGAAAGGCAGCTGCTGGCGGCGGAAGTCTTGATATTGTTCGGTAGCCTCGTGACAGGCATAGGTCAAGTCGAAGACATAGTCCAACTTCTGCGAGTACAGCATCAGTGAGTTTTGGTTAGAACGCTGCATGGTCTCCATCAGCCGTTGACGCACTTGGTCGCTCTGCTTGCGGTTCATCTCTATCTGTTGCGACAGTTCGCGGTGGTACGTGGTCAATTCTGTGCGTAGAATCTGTAGTGTCTGCTGCAGGTCTTTCTCTTTCAGCACAGCCTGAGCTCCCAGCGTTGTCAGCAACACCAGCAGGAGGGATAATATTCTCTTCATATTTCTCAAACTTTCTCTATGTTCTATTTTGCCTACAAAGTTACAAAAAGGTGAGTGCGTAGCGGCATAATTAAGAAACATTAACGCACAAAAAGATAAGATACGCTGTGTTTTATTTATATTTGCACATCAAAAACAACGAATTACTATACGAACAAATATGATGAAACTAATTGCAGACAGCGGAGGTACCAAGACTGATTGGACACTGCTCTATTCTCCTTATCCCGGACAGTGGGATATTATCGAGTCATTCCAGACGCAGGGCATTACCCCCATCCACCAGAAACCTGACGTCATCCGCCAGATTCTAGCACAGGAGATGATGTCGCGTCTTTCTACCTTTCCACGGGCAGCTCTTGTCAATACGAATGTCCTTGAAGGTTCGCTATTGTCGAATATTGAGGTCTTCTTCTATGGCAGTGGCTGCACACCAGCTCATGTACCTATGATGAAGCAGATGCTGGGTGAGGTTTTCCAGAACGAGAAAATCGGTGTCTTCAGCGACCTGCAGGCTGCTGCCCGTGCCCTCTGTCAGCATGAGGAGGGCATTGCGTGCATCCTGGGCACTGGTTCCAACAGCTGTCTCTATGATGGCAACGATATTGTGCAGAACACGCCTGCCCTGGGTTACATCCTGGGCGACGAGGGCGGCGGTGCTGTCTTGGGACGCCTCTTTATGAATGCCATCTTCAAGAATCCTGCCTTCCAGTCTGTTCGCGATGAGTATCTCAAGGAAAACAAACTCACACAAGCAGATATTATTAATAAGGTATATCGTGAACCGCTGGCCAACCGTTTCTTGGCCACCACTTCACTGTTCATCGGAAAGCACATAGACAACCCGCTGCTCAGCGGACTCGTCGAGCAGAATTTTCGCCAGTTCTTCCGTTCCAATATCGTGCCCTACAATCGTCCTGATTTGCCCGTCCATTTCATTGGTTCTATGGCGTCTTACTATCAGCAACAGCTGGCTCAGGCTGCCCAGGCAGAGGGTTTCCAGTTAGGTAAGGTTATGAAGAGTCCTATGGAGGGTCTCATTACTTATCATAGCGCATGATGAAAAAGATTTTCTTTCTGTTCTTTGCGGTGCTGACTATGGTGGCCTGTCGTCAGCAGTCTGCCGACAACAGCGCTTTTGTGCGCGTAGAGAATGGCCATTTCGTTCGCGACGGGAAACCTTATTACTACGTAGGAACCAATTTCTGGTATGGTGCCATTCTGGGCTCAGAAGGGCAGGGGGGCGACCGCCAGCGCCTTGTCCGCGAGTTGGACGAGATGAAGCGTATGGGCATTGACAACCTGCGCATCCTTGTCGGTGCCGATGGCGAACGTGGTGTGAAGACCAAGGTGGAACCGACGTTGCAGATTGCCCCAGGAGTCTATAACGACACCATACTGGCTGGCCTCGACTACCTGCTCATGGAGATGGGCAAGCGCCACATGGTGGCTGTGCTCTACCTTAACAACTCGTGGGAGTGGAGTGGGGGCTATGGCTTCTATTTGGAGCATGCTGGTGCAGGCAAGCAGCCACGTCCCGACGATGTGGGCTATCCTGCTTTCATGGAGGCTATGTCTAAGTATGCCACCAATGAGAAGGCTCACCAGCTGTTCTATGACCATGTACGCTTCATTCTGTCGCGTACCAACCAGTATACTGGTGTGAAGTATGCTGACGATCCCGCTATCATGTCGTGGCAGATAGGCAACGAGCCGCGCGCCTTCTCGCGTGAGGCACTGCCTGCCTTCGAGAAGTGGTTGGCTGAGGCTGCTGCCCTTATTCGCTCGCTCGACAAAAACCATCTGATTTCTGTGGGTAGCGAGGGCTCGTGGGGATGCGAAAACGACATCGACAGCTACGAGCGCATCTGCAGCGACAAGAATGTAGACTACTGCAATGTCCATCTGTGGCCCTACAATTGGGGGTGGGCTAAGCCTGACTCACTCATTGAGCATCTGCCTGTCGCCTGCCAGAATACCAAGGAGTATATTGACCGCCACTTGGCCATCTGCGATAAGCTGAACAAACCGCTGGTTATGGAGGAGTTCGGTTACCCGCGCGACGGCTTCAAGTTCTCGCTGGACTCTACCACAGAGGGACGCGACGGCTACTACCGCTACGTCTTCTCACTGGTGGCCGACAATGCTGAACAGGGTGGCAAGTTTGCCGGCTGTAACTTCTGGGGATGGGGTGGCTTTGCCCGTCCGCAGCACGAACAATGGCAGGTGGGCGACGACTATACTGGCGATCCCGCACAGGAGGCACAGGGACTGAATAGCGTCTTCGCCACCGATACCACCACCCTTGCCGTAGTCCGCCAGCAGGTGGAGCGCATGCAACAGGTGAAATAAATGCTCTTTTCTCTGGTATTAATACATTTTGGGCTCGCAGTCACTGCGAGCCCAAAATGCCTAACAGTCCCCTGCTTTTGCGACAAAACACGACCATGCCACCTTTACCTGTCCGAAAAAAACAGGTGTTGACCAACACCCTTTCTGTACTTACTTAATCTTTTTTGCGTCCGTGGACTGAAGTTTTGAGCTTTTTTTTTGGTGGATTTGAGAATTATATTTATCTTTGCGACATCTTATAATTAATATCTTACGGTATATGAAAATGAATAAGTTATTATTTGCATTATCCTTTGTCGTTATGTTAGGAGTTGGAGTTTGTAGCTGTGGTGGCGGTGATGATAACACTACAGAGAGTTCTAAAGGGCGTGAAGACGGGAAAGGTGGAGACGATGATGGCGGACAGGACAATACGCCTATGTCTAAGGCCGAGCAGACGACGTTGTTAGAGTCTACAGCCCGTGAGTTTATTGCTATGGCACCACCTTCAGACTTTGAAGACTTGACTGCTATGTTCAATGAAGCTAAAAAGATTAGTTCTAGATCCGTTGGTGATTGGGCCAATGATATCTTTGAAAAGACCGTTGAGTCAATTAGTGATGAACTAATTAATTCATATTCTAGCGATAATTACGTTTCTTACAGTTACGAAAGACATTTCAAGGCAGCTTTTGAAATAGCCAACTACAAAGGTCACTTTGAAGTATCGAATGGAAAGTGGGTGCTTGTTGAGTCAAATGTAGATGATTTGATGTTTACGTTCAAAGACAGCAACAATGATGCTTGGGTATTAAGATGCGAGGCTACTGGTACTTTCAAGAAGGTGCACATGTTTGATTTGCATAATCGTAACTATGAGTATTCTTATTCTGATTCCAAGTCAGTATACAAGTCTTACGATGATTATAAGAATTGTATTATTGCTGTTCCCAAAGTTTTGAATGTTTCGCTGACGAAGAACAATACCAAGATGCTGAATACCGCATTTAATGCAGAACTTAGTGACATTACCGATGATGAGTTTGACATCAGCAAGAATGATATCTCTTGCAGTGTTGTAGTGGATGTTAAGAACTATAAGATAAATGTTTCGCAAATCGTCTATAAGCATAACAATTCTGCTACCGTAAACTTGTCTGTTGCCAAGGGGGACAAGCAAATGATGAGCGTAGCCGTTTCCAGCGAGCTTTCAGGTATCCCCTCAGTAAACGTCAGTGCTTTCTCTCATCATTTAAATTCAAATGATTGGGAGTATTCTGATGGCAAGGCCTTCGTAAAGATTGACATTCTTGGCAAAGTTCAGATTCAGGGAGAGGCCACGAAAATCCATACTATCGTAGATAAATTGGAGGCAGCCAGGAAGAATAAAGAGTCAGAGAGTGAGTTTAAGTCTAACATCAAGGATGCCAACGAGTATCTGAATCTCGGCCTTTATTACAACAATAAATCACTAAAGCAGGCTACTGCTTATCTGGAACCTTTCGAGAAGACAGGTTACCGTTATTCATATCCCGATGGTTATAAGTCGTATAAGTACTGGGGATGGGATGCTGTGATTAAGTTTGGCGATGAGTCTACTTATAGCACAATGGCTAACTATTTCAGCAAGAGCAATTTCCGTAGCGTCTATGGTGATGTAGAATCGCTGTTGGAGAGCTACTCTAAGCTGATCAAGAAATAGCAGACACTTTGTGACATGAAGGGAAAGCATGTCATTAGCCTATTCATAGCACTTCACGTAGGATATGGTTCTGTCGTAGCACAGGAGTCTCCTACGTGGAGTCTTTCTTTGGATAGTGTTACCATTCGTGGTAGTCGCTACACGTCGCCTGTCAAGCAGAAAGCAGACGGCAGTATTGAATGGAATCTGGGCATGATGGACGATATGCCCAAGATTCTGGGTAATGCTGATCCTGTCCATTTTACGCAGATGTTGCCAGGCGTGCAGACCAACAACGAGTTCCGTAGCAGTGTCAACATCCAGGGTTGTGACCACTCGCACAGCCGTGTGTCCATAGCAGGTGTACCCATCTATAATGTAAGCCATCTGCTCGGTTTCTTCTCTGTCTTTAATGGCTCCCACTATCCGTCTATGCGATTGGCTAAGATGCCGATGTCGTCGGCAGCATCCAATGTGCTGGGTGGTGAGCTGACCATGCTGC
This sequence comes from uncultured Bacteroidales bacterium, assembly GCA_902798425.1. Classification (GTDB taxonomy): domain Bacteria; phylum Bacteroidota; class Bacteroidia; order Bacteroidales; family Bacteroidaceae; genus Prevotella. The sequence goes on from CADBWR010000009.1 coordinate 43,010, forward strand.
TGGCTGATACGGTTCCCCAACATTTTAGCGGTGAGGCCACCATCGGACTCATTTCGTCGCAGGGGACACTGCGTATGCCTTTGAGTCCTAAGATGTCGCTGACCTTCTCTGCGCGTCGTTCTTATCTGAACATGCTATATGGCCAGTGGCTGAAGGCAGACGGTCAGACCATCCACTATTCCTTCTATGATGTCAACGCCACACTCCTGTACAAGGCAAACGAGACGAACAGCCTGTTGCTGGATGTCTATCATGGCAACGATAAGGTGTCGTTTGAGGAAGACCGCTATCTGTCGAACATGAAGGACACGTGGGGCAATACCTCTGTTGCCCTGCATTGGCTGGCTTGCGGACAGTGTGGCGTCAACAGCAAGCAGTCGCTGTATCTCACTTCTTATCATAATAAGTTCGGATTGTCCATGCAGGGCATGTCTCTGGAACTGCCCTCTGCCATCATGGACTTAGGCTATCGAGGGATCGTGACATGGAATCGTTGGAATTTGGGTGCCGAGGCTGTCTGGCATCACATTGAACCGCAACGTGTCGAGGCGGTAAACGTCCCTTTTGTCTATGCGAAAGTACCATTTACGGATTCTTATGAAGGTTCTCTGGCTGCTGACTATACGTTGCCTATTACCTGTAATAGTAATCTGACAGGTGGTCTCCGCTATAGCATCTATCGTCTTTCACATTATATGACCTGTAGTCTGAATCCTAATCTTTCTCTTTCCTATGAAACGTACAACACGCAGCTGATAGCCGGCTATACTTTTAGGCACCAATATCTCTTGCAGACAGGTTTTTCCAATATGGGGTTGCCTACGGAGTTCTGGATGTCGTGCGGTGATGGCAGAAATCCACAGCATGCCCATGAGTTCTCTCTTACTGCCACTCAATTTCTTTTCCGTCATCAGTACCGTATTTCTGTGGACATGTTCTACCGCAAACTCTATAATCAGGTGGAGTTTTCCGGATCGGTTCTTGACTATTTTAATACGAAGGCTGACCTGAGCAACCAAATGCTTTTCGGCCATGGTGAGAACTATGGATTCAATGTTATGCTAAACAAGTGCTCGGGACGTCTGACAGGCTGGCTCAGTTACTCTTTCACTCAGGCCAAACGGCGCTTTGATGCATTAGGTGCCCAGCGCTATCCTGCCAGTCATGAGCGTCCCCACGAGGTGAGTGTGGTAGGTACTTACTCCTTTAACAATCACTGGAGTATTGGTAGTGTCTTTGTCTATGCCTCGGGCACACCGTTTACTGCACCTGCCTATGTGGCCATGTACAACCAAAACCTACTGATTAACTATGGTGAGCATAATGCCAACCGACTGAAACCTTATGTCCGCCTCGACTTGTCTGTTAACTACAAATGGCGTGGGCGGTGGATACGCGAGAATGGCATCAACCTCTCTCTGTATAATGCAACCAGTAGAAACAACGAGATTTTCTATTATGTCAGTACCGATGATGACGGCTCTTTTGCCTATAGAGCTACTAAATTCCAGTTACGCATTTTGCCGTCAGTTAGTTATTTCTGTAAATTCTAATTCCTATGAAACAATTGCTATCCTATATCCTTCCACTGCTGGTATGTTGCTTGATGAGTTGTGACGATGGTGACATCACTGTCAACACGACACAGTCACTGGTCGTTGAGGGGTGGATAGAGAATGGCGAGTTCCCCGTTGTCATCATCACTAAAACACTACCAGTCACTACAGATTATCAGAATATGAACGACCTGTCTGACTATCTTGTCCGCTGGGCAAAAGTCACGGTATCTGATGGAGAACAGAGCGTGGTGCTTACAGGACTGTATGACGAGAGCTACTATCCCCCCTATATCTATACTACCTCATATTTGCGAGGTGAGCTGGGGAAGACCTATACGCTCAAAGTGGAATATGAGGACCAGACACTTACTTCTGAAACCACTATCCCCACTAGCATTCCTATTGTTGACCATTATCAGATAGTGCCGTGTGAGGGCTCCAATAACTTGTACAAAATTCTTGCAAGTTTCTATGACAATCCCAACGAGAAAAACTACTACGCATTCTTTACCAAGGCAGGATTGGAGTCCAACCATTATCTGGCCTCTTACTTAGGAACTGTCGATGATGAAATGATAGCCAGCAAGGTGGAATATCCAGTTTATCGGGGCAATAGATTTGACGACGATGAATATACACCCTATTTTCAGACTGGTGAGATGGTCTCGGTAAAACTGACTCAAGTCGACCAATCGTCATTTTCCTTTTGGGACCAGTATACGAAGGATCAGTCACTGACGTCAAACATGTTTCTCTCCACGACAACACCGCTACCCAGCAATATCCAGGGGGGTGTTGGCTACTGGACAGGCTTCGCATCAGTCGCTTCTTTTTTAGAAATAAGGTAATTTATCTTCCTCTGTCTACAAGGCAAGCAAGTTTACGAATGTTGAATTATTATTATTTAACGTAATTCCGTGTGGGAAAAACTTTGGATTTCGGCAGCAAATGTATTACCTTGAGGTGTACTGATTTAGGTTGACAGTTTATACTCACCTAACATTATTCTTTCAAAAGGAAAGCCCTTGAGTCTTTCGGACTCAAGGGCTTTTTGCTTTTCCTTGTTTTTGTTTCTGGTTGGTGCCGATGAATTAGTTTCATACACTGATGTGGGACACCTGCAGGGCTTACTTCACCTTCGTCATTTCGAAGGTAGCTATAAAGGTGTAATCGGACTCCAAATCGGGCTGACGCAGCGCCTTCCATTTCATCTTGCCATTCTGGATGCTCTCAATCTCCCACCATTCGCGAATTTCATCGCTGTCGGGCGTTTTCTGCCAACGGGTGCACAGCAGGGTGCCATCGACGAAATAGTTAAAAAGATTGTCGGAACCAGCTTTCCATTCTTTATACCGTTTTTGCGAATTTTACTACTATTCCCTGCTGTTGTATGGTCCGTTGATGTCTTGACGGAAAAGGGTGGCAGGGAGGTTGTAGAAGCGGACGAAGTCGCTGGTGGAGTGGTGGCCCGGGTAGGGCACATAGTAACTCTCAGGACTGGCATTGTGCCATAGCAGAACATAGGACAAGGGATGGCGCTGCAGAATGGGTGCAAGCGTCTGGGTCCACCAGTTGTCGGTCTTAATGCCATTATATCCAGTCTCTGCCACAGCGATGGGTTTGCTGTGCTGCTTGCCCAACGAGGCCAGCATGGTCAGCTGCTTGTCCAGCAAGGAGGCATAGTTGGCAACCTGTAGGGTGTCGCCCTCTGGTGCCTTACAATAGAGGCTAATGCCCATGATGTCGATGATGTCGTCACCAGGGTACTGTTCCATATACTTGGCCTCGGTGGTCAGCGAGTCTACGGCAGGAGCATAGACGAGTAGGGCGTTGGTGACGTCATTGTCTTCCAGTCCCTCGGCCAGCGACTGCCACAGTGCCTTGCTTTGCTGTCCGCGCAGTCGTAGCAAGACGGGTACGCGGACACCGTAGGGCGTCTCCAGTGAGTTGAGGAATACAGCCAAAGGCTCCACACCCTTGTCGGATGGTAGGGTGAGCGAGAGGGTAACCAGTCCGTTGCTGCTGAATGCACGGATGGCCTCCTGGCGAATCTTGTCGAGAGGCATGCCAGCGGCAGTCTGCTGCGTGCTCTGTTCTATTCCCGTGATATCGAACCCAATGAGGGCAGGGTAGTCGTTGCAGATGCTTTTGATGTCACTATGCGCATCTAGTGCTGTGCTGTCTATGGTCTCAAAAGACCAGCCGATACCGTAGAGTGTGTCATCTTGATGGCCGAAGAGGTAGACGGCAGAGTCGCCAAGAAGCTTCAGATTGCTGAGCAGATTCTCTGTGCGCTGTGTTCGTCCGCTGTCAGACAACGGGTCGTCAGCTTTATGCTTATTGCCGCCGCACGAGGCAATAACCAGTGCGGCGGCAATGATAGATAGGTACTTTCTCATGTGTTATTCTGTAGGACCTTGATAGGTGGGAGACTTGCTCCAGATGGTGTCGAACCAGTAGCTGGCATCAGCATCGGTGCAGGCCTTCACCATCATAGGTACCAGCGTAGCACCATCGTTCAGCCAAGCACCTGTGGCGTGGTCCAGATAGCCGTTGGCCTCGTTGCCACTTTCCTTGGAGTTGTTGTCCCATACGAACATGGGGATGCCAGCCAGGTTAGCAGCACGGCAGAAGAACTCCATGTAGTACTTACGGAAGGCATTGGCATTGTCGGTGGTCTGCCATACGCAGCCATACTCGCCGAGGTAGCAGGGGATGCCTTTCTCAATATAGGCCTCGCGCAGCTTGTAGAGCTGGGCAATGACATACTCCTCGTTGGCACCGCTGACAGAAGTCGACGCATTGGCATTGTGACCCCAGCTGTTAACCTGTACTTTACCGTCGTCAGACATGGGATGCAGACAGAAGTTGTAGGGGTCGTAGCAGTGGACGCCAACCATGATATTGGTAGCGCCCTCAGGAATGGTGAGGTGGGCAATGGTCAGGTCGATGTTGGCGGCATAACCGGCGATAGCAATCCAGCGGGTGCTGTTGTTGCCTCCAGTAGCACGAATGGCATCGATGGCATACTTGTTCCACGCATTGAGCAGTGCAAACTGAGCGTCAGAACCTGTTCCCCAGTCGTCACCAGCATGAACCTCGTTGAAGGTCTCGAAAATGAGGTGGTCATCATAGTCCTTGAACTTGTTGGCAACCTGCGTCCACAGCGTCTCGATGAGAGCCTTGATTTCAGCAGCCTTGGCTTCGTCGTTGGCAGCATCGCCCAGAGCGGTCTCGAAGGAGTCGTGGTGGGTGTTGAGGATGACGTTCAGTCCGGCACCAATAGCCAGGTCAACAGCACCCTTTACCTCGTCAAGATAAGCTGCATTGATAACGTTGGACTCGTCCATGTGGTCAGTCCATGTGACTGGCATACGCACCGTCTTGGCACCAGCTCCTGCCAGTGCGGTGAAGGGAGCAGCGCTCATGATGCCTACACCATCCCAATAGCCCCAGCCTTTTGATATAGCGTCACCGCTGGTATCGAAGTGGTTACCGAGGTTCCAGCCCCATCCCAGTTTCTTGGTCATCTTGGTAGCATCGTTGTCAGGCAGATCCTTGATGGTCCATGTGATGTCGATGTCCTTGTCATAGGCCTTCTGCTGAGGACCGATGATGATACCTGCAGGAATGTGCAGTTTCTGCGTCTTGCTGAAATCAACGTCGGCTCTGATGGTGAGCGACTTGCTGACACCTGCCACGTTGGCAAACTTCACGGGAGTACCATTCAGGGTAATCTTTGACGTGTTCTTGGTAGCGAAGCCAATGTTCTTGTCGAAGTTCACCGTGATGGTCTTCTCGCCAAAGAGCATGACAGAGGTCTCAGCAGGTGTGATGCTGACAAAGGACGGAGCGCCAACCTCTACAATGTCTATCTGTGCATCCGTGTCCTGGCAGCCTGTGGCGACGAGCGCTACAGCTGCAAGAGACAATGTATTGAAAATATTCTTCAGTTTCATAATTGATATAGTATTTATTATTCAATCGTTACTTTAGTACATATGACGTTGTCACCATTGAGAAGGAATGAACCACCCCAACCAACTACTTTAGTAATATGCTCATAGATGAAATCGGTAACCGTGAATTCGATGGCACCCTTGTGCTCTTCCAGGTTCCAGTTGCCGTTGTTGAAATCGCAACCCTCGAATGCGGTGTTAGGATCCCAGTGACCATCGACAATCTGACAATTCCAGCTTGATTCACCTGGCATTACTGTCAGATAGCAACGGATGATAGAACCTACCTTCATGCCTGCAGCCAGCAATTCTGTGCCGCCATCGCTGAGAATGTAGGGCTGGCCACCCCAGTTGTCGGCAACAGCTTCGCCTTCCCAAACTGTTACTTCGCTTGGAATCTCCCATGCAATCATAATCTTGGTGAAGATAAGGTCAGAACCCTGGATAATGATACCACAGTCAGTCTTGTCCTCGCAGTCACCCTTCTTAGCCAGGATGTTGTCGAGGATTTCCTGTGTCAGGATCACGCTGGTTTCGCGGTTCAGAACACCATCCTGGAACCATCCGTAGATATCGGTGGGAACAAATTTCTGGTTGAAGGTGTAGACATCCTCTCCTGACTGGTTGAAGTTGATACCGGTCCAGTCGCCATAGTTGATCTGAGCCTGACCCCATACTTGGTCTTTCTGTGTGTAGCAGAAAGTAAGGACAGCACCAGCAGGCACACCCTCGAAGGATGCTGCAGGAACGGTGACACGACCACCATTGTTCCAGGTAATCTCGGTCAGACCAGCCCAGAGCGTCTTCTTGACAGAAGTAGCAGGAATAACGGTGATGTTATAGCTAATCTCACCATTAGATGAAATCAGTCTCACAACAGACTTTGCCTTGGCAGACTCAGGAATACCGATAATCAGCTGGTTCTTGTCATCGCCAGTCAGAATCCACTGACATGCATCGCCATTCATCTCAACACCTGTCAGCTTGTCGCCATTGGCAACAATCAGTGTCATGCTGTTGCCAGCCTTCAGTTCCACTTCCTCGCCAGGCAGAGCAGTAGCATAGCAGAATATAGCCTCGTCGATTTGCAGGTCGAGACCCTCGACAGAAGTGCCGTTAGCCAGGTTGAAGACAGGCTTACCACTCTTACCCTCCATAGGAACAGTGATGTTGATGGTCTTACCATCTGCTGAGACATCGCCATCGGCAATGGTTGCCTTGCCGTCACCAAAGTTGATGCTCTTTACGAGATCGAGGTCAGTACCCGTAATCTGAAGGGCACCACCTGCACTTACAGGATTGACGTTGTAGGCAGTGATGGTGGGCTTCACAAGGGTGAAGGCAACATCGACGGTCTCGCCATTGGCCATCACGAGCTTCAGCGTACCCTCGGTCGCAGTCTCAGGAACAGCCTTGACAATAACCTTGTCGGCAGCAATGGTGAGATTGTCACCGCTGACAGCATCAGCACCTTCGAACTGAATGGCTGATACAACGTCCATATCCTGACCGTTGATGGTCAGTGCCTGACCAGCCTTGACGGGATTAGGAGTGGCTACAGCGTTGGTAGGCTTGACAGTTGTCAGCGTTCCTACAGGAACCTCTACGCCTGATTTGCAGACAATCAGAATGTCGCCACTGGGAGCTGCAGCGGGTAGGGTAGCTGTCAGCGTGGTGCCATCTTTGCTGATGGTAATATCGGTAGCAGAGACACCACCAACGGTGACGTCGGCAACGACATTGAAATAAGTACCCGTGATGGTAATCTTCTCGCCTGCCTTGGCAACGATGTTACCCAAAGCAGCAGCCTCGGCGCGACCCTTAACCTTAGAGATAGCGGGAACACCGATCTCGATAGCATCGTCGGTCAAGATAATCTGATATTCTACGCTGTTCTTGTCGACAACGGTCAGGTCGGCCGTGTAGAGCTCCAGCTTACCGGTCTTAGCCTCCTCAGGAACCTTGACCTCAATGGCATAACGGTCGTGAGAGACGAAGTCGGCCTCACTAACCATTGCCTTGTCAGCAAAAGCAAGCGAGTGGATAAGGTTCAGGTAGTCACCCTCAATCTTGATGGTTTCACCAGGCATTGCCTTAGTAGGCATACCAGTGATCTCGATACCCTCCTCGTATTTCAGCTCAGTACGGGTAGTGATGCGCTGGTCGCTATTGGTAATCAGCGTAACGAGACCCTCTACGGGACCATCCTTAGGAACAGTGATGCGGATTTCACTGGGCGTGCCAGCACGTACCACCTGAATATTGGTAATATGAATGTCTGTGGGGATGATAACTTCACGCACCTGGTCGAGGTTGCTGCCGATGAAGCGCAACTGACCACCACGCATGACGGGTGACGGACCATATACGTTCAGCGCTACTCCGCCCTGGAACTGGTCCGTATCCAAATCGTTGTTGCTGCACGCCGTCAGCGATAGCCCGATGAGGGCTACCACTAACAGAGTGTATATATTCTTTATTGTTTTCATTGTCGTTAATTTAATTGGTTAGAGATTGGGAACAACACGAATATTGTCATAGCGGAAGATTGGGGTACAGGTTGTGCCTGATACACCGCCATTGATAGGCCAGATAATGAAGCTGTCGAACGACTCTTTGCTCATCGTCGAATTAACCTTAGTACCATCATCGTTGTAGACAAAATCTGTAAGAGGAATAGTTACTGTAATCCACTCGTCGCCAGTATCAAACGAACCGGTAGTCTCCCAAGGACGATAGAGGGCGCGTGGCAAGTCAAGACCACCATCGGCACTAGTGTGGATGTAGGTGTTGTTCTGCCAAGAGTCGTTAGCACACTGCAGATAGTTCACAAAGAGAATCTGCATAGCACCTGCTGACCAAGGATTAGACTTCGGAATGTAGAGCTCCATCTTGAACGACATGTTCTTCCAGTCAGAGAAGTCGATGAAGTTACGCAGAGGAATACCTGCTCCAGAGGTGATGCTCATAGGATCGCCATTCCAGTTACCGCACCAGAATGGGAGCTTGAGTTCCTCTACCCATCCACCTTCGGTTTCTGCAGGACCAACCTGAACATACTGACCGTCAACACCGTTTACATCACTGTAGGTTGCGGCAATGTTCCAACCCTGTGGTACAACATCGGTAGCACCATCGAAGTTCGTGATAATATTACGGCTGTCGTGGAAGTAGAACTTAGACTTGCCCTTACCGTAGATAGAAGAAACTTCAATCTGTCCTTCCTCAACACCCTCAGGAACTTTGAAGACAATCTGTGAATGAGTAATTGACTTGATGTTCTCGGCAGGAACCTGAATGCTGGTAGAATTGCTGATACCAGTGAAGGTTATTGTCAGAGGCTCGTTGGGGTCGTTAATAAAGTACTGACCAGTAATAACGGCATCCTCTCCAATCTTTGTCCACTCATTCTTCATGGCAGTAACTACTGGGGCAGGGATGACAACGTGGAAATCGTAGGTCACCTGCTGACCGTCAGAAGTGTACATATAAATCTTGTCGGTGACAAGGTCGGGGATGTCACTGGGCACCTGGACAATCAGCGTATGGTCGGTGATAAAACTGGTGTTCAGAATGGCCTTCTTGTCGTTGAAGTACATCTCTTTGATGCTGGTCAGGTTAGAACCTACCAAGCAGATGGTTGCCTGTGGGTAAGCCTGAACGAGCAGTGAGTCTTTTGCGCTGGCCTTGGCGGGACGGATGTAGTCGATGGAAGGAGTTCCACCAGTTGACTTAAACTCGTCGGGCTGGTCCTTACAAGACTCCAGCGAGAAGCTGAAAACCACCGCTAAAGCCAGAAGCAGACTGCTAAAAATCTTATTGTATTTCATGTTGATTCTTGTTTTAAAAGGTTAGAATGCAATGCTATTCACATCAAAGTCTGTGGGAGCCTCCATCAACAGCGGGTTGTAGGAAATATCAGCAGAAGGCAGAGGAATAGTGAAGCTGCGGTCTGTGACGTTGGGAGCTGCTGTAGAAGTATCGTAGTTGTGCTTAGAGGGGTCTACGTTGAAAGCACCACTCTCGTAATAGTTCTTGTAGAGGTCGTTCAACCCATTGTAGCCATTACGACGCTGGGCCTTGATCTCGTTGATGGCACCTGAGGGGTCGTAGTAGTAGCGACGAACATAGTCGTACCAGCGGTCGCCCTCGCAGGCGAGTTCCAAACGACGCTCCTTCCAGACATCCTCCCAAGAGAGCGATGTAGGCATCGTGTAGCCCTTGACAGAGCGGTGGCGTACCTGATAGAAGATGTCGAGCACCTTCGGGTCAGTGGTCGTCGTGTTGTTGCCCATAGCAGCCTCACAATAGATGAGGTAAACGTCAGCCAGACGCAAAATGTGCGTATAGAGGGCAGAAGCCATTCGGCCGGCAGGAGCACCATAGAAGCGGGCATGGTCAGCATTGTTGCCATAGAGGTGCTTCACTTCGCCGGCACCTGTCTGACTTTCCCACTGGCCTGGGCCAGGAGCACCATTAGCAGTATAGCCGCCATAGCAGTACTTCACCATCTCGAAGCCTCCACAGTCAGCCCAGAAGTAATCGTAGACATCGCCAGCCATCATGAGTGTAGCCTTACGACGGTCGTCGACATTCTGACGGTTCAGACTGAGTGCATTCTCGTTGAAGGCATCCTGCAGGTCGACAGAGGGACCACCCCAGCCACCCCAGCAGTCAGCATTCTCATCGAAGCCTTCGATAGAGAGGTCGCAGTGGAAGGAGTTTTGGCAGGTCCAGTGTGCACCCATGGTCCACGCCCATGAGATGAGGGCCTCGTCGGAGATGTTGTTCTCGCCACGGAAAATGTCGGAATAGTTCTCCATCAGTTTGCGTCCGCTGTTCTCGATGACGTCGAGTGCAAGCTCGGCAGCCTTCTTCAGATCCTCGGCATTACGCTGGTGAGCTGTACATGTAATGTAGCTATAGGTACCAGGATTGTAGGTAGTATTGCTTTCGCTGAAACCAGACTTGGTCAGATAGACCTTAGCCAACAGCGCCTTAGCAGCATACTTGTCGATACGGCCATTGTTGGTGGGATCCTTCTCGGGCAGCAGATTGATGGCCTGCTCCAGCAACTTGACGATGTAGTCATAGACGTTGCTAATCTTGGCCTTATGCAATGAGCTGGACTCCTGAGCATTGATAATCTCAGCTGGGTCGTGGATGATGGGCACTGCACCAAATGAGCGTACAAGGTAGAAGTAGGCCATAGCCTTCCAGGTGAGGCACTCACCCATCGTTGCATTCTTGACAGCAGCGCTGGCACCACTTGCGTTCTTGATGTTATTATAAACGGTGGTGGCGTGAGTGTTGACAGCCCACAGTGACGCACTCATGTTAGCCAAGTCGGCATCTTCACCATTGAGCGTGAAGGTCAGGTAGGGTGAACTGCCCATGTAGTAGTTGCCTGACATTACTTCGCCAACCTTGAAGAAGCCACGCATGAAATCATACCAGGGCGAGTTGTACAGATAGTTGACACCAGCACGGCACTGGGCATCAGTGGAATAGTAGTTGGAGGTGTCAAAGCCGTCCTCGGTGGGTCTGTCAAGATAGTCATCACAAGATGACAAGGCTAATCCCATCAAGGCGATATATGCTATTGATTTGATATTATATAGCTTCATAGTGATACCTTTTTAGAATGAAACGTTGAGTCCAAATGAATAAACAGTCGGTGAGGGATAGCGTCCGTTGTCGAGACCATATACATAACCGTTAGCATCGGCTGTAGAAGCACCGACTTCGGGGTCGTAGCCATCGTAACCTGTAATGGTGAACAGGTTCTGGATGTTGCAGTAAACGCGAACATTGTCCAGATACAGCTTCTGTGCCCACTTCTGAGGCAGGGTGTAACCCAGGGTGATGTTCTTCAGACGCAGGTAGCTACCGTTCTCTACGTAGCGGTCGCTGATACGACGGTTGTTGTTCGGGTCGTTCAGGCGAACAGCAGGCATACTGCTTGGGTTGGTAACCTGTACGTTGTCGATATCGTCATACCAGTTCCAAACGGTACCAGAGTTGTTTCCAACGTAGCCGTTAGAGTAGTCCTTGTTAGGATCGATTGGTGTGATTACTGAGCGGTCTTTGACAGAAGCAGCCTGATTCTGCCATACGCTGTTCATGCCATCCAACTTCATACGCAGGTAGTTGAAGACCTTGTTTCCGTATGAACCATTGATAAAGATGGTCAGGTCGAAATTCTTGTAGCGGAAGGTGTTGGTCCAACCGAAGGTGTACTTAGGCATGGGGTTGCCCAGATAAGTACGGTCGTTCTCGTCGATAACACCATCGCTGTTCAGGTCCTTGTACTTGATATCGCCCACCCATACGGTGTTGTAGCGGTTGAAACCAGCATTGTTGTAAGCAACGGGCTTAGCGCTGGTCTGGATGTCCTCAAGGCTGGTGTAGACACCGTCGGTGACGTAGCCATAGAACTGGAACAGAGGTTGTCCGACATCACTCTTAGAAACAATGTCTGACCACATACCATAACCATAGATAGAGGCACTGGCAGTACCAGCCAACTCCTTCAGCTTATTCTTGTTCCAAGAGATTTCAAATTCAGAATCCCAAGAGAAGTTCTTGGTGGTAATAGGGTGAGCGCTGACAGTAAGCTCAAGACCAGTGTTCTCAATCTTACCATAGTTACCCCAGGGTGCTGCAAGGGCTGAAGAGCCGTTACCGCTAGTACCCATATAAGAGGGCAACTGCATAGGCATCAGCATATCGTTAGAAACCTTCTTATACCAGTCGACGGTGATGTTGACCTTGTTGAAGAAGCCCAAGTCGATACCGATGTTGGTCTGTTCCTGCTTCTCCCAGTGAATTTCACGGTTAGAAATACGGGCAGGACGCTGTGAAGTTCCCAGACCAGTCTCCATCACAGAGAGGTCAGAAGCCCACTTGCCACCACCGATGTTGGAGTTACCAGTCTGACCCCAACCGATGCGCAGTTTACCATTAGAGAGCCACTTCTCAGCAAACTTCTTGATGAAGGCCTCATTGTTGAAACGCCATGCTACAGCGAAAGAGTGGAATGAACCCCAACGCATGTCTGGACCGAAGTTAGAGCTACCGTCACGACGGAAGGTGTAGGTCAGCAGATAGCGGTCATCATAATTATAGGTTTCGCGCGTGAAGAACGAAGACATGGAAGCAGAGCCGAAGCCTGCACCAATCTGTGCCTCACCAGTACCCAATGCAGGGTTCTGAATCGTGTTGGCAGGAAGGTCAGTGTTGAAAGCGCTGACATAGTCCCACTTGCTCTCCCAGCACTCTTGACCAATCATGGCTGAGAAGCTGTGCTTGCCAATATTGCCATTATAGGTCAGGTAGTTCTTGACCTGGATGAACTGACCGGTGGTCTTCTGCAGACGAGCCTGGTTCTGGTTCTTTACCCAGTTGCCGAGTGATACGGTAGGCTCGAACGTCGAAGCACGGTCCCAGTTGAAGTTGTAACCAATCTCTGTGTGCCATACCAAACCCTTCAAGAACGTTACCTCGCCGAAGATGTTACCGCTTAACAGGTTACGCTTGTATTGGTAGTCGTTCATCAGTGCCAGTGCAACAGGGTTGGGGTTGCTCATACCCTCACGGGAAACAGATGTGTAACCGCCTTGAATGTCGTAGATGGGCTGATAGGGTGGTGTGGTCAGAGCATAGGTAATGACACCCTCGTCTTGGTCAGCCTTCAGCAGTTTCTCAGAAGTGTGAGAGTAGGTGGCATTCAAACCGAGCTTCAGCCAAGGCTTCAGCTGAGCATCGAGGTTGACGCGGGCACCGTTACGCATGAAGTTTGAACCAATGATAGTACCATCCTGATTCATGTAGTTAACACTGACATAGTATTTGACGGCATCGGTACCACCCTGTGCACTCACCTGATGCTGGTGCTGCAGGGCAGTGCGGAAGATGGCATCCTGCCAGTTGGTACCCTTGCCCAGCAGGCTGGGGTCACTCAGACTCTCGTCTTCTGTAGCGCCTCCTTGGGCTACCATGTCGTTATAGAATTCAGCAAACTCACGAAGATTCAGCATGTCGATGCGCTTGCTCTGGCGCTGCCATGCTACCATGCCGTCGTAGCTGAACTTGGCCTGACCGGACTTACCGTGCTTGGTGGTGATCAGCACAACGCCATTAGCACCCTGTGCACCGTAGATAGCCGTGGCAGAGGCATCCTTCAGAATCTCCATAGACACGATATCATTCGGGTTGATGGTTGACAGTGGTGATACGGAAGATACGGAACCATTACCCAGGCGGTCGCCAAGACCTACAGAGGCACCTGACGAGTTGGAGTTGTTCCAGATAACACCGTCAACGACGTACAATGGTTCAGCACCGGCATTGATGGTAGCCTGACCACGTACACGGATTGAAGTAGAAGAGCCAGGTGCACCAGATGTTGCCATAGATGTCACACCAGCGACACGACCTGCAAAAGCCTGGTCAAGGTTGGTGATGATAGAACCCCTCATCTTTTTCTCGTCCATAGAACCGGTAGCACCGGCAAGATCGCTCTTCTTCATGGTACCGTAACCGACGACTACCACTTCGTCGAGCACTTTCTTGTCTTCCTCCAGCGTGATGTTGAAGTGAGACTGTGCACCAATCTTGATTTCCTTGGTGATGTAGCCGATGTAGCTAACCACCAGCGTCTGTCCTTGACTGGCATTTAGCGTAAAGTTACCGTCGAAGTCGGTGGCGACACCGTTCGTCGTTCCTTTAATCACTACACTGGCACCGATGACAGGCCCCATGGCGTCTGAAACAGTACCAGTAATCTTTTTCGTCTGCTGTATGGCGGTAGGCTCTGGCGATGTGCTGTTGCCTGCATACAGTGAAGACGAATACCCTGACAAGGCTATCGTGCATAGTCCCGCCAGCAGCGTGTTCTTACTGAAAATTAGATTCATACGTAGTTTTTTATTAGTTAAATAGTAAAATGTGTATTATCGGTTGCGTAGTTTTCTGTTGCAAAGATAAAATAAATATTTGAAATAGACTTTGCTTTTTTTGTCTTTTTTTTGTACTTTTCGTGTTTAGTGTCAGTGTTGAGCAAAAAAGTATCATATTTATTCCAAGAAATATTATATCTTTGCAACAGATTACTAACACTATTGAACGAAATATGAATAAAGTATCTTTGTTGCTCTTGTGGATGATGCTTGGCAACGTACTGTCGCTGCAGGCGCAGATACGTGGTAACAGCATCGAAGTGAAGGTGGTTCCCGACCATCAAGACTGGCGCTATGAAGTTGGTGAGACTGCTACGTTTAAGATTAGCGTAACCAATTCTAATACCTTATTATATAATATAAAGGTTGACTATGCCGCTGGCCCGGAAATGTATCAAAATGTAAAAAAACAGAACGTTTTGCTGAAAGACGGCACCTTGACTGTGAAGGGCAAGATGACGAAGCCTGGCTTCTATCGGGTAGATGTTACGGCCCATGTCGGCGACAAAGAGTATAAAGGTGCCTGTGCAGCAGCTTTCTCGCCAGAGAAGATACTGCCCACTACACTGATGCCCAAGGACTTCAGCGACTACTGGCAGCAAGCCATTCAGCAGGCACGTTATACAGACCTGATGCCTACTAAGCGCTTGCTGCCTGAGCGTTGCACCAAGGATGTCAACGTCTATGAGGTTAGTTTCCAGAATATGCAGTGGAACTGGCGTACCTATGGCATATTGTGCGTACCTGTTAAGGAGGGCAAGTATCCAGCACTGCTGCGTGTGCCTGGCGCTGGTGTGCGTCCCTATAGTGGTGATGTATGGACGGCTGCACAGGGTATTATCACGCTGGAGATAGGTATTCATGGCATCTCTGTGACAATGGACCAGAAAGTATATGACGATATCTTCAACGGAGCATTGATGAACTACTGGAACTTCGGCAACGACAATCGCGACAATAGCTACTACAAACGTGTGGTACTGGGGTGCATCCGTGCTATAGACTATATTGAACAGTATACTCCATGGAACGGCAAGCAATTGGGCGTAACGGGCAGCAGTCAGGGTGGCTTCTTGAGTCTGGCAACAGCTGGTTTGGATAAGCGTGTCACGTGCTATGCCCCTGTACATGCAGCTATGTGTGACCATACCGCCTCGTTGAAGGGCATCGCCTGCGGTTGGCCACACTACTTCTATGGTCTGAAGAGTGGAGAAGTGAAAAGTGAGAAGGTGGAAACCAGCCGCTACTATGATGGTGTGAACTTTGCCCGACTGATTACTGATCAGCAGAAGGGGTGGTTCTCTTTTGGCTATAACGACGACGTGGTGCCTCCCACCACGGCATGGGCTACTTATAATACGGTGACAGGCCCCAAAGAGATATCGCCCTATCAGGCCACCTGGCACTTCTGGTTCCAGGAACAGTGGGACGAGTGGGAAGCTTGGCTGCTGAAAGAGTTGGGAGTTAAAAATTAAGCATTAAGCATTAGGAATGAAGAAGTATATATATATAATAGGTGTAGCCATCTTGATGGCAGCCTGTGGACAGAATGCTGTCGTTGAGAAGTTGCAAAGTGAACAGCTGATGGAGCGTCTGCAGACGTTGCAGAAGAAAGGATATATGTTTGGACATCAGGATGATCCGTTCTATGGCTTGACATGGGAGTACCAGGCAGACTCCAGTGATGTGAAGAACGTGTGTGGTGACTGGCCCGCTGTGATGGGTTTCGAATTGGGTGGTATTGAGATGGCTGACAGTAAGAACTTGGACAGTGTGCCGTTTACCAAGATGCGTGAAGAAATTATCAAGCACCATGAACGTGGCGGCATAGTAACAATCAGCTGGCATCCACGCAATCCGCTGACCACTATTGAGGGTGGCGGTAATGCCGGACAGAAATTTCCTGAGGGTACAGCATGGGATGTCACAGACTCTACCGTGGTGAAGAACGTGCTGGAGGGCGGCTCTAAGCATGAACTGTTCCAGACATGGATGCAGCGTGTGAGTGATTTCCTGGCTCAGCTGAAGACAGCCGATGGACAGAAAGTTCCTGTCATCTTCCGCCCGTGGCATGAGAATACCGGTTCTTGGTTCTGGTGGGGCGAGAAGCTCTGCACTGCCGAGGAGTATAAGGCGCTGTGGAACATGCTGCAAGACAAGTTGAATGCCGATGGTTTCGACAACCTGCTGTGGGCTTACTCTCCTGGTATGGCTCCAGATCTGACCAATGACAAGTACTTGGAGCGTTATCCTGGTGACGACCGCATCAGTATGGTAGGCATTGACGGCTACCAGTGGGGTACCAAGGAAGACTTTGTCAGCCAGCTGGATCAGAATCTTGCTATGCTGTGCCAGTTTGCCAAAGATCACGGAAAAATAGCTGCTCTGACAGAGTGTGGACTGAAGAACTTGACAGACCCGACTTGGTGGACATCAACGCTGACCCCAGTGTTGGACAAGTATCCCATCAGCTATTTCCTCGTATGGCGCAACTATAAGGAGGAGTGGTTTGGCCCCTCTCCGGCGCAACCAGATGCTGCCTATTTCAAGCAGTTATATGAGAAAGACAATACGTTGTTCCTGAAGGATATTATCACGAAATAAAGTACACTATTAAATAATCACTGTTATGAATTACCAAGAGAAAGTGAAGGCTTTGCGTGCTCACCATGAAGAGCTGCTGACAAGAAAGAATGAACCATTGGAGTGGGGTAATGGTATCTATGAGAAGTACAAATACCCGATATTGACAGCCGAACATACGCCCCTGGAGTGGAAGTACGACTTCAATGAACAGGACAATCCCTACCTGATGCAGCGTATCATGATGAATGCTACGCTGAACTCAGGAGCCATCAAGTGGCAGGGGAAGTATATATTAGTGGTACGCGTAGAGGGTGCCGACCGTAAGTCGTTCTTTGCTGTTGCAGAGTCACCCAATGGTGTCGACAACTTCCGTTTCTGGGACGAGCCTATCACCATGCCTGACGATGTTGTTCCTGCCACGAATGTCTACGATATGCGTCTCACCGCCCATGAGGATGGTTGGATCTATGGCGTCTTCTGTGCTGAGCGCCACGACGACTCAGAACCAGGCAATCTGAGTGCTGCTACTGCTACGGCGGGTATTGCCCGTACCAAAGATTTAAAGACGTGGTATCGCTTGCCCGACCTGAAGTCGAAGTCTCAGCAACGCAATGTCGTGTTGCACCCAGAGTTTGTGGATGGCAAATATGCTTTCTACACCCGTCCGCAAGATGGTTTCATTGATACTGGTTCTGGTGGTGGTATTGGCTGGGCGCTGGTCGACGATATTACTCATGCTGAAATTAAAGAAGAGAAGATTATCTATGAGCGTAAATACCACACCATCACTGAGGTAAAGAATGGTGAGGGTCCACATCCTATCAAGACCGCCAAAGGATGGCTGCACCTAGCTCATGGTGTACGTGCCACGGCCGATGGTCTGCGCTATGTGTTGTATATGTACATGACAGCCCTTGACGACCCCACGAAGGTCATTGCCCGTCCGGGTGGTTTCTTCCTCGTTCCTGAGGGTGACGAGTATCTGGGCGATGTGATGAACGTAGCCTTCGCTAACGGATGGATAGCCGACGAGAATGGCAAGGTGTTTATCTACTATGCTTCGGCAGACACACGCATGCATGTAGCGACTTCCAGTATCGAACGCTTGGTGGACTACTGTATGAATACGCCCGAGGATGGCTATTATACGGCAGCCAGCGTAGAGACTATCAAGATATTAGTTGAAAAAAATCGTCACGCGAAAATACTCAAATAGATTTGCATTTTCGCTCACTTATTCGTATCTTTGCAGCGTATTACTCATTAATCGGAAAAAGCATCAACAAAAAAAACAATGGCTCAAGTACAACTTAGAGAGAAAATTGGCTATGCGTTAGGTGACGCAGCAGCTGGCGGCATTACGTGGAAGGTGATGTCTATCGCTTTCCCCTTGTTCTTTACAAATATCTTCGGACTGACGGTAGCAGATACGGCAACGCTGATGCTCATTGCCCGTATGTTTGATGTGGTGACAGACCCTATGATGGGAACACTGGCTGATCGCACTCAGAGCCGCTGGGGTACCTATCGCCCTTGGCTTATCTACGGAGCAGTTCCTTTTGGTCTGATTTTTGCACTGTTGCTATATACCCCTGACTTTGGACCTGTTGGCAAACGTATCTGGGCTTATTCGTTGTACTTGATGATGATGGCTGTTTACACTGCTGTTAATGTACCTTATGGTTCCTTGTTGGGCGTGATGACGGACGATGATAATGAGAAAAACCAGTTCTCGTCGTTCCGTATGGTAGGGGCCTATGCCATGGGTTTTGTCACCCTGCTGTCCTTCCCTTATTTACAGAAATTGGTAGGCGGTTCTGACCAGCACCAGTATGCAGTGCTCGGTGCCTTCTTTGGCATATTGGCTGCAGCAGGTACGTTGGCTTGTGGACTGCTGACCAAAGAGCGCCTCAAGCCTATCCGTGCTGAGAAGTTCTCCTTCAAGCCCTTTGCGGATCTTTTCCGCAACAAACCCTGGATTATCCTAACACTCATTGGCGTCTGCATGAATTTCTTCAATGGCTTCCGCTATGCTGTGGCAGGTTATATGTTCGAATATTGTATGAATGGAGAAGTCACCGTCAGCGGACTGATTATCAACTATACAGTCTTTATGACTTTTGGTGAGCTGACGTGTATGGTCTTCGGAGGTGTGTCACCTGTATTCACCAAATGGGTGGGCTCCAAGCGTATGGCCTTCATCTGGGCTGGCGTCATCTGTGTAGCAACCTCTGTGCTCTATTTCTTTATCCCTATGGATCCCGCCTACATTTGGATGATGGTCGCGGTGGTTATTCTTACCTCTGTTGGTATTGGTATCTATTCACCTCTGCTGTGGTCTAT
Organism: uncultured Bacteroidales bacterium; assembly: GCA_902798425.1. Lineage (GTDB taxonomy): Bacteria > Bacteroidota > Bacteroidia > Bacteroidales > Bacteroidaceae > Prevotella. The sequence continues at coordinate 62,417 of CADBWR010000009.1, forward strand.
GTATGCTGACGTTTCTGACTACGCTACAGAGAAGAATGGTACCTCGTCGACAGGTCTTATCTTCTCGTCAGGAACGATGGCCATGAAGTTTGGTACTGCCATTTCTGGTTCTCTGGTTGCCCTGCTGCTGGGTATTGCAGGCTTTATCTCGGGGACTGATGCTACAGGACAGACCATTATAACCATTACGGATATTGATTCCGTACAGCGCATGATTTGGGCATTGTTCTCTGTCTTCCCCGCTATAATTGCAGCTATCATGATAGGATTGCTCTATATTTATCCGATTAAGAAATGAATAAGGTACAGATGATGAAACAAGAGATGCAGGATGTTCTTCAAAATAACATTCTGCGTTTCTGGCTTGATAAGATGCAAGACCGTGAACATGGCGGTTTCTATGGTCGTATGGATGGCGAGGGTGTGTTGCACCCTGAGGCAGAAAAGGGTGCCATACTCAATGCCCGCATTCTATGGTCGTTCTCGGCAGCATACCGCGTGCTGGGGAACCAAGAGTATCTGGATGCTGCCACCCGTGCCAAGGATTATATCTTGGAGCATTTTATCGACCCTGAGTATGGCGGCGTCTACTGGAGTGTGGACTACCAAGGACGACCATTGGATACCAAGAAACAGTTCTATGCCATTGGTTTTGCCATCTATGGACTGACGGAGTATGCACGTGCTACGGGTGACCGTGAAGCGCTGGAGTATGCCCTCGACCTGTATGACTGCATTGAAGAGCATGCCTTCGACCAGGAGCATAATGGTTATATAGAGGCTTGCACAAGAGAGTGGGGGACTATTGCCGATATGCGCTTGTCAGAGTTGGATGCCAACTATCCCAAGTCACAGAATACCCATCTGCACATCATCGAACCCTATACCAATCTGTTGCGCTGTCTGCGAGAGTTTCAGGCTAAACAGTCGTGCGACTATGTTCCTGCCATTGGTGCCGTACTTCCTATAGGTGTCAGTGTACCTATGGAGACCGTTCTGAGTGTCGAATCTTCAGTGCGCAATCTCATCGACATTTTCACTGATAAAATACTGAATCCCGAAACACACCATCTGGACCTCTTCTTTGAGATGGACTGGACGCGTGGCGCTGGACACTTGGAAAGCTATGGCCACGATATCGAGTGTTCGTGGCTGATGCATGAAGCCGCTTTGGTGTTGGGTGACAGAAAGGTGCTCGACAAAGTGGAAGGAATAGTCCGCCAGGTGGCTAAGGCTTCTGAGAAAGGCCTGCGCCCTGATGGCAGCATGATTCATGAGGCCAACCTTGATACGGGTCATGTTGACGACGATCTCCACTGGTGGGTACAGGCAGAAAATGTGGTGGGGTGGTTTAATCTCTACCAGTATTTCCACGATGAGGAGGCACTGGACAAAGCCTGTCGCTGTTGGCAGTACATCAAAGACCAACTCATCGACTACGAGCATGGCGAGTGGTACTGGAGCCGCCATGCTGATGGCACGCTGAATACCAGTGACGACCATGCAGGCTTTTGGAAGTGTCCTTACCACAACAGTCGCATGTGTCTCGAGATAATAGAACGAACGTCTTTTGTGTCTTTTCAGAAATATTTTTATTGACTATGAAGAGAATGAATATCCTGTTGCTCATAGCAACAACCTTATTGTCGAGTAACATCGTATTTGCTCAGAAATCTGCTGAAGTGTATCTGACTGCTGACGAGGTTCCCGATGCTGTCTATTGGTTGCCGAAACCGCCTGAGCAAGGATCGTCCCAGTTTATCGCTGACATCTCGCAGTACTTCTGGGGAAAGCAGCAACGCCAGGACTCACTGCGTGCACAGAAGGCCATACGTGAGGTTGTCTCAGAAGTTGCTGACATGGCTGTCCTGTTCAGCGAAGTCTTTGGCATGGAAATCTCTTCTGAGAAGACACCAGCTATCTTTAAGGTGCTTGACCGTGGTGTAACAACCATCAGACTGAGTGCGTCGAAACCTAAGAATACCTATCTGCGCAAGCGTCCATACGTCTACTTCAATGAGCCTACACTGATTCCTTCTGATGAGGATAATCTGCGCAAGACGGGGTCTTATCCCTCCGGACATACTATAAGAGGGTGGGGTATGGCTCTTCTGCTATGCGAAATCAATCCTGCTGCCCAGAATGAGCTTTTCAAACTGGGTTACGAATGGGGACAGAGCCGCGTCATTGCCGGTTATCACTGGCAAAGCGATGTTGATGCTTCGCGTATGCTTGCCGCTGCTTGTTATGCACGTTTGCATTCCAGTAAAGAATTTCTTGACGACATGAAAAATGCCAAGAAAGAGTTTGAGAAGTTAAACAAGACCTTCTAAACTTGTGAATTTGGTGGAAAAGTTCGTGACAGAGAAAAAAATTCTACAACATAATGCTTTTTGAGCAAAAGAATTCTACAATAATGTGCTGATATATTGAGATATATTTCATACCTTTGCAGCCGAGAAAATGCCAAATGAATTGAAACTAAATCGAGACTGCGGATATGAATATCGGTAAGCACATTGAAGAAATTCTCAGAAAGCAGGGAAAGTCTGCTGCCTGGTTAGCAACTCAGATTCCTTGCGAGCGTACAAACGTCTACAACATCTTTAAACGTAAGAGCGTGGATGTTCGTTTGCTTATGAGGATAAGTGAAATTTTGGAATACGACTTCTTTAAGGAACTCTCCGAAGAAGCCTTCCCAAAGAAGAAATAAATCGAAGCCGTTACCCGAATGTGGTAGCGGCTTTTATTTTTTTTCGTTTTTTATTCAAATTCTTCATTCATCATTCTTCTTTCTGTTTTTTTCTTTGTACCTTTGCAGTCGCTTAGAAAGCATACAATATTGTAATATATAGTTTTTTATGAATTTTACTTTGTTAATCACCGTCTTGGTGACGGCTTTGACATTGGTGGTAGCGGCTTACGTGATAGCCAAGCTGATAGGACCACGGTCCTACGCGAAGGTGAAGGGTGAGCCGTATGAGAGTGGTATCCCCACAAGAGGCAGCTCCTGGTTGCCCGTGTCTGTGGGATTCTACCTCTTTGCCATCTTGTTCCTCATGTTTGATATAGAAACAGTGTTTCTGTATCCATGGGCGGTAGTAGTGAAGGAGTTCGGTTCAGCAGCATTGCTGAGCATTGGCTTCTTCTTGGTAGTGTTAGTATTAGGCTTGGCTTATGCCTGGCGGAAAGGAGACTTGGAATGGAAGTAAGAAAGCCGCACATCAAGAGTATCCCTTACGAGGAGTGGAAGGACAATGCCTCGTTGGAGAAAATCATTGACGAGCTCCATGAGGGTGGTGTCAATGTGATTACAGGCTCGCTTGACCAGTTGATTAACTGGGGACGTTCCAACTCTCTCTGGTCACTGACCTTTGCCACCTCTTGCTGTGGTATCGAGTTCATGGCCTGTGGCTGTTCCCGCTACGACTTTGCCCGCTTTGGTTTCGAGGTAACACGTAACTCACCCCGTCAGGCAGACCTTATTATGTGTGCTGGTACCATCACTCACAAGATGGCTCCGGCCCTGAAGCGTCTGTACGACGAGATGGCTGAGCCTAAGTATGTGGTTGCTGTCGGTGGCTGTGCCATCAGCGGTGGTCCCTTCAAGTCCAGCTACCATGTAGTAAAGGGTATCGAAGAGATTGTCCCCGTCGATGTGTTTATTCCTGGCTGCCCCCCACGTCCAGAGGCTATCATGTATGGCATGATGCAGCTGCAGCGTAAGGTGAAGATTGAGAAATTCTTTGGTGGTGCCAACCACAAGCAGACCAAAGAAGAGGCTGCACTGGGTGTTTCCAATGAGGAACTGACATTCCGCTCCAAGCTTGGCGACCATCGCCGTGAGCCCATCGTGGTAACAGAAGTACCTAAGGAATTTACAGAAGAGCTAAAGGCTGGGCTTTGACTATCTTGTCACCATCGTCGGCGAGGACTTCGGAAGCGAAGAGGGCCTCGGTTGTATCTATATCCTTGAGAATACCAAGACACACGAGCGCTGCTCAGTGAAGCAGATTGCCAAGATGCAAGTGTGTGGCGACGGCATGCAGAGCAATGGCGTCAGTGACATGGAAGGTCAGCAGGTTGCCTATCTGCCCACCGTTTCTAATATCTGGCATGTTGCCGACTTGCTGGAGCGCGAGGTGTATGACTTCTATGGCATCGTGTTCCTGGGTCATCCCGACATGCGCCGTCTCTTCCTGCGTTCAGACTTCAAGGGCCATCCCTTCCGTAAGGACTGGCAGTCTGATGGTAAGTACACCCTCGAAGATGATGTAGAGCCCGACTACGGTCTGGAGTACTACCTCGACAAGGATGGTGTCCTGCAGTCTAAGCAGAACAAGCTGTTTACCAACGACGACTATGTCATCAACATCGGTCCTCAGCACCCTGCCACCCATGGTGTGCTCCGTCTGCAGACCGTCCTTGACGGAGAAACCGTCAAGCGCATCTATCCACACCTGGGCTATATCCACCGTGCTATTGAGAAGATGTGGGAGGGTATGACCTATCCTCAGACACTGGCTCTGACCGACCGTCTGAACTATCTGGGTGCCATGCAGCACCGTCATGCACTGGTAGGTGTTATCGAGGAGGCTTTAGAGGTCGAGTTGACCGACCGCATCAAGTATATCCGCACCATTATGGACGAGTTGCAGCGTCTTGACAGTCACCTGCTTTACACCTCGTGTGTTGCTCAGGACTTGGGCGCTCTCACAGCGTTCCTGTATGGCATGCGTGATCGTGAACACGTGCTGAACTGTATGGAGGAGACCACGGGTGGTCGACTCATTCAGAACTACTACCGCATTGGTGGTTTGCAGGACGATATCGATCCTAACTTCGTATCGAACGTCAAGGCACTGGTGAAGTACCTGCGTCCTATGATTAAGGAGTACATGGACGTCTTTGGCGACAATGTGATTACCCATAACCGTCTGGAACAGTGTGGTCCTATGAGTTTGGAGGATTGCGTCAGCTACGCCGTTACAGGTCCTGCCGGACGTGCTTCTGGCTGGCAGAACGACGTGCGCAAAAACCATCCTTACGACATGTACGACAAGGTACAGTGGGAGCAGTGCACAGAAAGCAGCTGCGACTCGATGGGTCGTTACCTCGTCCACATCAACGAGATGTACCAGAGTCTGAACATCATCGAACAGCTCATCGACAATATTCCTGCCGGCGACTTCTACGTCAAGCAGAAGCCCATCATCAAGTGTCCTGAGGGACAGTGGTACTACTCTGTAGAAGGTGTAGCAGGTGAGTTCGGTGTTTATCTCGACTCTCGTGGCGACAAGTGCCCATACCGTATGAAGATGCGCCCCATGGGTCTCTCGCTGGTAGGTGCTTTCGACAAGATGCTGCGTGGTCAGAAAGTTGCCGACCTCATCGCGACGTGCGCCGCTATTGACGTAGTAATTCCAGATATTGACAGATAATGGGAAATTAAGAGTAAAGAATTAAGAATAAAGATAATATGTTTGATTTCTCAATTATAACACAATGGTTCGACCAACTGCTGCAGGTCACTTTAGGTTGTCCTGAATGGTTGGCGATATTGATTGAGTGCGTATTGGTTGGCACAGGTATCCTGCTGGGATATGCGCTGATAGCCATCGTACTGATATTTATGGAGCGTAAGGTCTGCGCCTACTTCCAGTGCCGTCTGGGCCCGATGCGAGTAGGTTATTGGGGCTTGCTGCAGGTGTTTGCCGACGTGTTCAAGATGCTCATCAAGGAGATCTTCATTGTCGACCGTGCCGACAAGGTGCTCTACCTTGTTGCTCCGCTTTTGGTGATTATTGGTTCTGTAGGTGCCTTCTCGTTCCTGCCATGGAACAATGGTGCTACCATCCTCGACTTCAACGTCGGCGTGTTCCTGCTCACCGCCATCTCTTCGATAGGCGTGGTAGGTATCTTCCTGGCTGGTTGGGGTTCTAACAACAAGTACTCAGTGCTTTCTGCCATGCGTGGCGCAGTACAGATGATTTCTTACGAGATGTCACTCTGTCTCTGCCTGATTACCGCTGTCATCCTGACAGGTACCATGCAGATGTCTGGAATTGTTGAGGCACAGACAGGTCCTTGGAAGTGGCTCATCTTCCAGGGGCATATCCCCGCCATCATCGCCTTCTTTGTATTCCTCATTGCAGGAAATGCTGAGGCAAACCGTGGCCCGTTCGATATGGCTGAGGCTGAGAGTGAGTTGACCGCCGGTCACCATACCGAGTATTCAGGTATGGGCTTCGGCTTCTTCTACCTCGCTGAGTTCCTGAACCTCTTTATCATCGCAGGTATTGCCGCTACCGTATTCCTTGGTGGCTGGGTTCATGGGTAAGGCCTTCCTCCTGGTGTGGATTCTGATGTGGATTAAGTGGACGTTCCCCCGTCTGCGTATCGACCAGATTCTGAAACTGGAGTGGAAGTACCTCATGCCGCTGGCTCTCCTCAATCTCGTAATTATGACTGTTGTAGTGGCCTTGGGCCTATATATTAAATAAGGTATAGCAATGGAAGATAACAAAACATATTTCGGAGAAATCGGGCATGCCCTGAAGACTTTGGCCACTGGTATGAAGATTACCTGGAAGGAGTACTTCAAGGACTTCTTCACCAACAAGTCTACAGAGCAGTATCCCGAAAACCGCAAGACCACACTGCATGTCTCCAAGCGTCACCGTGGCCGTCTCGTCTTCAAGCGCGACGAGAATGGCAACTACAAGTGTACCGCCTGCACGCTGTGTGAGAAGTCCTGTCCCAACGGAACCATCAAGATTCTGAGCCATATGGCTGAGGACCCTGAGACAGGAAAGAAGAAGAAGGTGCTTGACGACTATCAGTACGACCTGGGCGACTGCATGTTCTGCCAGCTCTGTACCAACGCCTGCAACTTCGATGCCATCGAGTTCACAAATGACTTTGAGAATGCCGTCTTCGACCGCTCTAAGCTGGTGCTGCACCTCGACAAGGAGGTCTATGCCGGTGGTTCGCTGCCCAACCTCATCGAGGGTGGTGCCGAGTGGCAAGTCGGTAAGTTTAATACTAAAACGAAGTAACGCATTATGGCAAATACTATCATGTTTATCATTCTCGCGGTGTTCATCATCGGCTCAGCGCTGTTGTGTGTCACCACCACGAGAATTATGCGAGCCGCAACATTCATGTTGTTCGTGCTCTTTGGTGTGGCAGGCATCTATTTCCTGCTCGACTACACCTTCCTGGGCGCTGCTCAGATCTCGGTATATGCCGGAGGTGTTACGATGATCTATGTCTTCGCCATCCAGTTGGTGAGCAAGCGCACCCTTCAGGGTTTGGAGGAGCGTGTAAAGTCCAGCAAGATGATTGGTGGCGGCCTGGCAGCTTTGGCTGGTCTGGTTGTCGTTGCCCTGATTCTGCTGAAGACAGGCTTCTACACCATTGCTCCCTCTAATGTGGAGGTTCCTATGAAAGAGATTGGTACAGCCCTCGTAGGTGCTGGCAAGTATCAGTATGTCCTCGCTTTCGAGTTCATCTCGCTGTTCCTGCTGGCCTGCATCATCGGTGGCTTGGTTGTTGCACGTAAAGAAAAGAAGGAGGATTAAGCTATGGTACCTGTAGAATGTTATTTCGCACTCAGTGCGCTGTTGTTCTTTATCGGCGTCTATGGCTTTGTGACCCGTCGCAACCTGATTGCCATGCTCATCTCTGTCGAGCTGGTGCTCAATGCCGTTGACATCAATTTTGCAGCCATCAACCGCTTGCTCTATCCCCACGGCATGGAGGGTATGTTCATGACGCTCTTTGTCATTGGTGTGGCAGCTGCCGAGTCGGCTGTGGCTATTGCTATCATCATCAATGTCTACCGCAACTTCCACAGCGATAGCGTTGACAGTATTAAGAACATGAAATGGTAAGTATTATAAATAATTGATAATTGATAATTATGGAAATATATAGTTATTCATTTCTGATTCTTCTGCTGCCTGCGCTGTCCTTCGTGATTCTTGCGCTTGCTGGCATGAAGATGTCGCATAAGACTGCTGGTCTTATCGGTACGACATCCTTGGGACTGGTTACCGTGCTCTCTTACCTGACGGCTTTCGCCTATTATGGTGCAGACCGTTTGGCTGACGGCACCTACGCCACCATTGTTCCTTATAACTTCACATGGCTGCCACTGGGCAATCTGCATTTCGACATGGGTATCCTGCTGGACCCCATCTCGGTGATGATGCTCATTGTCATCTCGACAGTCTCGTTGATGGTACATATCTACTCCTTCGGCTACATGCACGGTGAGAAGGGCTTCCAGCGTTACTACGCCTTCCTGAGCCTGTTCACCATGTCTATGCTCGGACTGGTTGTCGCCACCAACATCTTCCAGATGTACACCTTCTGGGAGTTGGTGGGTGTATCATCATACCTGCTGATTGGATTCTACTATCCGTTGAAGCCCGCCATTGCCGCCTCTAAGAAGGCCTTCATCGTGACGCGCTTTGCTGATATGTTCTTCCTCATCGGTATCCTGCTGTTCGGCTACTACACCGATTCGTTCAGCTTCTCGTTTGCTGGCGACATTGTGATGGGCGAGGGTACCACACCGTTCATTGCCGGCAATGCTGCCAAGGCTATGGCTGCAGGAGCATTCATCCTGCCTACCGCCCTGGTGCTGATGTTCATCGGTGGTGCCGGTAAGAGTGCCATGTTCCCATTGCACATCTGGCTGCCCGATGCCATGGAAGGTCCTACGCCTGTCTCTGCACTCATCCACGCTGCCACGATGGTTGTTGCCGGTGTGTTCCAGATAGCCCGTATGTTCCCCCTCTGGGTTGAGTATGCTCAGCCTCAGATGAGCATCATCGTCTGGGTGGGTGTCTTCACCGCTTTCTATGCCGCTGCCGTGGCCTGTGCCCAGAGCGACATCAAGCGTGTGCTGGCCTTCTCGACCATTTCACAGATTGCCTTCATGATGGTTGCCCTCGGTGTGAGCCTGCCTGGTCACCACGGAGTTCTCGACAATCACGCACAGCTGGGTTTCATGGCCGGTATGTTCCACCTGTTCACCCACGCTATGTTCAAGGCTTGTCTGTTCCTTGGTGCCGGTTGCATCATCCATGCTGTCCACTCTAACGAGATGGCTATGATGGGTGGCTTGCGCAAGTATATGCCGATTACGAACATCACCTTCCTCATCAGCTGCTTCGCCATCGCAGGTATTCCCTTCTTCTCTGGTTTCAGCTCGAAGGATGAGATTATCACCGCCTGCTTTGCCTACAGTCCTGTTGTAGGATGGATTATGACGGGTATTGCCGCCATGACCGCCTTCTACATGTTCCGTCTGTACTACGGCATCTTCTGGGGCACAGAGAATGTCGAGGCCCATGAGCACCATACTCCTCACGAGGCTCCCGCTACGATGACCATTCCCCTCATTGTGCTTTGCGTTATTACGATGGGGGTAGGTATCTATACCACTATTGCAGGCTTTGCAGGGTGGGGTGGTTCTTTCGGTTCGTTCGTATCTGCCGAGGGTACCGACTACACCATCCACTTCGACACGCAGATTGCTGCTACCTCTACCATTATTGCCATTCTGAGCATCTGTCTGGCTACCTATATCTATAAAGGTGAGAGCCAGCCCATTGCTGACCGCCTGTACAAAGCGTTCCCCAAGCTGCACCGTGCCGCCTACAAGCGCTTCTATCAGGACGAAATCTGGCAGTATGTCACGCATCGCATTATCTTCCGTTGCGTCTCTACACCTATTGCCTGGTTCGACCGCCACATTGTTGACGGCACGTTCAACTTTATGGCATGGGGTGCCAACGAGGCCAGTGAGTCTTTGCGTCCCTGGCAGAGTGGCGATGTCCGCCAGTATGCTGTCTGGTTCCTCACTGGAACGGTAGCATTAACGTTAATCCTGCTTGCGATATAAATCGTAAATTGTAAATAGTCAAATTGTAAATTACATTTATGAGTATATTAACATTATTCGTAGTAATCCCCGCCCTGATGCTCGTTGGTCTTTGGCTGGCCAAGAGCCTCAATCAGGTGCGTGGCGTGATGGTGGTTGGCGCCTCGTGTTTGCTGGCCCTGTCCGTATGGCTGACCATCTATTTCGTTCAGCAGCGTGCAGCAGGTAATACCGACGTGATGCTGTTGACGGCTTCTACACCGTGGTTCAAGCCCCTTAATATCGCCTATTCTGTTGGTGTCGATGGTATCTCTGTCGTCATGTTGCTCCTGTCGAGCGTCATCGTCTTCACCGGTACCTTTGCCTCTTGGCAGCTCAAGCCCATGACCAAGGAGTATTTCCTTTGGTTCACCCTGCTTTCCACGGGTGTCTATGGCTTCTTCATCTGCACCGATATGTTCACCATGTTCATGTTCTATGAGGTAGCGCTGATTCCCATGTACCTGCTCATTGGTGTATGGGGTTCCGGCAACAAGGAATATGCTGCCATGAAGCTGACGCTGATGCTGATGGGCGGTTCCGCCCTGCTCATCATCGGTCTGCTGGGCATCTACTACTTCAGCGGAGCCACCACGATGAACGTCAACGAGATTGCTGCCATGCACAACATCCCCGTTAACATCCAGAAGATGTTCTTCCCCTTCATCTTCATCGGTTTCGGTGTGCTGGGCGCCCTGTTCCCCTTCCACACATGGTCACCTGACGGTCATGCTTCAGCCCCCCTCTATGCTCCATGCCGGTGTGCTGATGAAGCTGGGAGGCTACGGCTGCTTCCGCGTGGCTATGTATCTGTTGCCCGATGCTGCCAATGAGTTGGCGTGGATATTCCTTATCCTCACCACCATCTCGGTAGTCTATGGTGCCTTCTCAGCCTGTGTACAGACCGACCTGAAGTACATCAATGCCTACTCGTCCGTGTCTCACTGCGGTCTGGTACTCTTCGCTCTGCTGATGATGACCAAGACCTCTTGCACCGGTGCTATCCTGCAGATGCTCTCTCACGGTCTGATGACGGCCCTCTTCTTCGCCCTCATCGGTATGATCTACGGTCGTACCCACACCCGTGACATCCGCTATCTGGACGGCTTGATGAAGATTATGCCTTTCCTCGCTGTAGGCTATGTCATTGCTGGTCTCGCCAACCTCGGTCTGCCGGGCTTCTCGGGCTTCATTGCTGAGATGACCATCTTCGTAGGTTCTTTCGAGAATCCCGATACGTTCCATCGTGTGGCTACCATCATCGCATGTACGTCGATTGTCATCACGGCAGTCTACATCCTGCGTGTTGTTGGTAAGATTCTCTATGGCGAGGTCAAGAATCCGCACTATCTGGAGCTCACCGATGCTACGTGGGACGAGCGCGTTGCCGTTATCTGCCTCATTGCCTGTGTGGCTGGTCTTGGTCTGTTCCCCATGTGGGCAAGCAATGTCATCAATGATGCCGTAGGACCTATTCTCGAAAACATTATTAAATAAAGGAGGTGACTGATATGAATTACGGACAATTCCTAAATATGATTCCCGAGTTTTACCTCGTACTCATTTTGTTAGCAGTCTTTGTGGTAGACTTCATCATGCATCGTAGCGAGAAGAAACTCGATGTGCTGTTTGCTGTCACTGCTGCATTGCTGATAGTATTACCTGTACGTATTGCCTTGCTCGCTGGCCCCACTGAGGCTTTCGGTGGCATGTATGTAGCTACGCAGGCCGCCAATGTCATGAAGATGATTCTCACCATTGGTGCGCTCATCGTTGTTATCATGGCCCAGCCTTGGTTGAAGAATGAGGCTTCGAAATATGCTGGTGAGTTCTATCTGCTGATACTCTCTACCTTGCTGGGTATGTATGTGATGACATCCAGCGGCTCGTTCCTGCTGTTCTTCCTGGGTCTGGAGACCGCCTCAGTGCCTATGGCCTGCCTGGTGGCTTTCGACAAGTTCAAGAAAAAGAGTGCCGAGGCTGCTGCCAAGTATATCCTTGTGGCTACATTCTCCAGTGGTGTCATGCTCTATGGCATCTCCTTCGTCTATGCTGCCACCGGTACGCTCTATTTTGGCGATGTCGCTGAGGCCATCATGGGCTGTAATCCTCTCTATGAGGGTGTTACACCGTTGACCATCCTTGGTCTGGTGTTCTTCTTCAGCGGACTTGCCTTCAAGTTGTCGCTTGTGCCCTTCCACTTCTGGACGGCCGACACTTACGAGGGTGCTCCTACGCCAATCACCGGTTACCTCTCTGTCTGCTCCAAGGGTGCTGCAGCCTTCGCTGCCATGCTCATCCTGGCTAAGGCTTTTGCTCCGCTGGTAGAGTACTGGGAGTACATGCTCTATGTGCTCATCGTGCTCTCTATCACCATCGCCAACCTCTTCGCCATCCGTCAGAGCGAGCTTAAGCGCTTCATGGCCTTTAGCTCTATCTCACAGGCAGGCTATATCATGTTGGCAGTCGTTGGAGCTTCGCAGACAGGTATGGCGTCGCTCATGTACTACGTGCTTGTTTATGTCGTTGCCAATATGGCTGTCTTCACTGTCATCTCAGCCGTCGAGCAGAAGTGTGGTACGACGACTCTGTCATCGTACGACGGCCTCTACCAGACCAACCCCAAGTTGGCGTTCCTCATGACGCTGGCTCTGTTCTCGCTGGCTGGTATTCCTCCCTTCGCCGGCATGTTCTCGAAGTTCTTCGTCTTCATGGCTGCTGCTCAGCAGGGCTCTTTCTGGGCATACTTCGTTGTCTTCATTGCCTTGGTCAACACGGTAGTGTCACTCTACTACTACCTGCTCATCGTCAAGGCTATGTATATCAATAAGACAGAGACTCCGCTGCCCACCTTCAAGACGGATTGCAACACCCGCCTTGCCCTCGCCATCTGCACGGCAGGCATTGCCCTCTTCGGCGTCTGCTCTTGCATCTACGAGTGGCTCTTTGCTGTGTCAGCACTGTAATCCGTTAGGCGACAGACAATAATAATTAGAATATCAGCGAGGTTATTCAAGTGAATACCTCGCTGATTTCTTTTCTATAGATAAAGTATGTACCGCCATCACTCTGTCCGTATTTCTGAAGCAGTGTCTGGATATATTCAGCATTCTTGCGCACTCTTTCCTCATTACCGTCATAGCCATTGATGAGCACCACTAGGTGGCGCGTGTCAATGGTCATCTTCGTGCGTTCATGGTCGCTGGTGGGCGTGCCTACGCCTCCTGCAGCATCACGGTAGACGGGCAGGCCGTGGATGTTTATCATACCGCGACCAATACCCTCGTATGGCTCTCCCTCGCGTCCTACACCTAACGTCAGCGTGTCGCCCACGAACTTGTCTGCATCAAAGCCGCCAATGCTGTAGCCGAAGGCGATGGATGCCAGATTGACAAGGTCTACGAGGGTGTCTCTTTGGTACAATTCCTTGCCCTGCAACACTCTGCGTATCAGTGCCTCCGAAGCGGGACGATAGCGTGAGGGGTCTTTGCCACAAGCCTTATACACTCGTCTTGTAGCTGCTATGCTGGTCATTTCCTTCAGCGACTCTGTAGTCAGCTCCGCACGATACTTGTTGCCAAGAGCCTCTATCTCCTGCCACAGTTCCTTGCAATATGCCGTGTTCACTACTTGTGCTTCCACACATGCTCCAACAAACTCAGGGCATACACGCTCTATTTCTTGTGATACGATAACCTTCATAGCTTCCTATTATACTCTCGCTGCAAAGGTACCATAATTATTTGAAATATGGTTGAAAGTTTGGCACTTTTGTTTTTTTTGCTTACTTTTAACCACAGCACAGACCTTTGGAATACATCGTGAAATTCTTCTAAGTGAAGTCCCTCTGATTGTTCCTGTCACCTGTTTCATCTTGCTGAAAAGAATGGTGGGAAAAATTTGGCTGTTCAGTTTTTATTTACTACTTTTGCAACGTGAAATAGAACATTAATACGTATTAAGATTATGGCAACAGCAATAAGAGCTATCCCGACTCTCTATGGCGAGACAGCAAAAACATTTGAAAGCGAGGCCACGCTTACGGAGCAAAACCCCGGCACAGAGGACTATCGCCATGAGGCACAGGTGGTCGCCGACTTCCTGAAGACATGCACAGCCCTATGACTGTAGAGCAACTCCTAAGCGAATGTGACCTCGTGCGGCTCACAGAAGAAAAGCTTGCCGCTTGCAAGCCTTTCAGTTGTGGCGAAGGTGACCTTGATGAATTCTTTGCCAAGGATTGCCTTGTCAATCAGCGCAAGCTGCTTGGCAAGAAAGTGCTCTTCCGCACCAATAACCGCACGGGATGTCGTTTTCTTATTGTCGATGCATTGAACCGTCCAGATACGCTCCATTACTACGAGAAGAACGGTTTCCGTTATCTTATTGCTGACGAGCGTCTGGAGGCCAAATACATGGGTATCGGCGTAGGTCGCCTGCCGCTGAATACTCGTCTGATGTATTTCGATTTGCTTAAACTGAAAGTTAATTCTTGATAATGACATGTCAATCAGAGGGACAGGTTTTGAAGTGAACCTTTCAGTTGTGTCCAACTTTCTGGGTTCACTTCAGTACCAGAGTTTTTTTGTAAATCAGCTGTATACGACAGAAATTCTCTAGAGAATTTGTCGCTTCTACAGCTAATACGCGCAGAAATACAGCTGATACGCGCAAATATACAGCTGATTTCTGGAGTAAATGTTGTCAGTCTCTTGTCAGTCTTGACAGTCTCTGAACAGACTGCAAACGCCCTGTACATCGGCGTTTTGACAGTCTGACAATCTTTGTTGCAAAAAAATGGGTTTCTGCAATAAAATGCGGGTTGGTACTGAGTGGAAAAAAACGGGACGGTTCTAGTGATCCACTTTGAAAAGGAAATAGACCAGTTCTCTATAAAATATGGCAAATACATCAGACTAAAAGACGCAGAATCGGAATAAACTGTTGACGTTTGAATAAAAATAAAAAAGCGGTCTTTGACATTGTGGTATAGAAAAAGAGAGAGAAAATTTGGAACTCTCATTCTTTTGTCGTATCTTTGCAGACAAATAATAAGATGATGAAGAAGGAGAGTAAACCATATCCCATTATTGATGAGGAAGACGGTAGCAGTCTGTCTGCACAGGAGCCGATTTGCAATGCAGCATGCGACTACGATGAATTCGTTATTTCTGATGAAGTGTCCTATGCCCGTATCGTGGACGGAGTCTTACAGATTACGCCCGATATAGAGGAAGAGGTTGCTGAAGTGGAACGTGGTGAAACGGTATCGATGACTGAATTTAAAACAATGTTTGCCAAATGGCTTTGACAATAGAATTCAGCCGTCGTAGCACAAATCAACTACAGAAAATTCTCACTTTTTATGATGAGCGTACCGGCAGCGACACTTATAGTCGCCGTCTATTACGTTGTCTGCTTGAGAATTTAAAACGCATTGCTCAGACTCCTACAGCCAGCAATCCGTCAACACGCCTTGATGTCAGATTCATCTATCTGATGGGCTTTACCGTCATCTTTCGCTACAACACTCGCAGGTTGACGGTCTTGAGTATTCGTTCATCAGCACGCAAGCCATTGACGATATATAAGAAACAGTAACTTTACTTCCCATATATATGACAGGTACCTGGTACCTGTCATACGAAAATAAAAAAATCTGTCCCAAGAAGGTATCGCCTTCAAAGGACAGACTGTCGTTTAGAACTGATGTGTTATACCTTGGCAATCAGTGTGTCAGGGTATTTGGGCATAGCACCATTCTGTGTGCAGACATAGGCACTGACCTCTACTGCTATGCGGTGAGCAGCCTCCAGAGGTTTGCCGTTGAGGATAGCTGCGCAGAACGACCCCGTGAACGAGTCGCCAGCACCTACCGTGTCAGCAACGGTCACCTTCGGCGTCTCTTGGAATGACGTCAGTCCAGGTGCAAAGACGTACGAGCCGTTAGTGCCACACGTCAACACCAGCATCTTCAGCTGATATTCTGCCAGCATCTTCTCGCAGATGCCACGCATATCCAGATCGTCATAGCCATACATGCGCTTGATGACAACCAATTCTTCATCGTTAATCTTCAGAATGTTGCAGCGCTTCAGCGACTCCTCAATGACATCCTTGGTATAGAACTGCTGGCGCAGATTGATATCGAAGATTTTCAAGCAGTCCTCTGGCGTATCGTCCAGGAACTGACGAATGGTAGCCCACGAGACAACATTACGCTGCGCCAGCGAACCAAAGCATACTGCGCGGCAGTTCTTGGCAATCTCTGCAATCTCTGCATTGTAGGGGATGTTATCCCATGCCACATTTTCCTTGATTTCATAGGCAGGAATGCCATCGCCTGATAGCGTAACCTGTACCGTTCCGGTAGGATAGCCCACGCGTGGCATCAGGTAATTCAGTCCATGTTCTTTCAGTGCTTCAATGGTCTCTTCAGCCAGGGCATCTTCGCCCAATGCACTGATAGCAATGGTGTTGTCAGGACCAAGGAATTGTCCTGCATGATAGGCAAAATTGGCAGGTGCACCACCCAGTTTCTTTCCTTCGGGGAGTACGTCCCACAGGGCTTCGCCGAGCCCTACAACATAACGCTTATTCATAATTTATGCGGTTTTTAATTGCTTGATATACGTAAACAGATAGACGACACCGACAGCCATTACCAGTACGGCGCCAGCCTGTCCAATGGCATCGCTCATAAAGCCCATAAGGAGTGGGAAGATGGTACCACCGAAGAGGCCCATAATCATCAGACCACTGACCTCGTTCTGCTTGTCGGGCATAGACTCCAGAGCAGTGGCAAAGCACATGGAGAAGATGTTGGAGTTGCCGTAACCTACCAGGGCAATGGCGGTATAGAGCATCCATTGTTCTGTACCGATGAACAGGCCACACATCGACAGAGCCATCATGATGACAGAGATGATGAAGAAGGTGCGCATCTTCAGCACGCGGAGGAAGAACGAACCCGTCAGACAGCCAAGGGTACGGAAGATGAAGTACAGACTTGTGGCGAAAGCTGCCTCGTTGAGCGTCATTCCCAGACGCTCCATCAGAATCTTCGGTGCAGTGGTGTTAGTACCTACATCGATGCCTACATGGCACATGATGCCTAAGAACGACAGGAGGACGATCGGTGTTCCCAGCAGTTTGAAACACTCTACAAAGGTCGACGGTCTGCCCTCAATGGGTGGCTCCTCGATAGGTGTTACGAAGAGCAGCACCGTAGACAGGATGCCCACCACGAAGAAGATGCCGAAGAGCACGCGCCAGTTC